>LJHR01000004.1 GCA_001296005.1 alpha proteobacterium AAP38 | reverse complement strand
CCCCCCCCGGATCGGGCGACAGATAGCCCGCTGCTACCAGCGTCGCGATCTGACGGTGGGCGGTGGATACCGGGATATCAAGCTGGCGTGCCAGATCGGTGATCGACCTTCCCCCACCGCCATTGATGACGCTGTCCAGCATCGTCAGCGCCCGCAAGGAGGAGGAGAGGTGAGGGGTTCCGTTTCTCATGATGTAAGAAATTACCGCAGGCGTCGGCTGGTGACCAGCGGCACCATCGGATATGGTGCGGACATGCTGTTCGGGGGCAACGGCCCCATGCCGGCTTGGATCACGCGTTGCTTGCCGCCGGCGGGTGCCCGGCGGAACCCCATGATAATTTGAGGAAACGGCCAGATGGTCTCGCCCACATATGAGGAAGTCGCCCGGCGTCTGCGTCAGGCCTATGATGGCACGGCCATCGCACCGCTGCGCGACGCGTTGGACCCGCTGGATGCCGATGGCGCCTATGCCATTCAGGCCCTCAATACCCAATGGTGGCAGGGACAGGGCCGTAAAATCGTGGGGCGCAAGGCCGGCCTGACGGCCAAGGCCGTGCAAAAGCAGCTGGGGGTGGACCAGCCGGATTTCGGCGTGCTGTTCGATGATATGCGCATTGCCGATGGCGGTTTCCTGGACCCGGCCAGAACCTTGCAGCCGAAGGCAGAGGCGGAAGTGGCGCTGATCCTGGATCAGGCCCTGCCCAGCACGACTACCAGCGCCGCCGATGTGGCGGCAGCGGTCGCCAGCGTGCATGCCGCGATTGAAATCGTGGACAGCCGTATCGCCAACTGGGCCATCACCTTCGCGGATACCGTCGCCGATAACGGCTCCTCGGCCTTCTTCGTGATCAGCGCGGAGGGCAGGCCGTTGGCCGGGCTGGATCTCTATACCTGCGGCATGGTGCTGGAGGTGGATGGGGCCATTGCGTCACTGGGGGCGGGAGCTGCCTGCCTGGGCCATCCGTTGAATGCGGCGGCCTGGCTGGCCAGTACGCTGGCCGCCCGTGGGCAGCCGTTGCAGGCCGGCGACATCCTGCTGACCGGTGCCTTGGGGCCGATGGTGCCACTGGTGCCGGGGCAGACGGTCACCGCAAAGGTGGGCGGGCTTGGCAACTGCTCCTTCACCTATGCCGCCGGGTGATACCGGCGGTCAGAAGCCCTGACCCCCGGTATCGGGCACCGGCTATGGTCCAACCCTATTCCCGCACCACATAGGTATAGAACCGGATGCGCCCATCGGCATCCTGCTTGCGATAGACGCCTTGGATTTCATTGTCGAAGCCGGGGAACAGGTTGGCCCCCTTCTCAAACACTTTCAGGTAATCGATCATGGGTCGTGCGGCCTCTGTCAGCCGCTCCCCCGGCAGGACAGTGGCGATGCCGGGCGGATAGACCAGCATCAAGGTCGTGGCGATGCGGCCCGGCAACTGGTCCAGGGTGACGAAATCCACCTTGTTACGGACCAACTGCTTGGCCGCCTTATGCGGCAGCATGGCCATTTCCGGCAGATGTTCGGGCCGGAACTGGGCACGCTGCAACGCGCTGATATTATGCTCGCGATAGAAGGCGTGGATATCGCGGCACAGATCGCCCAGACGCACGCCGTTATAACGCGGGGCTCGCCGGCGCACGAAATCAGGCATGATGTCGTCCAGCAGGGCATTGTCGTCATGCAGCCGCTTGAAGAAGATCAGTGCGCTCATCAACCCGCCGGCCTTGCTGCTTTCCACGCCGGGCGTCAGCAGGAAAAGCAGCGAATTGAGGTCATTCTTTTCCGGTACGATCTGGTTTTCGCGTAAGTATTCGGCCACCACCGGGGCTGGGATTCCCTGATCTTGATAGGCACCGGTGCGCCGGTCGAAACCGGGGGTCAGGATGGTCAGCTTGTTGGGGTCGGTCATGGCATAGTTGGGGCCCAGATGGCTGAACCCATGCCAGCCGCGCCCCGGCTCCAGCATCCAATGTGAGGGATCGCGGGCCAGCTCATCCGTCGGCACGTCTTCCCACCGCACATCGCGCCCCTCAAACCGGGTGACGTCAGGCACGAACGGGTCGAAGAACCACTGGCGGGCGGGATCGCTTTCCTTGTCGATGAATTCCCGCGCGATGGCGCGCAGCTTCTTGCGGGTCTCGATGCCCAGGCGGATCGTGTCGTCCCACAGTACCTCGCCCGACTTGCCCTTCATCATCTGCGCGCCGACATCCAGGGAGGCGAAGATGGGATAGAAGGGGCTGGTGGAGGCGTGCTGCAGGAAGCTCTCATTGAAACGGCGATGTTCGACGCGGCGTTCGATATCGCCGATATGCTTGTCCTTCACATGGATCTGTGAGGCCTGGCTGAAGCTGGCCAGCTGCTTGTGCGTCGATTGGGTGGTGATGATGCCGGGGCTGTCGGGACCCAAATTCTTCACCCCCATGCCGTATCGGCCCTGGAACAGCGGGTGGAACTTCATGAAGCCGGCCCAGGCCTCATCGAACATGATGTAATCACACAGCGGTCCCAGCTTTTCGACCAGCATGTCGGCATTGTTGATGGTGCCGTCATAGGAACATTGCTGGATCACGGCCACGCGGAACGGGCGCGGCTTCTTCCAGGCATCGGGGTCCTTCACCCAGGGGCTGGTGCGGATCTTCTCCCGGATCTTGTCCTCGTCCAGCGCCTCGTAATCGATGGGGCCGATCAGGCCGTGGGCGTTGCGGTCGGTTTCAAGGAAGATCGGCGTGCCCTGACCCAGCAGCAGGGCGCCATGATGGGCGGCCTTGTGGTTGTTGCGGTCGAACAGGACAAGGTCGTCTTCCGCTACCAACGCGCCCAGAACCACCTTGTTGGAGGCCGAGGTACCGTTCAGCACGAAATAGGTGCGTTCCGCCCCGAAAATCTTGGCGGCTTCCTTCTGCGCGCGCAGCGCCGGCCCCTCATGCACCAGCAGGTCGCCCAGATCGACGACGGAATTATCCAGATCGTCGCGGAAAATCGCCTCGCCCAGATGCTCCACAAAAATGCGGCCGATGGGGCTGCGGCTATAGAAGATGCCGCCATTATGGCCCGGACAGGTCCACATCTGGTTGCCTTCCTCGGCATAATCGACCAGGGCGCCGAAGAACGGCGTCTTCAGGGTTTCGGCATATTGGCGCAGGCGGCTGATCAGGTTTTTGGCGATGAATTGCGGCGTTTCCTCGGCCAGGAAGACATAGCCGTCGATCTCCCGCATCACCTCGACCGGTATATCCTCCAGCCGCTTGCGCCGCACCAGCAGCACGATGGGCATTTCCAGCCCGCGCGCCCGCACCAGGGAGATCAGGGCGGCCGCCTTGCCCTCCGACCAGCGCTTGCCCCAGTCCAGCACCATGCAGCCGATGGCGGCATCTGTACGGATGGCCAATTCCGCATCCTCGATGCGCCGCGCCTTGGTCACCTCGAAGCCCAGACGCTCCACCTCCCCGATAATGTCCTGAAGCCGCGACCCCTCCAGCTCATCCGCCTCAAAGGCGGGGGCGCAGACCAGGAAATTGAAGCGGCGGAAGAAATCCATCGGTGAGCCTCCAGAAGCCACGCATGTGACAGGGAACGAAAATCAGCGGCTGCACAATGCCCCGTTCATCGCCGTAAAAGAAGTTACAAAGAAATGTCTGCCGCTGCCGCCCCTGCGCCGTAAAATAGATGGCGACCCATCACCGCGCCCGCCGCCGCAGAAGATAGAGCGGCACCGTCAGCAGCAGGATCAAGGCGGCGACCCCCAGCATCCACTCCTCCGAGAGGGCGATGATCAGGATGCCGAAGCCCAGCCCCGCGATGGCGGCTCCCCGCACCCGCAGCCGTTCCATCCCCGCCGGCACCTCCCCCGACAGGCGCAGCAGCGACAGGCAGGCATAGACATAGACCAGCACATTCAGGATCACCGCCATGTTGATCACCATGCTGAACTGTTCGCCCAGTGTGGCCGACAGGGTAGAGATGCAGACGATGGTCATCAGGATGGCAGTGACGATCAGGTTGCGCGACGGCGCGCCATGGGCGTTGATGCGGGACAGCATGCGTGGGAACAGGCCCAGTTCGGCCGCCGCCTCCGCCGTTTCGGCCCCCACCAGCATCCATCCGGCCAGGGTGCCCGCCGCCTTCACCATGGCACATAGCGCCAGGATGCTGGCCGCCACCGGTCCCCAGATGCGGGCCGCCACCTCCGCGAATGGTGCGGTGGAGGCTGCCAGTTCCGCCGCCGGCATCACGCCCGACAGGGCCGTGCAGGCAATGATATAGGTGATGCCCGCCACCCCGATGCCGCCCGCCGTGGCCAACGGCACATCGCGTTCCGGCCGCTTCACCACCGCCGCCACGATGGCGGCACTTTCCAGGCCCAGGAAGGCCCAGATGATCAGGCCCAGCGAGGCGGTGATGGCCGACAGGTCCGACCCGCCCGTCACATTCCAGGAGGCCCGGAATATCTCCGGATCAAACCACGCCCAGCCCAGCCCGCCGACCAGCAGCACTGGTGCCAGCCCCAGCACCAGGGCCACCCCCTCGAACCGTGCGATCAGGCGCGCACCCCACAGATTGATCAGCGTCATCAGCCAGATGATGGCAATGGTCACCCCGGCCAGCACCATCGGTACCTTGATCGACGCAAAGAAGGTGCCCAGATAGCCGGTGACGGCCAGCGCGATGGCGACATTCCCGAACCATGTGGCGATCCAGTAGACGAAGGCCGACTGAAAGCCCAGATAACGGCCCAGCGCATCATGCACCTGCCCCGTCAGGCCCAGCCCGCCGGGCCGCATCATGGCCAAGCGTGAACAGACCCAGCCCAGGATCAGGCACCCCAGCAGCACCGCGATCCAGCCGATCAGGGTGATGGACCCGATGGCGCCCAGGCTGACCGGCAGCAGAAAGATGCCCGACCCGATCATATTGCCCGCGACGATGGCCCCGGCCCCCAGGGGGCCGATCTTCTGGCTGCGGTTTCTCATGGGCCGGCCCCGTGCGGAGGGTAGAAATCCTGGCCAGCCTGTCGCATGCCAAACCTCCCGTATCGTCCGGCCCGCCGGGGCCTATGGAAAGCCTACCCGTTATTCCGCATCCGTCCAGGGTTCAGGGGAGCGTTGCCCCCCTAAATCCGCCGGGCATGGATATCGGCAATGATCTCCCGCGCGGCATTATGGCCCGGCGCGCCGGTGACGCCGCCGCCCGGATGGGTGCCGGACCCGCACTGGTACAGGCCCTTGACGGGCGTGCGGTAATCGGCATGGCCCAGCATGGGGCGGGCGGAGAAAATCTGGTTCAGGTCCAGGGCGCCATGGAAAATGTCGCCTCCGACCAGCCCGAAGGTCCGCTCCAGGTCCAGCGGGCTGTTGATCTGCCGGCCAATGACCGACGCCTTGAAATTGGGGGCGTAGCGGTTGACGGTGTCGATCATCAGGTCGGCCACCGTTTCGCGGTGATCGTCCCAAGAGGCGCCATCGGGCAGTTCCGGGGCCACATGCTGACAGAACAGGCTGGCTACATGCTGCCCCTGCGGTGCCAGGGTGCTGTCGAGGGTGGAGGGGATCAGCACCTCCACGATGGGGTTCTTTGACCAGCCGTCGCGGCGCGCATCCATGAAAGCGCGGTCCATGTAATCCAGCCCGGGCGCGATGATGATGCCTGCCGTATGGTGCGGGGCGCGGTCCTTGCCGGGCAGGCTGGTGAAATCGGGCAGTTCCGACAGCGCCACATTCATGCGGAAGGTGCCGGACCCGCAGCGCCAGCTATTGATGCGGCAGTTGAATTCCGCCGGCTGCTCGTTGGCGGCTACCAGCTTGCCGAACAGCAGGCGCGGGTTCAGGTTGGACACGACCAGCCGGCCCCGTACGGCGGTGCCGTTGGCGGTGACAGCCCCCACGGCCCGGCCCTTTTCGATGATCACTTCCGTCACGGCGGCATCGGTGATGATCTCCACCCCCGCCGCCATCGCCGACTTGGCCATGGCCTGGGTGATGGCGCCCATGCCGCCAATGGCGTGGCCCCAGGCGCCCTTCTTGCCATTCACCTCGCCGAACACATGGTGCAGCAGGACATAGGCCGAACCGGGCGTATAAGGGCTGGCGAAATTGCCCACGATACTGTCGAAGCCGAACACCGCCTTCACCGGAACGCTCTCGAACCAGCGGTCCAGATAATGGCCGGCGGACATGGCGAACAGGTCCAGCAATTCGCGCTGCAGGTCGATATCCAGCCGGTTCAGCCGCCCGCCCAGCCGCGCCATCTTCAACAGTTCCGGCAGGGCCGCGAACAGCCCGCCCTGCACCACGTTCGGCGGGGTTTGCAGCACCAGATCGCGCAGTACATCGGCAATGGCCCCCGTCACCCGATCGTAATCATCCAGCCGTTCGGCATCCCGGGCGGAGAATTTCGCCACCTGCCGCTTGGTCAGTCCGTTGCCGCCCGTCATCAGGTGGGTGCCATCATCAAACGGCAGGAAGTTCGACACTTCCCGTTCCACCACCCTCAACCCATGGGCCGCCAGATCCATGTCCTGGATGACCTTGGGGTTCAGCAGCGAGACGGTATAGGCGGCGACGGAGTTGCGGAAGCCGGGATGGAATTCCTCCGTCACCGCCGCCCCGCCCACCACATGCCGGCGTTCCAGCACCGTGACCGACAGGCCGGCCTTGGCCAGATATGTGGCACAGACCAGACCATTATGGCCGCCCCCGATGATCACGACGTCGCGCATGGAACCTGTCCTTCTTAAGGGAAAATTATGATCAACCGATGCGCCCGCTCCACCCCGGTGCCGGGGCGTGGGGCAGGCGGCTTTCGGGGATCAGCGTACGGATACGCCGGGCAAAGCTGCGCAGCGACATCTCGTTACGGCCCAGCGGGCCGGTCGTATAGGCACGGCTGCCCATGCCCTGCTGCACCCGTTCGATCAATGTCTTGTCCTCCAGGCTGACCTGCCGGTTGATGCGCCAGTTGGCATAGCGCGCGGCCCGCATCTCCCGCCGCGCATCGGGATGCACATAAGCAATTTCCCGGATCACGCTGTCGGTGGGGGAGGTGGGGATCCACTGCATGAAGTCGATCTGATCGGGATAGATGTCGAACGCCTGATTGGGCCAGAGCTTGAAATAGGTCCAGAGCCGCTGCCGTTCTGCCGGCAGATGGGGAACCGCCGGCAGATAGGTCTGATAGAACCGTTCCGACCGGTTCTTCGACGGCACGTCGATCAGATGGCCCCACATCTTGTCGACCCATTCCCGTGCCTCCAACCCGTAGCCCTGGCCGAACAGGCGGGTCAGGCCGGGATGGGCGACATTGATATGCAGGCTGTCGGAATAATTATCGCCGACATTCTTCCAGTTGACGGCCCGTGGCCGCAGCGTGACCCGGCCCAGCGGCACCAGTTCGGACAGGCGGTAGGGTTCGATCTCATGCTCATAGGGCCGCATCATCTCGGCCACGCTGGGCCCGCCGGCCTCCAGACGGATGAAGATGAAGCCGTGATAGATCTCATGCTCCACGGCCAGCAGCGGATAATCGGCCAGCTGGAAATCCGGGAATTCCCGGCGATGCGGCACACCCAGCAGGGTGCCGTCGGTGCCATAGGTCCAGGCATGGTATGGGCAGGTGATGCGCCGCCCGCAATTCCCGGCCTCCCCGTCCAGAAGGCGGGCCGCGCGGTGGCGGCAGAGATTGTGGAAGGCGCGGACCACCCCGTCATCGCCCCGCAGCACCACGATATTTTCGCCCATGAACGCGAAGCTGTGATAATCGCCCGGCTGCGGAATATCGTTATTGTGACAGACGATCTGCCATGCCCGGCGGAAGATCACCTCCCGCTCCACCGCCAGGAAATCCGCGTCGCGATAGATCCATCCCGGCAGGCTGACATCATCATCGGCGTCGGGGATCGCATCGGCCATGGAACCATTCCTTCCGCACAGCATGTCAGCTTGTTGAACATTCGTGCAACAGCGTGTGTCTGTCAACTGGCCTGCCATCGCCGCTTAGCGCGCGACAGGGCCGAAGGGGGCATGATAAACGACCACGCCGCCGGAAATGGAGAGTTGCATGGTCACGACCCCCCGGAAATTTTCCCGCATCCAGCCGGAGCTGCGCCGGGAACATCTGGTCGCAGCGACCCTGCGCTGTCTGGCGGAAAATGGCCATGCCGGCGTGTCGGTGCGTAAGATCGCGGCGGCTGCCGATGTCTCCATCGGTCTGATCAACCATTACTATCCCAGCATCGACCAATTGATCAGCCACGCCTATGAGACGCTGTCCGGCGGCATTGCCGATGGCCTGCTGAAGGCGTCGGAGGCGGGGACCGACCCGCGCGACAGCCTGTCCCGCTTCATTGCGGAAAGCTTCGGCCCGGCCATCCTGGACCCCAAGATGCTGGGGGTGTGGGTGGTGTTCTGGAGCATGGTGCGCCATTCCGCCGACATGGCCGCCGTACAGCAGCGCACCTATCGCCAATACCGCGCCGCCCTTGAACGCCATCTGGGCGCGCTGGCCGAACAGAAGGGCCTGCCAGCCATGAATATCCGGGCCGCGGCCACTGCGCTGAACGCCCTGCTGGACGGTCTCTGGCTCACCTGGTGCCTGAACCCCGCCGATTTCAGCGTTGAGGAAGGGGTTGCCATGTGCGAGGGCTGGGTGGACGCCTTCGCCGCCGGTCTGTTTGTTGAGCGTCTGAAGGCCTGACTGTTAGTCCCACAGCCTACGCACCAGCGCCATCATCTGCCGCGCCTCGGCCCAGCGGTCGGTCAATTCCCGCCCGCCCGCATCCACCACGGCATAGGGGGGTGGCCCCAACTCCACCATGAAGCTCAACGTATCGTCCGCTGCTGCCTGTTCCCGCCACTGCGCGAAGCCCTGCCGCCACCAGCCCAGAAACAGCTCCAGCCAGGGCTGGTGATGTCCGCCGATGGGCGCCTGCACCTGATGCGCGGTGGCGATGCGGCCATGAAAGGCCCTTGCCTGACGCAGGACGCGGGCGATGGCGGCGTGCTTGGCCGGGTCCAATGGCAGGTCCCATTCCCCGGCCACCACATAATGGCAAAGGTCGGCGGTCAGCGGGATGTGGGGCAGGGCGTCCAGCATGCGCAGGAAGAACGGCAGGTCCTGGGTCAGCCGGGCGCGGTGCGTCTCGTAAAAGATCGGCAGTCCCGCCCGCTCGCGCACCCGCTCCATGCCTTCCACCACCCGGACCGCATCGGCCACCCGGTCCATCGGCCCCGCTATCTGCACATTCAAATGGTGGGCCGACAATGACGCCGCCTCGTCTGCGAACCGGTCCAGTTCATCGGCGCTGCTTACCAGCACCTGGGCTTCCCAGGCGAGGCCGCGTTCATTCATGAAGCGGGATGTGATGGCGGTGCGTTCCTTGCGCACCAGATTGGTGCCCGCCCCGTCGAACCCGGCATCGACCATCGCCTGCAATGCCGTTTCAAGGTCGTTCCAGACATCGAAGCCCGGACATTGATCCATCCCCCAGACGGATTGCAGGATCAGAAGACGGGGCATGGAACCCTCCCGGTGGCCGATGCTCCTGCTTCGCTCCTTCCGGCTTTCCCGTCCAATCGCAATCGCTCAACAACCCATGCGCGGATGCTATGACCCGGCCAGAGAGGCGGCCGCTTCCTGTCGCACGGCATCCGCCAGCCAGGAAACCGGCGGCGGCGTGGGGCCGATATCGGGTTCCAGCAGGGTGAAGTCAAAGCCGATAGCGGGCCGCACAGGCCGTACCGTCACCCCCAGCCGGCGGAACAGCCGGGCCGAAAACGGCTCCACAATGGCC
Organism: alpha proteobacterium AAP38; assembly: GCA_001296005.1. GTDB lineage: Bacteria > Pseudomonadota > Alphaproteobacteria > Azospirillales > Azospirillaceae > Niveispirillum. The sequence goes on along the minus strand of LJHR01000004.1, from coordinate 231,623 downwards.
AGACCCAGCCCAGCCTCGACATAGGCATAGATGGGCAAAGACTGCTGGCATTCCAGCAGCCGTTCCACCATCACCCCATGCGCCGCCAGGGCGGCATCGATGCCATTCCACAGGGCATCGGCCTCATGCATCGGGCCGATGAAGCTTTCGCCGGTCAGGTCGCTCACCTGCAGACTATCCTTCTTGGCCAGCCGGTGTCCGGGGGGCAGGGCGCAGACATAATCGGCGCGGATCAGGGGCGTGACGCGGATACCCTCGCGCGGAGCGGATGCCACGCCGATGCCCAGATCGGCCTGCCCCAGAAATACCCTGTCCTCAATGGCGCGTTGCCCCAGCGCCTCCACCGTCACTTTCACTTCCCCGTGCCGTTCCCGAAACCGGGCCAGGACCGGGGGCAGAACGGCGGTGGCGATGGCCGACAGGCAGGCGATACGCACCGTTCCCACGGGATGCGCCCGGATGCGCCGTGCCGCCTGGGTCAGCAGGTCCAGGCCCGTGAAGGATCGCTGCACCGCCTCGAACAGCGTCTCCGCCTGGGCTGTTGGATGTACCCGCCCACCCCGCCGTTCAAACAGCGGGAAGCCCACCGCATATTCCAAATCGGCGATCAGGCGGCTGACCGATGGCTGGGAAATGTTCAGCATAGCGGATGCGGCGGTCACTCCGCCGCTCATCATCACCGCCCTGAACGCCTCAATCTGTCGCATCCGCATGGGGACATAGTATTCACGAATGAACACGTGACGCAATTCGATTGGATGCGATGGCTGGTCCGGCGGCAGAATGGTTTCAACAACAGCCCGTACCCGGAGGAAACCATGAAGTACGAACAGCAGCGCGAACAGTTCCAGCGTGAAGGCTACGCGGTTTTCGAACGCGTGCTGGAAGGTGAATTGCTGGATATCCTGCGCGCGCAATGTGGCCGCATGGTGGAGCGGGAGGATGCGCGGCTGGACGCGCTGGGCGTCGATGTCGATGGCATCACCCATCGTGGCAACCGCTATTTCGCAGGCGAATGCCAGCGGGTTCAGCCGGAACTTCGCGAAATGCTGTTCTCCGACGTAATGGCCGATATCTGCCGCGCCACCATCGGCGACGACGCCTATTTCTTCTATGATCAATATGTGGTGAAGGGCGCTGGCGGCGGCATGTCCTTCAGCTGGCATCAGGATAGCGGCTATGTCGTGGGCAATGGCGGCCCGCCGGACCACAAGCCCTATCTGACCTGTTGGTGCACCCTGGACGATACAACCATCGAAAACGGCACTGTCCGCGTCCTGCCCTTCAGCCAGGTTCCCGCCACCCGCGACGGCATCGTCCCGCATGTGCGCCAGCCTGGCACCAACGATCTGGTCGGCTGGACCGGGGATGAGGAAGGGGTGGTGGTGGAGGTTCCGGCCGGCAGCATCGTCGCCTTCTCCTCCTTGCTGCTGCATGCCACGGGCGCCAACCGCACCGACCGCATGCGCCGCGTCTATCTGGCCCAATACAGCCCGGAAGTGATCTTGAATCCCGGCACCAAACAGCTGCGCCGCAACGCCATCCCAGTGCTGCGCAATGGCAAACAGGTGACGTTCGCCTGAGGGGGTGGCGGGCGGAATTGCTGACTTTCCGCCCGCTTCCTGTTATGCTGTCGCCATCATGGCCATTTCCGTCTTTCCCGATCCGACGCTGTACGTTTTCGGGTCAGGAAAGGCGCGCACCCGCGAAACACCCCTTTATTTTGTGTTTCATTCGGTTGCACGGGCTCGCCTCCATTCGGAGCGGGCCTGTGCGCGTCTCCGAACGGCACCAGCCTCAACCGTCACCCCGCCACCACCACCTGCGCCGTCTCCCGCAAGGCCTTCACAAACGACGTGACCGCCGCACTCTGGCTGCGGTTGCGCAGAAGGTGTATGCCGTCATTGGTCTGTTCGCCCGCCGCCATGGCATAACAGGTCAGGGACCCGTCCTGGCTGGCCGCCAGGGCCAGTGACCGGGGCACGACTGTGATGGCCGGCCCCTGCCGCACCACCTCCAGACAGGCAAGCGTGCTGTCCAACTCATAGTCGGGAAAGCTGCGCTGGGCGATGCGGGTGCGGATGGCGGGGGCGAAGCGGTGCTCGCTGCCCGGTGCCGGGCGGGGCAGGGCCCAGGGCCTCTGTTCCACCGCCTCTCGCCGTCCCCGCCCCTCGGGCAGGGGGTGGGATGTTGCGGTGACAATCATCAGCGGTTCACGCGGCAGGGCCGTCACCACTACCTCGTCGGCATAGGCGGACCCGTCGAACTTGCTGATATCGCAGACCACAAGGTCCAGCGAGCGGTCGACCAGACCTTGCAGCAGCACATCCGCCGTCCCGCCGGTCACCGTGACCCGCACCCCCTCATGCGCCGCCCCGAACCGCCCGATGGCGCGGGTCAGCAGCGGGTTCATCGGATAGGGTCCGACACCTACGCGCACCGTGCCCGACCCTGGTCGCGTCAGCTGGTTGGCGGCACTGTCCAGGTTGCCCGCCGCGGCCAGCACATCCTGCACGGGCCGGATCAAGCGGTCCCCGGCATCGGTGGGCCGGACATAATGGGTGGTCCGATCAAACAGGACAGCACCCAGCTCCTCCTCCAGCTTCTGGAGGCTGCGGCTCAACGCCGACTGGGTGATGGCCAATTCGTCGGCGGCGCGTGCAAAGCTTTGCAGACGGTACAGCGCCTCGAAATGCTGAAGCCGGCGCAGGTTCATGACGCCCCTCCGATGAATAACCGGGTGATCCAGCCCGTCAGCCTTCCATAGGGGGCGGCGACAAGGTGGGATTGGTTGAAGCGGCCCATGCGCAGGACCGCGCGTGCATGCGACAGGCGCAGAAAGCCCTCCTGCCCGTGATAGGCGCCGGTCCCGCTTTCGCCGACGCCGCCAAAGGGCAGATCCTCCTGTCCGACATGCAGCATGGTGGCATTCACCGTCACCCCGCCCGACCGCGTGCCGTTCAGCACCCCCGCCACGCGGTCGCCATCGTCGGAATAACAATAAAGAGCCAGCGGCTTGGGCCGGTCATTGATGAAGGCCAGCGCATCCTCCACCCGGTCATAGGGCAGGATGGGCAGGACTGGCCCGAAAATCTCCTCCCGCATGGCCATGCTGTCGGTGGGCGGGTCGATCAGCAGGGTCGGCGGGAACAGGCGTTGGGCCACGTCACCCGCGTCACGATGGCGGACCACCCGCCCGCCAATCTCGGCCACTATGGAAGACAGGCGGGCATGGTGGCGGTCGGTGATGATGCTTGTATAGTCCGGGTTGTCCTTGATGCCGGGATACATCTCCTCCACCTGCCGCATCAGGATTTGCGCGAAGTTCTCCATGCGGTCGCGCGGCACCAGCACATAGTCGGGCGCCACGCAGGTCTGGCCGGCATTGAAGAACTTGCCCATGGCGATGGTGCGCGCCGCCTTTTCCAGAGGATAGTCGGGCAGGATCAGGACCGGCGACTTGCCGCCCAGTTCCAGTGTGACGGGCGTCAGATTGTCCGCCGCCGCCTGCATCACCGCCCGCCCGACACGGGTGGAGCCGGTAAAGACCAGATGGTCGAAGGACAGGCGGGAGAATGCGGCTGCCATGTCCGCCCCGCCCGTCACCACTGCCACCTGATCCTCGGGGAACAGGGTGCCAAGCAAGGTGCGCAGCAGTTCCCCCGTCCGGGGTGCCAGTTCCGATGGCTTGATCATCACCCGGTTGCCCGCCGCCAGCGCATCGACCAGGGGTCCGAGCGTCAGGAAAAGCGGGTAGTTCCAGGGCGATAGGATGCCGACGACGCCCAGCGGCTGATACTCGACCCGCGCCGATGCCGGCTGGAACGCCAGTCCCGCCACCCGCCGCCGGGGCCGCATCCAGCCCTTCAGGTGCCCGCGGACATGGCGGATACCGTTCAGCAGCGGCATCAGTTCGCCCAACTCCGTCTCCTGCCGGGCGCGGTTGCCGAAATCGGTGCTGACGGCGGCAATCAGGTCGCCCTGGTGCCGGCGGACCAGGCGCGCCAGACCGTCAAGGGCCGCCAGCCGCTCCTTCAGGTCCGGCGCACCGTGACGCTTCACCGCCTCTTGCTGGCGAGCCAGCAGGCCTTGCAGGTCCGGCACCCCGTCCATCACGTTTCCTCAAGGTTTCGTTCAATTGCTCATCCCGAACATACATGGCTAAAGGCTTGTTGATGCATCCATGGAAATCATCAGGTGATGATTTTTTGGCAAGATCACCATTGGACCACCCCGAATATCATCGCCGAAGCTGCAAGGGCGGAACCCGATGACACTTCAATATCTGATTGTGGGCAGCCTGCTGTTCATCCTGTTCATCATTCTGTTGCACCATCTTCTGGGCCAGACCGCGCAGGCGTGCATACCGGACCGGGAGGCGGCCTTGAACCGTTTCCGCGACATCCTGCAGGATGTGCCGGCAGCCGGTGCGGCCCTGTCCCGTGACGGGCTGTCGGCCCTGATCGACTTGGGGACGGCTAACCGTTTCGGCCTGCTGCTGATCATGGGCCGATACGCCACGGCGCGGGTGGTGGGGGCGGAGAGTGTGACCGGCTGGGACCTGCGGGATAATGTTCTGATCCTGTCGCTGGCCGACTTCACGGCCCCGTCCTTCCGTCTTTCCTTCGCGGATCCGGCGGAGGCGGCGCACTGGCGGGCGCTGTTTGATGCGTTGCGCAATAAATAACGACAATATCTGGGAAGAAACGATGCCGGACAACCTGAGCTATCCCGATGTCGCCACCCTGGCCAGCCCGGTTTATCTGCTGCTGCTGGTCCTTGAACTGCTGCTGATGCGCATGAACCTGCTGCGCGCGCATTATGAGACGCGGGACAGCGCCGCAAGTCTGGCCATGGGGGTCGGCTATGTCATTACCGGCCTGTTCTCCGGTCTGCTGATCGGCGGCGGCATTTCGGCCATCATGTTCTGGGTCTATGACCATCGCCTGTTTGATATCGGAACGTCCGTCTGGGCCATCGTCGCCTGCTTCCTGATCGACGACATGCGCTATTACTGGGCGCACCGGTTCATGCACCGCATCCGCTGGCTCTGGGCCAGCCATGTCGTCCATCATTCCAGCCAGCATTTCAACTTCGCCACGGCCCTGCGCCAACCCTGGACGGGTGCCATCATGGGCCTGTTCGTGCTGAAGCTGCCTTTGGCCTTCCTGGGATTCCACCCGGCCATCCTGATCTTCGCCTCGTCCCTGAACCTGCTGTACCAGTTCTGGATCCATACGGAATCCATCCGCCGCATGCCTGCCTGGTTCGAAGCGGTGATGAACACGCCCTCCCATCACCGCGTTCACCATGGCTCGAACCCCCGCTATCTGGACTGCAACTATGCCGGCACCCTGATCATCTGGGACAAGCTGTTCGGTACCTTCGTGCCGGAGCAGGATGATGATCCGGTGCGGTTCGGGCTGGTGCGTGATTTGGGTACCTTCAACCCGCTGCGTATCGCCTTTCATGAATTTGTCGGCATTGCCAAAGATCAGGCGCAGCGCGGCCTCTGCCTGCGCGACCGCTTCCTGTATCTGTTCGGCCCGCCGGGGTGGAGCCATGATGGCAGCCGTGACGGCACCGACAAGATCAAGGCGGCCTTCCTGCGCCGTCATCCGGAACAGGCGGGCACGCCCGGTCTGCCGCCAGCCACCGGTGCTGGCATGCCCGTGATGGCGCGGGAGTTGGCCGATGCTGCTGGCGGTCAGTGATGCGATCCTGGCGCTGGCCTGCCTCTGGGCCGGCTGGACCCTTCTGACGGAACTGGCGACGGGTCCCGTCCGGCTGCTGGCCGCCGCGATCCTGGCCCTGGCCATACCGTCCGCCCTGGGCACTCTGCACTTTGCCGGGTGGGAGCCGGAATGGCTGACCGTCCTGTATCAGGATACGTCTGAGATTTACGCCCTGCTGGGCTTCGCCACCATTGCCATGGCCCTTTTCCTGCTGCCCGGCACGCGCCGTGCGTCCTGGGTGATGGGGATCACGGTCCTGCTGGTCGGTGGTCTGATCCTGGCAGGGCAGAAGCCCCTGGTCGGGCAGCTATCCAGCCTGTTCATCCTGGCCGGCACCCTGCGTTTGCTGGCACCAAGCAAAGGCCGGGTGCGGCTTTGGCTGGTCCTCTCCATGGTGGGCGTCGTTCTGGCCGCCCTTACGAGGGTGCCGGGACTGATGGGGCCGGATGCCCGCATCATCGGGCTGCATCTGGGGCTGTCGCTTTGGGTGGCGACTATGGCGGCGGGGGTACGGGGTTATGTATCGTCGTCGCCCAGGATTGACTGAATGTTCCGGGCACCATGCAGGATGTGAAGAACGAGTATTTTATCGGTCTCAACGCGGTAGAGGATAACGTATTTGCCGTGGGCGCATTTGCGGATGCCTTCGCGTTCATGTCCGTCAAGTAGCGGATGCCTGTGCGGATGCAGGGCAAGCGAACGGGCTTTGCCGATCAGTTCTTCAGCGAAACTCTCGGCGCGGCCTGCGTTATCAGCGGCGATGAAGTCTGCGATCTCTTCAACTTCACGACCGGAGCGCCGAGAGAAAACAACTTTTACTGTTTCTCCTGCTCTGCTGCCATTGCCGCGTATTTGGCTTTAAGTCTGGCAAGCAATTCCTCCGCAGGCTCCACCCGGCCAGCCGCAATGTCTTCCAGGCTTTCAGCGATGGCAGCTTCTATTTCAACCGAGGCATCCACCTGCTCCGTCTGATCCCGCCGGATCAGGTCACGGATATAGTCGCTGACGCTGGCATATTGGCCGCTGTCGATACGGGACTGGACCCAGTCGCGCATGCGGTCGGGCACCGAAACGTTCATGGTCGCCATCACGGTCTCCCTCTCAATTCGATCCCCATCATGCCATTTTTTGCCAAAGCCTGCCAAGACGGAGACCCTGCCTTGACCCGTGCCGCCCTGTCGCTGCGTCTGTTCGCCCTGTATCTGGGGGCCAATGGTCTGATCCTGCTGCTGGTCCCCAATCTGCTGTTGGCCCTGCTGGGACTGGCCCCGACGGAAGAACCGTGGATACGGGTCCTGGGGATTATCGTCTTCAATTTGGCGCTTTACTATCATGCCGGTGCCGACGGCGTGCCGTTTCAGCGGATCACCGTGGTCACGCGGGTCATTGTGCTGGTGGGCTTTTCGGGCTTGGTCCTGGCGGGTCTGGCGCCCGGCCTGCTGATCCTGTTCGGGCTGGTGGATTTCACAGGCGCCATCTGGACGGCACTGGCCATGCGGCGGGACCGGGCTGTTTCCCAGAACGCATCACCATAGGCATCGCAATTCCCCTAACGTCTGACGGGCAGCAACCAGGGACGGAGAAAAGCGATGGGCACGGGGGGCAGCCTGAATGCGGGCGAACGCGCCGCCAGCTTTGCCCGGCTGGAAGGCGAACTGTTCGATCTGGCCGTCATCGGCGGCGGCATTACCGGGGCGGGCATCGCCCGTGACGCGGCCCTGCGCGGCCTGTCCGTTGCCCTGCTGGAGGCGCAGGATTACGCATCCGGCACCAGCAGCCGGTCATCCAAGATGATCCATGGCGGTCTGCGCTATTTGGCGCAGGGCGACGTGGCCCTGGTGCGGGAAAGTGCCTCGGAGCGGCAGGTGCTGCGTCGCATTGCTCCGCATCTGGCACGGATAACGCCCTTTGTGATCCCCACCACCTCGCTGGCCACCCAGGCCAAGCTGCGCGCCGCCCTGTGGAGCTTTGAGAAGCTGGGCGGCGTGCCGGCGGCGGAACAGCATGAGGTCTGGGGACTGGATGAACTGGCGCGACGGGAACCGCATCTGCGCCGTGACCGGCTGAACGGCGCCGTGGCCTATCCGGAATTCCTGACCGACGATGCCCGCCTGACCCTAGCCAATCTCCGCTCCGCTGCTGCTGCCGGGGCTGTGGTCCTGAACCATGCGCGGGTGGAAAGCCTGATGGAGGAGGGGGGGCGGGCCGTCGGCCTGATCGCCCGCTCCACCCTTGCGGGTGAGGAGAACGCGGCCCGTATCAGGGCGCGGGTCATCGTGAACGCCGCTGGTCCCTGGGTGGATGGGGTGCGGGCGCTGGCGGCAGGAGATGGCGACCGCCGGCTTGCCATCTCCAAAGGCATCCATATCGTACTGCCGCGCGGCATGCTGCCGGTGACGTCCACGCTGATCCTGCGCGCGCCGGACAAGCGCAATATCTTCGCCGTCCCGCGCGGGAACTTCACCTATCTGGGCACCACCGACCAGTTCCAGGAAAGTGTCGATTACTGGCCGGAGATTGGCCGTGCCGATATCGATTACCTGCTGAATGCCACCCAGGCCGCCATGGATGTGCCCGCCATCCGCGACCGGGATATCGTCTCCCTGTGGGCCGGTATCCGCCCCCTGATTGGGGAGGCCGGAAAGAAGGCGACGGAAGTGTCGCGCAAGGATGAGATGTGGGTGGGCCCCAGCGGCGTGATCGCCATCGCGGGCGGCAAGCTGTCGGCCTATCGCGCCATGGCGTCCCGCATCGTGGATGAGGCTGCGGGGCGGCTGGGCCGCCGCACGCCGCCCTGCCTGACAGCTGACCTGCCCCTGCCCGGTGGGGAGCGTGTTTTGGACGGAGATAACCGCCTTGACCGTCTTTACGGTACGGAGGCTGCGCTGATCCGTGCCGTAGGCGGTGATGTGGCGGCGGAGGCCAGACACGCCACCATGCATGAAGGGGCCGCGACGTTGGAGGATTACTGGGTCCGGCGCAGCGCCAGGGCCTGGTTCGACACCGACGCGGGCCGCGCAGCCCTGGCCCCGGCGGCAGAGGCCATGGGCCGACTGCTGGGCTGGGATGACCGCCGCATCGCCGCCGAAATCCATCATTGCCTGCAACTGGACCGGAACAGCCGGCGGGCCTTGTCGCCTGGACCGGGGGGAGAATAACAATGACCATCGCCACCCAACTGGCCGAACGGATTGGCCGCGACAAGGTGCTGGGCGACGCCGAAACGCTGCGTGCCCGCCGCTATGACCAATGGTGCGTGAAGCATCTGCGCGACTGGCGCGTTGAGCATGTGCCTGCACCCGGCATCGTGGTCCGGCCCGAAAGCGTGGCCGATGTCCGTCAGGTCGTACTGTTCGCCAATGAACGGCGCATTCCCCTGATCCCCTTCGGTCTGGGCAGCGGTGTCTGCGGCGGGGTGGAGCCGACGCCGGAGGCCATCCTGCTGGATATGGGCGGCATGGCGTCAGTGCGGTTCATTGATGAGACGAACCTGCTGGCCAGCTTCGATGCCGGCATGAACGGGTTGCTGGCGGAGGAAACGGTGGCGGCACATGGTCTGACCATCGGTCACTGGCCGCAATCAATCGGGATCAGCAGCGTCGGTGGCTGGGTATCCACCCGCGCCTCGGGCCAGTACTCCACCGCCTATGGCAATATCGAGGACATGATCTACGCGGTTGAGGCGGTGATGCCCGACGGTAACGTTGTCACCCTGGGAAAGGCGCCTCGCGCTGCGGCGGGGCCGGACCTGCGCCATCTGCTGATGGGGGCGGAGGGGACTATGGGCGTGGTCACGGGCGTCACCCTGTCGCTGCGCCGGGCCGCCCCTTTCCGGCAATGTTCCGTCTTCTTCGCCAGAGACATGGAGGCGGGGTTCGAGGCACAGCGCCGGATCATCCAGGCCGATTGGAAGCCGCCGGTGATGCGCCAGTATGACGGGCGGGAAGTACGACGCCTGTTCAAGGATTTCCAGCGCGACGGCAAGTCCATGCTGCTGATGGTGCATGAAGGTCCACGCGAACGGGTGGAGGCGGAGATGCCCGCCATCGCCACCATCGCGACCGCGGCGGGGTTGGAACCGGGCGATCCGGCGGCGGCTGAACAATGGCTGGCGCGCCGTAACCATGTGCCCACCTGGAAGGACATGTTCGAACGCGGCTATGTGGCCGATACCGCCGAAATCTCCGGCACCTGGACGCAGATCGCCGATATCTATAACGACGTCATCCGCGACCTGAACGGGGTCGAAGGCGTCATTAATGCGTCGGCGCACAGTTCCCATGTCTACCGTTCCGGGATTAACCTGTACTTCTCCTTCGCCGCGACGTTCGAGGATACAGGCTCCATGGAACCCGCCTATTTCGAATGTTGGCGCCGCATCATGGAGGCCACGGCCCGCCATGGCGGCGGGGTGGCGCACCATCATGGCGCGGGCCGCCTGCGCAAGCCTTATCTGGCCCATGACCTGGGTGCCGGCGGCGTGGCGCTGCTACGCCGGCTTAAGTCTGCCATGGACCCGAACGGCATCATGAACCCCGGCAACCTGATCCCCGATGCCTGAACTGCTGCTGGCCCTGGACTGTGGCACCACGGGTGCCCGCGCCCTGCTGGTCGATGCGGACGGCACGGTGCTGGCCAGCGCCAAGCAGCCGATCCCGTCTGCCTTTCCCGCCCCCGGTCGGGTGGAGCAGGATGGGGAACAGGTCTGGTCCATCTGCCAAACGGTGATCGCGCAGGCACTGGATCGGGCTGGGCGTTCGATGTGGGACGTGGCCGCCATCGGCGTCACGACGCAGCGATCCAGCACGGTCCTGTGGGAACGCGCAACCGGTTTCCCTGTGGCGCCGATCCTGGTCTGGAGCGACCTGCGCGGCATGGACCGGTACAAGCAATTGCGCGCCGCCGGCTTCACGCTCTGGCCGCAGGTGCCGGCAGCGAAGCTGGAGGCGGCGCTTGATCAGGTCCCCGATTGCCGTGCCCGCATGGCGCGGGGTGACCTGTGCTGGGGCACACTGGACAGCTATCTGATCTTCCGCCTGACGGGTGGTGGGGCGCATGTCACCGATATCGGCTCGGCCTGGCTGTCGGGCTATATCGGTTATCCCGATCATGCCGGCTGGAACCCCGCCCTGATCGCGCATCAAGGGCTGGAAGCCGGTCTGTTTCCCGCCATCGCCGACAGTTGGGGTCCCATCGGGCAAACCGACCCATCGCTATTCGGCGCATCCGTGCCCGTGACGGCGGTCATCGCGGATCAGCAGGCGGGCATGCTGGCCCATGGGCGGCTGTCGGCGGGGGCCTGGAAAGCCACCTATGGCACCTCCGGCGTCCTGATGGTCTCCACCGGCGCCATCCCGGTCAGCCCGCATCGCACCATCCCCATCCAGGCCATGACCAAGGCACGGGAGGATATCTCCTGGTGCGTGGAAGGCATGGTGATCAGCTGCGGCGCCTTCCTGACCTGGCTGTGCCAGGAGATGGGCATGTTCGCCGATGCTGCCGCCCTGTCCGACGCTGCCGCCAGTGTGCCGGACACGCGCGGCGTCGTTGTCCGCCCGTCCCTGCAGGGGCTGGGCGCGCCGCACGGGCGGTTTCATGAACGCGCCTTGATATCCGGTCTGGATGCCGGTGCTGGCCGCGCCCATGTGGCCCGTGCAGCCTTGCAGGGCCTTGGCTTCCGCATGATGGAAATTGCCCGCGCCGTGGCCGCAACGCCCGGCCTTGTCACGCCCGATCACCTGCCTGTCGATGGCGGTGTCAGCGCCAGTGCCCCGCTGTTGCAGATGCAGGCGGACGCACTGGGCCTGCCCGTCCGCCGACATATTGTGAAGGAGGCGACGGCCTATGGCGCCGCCATTGCCGCCGGTTTGGGCGCCGGGGTGATTACCACGGCCGATCTGCCCCGCTTCGCCCGCTATGATGCGGAATTCACGCCGTGCATTGGCCGCGACGAAGCGGAAGCCACCTATCAGGCCTGGGCCAAGGTCGCCCTGGCCTGAACCCTTAAGCGGCCTCCGCCGGCTTCAGCACCGGTTGCAGCAGATGCAGCCAGCCCAGTGCCAGCAGGTAGGACACCGACACCAGCGCGAACATGGGGGAATAGGACCCGCCCGTCGCCAGCACCCAGCCGGCGGCTTGCAGCACCGCCATGCCCGCCAGATTGCCACACAGCGCCCCGATGGAAATGACGGTCGCGATCCGGCCTTGCGGTATGATGTCGGTGGCGGTGGCGAACAGGTTGACGGAGAAACCCTGATGGGCGGCCAAGGTCAGGCCCAGCAGCGCCACGGCCAGCCAGTAATTCTGCACCAGCAGCACCAGCGGCACCGGCAGAACCAGCAGGGCGCAGATCAGCAGGGTCAGCTTGCGTGCGCGGTTGATGCTCATCCCCGCCGCCAGCATGCGGCCCGACACATAGCCGCCGGCCAACGACCCGAAGGCGGCGATGGCGTAGATGGTGGCCAGCGGTACGCCGAAGCTGCGCATGTCCAGCCCGAAAACACGGGTGAACAGGTCGGGCATCCACATCAAGAGAAACCACCAGACCTGATCGGAAAACACCTTCGCCCCGGCAAAGGCCCAGGTGCGGCGGTCTGTCAGGACCTGACCCCAGGACACCTTGGCCCCGCCCGTGACGGCGACAGGGGTCGGGGGTGTCTGGAAATAGGGCAGGCGGGTCAGCGCCCACCAGGCGACAACCCACACCAGCCCCAGTCCACCCATGATGTAGAAGGCCCACCGCCAGCCATAAGACAGCGCGATGACGGGCACCAGCAGGGGTGCGATGATGGCCCCGATATTCCCCGCCGCGTTCACGAAACCCAGCGCCAGCGACCGTTCATTGGCCTGAAACCAGACGGAGACGGTCTTGATGGCCGCCGGGGTGCCCAAAGCCTCGGTCGCACCCAGGGCCACCCGCACCAGCTTGAACTCCGTCAGGGTTGTCGCCATGCCATGGACGATGGCGGCCAGGCTCCATGAACCGACCGCAGCGGGATTGCCGACGCGCCAGCCCATGCGGTCGATCATCCAGCCGGCAAAGACGAAGGCGACGGCCGCCGCCCCCTGAAACATGGCAACCAGGGTGCCGTAATCGGCATCGCTCCACCCCAGTTCCTTTTCCAGCATGGGTTTCAGCACGGCGATGATCTGCCGGTCCGTGTAATTCAGGATACCCGCCATCATGACGAGCGCCAGCAGCAGGGTGCGGTGAATGCCGAAACGCATGGGGTTTCACCTTGGAATGAAGATTGAATTCGCATTTTACTGCTTCCTCCGCGAAAGCGGGGGTCCAGGGGCCGTCTGATGCAACGGTCGGGCTTTTTGCCCCTGGGGCCCCGCCTTCGCGGGGAAGGCATGTTGGGAATCAAGGATCGCGGTTACTCAGGTCACCGCCGCAATGCCCGCGAACAGCGTCTTCCATGCGCTGCCCTGGCGATAGAACAGTGGCGGCTTGCCCAGCGGCGCATCCACCGTCACACTCTGCCCACCGGCATGCACGCTGCCGGTCCAGACCTCCACCCATTCAGTGTCGGCTGGCAAGTAGGTGCTCCACCGGTCAACGCCCGGCTGAATGACTGGCGCAACCAGCAGGTCGGCTCCGTACAGATAGCTTTCCTGTAGGGCAAAGGTCGCGGGATCGTCGGGGAAATGGAGGAACAGTGGCCGCTGCACCGGCAGGCCCGTCGCCACCGCCTCTTCCGACAGGGACCGCAGATAGGGCGCCATATGGACATAGAGGCGGGTCATGCGGGCAAAATGCGCCAGGACCTGTTCATCCTCGTCGATCTGCACATTCTCACGCGGGCGGTTGCCCTCATGCCCGCGCATTACGGCGGTGAAGGCGGCCATTTCCGACCAGCGCATGATCAGTTCCGGCGTGCGGACATTGCCGAACAGGCTGGTGTACCCGCCGATATCGCTGTGGTGATAGGCATTGCCTAGCAGGCCCGATGACAGGGCCGCCGTGATGACCGTGCCGATGCCGTCATGCCGGCTGAAATCCACCGACTGGTCGCCTGCCCACAGCAACGGGCAATGGCGCTGCACCCCGCTATAGCCGGCGCGCATGAAGAACAATGCCTCGCCTGTCTTGCCCCGGCTGGCCACGGCACGGGCGTTCACCTCCGCCCACAGCACGGGCCAGGCATTATGGGCCAGCATGCCGGGCGTGCCGTCGTGCAGCCGGACATCGGTCGGCAGATACTCCCCGAAATCCGCCATCCAGCCGGATAGGCCGAAATCCAGCATATTCTGCCCGATCACCCGTTCGGCAAACCATTCGGCGGCGGCGGGGTTGGTGAAATCCACCACGCCGCAATCGAATTCCCCGAAATCGACCGTATAGGTCTCGTCACTGTCCAGCTTCTTTGCCAGATATCCGGCGGCCTCCGCTTCCGGGAAGAAGCTGCCATCAACGCAGAGATAGGGGTTCACATAGCCCAGGAAGCGGATGCCGCGTTCGTGCAGTTCCTTGATCTTCGTATCCAGGCCCGGATAGCGCGTGGCGTTCCATTTCCAGTCCCAGAACAGGCGGCTGCCAAAGCTGGTGATGCGCAAGCCCACCCAATCCTCGCACCACAGGCCCGACAGGGCGGCGCCCGACGCGGCATATTTCTCCAGCCGTTCGAAGCTTTTCGCCCCATCCTTCAACCCCACGATGGCACCTTTCAGCACCCAGTCCGGCAGGGGTGGCTGCCGCCCGAACCGGTCGGACATGGCCGTCACCAGATCGGTGAAGGCATCGCGGGCCCATAGTTCAATGGTCGCCGGTGCCGCCCAGATCTCCAGCTCATGCCAGCCCTCCTGGCGGAAATCGAAGGCGCTATAGGCTTTGGTGTCGATATGCAGGGCGTAGCGGCGCGATGAGAGGTATGTCGGTTGTGGATAGTTGGTTTTATAATAGTCGCCGCCGGCCTTGCCCTTCTGATCGGACTGGAAGGTCAGCAGGGTGGATTTATCCCGCCCCACGCCGGGTTCCGACGTCCAGAGCGGGAAGCGGCGGCCGCGCATGTCGAAATAGGAGAGCTGTTCGCCACCACCCCAGACATGCTCGCCCTTTTCTGCCACCACCCGCAGCCACAGGCGGTTCAGGCTGTCATCCATGGCATCAATACGGATACGGGCATCCTGCGCGCCGCCGGACAGTGAAAGGGTGACCAACGGCGGCAGGGAAGGGGCGATGGACAGGGCGATGCGGGCGTTGCCATCACTGTCACGTGTCAGGGTCGCGTGGCGCAGGCCCACCCGCTCCTCGATATTATCCTCAATATCGAAGTGGCCATGATACATCTCCACGCGCGGGTCGCCCCGGCCGACATAGAGGCAGGGCGCATCGGACCGGTGGCGCAGCATCGCGCGACCTGCCAGGATCAGGTCGAAGCCGCCATCCGTCTCAACCAATTGCATGTCGTTCCCTTCCCTCAATAGTCCATGCGCGGCGGGGTGCGCCCGGCGTCTGGCTTTCTATTTATCCATACTCTTATGTCTAATATAAGACTTAAGGCATCGCCCTGTCCAGCCATCGGGTTGGGAATGAGGAAATGAGGGCGAAAAGCATAGGGAGGAACGCATGTTCGGGCTGATGCAGGACTGGCCGCTGACCGTGAACCAGATCATCGATCATGCCGCGCGCTGGGACGGGGCACGACCCGTGGTGTCGCGGCGGGTGGAGGTGTCGGCGGAAGGTGCCCTGTCCGTTACGGATTATACCAGCCTGCGCGCCCGTGCCCGCCGCCTGACCACGGCCCTACGCGGACTGGGCGTGGGGCTGGGTGACCGGGTGGCGACACTGGCCTGGAACAGCGACCGGCATCTGGAGGCATGGTTCGCCATCATGGGCATGGGGGCCGTCTGCCACACCCTGAACCCGCGCCTGTTCAAGGATCAGCTGCGTTTCATCATCAATCATGCCGGCGACCGCGTGATTCTGGCCGATCCGGTCTTTGCCGGCCTGGTGGCGGATCTGCTGCCCGACTGCCCCACCGTTACTCACGTGGTTCTGTTGTGTGGGGAAGGGGATGTAGACCGCGCCCTGCTGCCACAGGCCATCGCTTATCAGGACTGGATCGCCGTGCATAACCATGACGGGCGCCCCTGGGGGGACTTCGATGAACGGCAGGCGGCGGCCCTTTGCTACACCTCCGGCACCACGGGCAACCCCAAGGGCGTGCTTTACTCCCATCGCTCTACCATGATCCATATGTGGATGACGTTGCAGCCCGATGTCATGGGACTGTCGGTGTGCGATGTGGCCCTGCCCATCGTGCCCATGTACCACGCCAATGCCTGGGGCATTCCGTTGTCCACGGCGGCGGTGGGGTGCAAGCTGGTGCTGCCGGGATCGCGGCTGGACCCGGCCTCCCTCTTGGAACTGATCCACGGGCAGGGGGTGACCTTTGCCGCTGCCGTTCCCACCATCTGGCAGGCTATCATTCAGCATCTGGAACGCCATGGCGGCGATTTCGGGCCGCTGCGACGGGTCATCATCGGCGGTGCCGCCTGTCCCGAAGCGGTGCTGCGCCGGCTGCATGATTATGGGGTGGAGGCGCGCCACGCCTGGGGCATGACCGAAACCTCCCCCATCGGCACGCATTTCAAGCTGGTGCCCGAACTGGCCGGAGCGGGTTTTGATGAACAGATGCCGTATCGCATCCGCCAGGGCCGCCCGCCACTCGGCATCGATCTGGCCCTGCGCGGACAGGACGGTGCCTGTCTGCCCCATGACGGGCAGCAGATGGGCCGTCTGCAGGTTCGCGGCCCCGTGGTGGCTGGCGGCTATCTGCATGGCGATGGCGGACAGGTGCTGGATGCGGATGGATGGTTCGATACGGGCGACATTGCCGATATCGATGGCTACGGTTTCATGCGCATCGCGGACCGGGCCAAGGATGTCATCAAATCCGGGGGTGAATGGATCAGTTCGCTGGAGATCGAGAATATCGCCTCCAGCCACCCCAAGGCCGCCCTATGTGCCGCTATCGCCATCCCCGATCCGAAATGGGATGAACGCCCGCTGCTGGTGGTACAGTTGAAGCCGGACATGGATGCCACGGCGGCGGAATTCCTGGCGCATTTTCAGGGACGCCTGTCGAAATGGCAGATCCCCGACGATGTGATGTTCGTACCCGCCATGCCGCTGGGCGCGACGGGCAAGATCGACAAGAAGGTATTGCGGACCATGATCGCCCAACGCTGATAAAAAATCCCCCGGTGCCAGGGACGGCACCGGGGGTGGAGAAGGCATATTGTTGGGACTGAACCCCGGATCAGAAATTGACCCGGGCGGAGGCACCGAAATAACGCTCGGCGTCGCGCGGCGTGATCTGGCGCATGAAGGCGGTGCCGTTCGGAATACGCAGGATCACATACTGCTTGTCGGTGATGTTCTTGGCGACCAGCGACAGACGATACATGTCATCATCCGACGTCCAGGCCAGGACCGCATCCCATGTGGAGTAACCGCTCTGGACCGCGTTGGGGTTCTGGTTGATGTCGAAGCCCTGCTTGGACGTGAACTGTACCGTGTTGGACAGGTTCAGATCACCATTGGGCAGTTCCACCGGCAGGCGCCAGTCAGCCGTGACCGATCCTTTCCATTTGGCGGAGAAGGGCAAGCGTTTGCCGTTGATGGCGTCGGCGCAGGTCGGGTTGGTGGTCGGGCACTTGAACTTGTCGATGCGGGCCTTGGTGTAGGAAACGCCTCCATTGAATTCCAGGTCGCGGCTGGCGGCCCAGGTAAAGTCGGCTTCCAGACCACGGGTCGACACCGAACCGGCATTGGTCAGGCGGGTCACCACCTGTCCGGCCACCAGTTCCAGATTGTTGGCCTGGTACCCGTCATAGACGGTCTTGAAGGCGGCCAAGTTCAGCATCAGGCCCGCCTCGGGGAAGCGGGTCTTCAGGCCGGCTTCATAGGCGTTGGACGTTTCTTCCGAGATGGGCAGCGTGTCGGTGCCCACCATGTTGAAGAAGACATTCAGCGCCGGACCCTTATAGCCACGGGTATATGTCGCATAGCCGATGATGTCGTCGGCGAAATCATACTGAAGGCCGGCATTGCCGGAGATGCCATCCTGCTTGGTGGTGCCGCTGGCGGCGAAGGCCGGACGCACACCGGGGAAGGCGGCGGTGGAGGTGGAACGGCGGGCGAAGTCGAAGGACACCTTGTCCTCCGTATAGCGACCGCCCAGGATGGCGCGGAAATCATCTGTGAAATTGACCGTCGCCTGGCCGAAGGCCGCGTAGTTCTTCAGCTTGGTCGTGAAATCGGCATTGCCTTCATTGGTGGTGAAGGTCGATGCGCCGGCCCGGCAGGGCAGCAACCCGTTGACCGCCGCCAGGGTGGTCGCGGTACAGGCCGTGACAGTACGGTTGAAGAAGTCCACTTCCTTTGTGGTGTAGTAGTAAACGCCGGCCACGTAATCGATGAAGTTCTGTCCCGTGGAGGCGATGCGCAGTTCCTGCGTGAACTGATCAAAGCTCAGGTCGCCCCGGTCGTGGGAGCGGACATCGCTGCCCGCCGCACCGGTGGCGACGTAAAGCGGTGCGTCGGAACGGAAGTCACCGTCACGCTGCTGATAATTGTACCAGTGGCGGTAGGCGGTGATGGAGGTGATGGCAGCCGTGCCCAGGTCGATATCGGCCTGCAAGGAGACGCCGGAATTCTTGTCCCGCGTCTTGGGGTCCAGATCGTTGTCGATATCCTTGTTCTTGGCCCCCGGCATCAGCGGGGCCAGCGAGGGCTTGAAAATCTGGTCCTGATAGGCGCCGGGGAAAACCGTGCCGATGCTGTCGGCATAGCCATTGTCGTTGCCCTTGGCATAATCGGCGATGGCCGTGAATGTCACATTCTCCGTGGCATCCAGCACCAGCTTCATGCGCGCGCCATAGCGTTCATAGCCGTTGACGTCATGGCCATTGAACACGTTCTTGCCGTTTCCATCGAAATGGCTGAAGAAACCTGTGACCAGGCCGGACAGCTTGTCCGACAGGGGGCCGGAGACGCCGGCCTTCAGGCGGTACTCGTTGCCCTCATAGTATGATGCCTCGGCAAAGCCCTTGGGCGTGGAGGAGGGCGCGCGGGTGGTGATGTTCACCACACCGGCCGATGCATTCTTGCCGAAGATCGAACCCTGCGGACCGCGCAGCACTTCAACCCGTTCCAGGTCCAGGAAGTCGGCCGTCTGCTGACCGGCGCGCGCATAGACGACGCCGTCAATGACGGTCGAAACCGACGGCTCCACACCCGACGCGAAGGAGATCGTGCCCACACCGCGGATGGAGATGGCGCTATCCTTGTTGGTGTTGCCCTTGCGGAACGTGATGGTCGGTACGCGCTGGAACAGCTGTTCTGCGGAATTAATGTTGGCCTGTTCCAGCTGATCGCCGGTCACGACGCTGATGGCGACGGGCACGTCCTGCAGGTTCTGGACGCGCTTTTGGGCCGTGACGATGATTTCTTCCAGAAGAAAGCCACCATCGGCACTGTTCTGCGCGACGGCGGAGCCGGACAGGCCCATCACCGCCATGGCAGTGCCGGCCGCAAGCCGTCTCAGATGCTTTGCATGCTGCATGTCATTTCCTCCCTGTTCAATTGTCGGCTCCCCTTGTTGGCGGGGTTGCATCATTCCTACCGCATGGTCTTGGGTAAGACAAGAGTTGTATCTTATATAAGAGTTAGAATAGATACTCGTCCAGCCCGATTATGGGGCGCCGCGACGCCCGCCACACGGAAGAAGGAAGACCGGAGATGCCGATGTCCCACCCGCTGCTGCGCCAGCAATGCCTCATCAATGGCGTCTGGCAGGATGCCATGGATGGCGCCACAATCGCTGTTTCCAATCCATCAACAGGTGATGTGCTGGGATCAATACCGCGTGGTGGCCGGGCAGAGACGAAGACCGCCATCGACGCCGCCCACCGTGCCTTTCTGGACTGGCGGACCTGGACGGCGGCGGACCGCGCCAATCTGATGATGAAGCTTCATGATGCCATTCTGGCCAACAAGGCCGAACTGGGCCGCTTGCTGACCCTGGAAATGGGCAAGCCGTTGGCCGAGGCTGTGGGGGAGGTGACATTGGGTGCCGCCTATATCCGCTGGTTCGCGGAGGAGGCGCGGCGCGTCTATGGCGATGTCATTCCGTCCCCTTGGAAGAACCGCCGCCTGCTGGCGGTGCGTGAACCGGTGGGGGTGGTGGGGGCGATTACGCCCTGGAACTTCCCCAACAGCATGATTGCGCGCAAGCTGGGGGCGGCCCTGGCGGCAGGCTGCACCATGGTGGTGAAGCCCGCGACACAGACGCCCTATTCCGCCCTGGCCATCGGGGTGCTTGCCGAACAGGTGGGGTTCCCGCCGGGCGTGTTGAACATCGTTACGGGATCGGCGGCAGAGATCGCGGCAGAAATGTGCGAGAATCCGCTGCTGCGGAAAATCACCTTCACCGGCTCCACTTCGGTGGGCAAGGCGCTGGCGGCCAAGGCCATGGCGCATATGAAGCGGGTTTCCATGGAACTGGGCGGCAATGCGCCCTTCATCGTGTTCGATGATGCTGATCTAGACTCGGCTGTGGCCGGTGCCATGCTGGCCAAGTTCCGCAATACCGGCCAGACCTGCGTCTGCGCCAACCGCATCCTGGTGCAGTCCGGCATCCATGATGCCTTTGTGGAACGCATGGCGGCGGCTGTGTCGGCCATGATGGTGGGCGACGGGCTTCAGGATGGGGTGGTGCAGGGACCATTGATTGACATGGGGGGCGTTCGCAAGATCGAGGAACATATCGCCGACGCCGTCGCCAAGGGCGGACGCGTGGTGACGGGTGGGGCGCGGCATGCCCTGGGTGGCAGTTTCTTCCAGCCGACCCTGATCGCCGGTGCGACATCCGACATGGCAGTTGCGCGCGATGAAACCTTCGCCCCGCTGGCCCCCATCTTCCGGTTTGAGACGGAGGCCGATGCCTTGCGCATGGCAAACGACACCGAGTATGGCCTTGCCTCCTACGTCTATACACGAGATCTGGGCCGGGCGTTCAGGATGATGGAGGGACTGGATTACGGTCTGGTCGGCATCAATGAAGGGCTGATCACGACGGAGGTGGCGCCGTTCGGCGGGCATAAGGAATCGGGCGTTGGCGTGGAGGGGTCCCGCCATGGCATCGATGATTACACCACGCTGAAATATGCCTGCATCGGTGGGCTGGGGTAAGGTCGCCGTGGCGGAGCGGGCTGCGACGCCGTCCGCTCCGCCACCGGTCCCAAAACCCTTGATGAAATGCATCAGAACTGTTTTATCTTATATAAGTCTTATCCCGTTGCAAAGGATGCCTCCGCCTCATGGATGCCCCCGGTTACCGTCCCCTTTACCGGCAAGTGTACGACATCATTGTCAACAAGGTGGCGGAAGGCGTCTGGCGGCCGGGCGAGGCCATTCCCAGCGAACATGCGCTGGCCCGCGAACTGGGCGTCAGCCAGGGCACAATGCGCAAGGTGCTGGATGCGCTGACGGCGGAGAAGCTACTGGTCCGGCATCAGGGCAAGGGCACCTTCATTGCGGAAAATACCCAGGAACGGTCCTTGTTCCGGTTCTTCCGCATGGTGCGGCCCGGCGGTGAACGCGTCACCCCCACCATGGGGGAGCAGAGCGTGCGCGTGCGCGCGGCCCGCGTCGCCGACCAGCAGAAGCTGGATCTGGCCAAAGGCGCCAAGGTGGTGGAGATCAACCGCGTTCGGCTGGTCGATGGCAAGCCCACGATCCGGGAGAGCATCATCCTGCCCTCGGCCCTGTTCCCGAAGATCGAGGACCGGATGCCGCTGCCCAACACGCTCTATTCGCTTTACCAGACTGATTTCGGCATCAATATCGTCTCCGCGAACGAAGAACTGCGCGCGGACCTGTCGACGCCCGACGACCAGCGCCTGCTGAACGCCCCCGTCGGCGCGTCGATCCTTTGCATCGACCGCGTGGCCCTGTCACTACAGGACCGCCGCGTTGAATGGCGCCTCAGCCGCGTCTACGCCCGCGACCTCACCTATTCGGTGACGTTGAACTGACCTACGCCCGATTTTGATCGCCGCTATCTGCAGGTCGTTCCATTTGGCTTTTGCGTAGTGCGGATTAGGCGTCAGCCGTAATCCGCGCTACGCTTTGTAAACCCCTGCCAGTGCTGTGAATTCCGCGACCTGCGCTTCCACCCATGCCTGATCGCGGCCCAGTTCGGCGGCCAACACCTGCGCGACTGCGGGGACGGCGGCAACAGCAGCTTCGGCGTTCAGCAAAAGGGCACGGGTGCGGCGGGACAGGACGTCCTCCACCGTGCGGGCCATCAGGTAACGGGCGGCGTAGGCGGCTTCGCCCAGGGCATAGGGCAGGTCTTGATGCATCGGGGCATCCCAGCCGGGCTGTTCGGCCAGCACGGCCCGCACCCGGGGCGCGTCGGCGCCATAGGCGGCCAGCGGGTCGCTGCTGTCGATGCCGTCGCGCGGGGCCCAGCCGTGCAGGCGCAGGTCCCTGGTGGGGCTGGACGTTGGGGTGAAGCCGGCCACCTTCGCTGCGGCGTCGACCGTCTGTTCGGCCATCTCGCGATAGGTGGTCCATTTGCCGCCCGTGATGGTGACAAGGCCGCTGTCCGATACCATCAGCACATGGTCGCGTGGCACGGCGGAGGTACCCGATGCGCCTTTCACCTTTACCAGGGGGCGGATGCCGGTAAAGATCGACAGCACATCCGACCGGGTGGGCGCACGGGTCAGGTACTCTGCGGCATGGTCCAGCAGGAACTGGATTTCCGCCTCCTGCGCCCTCGGCTCCAGACTTGCCGTCTCGATGGGCGTGTCGGTGGTGCCAATCACGGTGCGGCCCAGCCAGGGCAGCACAAACAGCACGCGGCCATCGGCGGTCTTGGGGATCAGAATGGCGTCATCACTGGCCAGGAAACCGGGGTCCAGGACGATATGGATACCCTGGCTCAGCGACAGACCCTCGGCCAAGTCGGGCCGGTCCATATGCCGGATATCATCCATGAAAATCCCGGCGGCATTCACCACGGCCTTGGCCTGGATGCTGTATTCCGTGCCCGTTTCCATATCCCGCGCGGTCACGCCTGCGATGCGGCCATCCTCTTTCAGCAGGCCCGTGACGCGGACATAGTTCAGCAGGGTGGCGCCATGGTCGGCGGCACTGGCCGCGATGGTGATGGCCAGACGGCTGTCGTCGAACTGCCCGTCATAATAATGGATGCCGCCGACCAGACCCTTGGTCTTCACGGTGGGCAGCCGCCGCATCACCTCGGTTCGCGACAGCAGGCGGGAGCGGCCCAGGCCCAGTTTCCCGGCCAACAGGTCATAGGCGAACAGGCCGGCCCCATAGAATGCCATGTCCCACCAGCGGTAGCAGGGCACGACAAAGCCCTGCCGCCGCGTCACCTGCGGCGCGTTGGCCAACAGCCGACCGCGTTCATGCAGGGCGTGGCGGACCAGGGGGATGTTCCCCTGCGCCAGATAGCGCACACCGCCATGCACCAGCTTTGTGGCGCGCGACGAGGTGCCCTTGGCGAAGTCATGCCCTTCGAGGAGAAGCGTACGGTACCCGCGCGCGGCAGCATCCAGAGCCGTGCCCAGACCCGTGGCGCCGCCGCCGATGATGACAAGGTCCCAGATGCCGCCAGCGGCCAGGGCAGCGATCCCGCTTGCCCGGTTCAATCCCATGTTCATGCCGCCCATCCGCGTGATTTCTCCACGGCCCTTGTCCATTGCGTGTAAAGCCGCTCGCGCTCTGCGGTGCTCATCCCCGGCTCAAACCGGCGGGCCAGTTTCCAGGTGGCGCGGATTTCGTCGCGGTCCTGCCACAGGCCCGTAGCCAGCCCGGCCAGATAGGCCGCCCCCAGGGCCGTCGTCTCCGACACGCGCGGCACCTCCACCGGTACGCCCAGAAGGTCGGCCTGGAACTGCATCAGGAAGCTGTTGCCCACGGCCCCGCCATCGGCGCGCAGTTCGGTGAGTGCGATGCCCGTCTGCGCCTCGATGGCGCGGGTGACGTCGCGGGTCTGATAGGCCATGGCCTCCAGTGCGGCGCGCGCCAGATGCGCCCGGCCCGTGCCGCGCGTCAGCCCGGCGATCAGGCCCCTGGCATACGGGTCCCAATGCGGCGCGCCCAGGCCCGTCAGGGCCGGCACGAAATAGACCCCGTCATTCTGCGGGATGGAGCGGGCCAGTTCCTCCGTCTCCGCCGCCGCCGCGATCAGGCCCAGCCCGTCACGCAGCCACTGCACCGCCGCCCCCGTGACGAAGATCGCCCCCTCCAGCGCATATTCAAGCGGCTGATCCCCGATGCGCCAGGCCACGGTCGACAGCAGCGGGCCAGGATCGCGCAACGTACTGGACCCCGTATGCATCAGCAGGAAGGACCCGGTGCCATAGGTATTCTTGGCCAGCCCCGGCCCATGGCAGGCCTGCCCGAACAAAGCCGCCTGCTGATCCCCCGCCACGCCGGCGATGGCAATGCCGCCCGCACCTAAGAACCCGTCCGCCGTGGTGTGGCCCAGCACGGCCGAGGATGACCGCACCTCCGGCAGGCCCCTTGCCGGCACATCCATCAAGGACAGCAGCTCGCTGTCCCAGGCACCGGCATGGATATCGTAAAGCTGCGTGCGCGCCGCGTTCGACGGGTCAGTGACATGGGCGGCCCCGCCCGTCAGGTTCCAGATCAGCCAGCTGTCGATGGTCCCGAACAGGATATCGCCCGCCTCCGCGCCGGCCCGCAGACCCGGCACATGCTCCAGCAGCCAGCGCAGCTTGGTACCCGAGAAATAGGGATCGATGACCAGCCCGGTCCTGGCGCGCACCATCTCCGTCACGCCGGTGCGTGACCGCAAATCATCACAGAAGGCGGCGGTGCGCCGGTCCTGCCAGACGATGGCCCGGTGCGCCGGCTCGCCCGTATGCCGGTTCCAGGCCAGCACCGTCTCGCGCTGGTTGGTGATGCCGATCCCGCGAAGGTCCCGCGCCGACAGTCCGGCAGAAGCCAGCGCCCGGCCCGCCGTATCCAGCGTCACCCGCCAGATCTCCGCCGCGTCATGCTCCACCCAGCCAGCCTGCGGGTAGTGCTGCGTGAACTCGGCATAGGCCCGCCCGACAATATGCGTTTCGCGGTCAAAGATGATGACGGTCGTTCCCGTCGTCCCCTGGTCAATGGCCAGGATATGGTCGGTCATGGTCGTTCCTCCCCTTTGCCTGTCCCTTATACGCTCAACTTACTGTCTCTTCCCGCAAGGTCTTGCGTGCCATCCAGAACAAGGTGGAGGCCAGAAAGCCGAACAGGGTGAAGATCACCAGCGACCAGCGCACGCCCTCCGCCTTGCCCAGACCCATTGGTCCGCTCAACAGATCCGACACGGCGCCCACGCCGAGAGGACCCAGTCCCAACCCTACAAGATTGATGATCAACAGCAGTACTGCCGTGGCGGTCGCCCGCGTCTGTGGCCGCACCAATCCCTGCACAGCCGCATATCCCGGCCCGTACCAAAGCGTGTTCAACACGGGTGGAAAGGCCAGCATGATCAGGGCCAGTGTCGTATCCTCCACTGTCAGGCCGACCATATAGAAGGGGATGCCCAGGGCCGTCGATACGGCGGGGATGGACATATAGGCGCGCAGGTCCTTGGCCCCATGCTTGTCCGCCAGATACCCGCCCAGCCAGGTGCCGACGGCACCGGTCAGGCCCAGGATAAGCCCAAGGGCCACGCCCAGGAACCCCGCCACGCCCAGCCCGAAACCATCGGCCATGTCGGTCAGGCTTTCGGAATGATTGCGAAAGAAGAAGGGGGCCAGAAAGGAGGCGGCGCCATAGCCGATGAAGGCCTTGATGGCGGCCCCGAAGGCGATCAGCCAGAAGGCGCGCTTGCCCTTCAGCTCTACCAGCGCCTCGCGCAGGCTGGGTGCCGATGCCCGCCGGGCGGCAAGGTCGGCGGCCAGCATCTGCCGGCGCGGTTCACGCAAGGTCAGGGCGGCGACAATCGCCATCAGGATGCCCGGCGCGCCGGCCACCAGAAAGGCTGTGCGCCAGCCCCAGGCATCGCCGATCAACCCGCCCAGCACCATCCCGAACAGCCCGCCCAGCGGCGTGCCCAGCGAATAGAAGGCCAGGGCCGACGCGCGGCGTTCGCGCGGCGTATAATCGCTGATCAGGGAATGGGCGGGTGGGGTGCATCCGGCCTCTCCCACCCCGACACCGACGCGGCACAGCACCAGCTGTACGAAATTCTGCGCGAAACCGCAGAGCATGGTGAAGCCGCTCCACGTTCCCACCGCCGCCGCGATGATCAGGGGCCGATTGCCGCGTTCCGCGACGCGCGCAATGGGAATGCCCAGGAACGTGTAGAACAGGGCAAAGGCCAGCCCCGTCATCACGCCAAGCTGCCAATCGGCCAGATGCAGTTCCTGCCGGATGGGTTCGGCCAGGATGGCGACGATCTGCCGGTCCAGGAAGTTCAAGATATAGATGATCAGCAGCACCCAAAGCGCGTAGCGCCGGTACCCGTCACTGACGGGCGGGGGCCCGGCCTGTTGGCTCTGCTGCACGTTTCTGCCTCCCGATGATTTTTATTTATATCGTTCAGAATTCAGCCGATCAGTTCGATCCAGCCCAGCACGAACAGGGCGATGAAGGCGGTCTCTGCCACGACCATGGCAATGGCGGCGCGGCCCACCTCCATGATGTCCTTGGCCGATGTCTTCATGCCCAGCGCCGCGACCGAGATCAGCAGCAGCCAGCGCGACAGTTCCGTCAGGACCGACGTGACCGGTGCGGGTACCCAGCCCATGCCATTCAGGAACGCCAGCACAACGAACCCGATCAGAAAGCCGGGCAGAGGGGTCACCTTGGCCTCGCCATCATCGGCGGTGCGGCGGCGGGCGGCCAGCAGGGTGATGGCGATGACGACGGGCAGCAGCATGGCGACCCGCATCAATTTGACCACCGTGGCCGTATCGCCGGCCTGCGGTGACTGGCTGTATCCGGCCCCCACCACCTGCGCCACATCATGGATGGAGCCGCCGAAGAACCGGCCCGCCTGTACCGCATCCAGCCCCAGCCAGCCGCCGATGGCCGGATAGGCCAGCATGGCCATGGTCGACAGGCTGGTGATGCAAGCGATGATGACGACGGTATCGCGCTCGCTGTCCTTGCGCGGCCAGGCGGCGGCAATGGCCATGGCGGCGGATGCGCCGCAGATGCCCACGGCCCCGCCCGACAGCACGCCGAACCGGCCACCAACCCCCGTCAGCTTTGACAGGGTCCAGCCGAACCCGATGGTCAGTGGCACTGCGCAGACCACCATGGCCGCCGTGGACCAGCCCAGATCGCCCACCTGTGCGAAGGTAATGCGCAGTCCGAGCAGCGCCACCGACAGGCGCAGCAAGGTGCGGGCCGACAGGGCAATGCCGGGCGCATAGCGTGGTTCCCCCGGCAGGGTGTTCAGCGCCATGCCCAGCAGCAGGGCAAAGACCATCGATGGGGCGTTGTAATGGTCGGACAGGTAGGTGGCCGCCAGCGCCACGACGATGGTGGCGATCAGACCGGGCAGGACGCCGCGCGCCCAGGCCAGCCTGTTACTGGCGGCGGGGCCTGCGGCCACGCTCATGCCCCCAACTCTTCCAGCACCGCACGGGCTGTCACCTCACTGACGCGGGCATTGCTCTCATCCGTGACGCCGGCAATGTGGGGCGTCAGGATCAGGTTGGGCACATCCTTGAATATCGCACCCGATACGGCGGTGACCGGTTCGGTGGCGAACACGTCCAGGGCGGCCCCCCCCAGCGCTCCAGCTTTCAGCGCGCTACACAGGGCCGCCTCATCCACCACGCCGCCGCGCGCCGCATTGATGAGGATCGCGTCCTTCTTCATGCGTGCCAGGGCGGCGGTGTCGATGATGTTGGTGGTGGAC
Source organism: alpha proteobacterium AAP38 (assembly GCA_001296005.1). Taxonomy (GTDB): domain Bacteria; phylum Pseudomonadota; class Alphaproteobacteria; order Azospirillales; family Azospirillaceae; genus Niveispirillum. The sequence goes on along the minus strand of LJHR01000004.1, from coordinate 203,953 downwards.
GGGGTCAGCGGCACATGCAGGCTGACAACATCGGCGGTGGCCAGCATTGTTTCCAGCGACTGCCGTTCCACCTGTACCCAGGCCGGGTGCTTTTCCGGCAAATGCGGGTCATAGGCGGCGACGGAAAAGCCCAGGGCGCGCGCCTTCTGTGCTGTCAACCGGGCGATGGCGCCATACCCGACCAGTCCCAGCCGCTTGCCTGCCGCTTCTCGTCCCATCAGGTCGGTGCGCGGCCATTCGCCTGCTGCCACGCGGGCAGACGCGAACCAGGACCGGCGCAGAAGCATCAGCGCCGCCGTAATCACATATTCGGCCACCGCCAGATCATTGGCGCCCGTCGCGGGTCGCACAATGATGTTGCGCGCGGCACAGGCGGCCATGTCGATATTGTCCAGCCCGACGCCCAGCCGACCCACGACCTTCAGCTTCGGCGCCTGATCCAGCAGGGTCGGACGCACCTGCGTGCGGTTGCGTACCACCAGGGCACGGGCATCGGTCAGCGCGGCGGCCAGCCTTTCGGGCTGATCCACCAGCTTGGGATCATACAGGACGTCGTGGCCCGCCAGGACATTGGCGATGGCATCCTCGTCCATGAATTCGGTGATGACGATGTCGGGCATCTTTGCCTCTCGATATTGTGTTCGAGCGGGGTACTCCCTCACCCTCCCAAGCCTTCCGGCTTGGACCCCTCCCTCTCCCGCTAGGCGGGCGAGGGGCGAAATTGAACCCCTCGCCCACGAAGGTGGGAGAGGGAGGGGCCCATTGACGCTGGTCAATGGGAGGGTGAGGGTTACCCCACCAGCCCCAAAATCTCTGCATGCAGGGCCGCCGGGATGGTCACCCCGTCTGCCGCTGCCTTCTGCCGCAATGCCAGCCGCCGGTCGCCCGGCAGACGCGCCGGGGCCTCACCGGCGACCGTCAGCAGCAGATGCGCCATGTGCTCGGCATAGCCGTCACCACCGAAACGGGCCGGGTCCAGCACGATCAGCAACTGGCCCAGGTCGGGCGGGCCGCCATCGCCATCAAAGAAGCCGCTGGCGTTCCAGCCGAAATTGCCACCGACCAAGGCGGCGCAGATCACCTCGATCATCAGCGCCAGGGCCGCCCCCTTGGCCCCGCCGATGGGCAGCAGCGATCCGGCCAGTGCCGCCTTGGCATCCGTGGTCGGGTTGCCATCGGCATCCAGGGCCCAGCCTTCGGGGATGGGCTTGCCGGCCTTGGATGCCGCCATGATCTTGCCGCGCGCCGCCACCGACAGGGCCATGTCGATGACCAGTGGGGCCCGCCCCGGCACGGGGGCGGCAAAGGCTATTGGGTTGGTGCCCATTAGCGACCGCCGCCCGCCGGGCAGGGCCATGGCCGCCGGCGTATTGGCAAACGCAAAGGCTACCAGCCCCTGTTCGGCCAACCGTTCGACATGCCGCCCGGCCTGTCCGAAATGGTGGGAACGGTGGACGGCTGCCGCAGCGACACCAGTCCGTGCCACCAGCGGCAGCAGCCGTTCAATGGCCAGATCGACGGCGGGATAGGCAAAACCATGGCCCGCATCAATGCGAACCCCGGCTTCTCCCGCCGCCAGGGCCACCGGCACGGCAAGGCCATCCACCTTCCCGACCCGCGCATGCAGCGTGTAGGAGGGGACGCGGGACAGGCCGTGACCGGCCTGTCCATCCACCTCCGCCGCCACCAGTGCGGTCGCCGTGGCCGCCGCACTGGCTGGGGAAACGCCGGCCTTTACCAGCGCCCCCATTGCCAGACGGTGTGCTTCTTCCAGGCTGAGCGTAACCGTGCTCATGCCGACCGGTACAGCTTGGTCATCACGAACTCCTTATGCCCCAGGGCTTCCGCCGCTGTCAGGCGACCGTTGGAGGTTCGGGCGATCATGTCGATCAAGGCGTCGCCCGCCTGATCGATGGTCATATCACGGCGCACAATGCCGGACACGTCCACGTCCACATGCTCGCTCATCAACCGCACGGTACGCGGGTTGCCAGTGATCTTGATGACCGGCATGATCGGGTTGCCGATCACATTGCCCTGACCCGTGGGGAAGCAATGGACGACATAGCCGGCGGCGGCCTGCAACGTGCAGCATTCGGCGGCGGCGGAAGAGGTATCCATGAAGTAGAGACCCGGCCCCTTGGCCGGTGCCTCCGCCGGTTCCAGCACGTCGATATAGCTGGTCTTCTTGCCGATCTTCTCCAGGTTGCCCAGGGCCTTTTCCTCAATCGTCGTCAGGCCGCCGGCAATGTTGCCCTTGGTCGGCTGGCTGTCGGACAGGTCGGACGTCTTGTGCGCCTCGATCACGTCATCCTGATAGGATTGCCAGGTCTTCATGAACTTGGCGGCCACTTCCGGGCTGGCGGCGCGGGCGGCGGCCAGATGTTCGGCCCCCGTCAGTTCCGACGTTTCACCGAAGCAGCCATAGAGGCCCAGTTCCACCATCTTGTCATACATGTTGCCGACGGTGGGGCAGGAGGCCAGACCCGTGGTCGTGTCGCTTTCCCCGCACTTGGCCGCCACCCACACCTCTGACAGCGGGCATTCGGTGCGGACCCGTTCAGAGGCCCATTGCGAGAATTCCTTGGCCTTGCGGCTGGCGGCGGCGACGGTGGCGATGTCGCCATTGCCTTCGATCCAGAAACCGGCGACCGGCTTGCCCGTGGCGGCGATACCGTCCACCACCTTCTGGGTCCAGCCTTCCTCGATCCCGATCACGACACAGGCCGCGACATTGGGATTGGCGCCGGTACCGATGATGGTGCGGAAATGCAGGTCCAGGTCGGCGCCGAACTGCAGGCGACCATAGGAATGGGGCAGGGCGATGGTGCCCTGGATATGGGCGGCCACCGCCTCGCACGCCGCGTTGGAAATATCGTCCAGCGGCAGGATGGCGACATGATTGCGCACACCGACGCGGCCATTTTCGCGGCGGTAGCCCCAGATCTTGAGATCAGCGTAATTCATGATCCGGGTTCCCCTACCAGCGCTTGGTTTTCAGATTGTGGGTATGGACATGGGCGCCCTTTTCGATGGGCTGCACCACCTTGCCAATATCCTCGCCATACTTGATCACGGTGTCGCCGACCGCGAAATCGCGCAGCGCCACCTTGTGCCCGATCTGCACATCCTGGTTCACGACCGTGCGGAACTCGCTGTTATCCTCGGTCACGACGCACAGCATGTCGGTGCCGGCTTTCAACCCCTCCACAACCACGACGCCGACATTGTCGCGCCGGTCATGGACCAGAAGATGTGGTGCGCCCACTTGGAGCCTCCCCTTGTTCGTTGGCGGTGTTCGCTGGAAGTCTGAAGTCTTATATAAGACACATATGTTCACAAGGTCGCCTTCTTGGCAAGGGACCTTTTTGATGATTTTCAGGAATGGCGGTATTCCGCCGATTTTCGCATTGACTTTGCCCTGGAAAGCGTCCCTTCTGTCAGCGGTCTTATATAAGAGCTGGTGACATGACGAACCCGCCATCCGACCCGAAACGCCCCTTGCGCAGTGCCCGCTGGTTCGCGTCCCCCGACATGCGCGGCTTCGCGCATCGGCAGCGGACGCAGCAGATGGGATTGCGGCGCGAAGAGTTCATGGACCGCCCGGTGATCGCCATCGTGAACACCTGGAGCGAGATGAGCCCCTGCCACATCCATCTGCGTGATGTGGCCGAGGCCGTGAAGCGCGGCGTGCTGCGGGCCGGCGGCTATCCGGTTGAACTGCCGGCGCTCAGCGTGGGGGAGGTGATGGTGAAGCCCACCACCATGCTCTACCGCAACTTTCTGGCCATGGAGGTGGAGGAGCTTCTGCGCTCCCATCCCATCGACGGGGCGGTTCTGCTGGGCGGGTGTGACAAGTCCACGCCGGGGCTGCTGATGGGCGCGATCAGCGCTGGGCTGCCCGCGATCTATTGCCCCGCCGGTCCGATGGCCAATGGGCAATGGCGCGGCACCAAGACGGGGGCGGGTACCCATACCAAGAAGTATTGGGATGAGCTGCGTGCCGGAAACATCACGCCTGCCGACTGGCTGGACCTGGAATCGCGGATGACGCGGTCCATCGGCACCTGCAATACCATGGGTACGGCATCGACCATGACGGGCATCGCCGACGCGATGGGCATGACATTGCCCGGTGCGTCGTCGATCCCGGCGGTTGATAGCGGTCACCGCCGCATGGCGTCCCTGTGTGGCGAACGCATTGTGGCGATGGTGGATGAGGACCTGACGCCACAGAGGATGCTGACCCGCGATGCCTTCATGAATGGGGTCGTCGCCTATATGGCACTGGGCGGGTCCACCAATGCCGCTGTCCATATGATGGCCTTGGCAGGCCGTGCGGGGGTTGCCCTGTCGCTCGACGATCTGGCCGCCGCCGCGCGGCGCATCCCTGTCTGCGCCAACCTGTTCCCGTCGGGCAATGCCCTGATGGAGGATTTCTTCTTCGCCGGCGGGATGCGAGCCCTGCTGTGGAAGCTGCGCGACTACCTGTCGCTGGAATGCCTGACAGTGACGGGCCGCACGCTGGGGCAGGAGATCGCGGAGGCCGAATGTTACGATGATGATGTGATCCGCGACGTGTCCAACCCTGTGGTGCCGCTGGAACGCGGGGCCAGCCTGGCGCTGCTGCGTGGCAATCTCTGCCCCGATGGCGCGGTGATGAAATCATCGGCGGCTGATCCCCGCCTGCTGTGCCATACAGGCCGGGCCATTGTCTTCGACAGTAACGCCCAGATGCTGGCCGCGATTGACGATCCGGCCCTGGATGTCGATGCTGACAGCGTCATCATCCTGCGCAATGGTGGGCCGGTGGGTGCACCCGGCATGCCGGAATGGGGCAATCTGCCCATCCCGAAGAAGTTGCTGGCCCAGGGCGTGCGCGACATGGTGCGCATTTCCGATGCCCGCATGTCGGGCACCCATTACGGTGCCTGCATCGTGCATGCCGCACCAGAGGCGGCGGTGGGCGGCCCGCTGGCGTTGGTTCAGACGGGTGACCTGATCCGGCTGGATGCCGTGGCCGGCACGCTGGACATGCTGGTCGATGAGGATGAACTGACCCGCCGCCGTGCCGCCTGGACCCCGCCGGCAAACAGCTATGAACGCTCCTACGCGGCCCTATACAAGGCGCATGTGACCCAGGCGCCGCAAGGCTGCGACTTCGACTTCCTGGCCGGTACCGCCAAGGTGCCGGAACCGCCGATCTATTGAGGGACCTGATGCACGAACCCCTGAATCCGCTGAAACGGCAATTGGCCGACATGTCCCGCCTGCTGACGGGAACCTGGCTGATGTCGGGCGCGCCCAGCACGGCGGAAGCGATGGGACATTGCGGCTTCGACTTCCTGGTCGTAGATATGGAGCATGTGCCCATTGAGATGCCGGATCTCGCCAATCTGCTGCGCGCCATCGAATGCACGCCGGCACAGGCCATCGTGCGGCTGGCCTGGAATGATCAGGTGCTGGTGAAGCGGGTGATGGATGCCGGCGCCCGTACCGTGATGCTGCCCTTTGTGGAGAATGCAGACGAGGCGCGGGCCGCCGTCTCCTATACCCGCTATCCGCCCGACGGCGTGCGCGGGGTGGCGGCGGTGCATCGCGGGTCACGCTATGGCCGCGTGCCCGATTATCTGAAGCGCGCCAATGACGAGGTTGCTGTCATCGTGCAGTTGGAAACGCCGGGCGCCGTCTCCCGCGTGGCGGACATCGCCGCCGTGCCCGGTGTCGACGCCCTGTTCCTGGGGCCGGGCGACCTGTCGGCCGCCATGGGTCTGATCGGACAGGTGGGTCACGAGGAGGTGCAGGCCAAGATCGCGGAAGCCGCAACCCTGGCCAAACAGGCGGGCAAGCCCATCGGCATTGTCGGGCCTAACCCGGAGATGGTGGGGCGCTTCGTCGGTTACGGCTACAGCTTCGCCGCCGTGGCGTCGGACATCGCCATGATGACGGGCCGCGCCGTTGAATGGCAGGCGGCCCTGCGCGGACAGGCACCGACGGCCCCGGTCATCACAGGTCCCTATTGACCATGGCGGCGATCATCACCCTGGCGGCGGGCAGCATGCGGGCGGAAGTGGCGCCCTCCATCGGTGGTGCGCTTGTGTCGCTGTCGCGTGATGGTGCCGATATCATGCGGCCCACGCCTGCCGATGCCGTGGCGACCGGGCAGGTGCGGCGCACCGCCTGCTATCCCATGCTGCCCTATGCCAACCGCATTGCCGATGGCCGTTTTCTGTTCGCCGGTCGTTGGCACCACGTCCCGCGCAACACGCCCGATATCACCCACCCGCTGCATGGGCTGGGTTGGCAGCGTGAATGGGCGGTGGATGAACGATCCGACACCCATGTCCGCCTGCGTCTGTCGTATCAGCCGGCAACGGATGGGCAGGACGACTGGCCCTATGCCTTCACCGCGCGGATGGCGTACCGGCTGGACGATACAGGCCTGGAAATCGGTCTGGACCTGACCAATGATAGCCAAGGCATGGCCCCGGCTGGCATGGGCCTGCACCCCTTCTTCCGGCGGGTTGCGGGGACGATGCTGCGCTTTTCGTCCCTGTCCTACTGGCGCAGCGGGGCCGATGGCTTGCCGGATAAGGTGGTGATGCCACCGGACCCCGATTTCCGCCATGGCCGGCCCCTGGATGACAGCGTCGTGGATGGTGATTTCCCCGGCTGGGCCGGCATCGCCCATATGACGGGATCGGTGCCCGGCCTGTTGGTCAGTCTGCGGGCCGACCGGATTTTCGGCACCTTGCGCGTCTATACCCCGGCGGGCCGTGACTTTTTCGCGGTGGAGCCGGTGACACACGGCGCCAATGCCCTGAACCAGCCCGAACTGCCGCCCATGGCCATCCTGGCCCCTGGTGCCAGCCTGTCCGGGACCGTTCGCATCAATGCGGAGCCTTTGGCATGAGTGAATTTACCCCTGTGCTTCCCCTGCGTACCCGGCTGGGGGAATGTCCCGTCTGGGATGGGGGGGCGGGCATCCTGTCCTTCGTCGATATTCACGGGCGGCTGCTTCACCGCTACCACCCTGCCGATGGGGCCCTGTCCAGCCTGGACCTTCCCGAACATCCTGGGTGTGTCGTGCCGCTGGCCGGCGGTGGCTATGTCGCCGCGATGCGGACGGGTATCTATCAGCTGAATACGGATGGGAAGGTGGGGCCGATGCTGGCGCCCAACCCGACCGATCCCGCCGATACCCGCTTCAATGATGGCCGTGTCGACCCGGCGGGCCATTTGATCATCGGGACCATCGATGAACCGAAATCCGGTTCGCGCGGGGGCCTGTACCGGTTGGAAAAGGCGGGTCTGCGCCTGCTGTTCGGCGGATTGCTGACCTCCAACGGTCTGGCCTTCGCCCCCGATGGGCGCACGCTGTACCATGCCGACACGCCGCGTTTCGCCATCCATGCCTATGATTACGACCCGGCCAGTGGTCAGGTCGCCAACAAGCGGCTGTTCGCGCAACTGGACCCTGAAGCCCCCGACCGGGGCCGTCCCGACGGGGCGGCGGTGGATGCGGATGGCTGTTACTGGACCGCGCTTTATGCGGGCGGGCGGGTGCAGCGCTATGATCCTGACGGGCGGTTGATGGCGGAATACCGCACCCCGGCCCGCTGCCCCACCATGCCCTGCTTTGGTGGCCCGGACGCCAAGACCCTGTATGTCACCAGCGTCGCCGCCGGCTTTGAGGGGCCGATGGATGGCGCGCTTTTCGCCATGCCGGTCGATGTTCCTGGCCTACCCAATACGCCCTGCAACCCGGAGAGCCTGCCATGAATGTGCGCTATCACAGCCTGGAAGGCCGTTCCGTCCTGATCACTGGCGGCGCATCGGGCATCGGTGGGGCGATGGTGGAGGCGTTCGCGGCACAGGGGGCACGGGTCAGCTTCATCGATATCGACGCCAATGTCGGGGCGGCCATGGCGGATCGTACCGGTGCCCGTTTCGTGCCCTGCGACATCACCGATATTGCTGCCCTGCGCGCCGCCATCGCCGATATCGAACAGTTCAGCGGCGGAATCGACGCCCTGATCAACAATGCCGGCAAGGATGACCGGCAGGTGGTGGGGGAGGTCGAGCCCGAAAGCTGGCGGCGCATGCTGGCGCTTAACCTTGACCATCAGTTCTTTGCCAGCCAGGCCGTCGCCCCCGCCATGATGGCGCGCGGGCAGGGGGCGATCATCATGCTGGGCAGCATTTCCTGGATGCGCGGGCGGCCCGGCATGGTCAGCTATACGACATCAAAGGCTGCCATCAACGGCCTGACCCGGACGCTGGCCCGCGAATATGGGCCGGGGGGTGTGCGGGTGAACTGCATCGTGCCGGGCGCCATCCTGACCGACCGTCAGGCAGCCCTGTGGTTGACACCGGAACTGAACCAGCAATTCATTGATCTGCAGGCCCTGAAATTCCGCCTGACGGCAGATCATGTGGCGGCCATGGCCCTGTTCCTGGCATCGGACGAAAGTGCCGGCTGCACGGGTGCCAACTTCATTGTCGATGCGGGCCTGACGCAGAACTGATCCGCCGTCAAGGCCCCTCGCGCATCTGGTACAGGCTGGGTGGCACGCCGAAGGTACGGTGGAACATGGCGGTAAAGGCGCTGGGGCTGTCATAGCCGACATCGAAGGCGACCAGCGTCACGGGTCGCCCGCTGGCCAGCAGGGACAGCGCCTCCATCAGCCGAACCTGCTGCCGCCAGACGGCGACGCCCATGCCGGTTTCCTGCTTGAACAGGCGGGTGAAGGTGCGGCGGCTCATCCCCGCCAGTCGCGCCCAGTCATCCAGGTCACGGTTGTCGGCGGGTTCGGCCAGGATGGCGCGGCAGACGCGCAGCAGCCGTTCATCCACGGGCATCCGTACCTCATAGGGTGCGTTGGGCATCCGCTCGATCTCGTCCAGAAGCAGGGCGACGATCCGCCCCTCCCGGCCCTCCAGATCGTAATCCGTTGGAAAGCTGGCGGTTTCCAGGATCAGGGCGCGCAGGAAATCCGACACCTCGATCACCCGGCACCCGTCAGGCTGCCGGTCGCGTGCAGGGTCGATATAAAGGGTGCGCAGCGATACCGGCCCCCGGCAGGACACCTCATGCGGTGTTCCCGCCGGCAGCCAGAGGGCGCGTTGCGGCGGTAGCACGAAGGAGGTGCGGTCGGTCACCACCGACATCACCCCGGCGGATGCATAAAGCAGCTGCGTATGCTGATGGCTGTGGAACGGATCGACGAAACCGGCAGGATATTCGTCCTGAAGCGCGATCACGGGCCGCTGGGTGGTCAGATAATCGGCACTGCGTTTCATCTTCCTTCCCTGAATGATGGCCCGGACACGGTAGAAGAATGGGCATCATGGCATGCGGGTCAAGGTCACCTGCTTTGAACGGCCCGTTCGCGCCAGTGATTGGCCCGCCCCGGCAAGCCGTGGCGATGCCGGCTCCCGTAGCATTCGGTCCATGCCGACAGCCGGGAGTTTGGTTTGTGAGTGAAGTGATCAAGGCCGCCGACGATCTGGACCCCGATATCCGTCGTTTCCATCAGGCTATCAGCAGCGGCTATGCTGCTCACCCGGCGCTGCCGGGTCAGACGCTGGCCGACCGGCGGCAGGTGGCGGAGACGGTTCGGGCACCCTGGACGAAGGGTGGCCCCGTCATGGCCCGGACGCGGGAAATGCGTCTGGGGGATCGCGGTGTGCGCGTGCGCATCCACGAACCGTCTATCGGTGCCGACCTTCCCGTCATGTTTTACATCCATGGCGGTGGTTGGATGCTGTTCAGCCTGGATACGCATGACCGGCTGATGCGCGAATATGCGGCCCGTGCCGGGGTTGCTGTCCTCGGTGTGGATTACAGCCTGTCACCGGAGGCGAAGTTCCCGACCGCGCTGGAAGAGATTGTGGAGGTTGTGGACGCGGTCCGCGCCGGTGCCGCCGGACCCGGCCTTGACCCCGCCCGCATCGCCATCGGTGGCGACAGTGCCGGTGCCAATATGGCGGTGGCTGCCAATCTGATGCTGCGGCGGCATGGCAAGCCGGTTCTGGATGCCATGGTCCTGAATTATGGTGCCTTCGATCATGCCGTCACGGCGTCACACGAACGGTATGGTTCGGACGGCTACATGCTGAACAGTGCCGAAATGGTGGTGTTCTGGGATGCCTATCTACGCGGGGCGGCGGATTATGACAACCCGCTGGCGGCACCGCTGCGGGCCGATCTGTCGGGCCTGCCGCCCGCCTTTCTGTGCATCGCGGCTTGCGACATCCTGGTGGATGGCAATCTGGCCATGGCCGCCCGTTTGCGCAGTGCTCGCGTGCCGGTCAGCGCCAGCCTCTATGACGGAGCCAGCCACAGCTTCCTGGAGGCGGTTTCCATTTCCTCGCTTGCCGACCGCGCCTTCACAGAGGCGTCGGCCTGGCTGTCCCGGCGCCTTTGCCGGTCCTGACGCGTTGCAGCAGGGGGATGCCACGATCCGGCGTGGTATCCAATGAAATCACAGCTTTATCAATCCTGTCGCCCTGCGACCGGTGAGGGCATCTGCATGCTGCAACGCCATATAGCGGCCGGATACAGATGTTTCCCAATTGGCCCGAACGCGAGAGTAAATGACCTACGCGGGTGTGCCGGGCCGCCGGGAAGGGCATAGGCTGAAACATGAAGAGAGGCCGGCTACGGCCCTGACCATGAACAGAACAGGGATCCTCGACATGACCAATAGCCGTTGGTACCGCACCCTCATCCTGTCCTGCACCGCCGCGCTGGCGCCCCTGGCGGTGACAGCACAGGAGGCAGCCACCACCGATAAAAGCATTCTGCTGGAAGAAATCATCGTCACCGCCACCAAGCGGCAGCAGAGCGTGCGTGACGTTTCCGGCTCCGTTTCCGCCGTGTCCGGCAAGCAGTTGGAAGCCATCGGCGCGCAGAGCTTCGCCGACTATATCCAGCGCACGCCCGGCGTGGTGTTCAACGAGTTTCAGCCCGGCACGTCGCATGTCGTGATCCGTGGCGTCGCCACCAATTCTGGCAATGTGCAGGGGCAGGGCACGACGGGTTACTACATCAACGAAGTGCCGCTGACCGAACCCGGCTGGACCATTGTCATTCCGGATATTGACGCGTTCGACGTGGACCGGGTGGAGGTGATGCGCGGGCCGCAGGGGTCGCTGTTCGGGTCAGCCTCCATGGGTGGTGCCGTCAACTATATCGCCAACAAGGCCGATGCGACGAAGGCGGACGCCGCCATCGAAACCACATTGTCGCGCACCCGCAATGCCGATATCGGCTGGACCGGCAAGGCCATGCTGAACATGCCGCTGGTGGAGGATAAGCTGGCGGTACGCGCCGTCGGCACCTTCCGCCGCGATCCAGGTTATTTGGACAATGCCGGCACGGGGGAGAAGGGGTCCAGCGATATCGATGTCGGCGGTGGCCGCCTGTCGGTTGTCTGGACGCCCGATGACCTGACGGAGGTTTCCTGGCTCAGCCTTTATCAGAAGACGGCGGCGGATGATGCGCCCTATCGAAACCCGGCCTATGGCAGCTTCGGTCGTTCCAGCGCCCTGCCGGAAACCAACGATACCAATGTTGAAATTCACAGCCTGCGCCTGGACCGCGATCTGGGCTTCGCGACGCTAACGGCGCTGGGGGCGTATCAGAAGAAGAACCAGGGCTTCGTCTTCGACTTCACCCCCTATCGCGCCGCCTATAATGCCGATCTGGGCCTGAACATCACCAACCCGCTTTATGTGCGGTCGGGCGGTGACAGCGACGGCAAGTCAGCCGAACTGCGTCTGGCGTCTAACGGCGATGGGGCTTTTGAATGGCTGCTGGGAGGCATGTATTTTGAAAGCGACAAGCATCTCTATGAACAGCTGGGTGCCAATGGCGCCGCCGCTGCCTTCGATGCCTCGCCCAAATATGGCCCTGGCAAGGGGGCGATTATCGCGCCCGATGGCAGCATCTTCAACGCCTTCTACACCGACCTGAAGGGGGAGGAGAGCGCCCTGTTCGGTGAAGCCTCCTATTCCATCACACCGGAACTGAAGGTCACGGCAGGGGGCCGGCTGTTCAAGACGGAGGTGATCAGCACCTCCACCACCATCGGCTTCTCCACCTACCCCGGCAATCCGCTGGTGGAAGGGACCCAGACCAAGGAAGACGGTTTCTCCCCCAAACTCTCCATCACCTACAAGCCCAGCGAAACGCTGATGGTCTATGGTCTCTATTCAGAGGGTTTCCGCTTCGGTACACCCAACGGGTCCGGCCTGTCCGCCTTCCCGATCCCCAGCGGATCGAAAAGCGACAGCCTGAAGAATTATGAGGCGGGCCTGCGCGCCACCCTGGCCGATGGGCAGTTGCTGCTGGATGCCACGGCCTTCTATGTCGACTGGACCGATATCCAGTTGCGCCTACTGACGCCGGACAATTTCAACTATGCCTCCAACGGGGCCGCCGCCTCCATCAAGGGGCTGGAAATGTCGGCCACCTGGCAGGCGACAGCCAACCTGGATATCCAGAGCAGCGTCACTTACATGAAGGCCCGGCTGGACGAGGATCTCTTCATTCTCTGGTACGGCACCGCGCCCAAGGGGTCGCGTCTGGCCGGCTCGTCGGACTGGTCCATTGCCAATACCGCCATCTACACGTTCGATGCGGATTATGATCCGACCGTCACCTTCGCCCATCGCTATCTGTCCAAGGGGATCAGTGACATGAACTCCGCCGTTCCGGGTGTCGCGGTGAATGGGCAGGGTGGCTATAACCTGTTCGACCTGCGTCTTGGCGCCACCTTCGGCACGACCAAGGCGACGGTCTTCGCCAACAATATCACCGACAAGCGTGGTGTGACCCGTACCCTGCCGGAGGCTAATGGCCTGAGCCAGGGTCTTGTGCGGCCCCGCACCTACGGTGTCACGCTGCACTGGTCGATGTAAGGGGGAACCGTATGGGGAGCATGATGATGCAGCGTCGTTCATTCCTGATGGCGGCCGGCGTCGCCCTGCTCCCCCTGCCGGGCGTCGCGGCGGACGGTCCCCCATCCCCGCCGCGCCCGCCAAAGCGACCCAAGCGCATTGTTCAACTGGGCCGTACCCGTATCGATTATTACGCCTGGCTGCGCGATCCCAACTGGGCTAGGGTTTCCCGCGATACTAGCCTGATGGACCCGGAAATCCGCGCCCATCTGGATGCGGAAAACCGCTATGCCGACGGCATGCTGGCTCCCACGGTTCGGGTACAGGGTGATATCGTGGCGGCGATGCAGGCCCTGACCGGCGCGGAGCAGGCGGCACCGCCCGTGCCTGACGGGCCATGGGATTATTACACCTATGTCCGGGCCGGGCAGGATCACAAGGTCTATGCCCGCCGCCCGCGCGGCGGCGGTGCCGAACAGGTTCTGCTGGATGGGCAGGAACGGGCCAAGGGCCATGCCTATTTCCGGGTGACGGAAGCGGAGCACAGTCCCGACCACAGGCTGTTCATGTGGGCGGAGGATGTGGAGGGCGGGGACCGTCACCGCATCTGTGTGCGTGACCTGGAAACCGGTGCGGTCAGCACGACGCCCAATGCCGATGCCTATGGCTGGCACGGCGTCGCCTTCTCCCCCGACAGCCAGTATGTGTTCTGGATCTGGCGCGATCCCCTGTCGCGGCCCGTGAAGGTGTTCCGCCGTCCTGCGCGGGGTGGGGATGATGTCCTGGTCTATACCGAACCCGATCCCGCCCTGTTCATGGGCTTGTCGCGCACGGCATCCAACAGTCATGTCGTGATCCATATCCTGGGGCCGGATGTGGATGAGGTGCGGCTGATCCCAGCCGCCGACCCTCTGGCCGAACCGATGCTGGTGGAGCCACGTCAGCCCGGCCTGCATTACCGGGTTCAGGAATGGGCAGGCGACCTGATCATCCTGACCGATGCCGACGGCGCCCTGGATGGCAAACTGATGCGGGCCAGCCTGACGCAGCCGGTCCGTGCCCATTGGCACGACTGGGTGCCCCATCGTCCCGGCTGCCATATCCTGGAGACCCTGTCCTTCCGCGACCATTTCGTGCGGTTGCAGCGGGTGGAGGGCCGGCTGGAGATCGTGGTCACGGGCCGCAACGGACGGGAAAACACCCTGGCCTTTGATGAAGCGGCCTATGCCATCACGCTCGCCCCGGTGCAGGAACCGGACGGCGCCATCCTGCGCCTGATCTATGAAAGCCCGCGCACCCCACGCCAATGGCTGGACTATGACATGGCGTTCGGCACAAGCCGCATTGTACAGCGGCAGACCGCCGGCAACGGCTTCGATCCCGCGCGCTATGAGGTGCGGCGACTTATGGCGCCCGCGTCCGATGGGGAACAGGTGCCGTTGACGGTGCTGATGCGCAAGGGCGCGAAACTGGACGGGTCGGCATCGCTGCTGCTCTATGCCTATGGTGCCTATGGCGTGCCGTCGGAGGCGGAATTCTCCGTTCCTGCTCTGGCGCTGGTGGACCGTGGCTGGATCTACGCCATTGCCCATGTGCGTGGCGGGTCGGAGAAGGGGCGGAGTTGGTTTCTGGATGGGCGGCGCTTTAAGAAGAAGAACAGCTTCACCGACTTCATCGCCTGTGCCGAACACCTGATCGGCCAGGGCTACACGGTCCGCCGCCGCATCGTGGCCTATGGCCTGTCGGCGGGCGGGCTGCTGATGGGTGGGGTCACCAATCTTCGACCCGATCTTTGGAGCGGGGTGATCGCGCAGGTACCCTTTGTTGATATGCTGAACACCATGAGCGATGGGGACCACCCGCTGGTCCCGGCCTTCCGGCCCGACTGGGGCGATCCGCTGGCCGATCCGCAGGCCTATGATTACATCGCCTCCATCTCCCCCTATGAGAATGTACGCGATGCCGTCTATCCGCCCGTGCTGGCCACGGCGGGCATCCGCGATGACCGCGTCTCCTACTGGGAGGCGGGCAAATGGGTGGTCACGCTGCGCGACCATAACAAGGGTCCGTCACCCATCCTGTTCCATGTCGACATGGAAGCCGGGCATCAGGCGGGGGCGGGCCTGACCGACCAGTTCAAACAGATGGCCCTGTTCTGGGCCTTTGCCGAACAAAGCCTGATCTGGAGCAAGGGGCTGAAATGAAGTTGTCGGATGCCATCGCCATTGGCCGCCTGGACGCACATGCCCAGGCGGGTCTGGTCCGGTCGGGCGAACTCTCGGCCCCCGAACTGACCGAAGCGGCGATCTTGCGGATTGAGGCGCTGGACCCCGCCTTGCAATCGGTCAGTTGGCCTTCCTTCGATCTGGGCAGGGCCCGGGCCGCGGGGCCGCTGCCCGATCATGCTCTTGCCGGTGTGCCCTATCTGCTGAAGGATAGCCTGGATTATCCGGGTCTGCCCAGCCGGGGCGGATCGGCGTCCAAACCGCTGACCCCGGTCACCATGGGCCATGAGTATGTCCGACGGCTAGATCAGGCGGGGCTGATCCCCGTGGGCAAAAGCGCCATGCCGGAACTCGGCCTGCTGGGCGTGACTGAGCCGATGATCGGCCCCGTCACCCGCAACCCCTGGTCCGCCGCCCATTCACCGGGCGGGTCCAGCGGCGGGGCAGGGGCGGCGGTGGCGGCGGGTCTGGTGCCGCTGGCCCATGGCAGTGATGGGGCCGGCTCCATTCGTATTCCCGCGTCGTGCTGCGGCATCGTGGGGCTGAAACCCGGACGCGGTACCACCGTCCGGGTCCGTGCCCGGCATGTGGTGGAGGACCTGCTGGTCGGCGACAGCCTGATGGCGCGCAGCGTGCGCGACGTGGCCGCCGGTTTCGCCCTGGCCCATCCGGCGCGCCCCGCACCGGTGACGGGACCGTCTGCCCGGCGTCTGCGCATCGCCCTGATGCCCCGGACGCTGTCCGGCAGGCAACCGGATACTGCCTGCGAGGTGGCGGTGGAGGGGGCGGCGGCACTCTGCCGTGCCCTGGGCCATGATGTGACCATCACCGATTGGCCGTTTGATGGTGTGGCCGCGATGCGGGCCGAACGCACCTTGTGGTGCCATATCGGTGCCGATTGCGTCGATGCCGTGCGTGGGCGCGGGGACGATCCCCAACAATTACTCGAACCCTGGACCAATGCCCTGGGCCGTATGGCCGAGGCCCTGTCCACCGACGATCTGGAACAGGCCTGGGGGCAGGTGGCGGTATTGCCGAAGCGGCTGTCGGCCTTCTTCCAGGATTACGATGCCATCCTGACCCCGACCCTGGCCGCGCCCCCGCCCGAACGCGGCTTCATGGCGCCCAACCTGCCGGGGGATGTGCTGATGGAACGGATGTTCGGCTGGCTGGATTACACACCGTTGCAGAACCTGTCGGGTACGCCGGCCATCTCCCTGCCGCTGTCCTGGACAGCGCAGGGACTGCCCATCGGCGTCATGTTTGCCGCTGATCGCGGGCAGGAGGAACTACTACTGGCCCTGGCCTTTGAATTGGAACAGGCACAGCCATGGGCCGGGCGCTGGCCCGAAACGGCCGTGAACAGGTAAGCAGGACATGTTTGAGCAATACGCCGCCGATGATCTGCGGGACCTGATCGCGCAGTTCCCTCTTGCCTGGGTGACCAGCAAAGACGGGGAAGAGGCGAGCCTGTTACCCCTGGTGGGCCGGTTCGGTGCGGCGGGTGAACTGACCGAACTTATCGGCCATCTGGCGTTTGCCAATCCGCTGCGCGCGGCGCTGATCCGCGATCCGCGCGCCCTGATCTTGTTCAAGGGGCCGGATGCCTATATCTCGCCATCGCATGCGGGGCGGCGGGATTGGGGCCCGACCTGGAACTATGCGCAGGCGCGGGTCTGGGCGGAGATCACCTTTGATCCGGACCTGACCGGTCCCTCCCTGGAGCTGCTTGCCGACAGGGTGGAGCATTTCCGGGAACATCCCTGGCACCCGGCGGAACTGGGTGCGCGCTATCAGCAACTGGCCCGTCACATCATCGGTTTTCGCGCCCGCGTCACCCGCGTGAAGGCGAAGTTCAAGCTGGGTCAGGATGAACGGCTGGAAACCCTGCATCATATCCTGGACAGCCATTCCGATCCTGCCCTTCTGGAATGGATGCGGCGCTTCAATCCGGGACGGCTGCCCTAACCGCGTGGTGCGGGGCCGGAGGATTCGCCCGGCACCAGGGTCAGGGTCCGGTGCAGTTCGGTTTGCGTTGGCATGTCCTCAATCATGTTGATCAGCCAGGCGGTGGCCAGTTGCGCCATCTCCCCCAATGGCCGGTGGACCGTGGTCAGGGCCGGCGTCAGCATCTGGGCCAGGACGCTGCCGTCAAAGCCCACGACGGACAGGTCTTGCGGTACCGCGATCCCGCGCGCGGCGGCGGCCTTCAACACGCCGGCGGCCATGATGTCGTTGGCGGCGAAAATGGCGGTGGGCATTGGGTCCAGCGTCAACAGCCGTTCGGCGGCGGCCACGCCCGATGCAAAACCGTAATCGCCTTCCACCTCGCCGATCAGGCCGCACCCGGCCTCCATCAAGGCCGCCACGAAGCCGGCACGCCGCTCCTGCGCTGACCGCGCCGATGACGGGCC
Source organism: alpha proteobacterium AAP38 (assembly GCA_001296005.1). GTDB lineage: Bacteria > Pseudomonadota > Alphaproteobacteria > Azospirillales > Azospirillaceae > Niveispirillum. Next base: position 186,408 of record LJHR01000004.1, on the reverse strand, counting down.
GGATACCAGTGCGATGCGGCGATGGCCCAGCCCCACTAGATGGCGTGCCACATCGGCGGCACCGGCCCGTTCGTTTGAGACAAGGAAGCCGGCGAAACCGGTCAGCGGGGTAGGCGACAGGGCGATGGCCGGCACATCCGCTGCTGCCAGCGCCTCTGGCAGGCCAGCCACTGTGGAGACGGGCGACAGTACGACGACCCCGTCGACCCGCGACCGCCCCACGAAATCCAGCACATTTTCCACCGGTCCCTGATGGCCGGCGGGGGCCGGGTGGATCACAATCTCGTACCCGCGCCGTGTTGCCTCATGCACCATGCCGCGCTGTACCGCGTCCAGGACCAAGGCGTTTTGGTCATTATGGACCATGCCGATCAGGAAGGACCGGCCCGTCGCCAGACCACGCGCCCGTGCGCTGGGCCGGAAGCCCAGGGCGGCAATCGCCTCCTCCACGCGCTCACGCGTCAGGGCATTGACCTTCGTGGACCGGTTCAGCACGCGGGACACGGTGCGGATGGAAACACCCGCCCGTTCGGCAACGTCGTTGATCGTTATATCCACAATGACGCGTTCCGCCGCTGGCTGGGTTGAATGATATTATCCTACTTATCAAACCATGCCCGCTTGGCAAGCGCTTCGCACCCCCCCTCGTCACGCCGGACCAATATCCCTATATGGATTTGCGAGGCTGCCCGATGGGTGGCGATGATCGATCCCTGACGGGCCAGGCGGACACGCGGCCCTGGAGACATGGTTTGGTTGATTTTTCGATTCTGGAACTGGGCCGCGTGCGTGAGGGCGGTAGCCGCCGCGACGCGATGGATGAGGCCCGGATACTGGGGCAGCATGCCGAACAGCAGGGCTATAAGCGCCTGTGGGTGGCCGAACATCACAATATGCCGACGGTGACGACGGCGGCGACCTCCCTGATCATCGCCCATATCGCGGCTGGTACCCGCCACATCCGGGTGGGGGCGGGCGGCATCATGCTGCCCAACCATTCGCCCTATGTGATCGCCGAACAGTTCGGCACGCTGGCGACGCTGTTTCCGGACCGCATCGACCTTGGCCTGGGCCGTGCGCCGGGGACGGATCAATACACCTTGCGCGCGTTGCGTCGTGACCCGGCCAGTGCCGAGAATTTCCCCCGCGATGTGCTGGAGCTGCAGGCCTATCTGGCGCCCGCCACGCCGGGACAGCCGATTGAGGCGGTGCCGGGGTCCGGCACGGAAGTGCCACTGTGGATTCTGGGCTCCAGCCTGTTCGGGGCGCAGCTGGCCGCCGAACTGGGCCTGCCCTTTGGCTTCGCCTCCCATTTCGCCCCCGGCTCCCTGGATCAGGCCCTGGCCATCTATCGCGACCGTTTCCGGCCATCGGCGCAGCAGCAGCGGCCCCATGCGCTGGTCGGCGTCAATATCATCGCGGCGGAAAGCGACGCGGAAGCCCAGTATCTGGCAACCTCACAGCAGATGTCCTTCACGCACATGGTCAGGGGGACCCGCCGTCTGACCCAGCCGCCCATCGCCGATATTGAGACCTACTGGTCCCCGCGTGAGAAGATGCATGTTCAGCAGATGCTGGCCTGTTCCATTATCGGAGGGCCGGAGACGGTGCGCCGGGGCGTCGATGCGCTGCTGGAACGGACCCATGCCGATGAGCTGATGATCGTGTCGGATATGTTCGATTTCGGCAAAAGGCTGCGCTCGTTCGAGATTATTGCGGGCCTGATGCGCTGACACCGGTTGCTGTCTTACGACCTATCCGAAAAGACGACTGGTCAGCGCCTCACTGTTCACCGACAAAATGATCCGCATATCATGGTGTGATTTTCAGAACGTTTGAGGGATGCCTTTGCAAACCGACCTCCTTGGCAAAGTGTCAGAAACCCTGGGTTCCGCCCGCACCGTGGAACAGCTGACCCGGCCCCTGCTTGAACTGCTGGAACTGGTGACGGGTCTGGAAAGCACCTATCTGACCCATATCGATACCGGCGCCGGGATGCAGACCATCCTGTTTTCCCGCAACAGCCGGACGATGCAGATAGCCGAGGGACTGTCGGTGCCCTGGGACGACACGCTGTGCAAGCGCGCGCTGGAAGAAGGGCGGTCTTACACGGAGGATGTCGCCGCCTGCTGGGGCGATTCCGACGCGGCCAGGGCGCTGGGCATCCAGACCTATGCCAGCACGCCCGTCTATCTGGGCAGCGAGCACCTATATGGCACGCTCTGCGCCGCCAGCAGTGACCGCCAGCCCCTGACCCCGCAAGGCAAACAGGCCTTGTCGCTTTTCTCCACCCTGATCGGGCAGCAGCTGGAACGCGAACGCCTGCTGGCGGATTTGCAGAAAGCCAATGCGGCGCTGGAGACGGAGTCTGCCACCGATGCCCTGACCGGGCTGCCCAATCGCCGCTGCACCCTGGCGGAGCTGGATCGACTGTTCGCGCTGGGGCGGCGGACGGGGCAGCGGGTATTGGTCGTCTTCATCGACCTGGACGGGTTCAAGAAGATCAACGACACCCATGGGCATGATGCGGGCGATGTCTTCCTAGTGGAGGTTGGGTGCCGTCTGTCCAAGGGGCTGCGCGCGGGTGACATGCTGGGCCGGCTGGGCGGTGACGAATTTGTCGTCATCGGGCTGACGGCACCCAGCGATGGCGAAAATGACGAGGCACCGCGTCGCCGTCTGGCCCCGCTGGTTCAGGGACGCTACGATCTGGGTAAGGTGGTGATCGACTATCCCGGTGCCAGTTTCGGTGTCGTGCATGCCGACCCGCACCGGTCCAACCCGGACGAGGCGCTGCGGGAGGCGGATGCGCGCATGTATGAGAATAAGCGCAGCCGCCGCTCGTAAGTGATAGGCCCGCCCCTGACCGTTGTATTGCCATAAAGCTGTTGGCACTCTCCTTTCCGGACGTTTCGGGGAGGGGGAAAATGCCGGTATCGAAGCGTGTCGTCCTGACGGCGGTCGCGGTGCTGTCCTTGGGGGCCATTGGCTTTGCCGGATGGCAGGCGCTGCGGCCAGCGGACAGGATGGCGGCGAAGCTGGACCCGCCACCGGTGACCGCGACACAGCCGGTGACGGCCAGGACATTGCCGCCCGCAACCCCGGATGATCGTGCCTTCCGCTTTACCCGCGTGACGACAGAGGCCGGTGGCACTGTCGCGGAGGCCTGTCTGGTCTTCAACAAGCCGTTGGACGAGACGGGTACCGTCAATTACGCCGATTATGTCGAGCTGCCGGCTGACACGCGCGCGGCCTTCCGGGTAGCGCGGGAGAAGCTGTGCCTGTCGGGCCTGACCTTCGGCACTGAGTATCAGGCCACCCTGCGCCCCGGTCTGCCGGCGGGTGCCGGCGCCGGCACGCTGGAGGCGGCGGCCACGGTGACACTGGCCCTGACCGACCGGCAGCCGGCTGTGGCGTTGGGCCAGGGCTTCATCCTGCCTCGTGAAACGGGCGACGGCCTGCCCATCACCACCGTCAATGTCGACCGGCTTGCCATCAAGCTCTACCGTGTCGGCGACCGCATGCTGGCCCGCATGCGGCAGGATTTTGTGGATGAACGCAGCTTCTACCCCTACAGCGCGAAGGAGGTGGAGCAGGATGAGGGGCGGCTGGTCTGGCAGGGCGAAGTGACCGTGACGGGTCCGCGCAACAGTGCCGTCACCACCCTGTTCCCCCTGGCCGATGCCATCGGCGAGACCGAACCCGGTGCTTACCTGCTGGTAGCCAGCAACCCCGATGCCCCGCGCCAGGACGGGGAGGATAATTACTATTATTCCGACGATTACCGGCCCCAGGCCGGGCAATGGGTGGTGCAGTCCGACCTGGGCCTGACCAGCTTCCGAGGCGCGGATGGCCTGACCCTTTCGGTGCGATCCCTGTCCAGCGCCAAGCCCGTCGGCGGCGTGCGCCTGTCCTTGATCGCCCGCAACAATGATGTGCTGGCAGAGGCGAAAAGCGACGGCAAGGGGCTTTTCCATTTCGATGCCGGGCTGCTGCGCGGCGAGGGCGGTCTGGCGCCCGTCATGGTCATGGCCTATCGCGAAGATGGCGATTTCAACTTCCTGGACCTGCGCCGGCCCGGTTTCGATCTGTCCGACCGAGGTGTGGAGGGACGCCAGCCGTCGGCGGCGGCGGATGCTTTCCTTTATACCGAACGCGGCATCTACCGTCCCGGGGAGACGGTGGAACTGACCACCCTGCTGCGCGATCCGCAGGCCCTGGCCCTGCCGGGCCGGCGTCTAACCATCAAGCTGAAGCGGCCCGACGGCAAGGAGCATCAGCGGTTCGAGATGGCTGATGACGGCGGTGCGGCGGGCCACCTGTCCATCACCCTGCCGGCCAGTGCCAACCGGGGGCAGTGGGAAGCGGCGGCCCATGCCGATCCTGCTGGCCCCGCCATCGGATCGGTACGCTTCCAGGTGCAGGATTTCGTGCCGCAGCGTCTTGACGTTGCCATCGACAACAAGCCGGCCCGGCTGGCCCCAGGTGAGGCGGTGGTCCTGAATGTCAGTGCCCGGTTCCTCTATGGTGCCCCCGGTGCCGCCCTGGCCGGTGAGGCGCGGCTGACGCTGGAGCCGGACCCGGCCCCGTTCCCCCGCCACAAGGGTTATCAATGGGGAACCCCGGCGGACAGTTTCGATGTGGAGCCGGTGGACCTGACGGTGGCGGAGACGGATGCGGCGGGTAAGGCGCAGGTGACGGGTACGGTCCCGGCGCAGGTGCCGGGGACAAGGCCGCTGCGCGCCGACATCTATGTCGCCATCCGGGAACCGGGTGGGCGGGCGACCGCCGAACATGTCTATGTGCCTGTCCTCGTCACGCCGCTGTCCATCGGCATCCGCCCGCAGTTTCAGGACGCGGTGCCGGAGGGCGCCAAGGCGGGGTTTGAGGTCATTGCCGTCGATGCCGATGGCAACCCGGTTGCCGCCAAGGGCCTGTCCTGGCGTTTGATCAAGGATACCTCCACCTGGCAATGGTTCCGCAGCGGGGGAAGTTGGAAATATCAGCGGGTGCCGCGTGAGAAGCTGGTGGCCAGCGGAACAATCGATATCGCCGCCGACAAACCGTCGGTCCTGTCGCAGGCCGTGACCTGGGGCGGATACCGGCTGATTGTGGCCGATAGCGCCAGTCCGGCAGCCACGTCCGTCGCCTTCTCCAGCGGCTGGTATGGCGAAAGCGGGCCGGACCGCCCCGACCGCCTGAAACTGGCTGCCGACCGTGCCGGCTATGCCCCCGGCGACACGGCCCGCCTGCGCATCGACAGCGAGGTGGCGGGGGAGGCGCTGCTGGTCATCGCCAACGAGACGGTGCATGAAACGCGCAGCATCGCTGTGCCGGCGGGCGGTGCCGATGTCGATGTGAAGGTCGGGGCGGATTGGGGGCCGGGCGCCTATGCGCTGGTCACCCTCTACCGTCCGCTGAACGCCTCTCTGGGCCATGCGCCGGTGCGGGCCGTCGGGGTTGCCTGGCTGGGCATGGATGCGGCCCGCCGCACGCTGGATATTGCCATCGCCGCCCCGGATAGGGTGCTGCCGCGCCAGACCATCACGGTGCCAGTGGCCGTGAAGGGAGCGGGGGCACAGGCGCATGTCACCCTGGCTGCCGTCGATCAGGGCATTCTGGGCCTGACCCGCTTTGCCACGCCCAAGCCGCAGGATTACTTCCTGGCGAAGCGGCAATTGGGCGTGTCGATGCGCGATGATTATGGCCGCCTGATCCGGGCGCAGGCCCAGGGTGATGACCAGGGCGGCGACGGGTTCGGCGGGCGCGGGCTGGACGTGGTGCCGACCCGCACCGTGGCCCTGTTTTCCGGCATCGTGGCGCTGGATGCGGCGGGCAAGGCCGATATTCCCCTGACCATCCCGGATTTTCAGGGCGAGCTGCGCCTGATGGCCGTCGCCTGGGACACGGACAAGCTGGGGTCGGCGGAAAGGCGGATGACGGTCCGCGATCCCGTAGTGGCGGAGGTGATCCTGCCCCGCTTCCTGTCCCCGTCGGACAAGGGCCGTGCGACCGTCCTGATCCATAATGTCGAAGGGGCCGCGGGTTCCTACCGGCTGGCCCTGGGCGCCAAGGGCGCTGTCGCCGGTGGCGAGGCGGCGCGGTCCGTCACCCTGGCACAGGGGGAGCGGCAGGTCTTCACCGTACCGCTGGATGCGACCGAAGCCGGCATCGGCACCGTCACCCTGTCGGTGGTCGGGCCGGGCGGGTTCCAGGTGGAACGGTCCTGGCCCATCCAGGTGCGTCCGCCGCAACTGCCCGTCACGCGGGAGATGGTGGCGACCCTGGCGCCGGGGGAGAATGCCGTCCTGCCCGCCGACCTCCTGACCGGGCTGGTGCCGGGGACGGAGGCGGTGTCGCTGTCTATCTCCCGCTGGCAGGGGATTGACGTGCCGGGCATGCTGCGCTGGCTGGACCGGTACCCCTTCGGCTGTCTGGAACAGACGGTCAGCCGGGCCATGCCCCTGCTCTGGTTCAACGATCTGGCCCTGTTGGCCGGCACGAAGCAGGACAAGGCCATTGCCGACCGGGTGCAGGACAGTATCGACCGCGTCCTGTCCATGCAGGACCCGGAAGGGGGCTTCCGTATGTGGGGCCAGTATGGGGATGCTGCCGATCCCTGGCTGTCGGTCTTTGCCATGGACTTCCTGGAACTGGCCTCCGACCAGGGCTTTGTGATCCCGGCGGATGCGCTGACGCTGGGCCGGCAATGGCTGGGCGATGCGTCCAGCCGATCCTATCCGCCGGCGGTGCGGGCCTATGCGGCCTGGGTCCTGGCCCGCAAGGGCAAGGCCAATGTCGGCGACCTGCGCTATTTCCATGACAGCAAGATGCCCGAACAGGCCCTGGCCGCCGCCCATCTGGGCGCAGCGTTGGATGCCGTGGGTGAGCGGGCGCGGGCGGGCCAATCCTTTGATGCCGCCCGCGAGAAGCTGGCCGATTGGGCCGCGAAGGAGGCGGAGGAGGATGCAGCGCGGGAAATGGCGCGACGGACGGGCAAGCGCCCCAAGCTGCCGGTCCGCACCGACACCTATGGCAGCCGCCTGCGCGACACCTATGCCATCGCCAGCCTGATGGCGGCGGGCGGGCGCGGTGTGGCGATCCCCGCCCTGCTGGACACCGCACAGGTCCTGGATACCCGCGCGGAGGAGACGAACACCCAGGAAAAGGCCTGGATCCTGCGTGCCGCTGCCGGGCTGGCCCCGAAGGGCGCGAAGCTGGCCGTCAGCCTGGACGGGGCCAGCGTCGGCACCGGCGATCCGGTATCGGCCAGCATCGCCCCGGACCGGCTGCGCGCCGGCCTGACGCTGGCCAACCAGGGCGATACCGGGCTTTATCGCACCCTGTCGGTGGAAGGCGTGCCGGTGGACCCGGTGCCGGCGGTGGAGGCCGGGATCGCCCTGCGCAAGAGCCTCTATACCGCCGATGGGCAGCCGGTCGATCCGGGCAGCATCAAGCAGAATGACCGCATCATCGTGGTGGTGGAGGGCAATGCAGGCATGGCGGCCGTTCCCGGCGACTATGCCATCCTGGACCTGCTGCCCGCCGGGTTGGAGATCGAGGGCGTGATCAAGCCGGAACAGGCCGGCTATGGCTGGTTGGGCGCGCTGTCCGGTACCAACACTGCCGAGGGGCGTGACGACCGGTTTGTGGCGGCCCTGTCCCTGCCCGCCAACCGGGAGGGTACACAGGGTGCCGCCGGCATTTCCGGCTTCAAGATCGATCCCCGTTGGGGCTTCCGGGTGGCCTATGCCGTCCGCGCCGTGACGCCGGGGTCCTTTGCCCTGCCGGCGGTGGCGGCAGAGCATATGTATGTGCCCAAGGTGAAGGCCCGGACGGCGATGGGCCGGATTGAGGTGGCGGAGTGATCAACGGGCGCCGGCGGCGGGTGCTGGCGGCGGTCCTGCTGGCCCTGACCGGGCTGGCGGTGGCTGCCGACCTGGCCCTGCCGCCCGATATGGGCCGCTGGGACGGGCGGTCGGCGGAGGTGCTGGACAGCGAAGGCCGGCTGCTGCGTGCCTTTCCCACGGCGGAGGGGGCATGGCGGCTGGCGGCCGACTCTGCCCGCGTCGACCCGCTTTACCGCGCCATGCTGCTGGCCGTGGAGGATCGCCGCCATGGCTGGCATCCCGGTGTTGATCCGCTGGCCATCGTGCGGGCGGCGGGTCAGGCGGTGAGGCATGGGCGGGTCATTTCCGGCGCCTCCACCCTGACCATGCAGGCGGCCCGCCTGCTCTCGCCGCAGCCGCGCACCCTGTCGGCCAAGGTCACGGAAGGGCTGCGGGCCTTGCAGCTGCGCCGCCGGCTGGGCGGGGACGGGGTGCTGTCTCTCTATATGAGCCTTGCGCCGTTTGGCGGGCCGCTGGAGGGGGTGCGGGCCGCCTCGCTGGCCTGGTTCGGGCGGGAGCCGGACCGGCTGACCCCGGCACAGGCGGCCTTGCTGGTGGCGTTGCCGCAATCACCGGAAAGGCTGCGGCCTGACCGGTACCCGGACGCGGCGAAGGCGGCGCGGACCAAGGTTCTGGACCGGGCCGTGGCGGCGGGCCTGATCGCGGCGGATGTGGCGGCGGCGGCCAATTCCGAGCCGCTGCCCACCACCATGCTGCCCCTGCCCATGCTGGCCCCGCATCTGGCCGAACGGCTGGTGGCGGGCGTAAGTCCGGGGTCCATCATCCGCACCGGTGTGCGGTCCGACCTGCAACGCGCGCTGGAGGCCGTGGGCCGGGCGGAACAGGCGCGGATGGAGGCGGGGGGCGACCTGTCCGTCCTGGTCATCGCCAACCAGGACCGCCGTGTCCTGGCCCATCTGGGCAGCGGAGACTGGCGCGTGCGGCAGCTGGACCTGTCACGGGCCGTGCGGTCGCCGGGATCGGCGCTGAAACCCTTTATCTATGCCCTGGCCTTCGATGATCTGTCCCTGCATCCCGGCACCCTGATCGATGATGCCCCGCAGCGGTTCGGGGATTGGCTGCCGCGTAATTTCGATGACGGCTTTCACGGCGTGGTGACAGCGCGCGACGCCCTGCAACGCTCCCTCAACATCCCCGCCGTGCGGGTGCTGGAACGGGTGGGGCCGGCGCGGCTGGCGGCACTGTTAACCATTTCGGGAGCGGAACTATCCTTGCCACCGGCGGCAGAGCCGGGATTGCCATTGGCCCTGGGCGGTGTCGGCATCCGGCTGACCGACCTTGCCATGCTCTATTCCGCGCTAGGTGATGACGGCGTCACCAGACCGTTACGGTACCGGATTGATATGCCGGAGGCCCCTGCCAGTGGCCGGCTGGTCGGGGCTGCGGCGGCGCGGGCGGTTCTGGCCGTGCTGCGCGACAGTCCCGTTCCCGATGGTCTGGCCGGGGGGCAGGGGATTGCCGGGCGACGGCGGGTGGCGTTCAAGACCGGTACCTCCTTTGGCTTTCGCGACGCCTGGACCGTCGGTGTTTCCACCGATTACACCGTGGCCGTCTGGGTTGGGCGTGCCGATGGCGCGCCCCGGCCCGGAGCGGCGGGACGGCAGGCGGCGGCCCCGTTGCTGTTCCGGGTGTTCGACCTGCTGCCCCCCGACGGGCCGACAAGGCCGGTGCCGGAACCCGACCATGCGCTGCTTCGTACCACGCCGCCGCCGGGTCTGGCCCGGCTGGATGGCGGCGGGCCGGTGGCGGCGACGCAGCGCGGCGAACGATTGCGCATCCTGTTCCCGCCCGACGGGGCGGAGGTGGAAGCGCTGGCCGATGGCGTCTCCCTGTCGGCGGCGGGCGGGCGGCCACCTTACCGCTGGGTCGCGGATAATGTGCCGCTGCCCGATGACAGCCGGTTCTGGCGCCCGACCGGCCCCGGCTTTTCCCGCCTGACCGTCATGGACAGCACCGGCCAGCGCGCCAGCGCCGCCATCCGGGTGCAGGTGCCGGGGCCGCCGGAAAATTAACCCTGTGAAACATTGTTGAACATGGTGTCGGCGATGTTCCGAAAGCCGCGGGTCGTAGCGCGGATTATGGCTTCGCCTGATCCGCGCTACGCAACCAAGTGAAACACAAAATCGATGTGCGTTTCAGGAGCGCATGGCACTCCAACTCCGAAAGCCATGCGCTCCGAATTCATGCAGTCACAATCCTGGCGTTGATGCGGACAGCATAACAGGAACCGCGCGGAAAGTCAGCATTCCGGGATATTCACGGCCAGCCCGCCCAGGGATGTTTCCTTGTAATGTTCGCTCATATCGGCGCCGGTGCGGCGCATGGTTTCGATGACGCGGTCGAGCGAGACATGGTGGGAGCCATCGCCCATCATGGCCAAGCGGGCGGCGTCCACGGCCTTGATGGCGCCCATGGCGTTGCGTTCGATGCAGGGGATTTGCACCAGGCCGCCGATCGGATCACAGGTCAGGCCCAGATTATGTTCCATCCCGATCTCGGCGGCGTTCTCGATCTGCGCCGCTGTGCCGCCCAGCGCCGCAACCAAGGCACCGGCGGCCATGGAACAGGCGACGCCCACCTCCCCCTGGCACCCGACCTCGGCGGCGGAGATGCTGGCATTGCGCTTGTACAGGCCGCCGATGGCGGCGGCGGTCAGCAGGAAGCGGTGGCGGCCCTCCCGGCTGCCATTGCAGAACCGGTCATAATAGCGCAGCACCGCCGGCACCACGCCCGCCGCGCCATTGGTGGGTGCCGTCACCACCTTGCCCCCGGCGGCATTTTCCTCATTCACGGCCAGGGCCCAGAGGTTGATCCAGTCCAGCACCGACAGGGGATCGGTTAGCATGCGTTCCTGACGCGCCACCAGATCGCGGTGCAGGCGCCCGGCCCGGCGCTTCACCTTCAACCCACCGGGCAGCAAGCCGTCCTGGCGCATGCCACGGTCGGTGCAGGCCTCCATCGCGGCCCAGATGGCGTCCAGGCCAGCGCGCACGTCGGCTTCCGGCTTTGACGCGCATTCATTGGCCAGGATGATGTCGGGGATCGACAGGCCCGTCGTCGCCGCGATGGACAGCAGGCCATCGGCGGTTTCGTAATAATGCGGGGGCGGGGTGGGGCCGTCGCTGCCGCCATCGCCCTGGTTCTGCCGCGCCTCATCCTCGTCCAGGACAAAGCCGCCACCGATGGAATAATAGGTGCGCGCGGCCACCAGCGTGCCATCGGCATCAAAGGCGCGCAGCAGCATGCCGTTGGGGTGGAAGGGCAGGCGTTCTGATCCGCGCCATTCGATATCGCGTTCGGGGTCGAAGGTGATCTCCTTCACGCCGCCCAGGGCCAAGCGATGATTATCGGTCACCGACCGGACCAGCGCCTCTGCCGCGTCGGGATCGACGCTGGCCGGCTGATACCCAGCCAGACCCGTGATGGCGGCACTGTCGGTGGCATGTCCGCGTCCCGTCAGGGCCAGCGAGGCATAGAGCGTGACGCTCACCCGCTCCGTATGGGCCAGCCACCCGGTTTCCGCCAGCCGGGCGGTGAAACGGAAGGCGGCCGTCATGGGGCCCATGGTGTGCGAGCTGCTGGGCCCCACGCCGATCTTGAACAGGTCGAAGACGCTGATGGTCATGATGGATCATTCCGGGGGATGGGCGTACAGGTCCGAGCGGCCGACAACATGTGAGCCGGTCGGTACAGGGCACGCTGAAGATCGGTTCAAGATGAGGTGCTGAGCCTTTCCATCGCCAGGGCTTCCAGCTCCGGCGACAGGGGGTACATGTGCTTATATTGTACTATCTGTTTGCATATCAGGGAGATACGACTGTCCATCGAGGGGATGGTCAACGCCTTCATCAAGGGCTGATTGAACGGTTCGACTTTCGCCAACTGAAACTCGAACGCGATGCTGACCCGTGGTTCAGTTGCGCGCGGTGAGCTGCGCGCACCCCAATGCAACACTGCCTGATTCCAGCAAAAGACATCTCCCGCTGTGGCGGGCAGCGCCCGGATATCCGGCAGGTGAGGCGCCCATTGCCATTCATTGTCCGTGTGATAGGTCTTGTCCCGGTCCGCCGGCAGCACATACATGCAGCCGTTCAACGGATTGGCATTCGACAATGGCAGCCAGATCGTGAGGCTTTTTGGTGTGCCATCAGGGAACAGGGATCGCTGGCCCTTGTCCCGATGCGGCGACCATCCCGCCTCGCCTGCCCGCGGATCGACATGCCAGGCCCAGAAGTCCGGCAACAACATGTAGTCATTGCCGAGTATGGCCTTTATCAGATGATGCAGCCTCGCGAAGATTACCCAAAATTCGTCGTAAGCATAGGCAAAGACCGGCGATAATCCTCGATCTTTCAGATGACCCACCGCATTGCGCATGGCGTCGATCGACAATCGCCATGGAATGGGACCAGGCAAATGGAAATACCCTTCGCGCACAACCAGTTCCCGTGCCTTACGAGCCAAATCGGCGCCGATATTGAACGGAGTGGTGGCATTGATGAACGGCAGGTCCATCACATGCAGGTCTGGATTGATTGCGAGCCAGAAATCCGGCGTCACAAGATCCTGTGCGGTCAACGGGCTGTTCAGTACCGCAACGTTCATCGTGTCATTCTTTCCTCATAAGCCACCGCTCGTCCGATGCGGCGCCCGGTATGCACGCAACATAGAATAACGGCCTTATTTTTGGAAAGTAGTCGCCGGGTCCGGCGTCCAGGCGGGCATATAAAACAGGCGACAGGCATGGCTTCCCTCTCCCACCGCTTGGGTGGATGGTGCATGCCCCATCCGTATCTGGGCCTGAGAGTTTCGCCATCGGTGCGGCATGCGCCGGCGGCTTTCTCCTTCGGCGGGGCGGGGTGGCATTGCCATCCCGCCCACTCTTCGGATGTCATCGGCCCCATGCGGTTCGGGTGCCTGAGAGATTCCGGGGCGGTTGCTCCTTCGGCGGCGGCTTTATCCGCGCTCTCCCGCATGGGTGTGGGCATGATCTGGCCTGACTGCCCCCTCCGGGTCAAGTGGTTCCGTCAGGGGATCGTTTGGCGCCCTGCGGTCCCTGTTTAACCACCAGGAGAAGGGCATATGACCATGTTGCCTTGACGAAGCGACCGGTCACGGTTGTACTGGCTTCCATACTGGAAACAGGGTTAACGGGGGTGCTGTATGGAGGGGATCAGCAAACTGGCCGGTGAGGAACGGGCCGCCGCCTTCTGGGGACCGGACCCGATGCCACCGGTCAGTCCAAAAACCCTGGATGTCCTGTTCCTGCATCCCAAGACCCTTGTCGATAGTTGGCCCATCCCCGTCGATACACTGGGCGAGATGGTGAAAATGCCCAGCGCCGTCTATCCCATCCTGGTTTCCTCCATCGCCGACCTGTCCATCGATTACGAGATTTTCGACGGCTATGTGGCGCGCGAGACCTTCGCCGCCTATAAGCGCCGGCTGGCCAAGCCCGACATCATCTGCGTCAGCGTGATGACATCGCTGAAGGCCATGGATACGGAAATGACCATCCGTCTGGCCCGCGAACTGAACCCCAAGGTCAAGATCATCCTGGGCGGCAACCATGCCAGCGCCTGGCCCGAACGCTGGCTGGCGCTGGGGGCGGATTACATCGTGGTGAAGGAGGGGGAAATCCCCTTCCGCCGTCTGATCCAGCATCTGACGGGCTGGCAGGTGGACTTGGTTGATGTGCCGAACCTGTGGTGGAAGAATGCGGATGGGGCAGCACAGAAATCCAGCGCGCAACTGCCCCTGATCGACATCAACAAGGCACCGGTGCCGGATTGGAGCCGGTTCGATTTCGCCCCCTATGGCATGGGCATGACCAAGGGCTTTGCAGCCGCCGTCGAAATCTCCCGCGGCTGTCCGCAGCGCTGCGACTTCTGCAATATCAACAAGTTCTGGGACTATAAGCAGCGCTACAAGTCGGTGGAGCGGGTGCTGGAGGAACTGACGGCCCTGCATGCCAAGGGAGTGCGGGAATTCATCTTCACCGATGATAATTTCGGCGGCGATCATCGCCACACGATCAAGCTTCTGGAAGGCATGGTGGAGCGGGGGCTGGACATGCGCTGGGGCAGCTTCCTGCGCGGTGATACGGTGACCAAGACGCCGGGGTTCGAGGTGCTGGCGGCCAAGGCCGGCCTGCGCTTCTGCATGATGGGCATTGAGAGCCTGGACCCGGCCTGGCTGAAATCCCACCGCAAGGGCGTGCGCGCGTCTGACGTGGTCGGTATGTACTCGGATGTCTATAAGCGGCTGAACAGCCAGGGCATCTATGTCGTCGGTCTGTTCATCTCCCCGCCGCAGGGTGAACGCACCGACTTTTCCGGCACCGGGGCCTGCGGTGTCGTCTGTGATTACCATTACTCGGCCAACCTGATCGCCCAGAAGGGCAGCCTGCTCTATGACGAGTATCTGGCGCGCAATGCCGTGGGCAAGGACATGTTCTATCATGACTGGAACCTGTCCAGCATCGTGTTGAACGACGGGCGCGTGCAGAAGAACCAGAAATCGTTGTGGGATGAGGTGAAGGAGGCCTTCACCGGCTATGGCATGCGCTCCGCCCTGTTTGGATCGCGCTTTGCCCGGCGCTTCCGCTGGCGTCCCATCTTTGTGGTGGGTGAACGCATGCTGTGTACGACGCCGGGCGACCTGAAACGCTGGCGGTTGGCGCGGGACAAGAGCTTAGGCTTGCAGGAGCGGCAGGACCGCATTCTGGAAACGGCGCTGGGGGATGAGAAAATCCAAAGGCTGGCCAAGCGGCGGTTCTGGATCAGCCCGCTTAGCCTGCGCACGGGCCTGTGGCGGGGGCGGGCGAAGCGGGCTAGGCTGCCCCCATCCATCTGACCTACGGAAGATCATCGCCATGACCTTCGAAAAGCTGCGGTTTGAGCGGGAGGGGCCGGTGGCGTTGATCACGCTCAACCGGCCGGAGGCCCAGAATGCCATTGACCGGGCGCTGAACGCCGAACTGCATGCGGTGTGGGAGCAGTTTGCCCGCGATGACGGGCTGGATGTCGCGGTGCTGACGGGGGCGGGCAGGGCCTTTTGTGCGGGGGCCGATCTGGCCGATTACATCCCGCAATTCCTGGATGGCGACATGCTGACGGTGCGCGCCAATGTGCCCACGGGTCTGGGCGGCATCACGCGGGGGCAGCACCGTCTGGCCAAGCCGGTGATTGGGGCCGTCAATGGCTGGGCGCTGGCGGGCGGGTTCGAACTGGCGCTGGCCTGCGATATCCGCATTGCGGCGGAAGGGGCGAAGTTCGGGTCCTATGAAATCCATCGCGGCTTCCATCATGGCGATGGCGGCATCGTGCGCATGGTGCAAAGCATCGGGGTGGCGCGGACCATGGATATCGTCCTGACAGGCCGCGATGTGACGGCGGCGGAAGCGCTTTCCATCGGCCTGATCAGCCAGGTGGTGGCACCGGAGATGCTGCTGCCCACGGCGATGGAACTGGCGGGCCGTATCGCTTCCAAAAGCCAGGTGGCCATCCGGTCGGCCAAGGAGACCATCCTGGAAGTCGCGGGCCGCACCCTGGATGATGCGCTGCGGCTGGAGGCGCTGTATGGCTATTCCAGCGGGGATGTGCGGGAAGTGAAGCGCGAGTTGGAGCAGTTTTTCGCTAAGTCCCGTGTCAGCAAGACTTAACCTGTCCGTTCTTTGATAGCGGGCTATGCCATCCTGTCTTGCAACCTTTGACATGTCATGTTCTGATACATCCAATGATATGACAGACCGGGATAAGGTCGGGGTGGAACGGGCATGGCGCCGTCGGAATCGCCGCTGAAACTGTCGGACGAGATACAGCGCGATACGCGCACCATCCTGTTTCGCGGCACCTATGGCGCCGACAGCCAGCCCGTGCGGGTGCGGGTGCCGGCCCTGCGGCAGGCCCGCGATATCGCAGCCATCCACCGTGAACATGACATGCTGGCCCGGTTCGGATCGGCCCGCATTGATGCGGTTCTGGCCCTGACCGAATCTGCGCATGGGCCGACCCTGGTGCTGGCCGACCGGTCGGAGACCTGTCTGGGCGACCTGATCCCCGTGGGCGGCATGCCGCTCGACCGGTTTCTGCCGCTGGCCCATGACATGGCCGTCGCAGTGGAGGAGGTGCATGCCGGCGACATGGTACACCGCGATATCCGGCCCGCCAGTTTCTGGGTGGCGGATGCCGACGGGTCCGTCCGGCTTGGCAATTTCTGCCGCGCCTCCCTGGTCCCGAACGAGGCGGCGCTGGGCCTGGGGGCCGGGCGGCTGGATGGTGATCTGCGCTATCTGTCGCCCGAACAGACGGGGCGCATGAACCGCGTCGTTGATTACCGCAGCGATCTCTATTCGCTGGGGCTGTGTTTTTACGAGATGCTGACGGGGCAACTGCCCTTCAATGCCGGCGATGCGGTCGGCTGGGTCCATTGCCATATCGCGCGGGAACCACGGCCCATCCGCGATCTGCGCCCCGACCTTGCCGAGCCGCTGGCCGATCTGGTCATGCGTCTGCTGGCCAAGGCGGCGGAGCAGCGGTACCAGCAGGCGGCCACCCTGAAATCGGACCTGGCGACCGCCATGCTGGAATGGCGGGCCACGGGCCGGATCATCCGGTTCCAACCGTCACGTGGCGACCGCCCGCGACAGCTGGTCCTGCCGCAGCGTCTGTTCGGGCGCGACCAGGAGGTGGGGCAACTGGTCGGCGCGTTTGAGCGGACCTGTGAGGGGGATGTCGAACTGCTGGCCGTGGCCGGCGGATCGGGCATCGGCAAATCGGTGCTGGTGCGCGAGGTGCAGCGGCCCCTGACAGCGCGGCGCGGCTATTATGCCGAGGGCAAGTTCGACCAGCTGCGCCGCGACGTGCCCTTTCTGGCCCTGATCCAGCCCTTGCGCGATCTGGTCAAACAGGTGCTGACCGAACCGCCGGAGGTGCTGGCCCATTGGGCGGCGCGGCTGTCGCGGGCGCTGGGCCGCAATGCCGCCGTGCTGGCGCAGGCGCTGCCGGAACTGGAACTGGTGCTGGGTCCGCAGGGGACGCCGCAACCGCTGCCGCCCATCCAGGCGCAGAACCGGTTTCAGCAGACGGTATCGGCCTTCCTTCTGGAATTTGCCGGGGCGGAGCATCCGCTGGTCCTGTTCCTGGACGATCTGCAATGGGCCGATGTGGCCTCGCTGAAGCTGCTGGAAAGCCTGCTGGTTGATCCGGAGGCGCATCACCTTCTGGTGATCGGGGCCTTCCGGGATCAGGAGGTGGATGGCGGCCACCCGCTGACCCGCATGCTGGATCTGGTCGGGCGCAGCATCAATGTCACCACCATCGTGCCGCAACCGCTAGGCAGCGACCATGTCCGCGCCTGGTTGGCTGAGGCGCTGGGTAGCGACGATGCGGAATTGGGGCAACTGGCCACCCTGCTGACGGCAAAAAGCGGGGGGAACCCGTTCTTCCTGGGACAGTTGCTGACGGCGCTGGCCGCCGCCCATGTCATCCGGTTTGATGCGCAGGCCGGATGCTGGCGGGGGGATGTGGCGGCGGTGGAACGGGCCAGCCTGCCGGACGACGTGGCCGATCTGTTGGCCGCTCGGCTGGGCCTGTTGCCCGATCAGACGCAGGATGTGCTGCGGCTGGCCGCCTGCATCGGCAACCGGTTCGAACTGGGCCTGCTGGCCACCATTTGCCGGCTGTCGACGGAACTGTGCCTGACAAGGCTGGAGCCGGCGCTGCACGATGGTTATTGCGTGCTGGTGGAGGATGAGGGCGGGGCGGCCAGCATCTACCGCTTCACCCATGACCGGCTGCACAAGGCGGCCTATCTGCTGACGCCGGAGGCCGAGCGGGCGCGGGTGCATCTGGAACTGGGCCGGCGGCTGCGCGATGATGCGGCACTGGCGGCCCGCCTGCCGTTCGAGGTGGTGCGCCACCTGAATCTGGGCAGCGACCTGATCACCCAGGGGGAGGAGCGGCGGGGGCTGGCGCTGCTGAACTATGGTGCCGCCATCAAGGCCCGCGCCTCGGCGGCGTTCGACATTTCCCACGGCCTGTTCCGCATGGCCATGGCCCAGTTGCCGGATGGCGATGCGGACGCGCGCTGGCGCCTGTGGATGGATGCGGCGGAAGGTGCCTATCTGGCCCAGGATTTCGAGGGCTTTGAGGCGTTGCGGGCCCAGTTGGAGACCATGGCGCCCGACAATCTGCGCCGGGCGGAGCTGTGTGAACTGGTGGTGCTGGCCAATGAGGCGCGGAACAGTTTCAACGAGGCGCTGACGGCGGCCATCCAGGGCTTGCGGCTTCTGAACCTGCCCCTGTCGGCGGACAATGCCAAGCGCGACACGCTGCGCCTGATCGCCACGCTGTTCTGGCGGATGGGCCGGCGCAGTGCGGATGAGCTGGCGGCACTGCCGGCGATGGATGATCCGCGCATGTTGCAGGTGATGCGCCTGCTGGCATCGGCCATCCGCACCGCCTATTCCCTGGCCTCGCCCTTGCTGCCCATCCTGTCACTAACGGGCGTGCTGCTGTCGCTGAAACATGGGATGACGGCGCATGCCACCAACTGCTTCACGGGCAGCGCCGTCATCTTCATCGGCGCGCTGAACGATATCGCGCGCGGCAGCCGCCTGGGCGAGGTGGCGATGCGGCTGGGGGAGCGGTTCGGCACTGTGGTGCATGTTCCCAATCATGTGGTGGTGGTGCAGCATTGGACAGCACCGGTGCGCGACATGGCGGTGCTGGCCGGTGAGGTGTCAAAGGACCTGCTGGCCAACGGCTTTTACGACCGGGCCGGCCTGTGCGCCATGGCGGAGATGACCTGTCATACCGTCAGCCGCGTCAGCCTGGAGATGGAACTGAAATCTACGCAGGCGGCCATGGCCTTTGCCATGCGCCGCAATCTGCGCCTGATCGCGGAGACGGCACGCAATCCGCTGCTGCTAATCGAACGGCTGCGGCGGCCCGAACTGGGGGGCTTGAGTGAAATTCTGGCCTATGAGGGCACCGCCGATAGCCGCACCGGTGAGGTGGCCTTCAAGATTCGCCAGCTTTATGCCCTGCTGGTCTTCGACCGGGCGGATCTGGCCCGCACCCTGGCGGCGGAGGTGCGGCACGACCTGCGCTCCGTCCTGGGGTCGGCCTGGGTGGCGCCATTTCACTGGTATGAGGCGTTGGCCTTGCTGGATGGTCTGGCCAGTGGCGCCAGCTGGCTGGATAAGGCGGCGGCCCTGAAACGGGTCAGGACCAACCTGAAACTGCTGCGGCGCTGGACGCGGCACGCGCCCATGAACCATGCCCACCGTGTCCGTCTTCTGGAGGCGGAACTGGCGGCGCTGATACCGGAAAGGGACGGGGTGTCGGCCAAGGCGGTCGCTGGTTTCGCGGATGCCGTCGATCTGGCCCTGGCGGAAGGGTTCGTAGGGGATGCTGCCCTGGCCGCCGAACGGCATGGCCGTGCCTTGCTGCGCCTTGGCCGCGAACGGCAGGCAGCATCCCAGATGCGCGAGGCCTGGCTGCTCTATCGCCGCTATGGCGCTTTGGGCAAGGCTGCACAGTTGGCCGGGGAGTTCCCCGACGCGCTGGAAGGACTGTCTGCGGAGGGCGGAGGGGACGAGACCGTTGGGCAGCAGGCGCTGGACGTGTCCACCGTCACCAAGACGGGGCAGGCCATCGCGGGCGAGCTGGTGCTGCACCGGCTGACGGGCCGGGTGCTGGACCTGGCCATGGAGAATGCCGGTGCCCGCTATGCGGCGCTGACCTTGACCCATGATCAGGGCCGTATCCTGGCCGCCGAACGCTGCCTGGGGGATGGGCATGCGGAGGAGGGGCCGGTGGCGGTCGGGGTGCGGCTGCCGGAACCACTGCTGCTTTATGTTGAACGTACATTGGAAACCGTGCTGATCGAGGATGCGCGGGTGCAGACCCGGTTCCCCAGCCATCGCCGCTGGGACCGGGCCGGCGCGGTATCGGTACTGGGCGTGCCTGTGGTGCATCAGGGCCGTTGCATTGGGGTTCTGTATCTGGAAAACGACCTGACGGCAGGCGCGTTCACGGCGGACCGGGTGGAGCTTTTGCGCGTGCTGGCGGCGCAGGCGGCCATCGCCATCGCCAATGCCCGTCTGTTCGATGAGCTGGACCGCGCCCGCACGGCGCTCCAAGAATATAATACCCGCCTGGAACAGGTCGTGTCCGACCGCACTGCCGATCTGGCCCGCCGCTCCGCCGCCCTGGAACAGTCGCTGGCCGAGTTGCGGGCCACCCAGGCGCAGTTGGTGCAGAAGGAAAAGCTGGCCTCGTTGGGTGGTCTGGTGGCCGGTGTCGCGCATGAGATCAACACGCCGCTGGGCGTGGCGCTGACGGGTGCCAGCTTCATGGAGGAGAAGGTCACAGACCTGATCGGCCAGATCGCCGACAAGCGCCTGACCCGTACCAGCCTGGACGAGTTCATCGAGGATGTGGGCGACACGGCCCGCACCGTCGTCAACAATCTGCGTCGGTCAGCCGATCTGGTGCAGAGCTTCAAACAGGTGGCGGTCAGCCAGTCTGACGAGCAACAGGAAGACCTGGATGTGGCGCAATATCTGCGCGAAATCCTGCCCAGCATCGAACTGCTGCTGCGGGGCCGCCCCATCCGGCTTGAAACCGCACTGGAGGATGGGCTGTTCCGCCGTGCATCGCCCGGCGCCATCGCCCGTAGCGTCACGCATCTGGTGCAGAATGCCGTGATGCATGCGTTCGACGATGTGAAAGACGCTGAAATCCGGCTGGAGCTGAAACGCGACGGGACGGATATCCTGCTGCGGGTCACCGACAATGGTCAGGGTATGGACGATGCTGTTCGGGAGCAGGCCTTCAACCCGTTTTTCACCACCCGCCGCAATATCGGCGCGGCGGGCCTGGGTCTGCATATCGTGCATAACCTGGTGACAGGGACATTGGGCGGGACCGTCGAACTCTTGACCGCACCCGGTAAGGGGACCGTTGTCACCCTTCGCCTGCCCTTGGTCGCATAAGGGGAAATTTTTTCCATTCATTCTCCTCCAGAAGTTGGCCCGCCCCTTGCATGGTGGTTCCAGTTGGAAATCCGAATGAATGAAAGAACCAGAATATGGTTGCGATCAATTCCATTGGCCCGATCAGCGAACTGACGACGAAGAAGATGGCGGCACTGACCGCCGATCAGATCCGTTCCTTCTCGCTGAGCGATATCGGCCAATTGACGAAGACGCAGATCGCAGCCGTGTCGGTCAAGCAGATCAGCGGGTTTTCTGCCGAACAGATCGGTGCCTTGAACAGCAGCCAGATCGGTTTTACCGCCGCACAGCTGGCCGCGATGAATGACGATCAGTTCAATGCGTTCGAGGCCGAGGATATCGCGGCCATGAATGTGGCGCAGATACGCGGGCTGACACCACGGGAAGTGTCGCTTCTGACCCCGGAAAAAATTGCCGCCCTGTCCGCGGCCCAGATTACCGCCTTCACCGCCCCGCAGATTAAGGCTTTCCGCACCGATCAGCTGGACGGGTTCAGCACCGATCAGATCGGCGCCTTTTCCGGCGCGCAGCTGGCGGCTATGACCGGTGACCAACTCAACAGCCTGTCCGAACCGCAGCTGAACGCCGTTTCCACCACGAAGCTGAAAAGCCTGACGACGGCGCAGCTGCGCCTGCTGAACAGCGATACGATGAGCCGGCTGACCACCGCGCAGGTGACGGCCCTGACCGCCAATCAGGTGAAAAGCCTGTGGCCGGAACAGCTGAACGCGCTGGATAGCGTGCAATGGACGGGCTTCACGGCCTCCCAGATCGGCAGCCTGACCGCGACCCAGCTGAAGGGCCTGTCGACTGACTCTGTGTCCGGCCTGTTGAGCAGCCAGTTGAAGGGCCTGACCGCCACCCAGATTTCATCGCTGAACACGACGCAGTTCGCCGCTTTGTCGGGTGAGCAGGTGGCGGAATTCAGCAGCGCGCAAGTGAAGGGCATCAACCAGGCGCAGTTCGCCGCCATGACGGATGAACAGCTGGTCTCCTTCTCCCCCTCCCAACTCACGGCCATGACGGCGGCACAGGTGAAGTGGCTGTCGCCGGAACAGCTGTCGACCCTGTCGACCGATCAGATCGCCGGCTTCAACGCCACGCAGATGGCGTCGCTGTCCACGGCACAGTTCGCGGGTCTGAATGCCGACCAGATCGGCGCCCTGACCCCGGCACAACTTGCCTCCCTGTCGGCGGCAAAGATCGCCACCCTGACAGGCGCCAAGCTGTCGGCCATGAGCACGACGCAGATGGCGGGCCTGACGGCCAACCAGATCCGTGCCTTCACCGCCGATCAGCTGTCAAACCTGACCGATGACCAGTTCGCCGGCATGGGCAAGGCGCAGATCGCCGCCCTGACCACGACCCAGATCAAATCCCTGGCGGAAGGCCAGCT
The DNA here is from genome assembly GCA_001296005.1 of alpha proteobacterium AAP38. Taxonomy (GTDB): domain Bacteria; phylum Pseudomonadota; class Alphaproteobacteria; order Azospirillales; family Azospirillaceae; genus Niveispirillum. The sequence continues at coordinate 164,078 of LJHR01000004.1, read as the reverse complement.
GGCCGGTATCACCACGACCCAGATCGCGGGCCTGTCCGCCGGCCAGATCGGCGCAATGACGCCGGAGCAGGTGTCCGGCCTGGGGGATGCGCAGGTCACGGCGCTGACGCCCGAACAACTGCGTGCCTTAACCACCACCCAGCTGAACGCCCTGGGCAGCGAACAGATCGGTGCCCTGACGGCGCGGCAGGTCGCGGCCTTCAGCCCTACCCAGGTCCGGGGCCTGTCGCAGGACCGGCTGGTCGATCTTTCAACCACGCAGTTGAATGCCCTGACGGCGGCGCAGCTGGCCTCCCTGACCGCAACGCAGATGGGATCGCTGACCGATACGCAGCTGGCGGGATTGACCACCACGCAGCTGCGCAACTTCACCGCCACGCAGGTTGGCGCCCTGACGCCCGAACAGATGGCGACGCTGGGCACCACCACCCTGGCGGAACTGAGTGCCGCGCAGGTGCGGGGCCTGTCGGGTTCCCAGGTCATGGCCATGAACAGCACCCAACTGTCGGCCTTGACCCGCACGCAGGTCGCCAGCCTGACGGCGACGGCCCTGTCCGGCCTGACCAATGCGCAGATTTCCGTCCTGACGGCGGAACAGCTGGCAGGGCTGACCACGACACAGATGGCCGCCCTGAATGACGGGCAGGTGGCGGGCCTGACCGCCGACCATATCGCCAATTTCAGCAATGATCAGGTCAAGGCCTTGTCGCCGGCGGCCCTGGCGGCCCTGTCGGCGGATCAGGTGGCGTCCTTGTCCGCCACACAGATCGCCACCCTGTCCGGCACCCAGGTCAAGGGCATGACCGCCGATCAGATCGGCAGCCTGACGACAACGCAGCTGGCCGGCATGACCACGACCGGCATCAGCAGCCTGACCACCACCCAGATATCCGCCCTGACTGGCGACCAGATCGCCAGCCTGTCGGCGGCCCAGATCAAAAGTCTGTCATCGGCCCAGATCGCGGTTCTGCAGGCCGAAGAGATCACGGCCCTGACGCCCGAACAGATCAGCCAGATGTCGGTGGCTCAGGTGAAGGGCCTGACAACCGATCAGATATCGCTGCTGACCAATGATCAGGCCGCGGGCCTGACCCCGGCGCAGCTGGCCGAACTGTCGGCGACGCAGCTGAACGCCATGAATGGTGAGCAGCTGGCGGCCCTGACGCCTGAACAGATGATGGGCCTGACAGGGACGCAGCTGGCCGGACTTTCCGAGGAACGTATCGGCCGTCTGACGCCGACCCAGATTGCCGACCTGTCGACCAATCAGGTGAAGGCCCTGACGGTCGGGCAGCTGAACAGTCTGGGCGAATTGCAGATAAAGGCCCTGCGCCCGGAACAGATCGCGGCCATGTCCACAGGCCAGGTGGCGGGGATGAACGGCCTTTTCCTGTCCACCCTGTCTGATGAACAGTTCGGCGGCCTGACCCCGTCGCAGATTTCGGGCCTGACGGTGGAGCAGCTGAACGCCTTCACCGACAGCCGCTTTGCCGGCATTTCCGCCGATCAGCTGAGCAACCTGACCCCCGCCCAGATTGGCGGGTTGAGCCTGAACCGCATCTCGGCTCTGGGCGCGGAACAGTTCGGCAGCCTCAGCGTGGCGCAGTTGCGCGGATTGAAGGCGGATCAGGTGTCTGTTCTGAATGCTGGCCATATCAATCAGCTGACCGTGGCAAAATTTGCCGAACTGTCGCCCAGCGCCCTTGGTGGCATGACGGCGGACCAGTTGCGCAACCTGAACCCGGAACTGTTGAGCGGGATGACGGCACCACAGATTGCCGGCCTGTCGCCGGACCAGATGGATGCCCTGTCGCGCGAACAGCTGGGCGGCCTGACGGCCACGCAGATGGGCGGTTTCACGGCGGCACAGCTGGCCTCCCTCAGCCCGGATCAATTGTCGGGGTTCCGCCCCGATCAGATCGGATTGCTGCCGACAGCGGCCATTGCCGGCCTGACAGCGGGGCAGATCGGGTCCCTGTCCGCCGACCGTTTGCAGGGCTTGACCCCGTCACAGATCAGCGTGCTGACCACGGCACAGATGGCCGGTTTCGGCAGCGAACAGGTGGACGCCCTGACGGAAGATCAGGTCAAGGCCCTGTCGCCGGCGCAGTTCGCCGCCATCGATCCGGTGACCATGCCGATGCTGCGTGCTGACCAGATCCAGGCGATGAGCGTCGGACAGTTCGCGGCGCTGGGCAGCGCCCATATCGGCAGCTTCTCGGAGTTCCAGTTCCATGTGATGTCGCCGGCTCAGATCGGGGGGATCAGCACCGCTGCCGCCGCCGGCCTGCGTCACCCGCAGCTCAACAACATGACCTCCGCACAGATCGGCGCCCTGTCAGCCGCCCACATCAAGGCCATTCCGGCCTCGCAGCTGTCCGGCATGGATAATGAACGGCTGATCATGCTGAGCGCCACCCAAATGGGGGGCATGACCGCCGCCCAGGTGAACGCCCTGTCCACCGACCAGATCAGCCGGCTGTCCAATACCCAGATCGCCGCCATTCAGCCGTCGGTGATCAGCGGCATGTCGTCGGGCCTGCTGAACGCCCTGTCCACCACCCAGATCGCGGCGTTGAGCACGCAGCAGGTGGCGGCCCTGACGGCGGATCAGACAGCGGCGCTGGATGCCACCAAGTTCCACGCCATCGCCAGTGGCCGCCTGTCCTCCATGACGGCGGGCCAGATCGGCGCCCTGACGCAGGCCCAGATCCAGGCCTTCACCACCACGGAGATCGCCTCCCTGACCTCCACGCAGCTGGGCGGCCTGACGGCGACGCAGGCGGCCTACCTGAGCAATGACAAGGTTGCGGTCTTGGACGCCAACCAGATCAAGGGCCTGTCCGCCGGCTTTGTCGCTGCACTCAGCACGCAGCAGGTGGGTGTGCTGTCGGGATCGCAGCTGAACGCCCTGACCAGCACACAGTTCGGCGCCGTGACCCCGACCCAGATCGCCGCCCTGTCGCCGGCGCAGTTGGGCCAGTTGACGGCCAGCCGCCTGAACGAGATGAGCGCCACGCAGCAGGCCTCCATCACGGGCCTGCAGTTCGACCAGCTGTCCAGCACCCAGCTGTCGGGTCTGGCCACCACCTTCCTCAGCCGCATGACCTCCACACAGCTGGGGTCGATGCTGACCACCCAGATCTCCGCCCTGTCGGCGGATCAGCTGGGGGCGCTGGCGCCGTCGGCGCTGGCGGGGCTCAGCAACGGTCATATCGCCGTGCTGTCTTCCACCCAGGTGGCGAGCATGAGCAATGCCCAGCTTCAGGCCCTGTCGGTGGAACAGGTGCAGTCGATGACTACGGGCGCGGTCGGCGGCCTCAGCGCCGGTCAGCTGTCGGGCCTGCTGCGGGTGCAGCTGCGCGGCATGACGAACCAGCAGATTGCAGCCCTGTCGCCAGGGCAGATTGGCGGGATCAGCAATGCCCAGGTCGCCAACCTGTCGGGAACGCAGCTGCAGTCCCTGACCACCGCACAGTTCGCACAGCTGACGCCGGGGCAGATCGCCGCCATGTCCACCACCCAGACCGGCAGCCTGACCCCCGCACAGGTGGGGCAGTTGAGCGCCCTGCAGATCACCGGTGTGACGGCGGCGCAGGTGGCGGGTCTGACCAGCGGTCAGATTGTGTCCCTGTCCACCTATCAGATCCACTCCATGTCCACGACCCAGATTTCCGCCTTCACCCCGGCCCAGGTGTCGGGCATGACGGCGGAGCAGCAGCAGGCGCTTCAGGACGCGGTGGCGTGATGTGAAGAGGCCCTTGAAGCCGCTAAATAGCGGCGCGGCGGGCGAATTCGGTGCGCTTGGCTGCGACCTCCATCTGGGCGCGCTGCAACGCCTCCAGCTCCGTGGCGGTCAGCAGGTTTTCGATGACGGTACCCAGATGGTGATGCATGGCGGCGCGGGCCTTGCGTGGGTCGCGGCTGCGCAGCGCATCGACAATATCGCGATGGTCATCGATCAGGGGGCGCACCCCCACCTCACGCGACCGCTCCAGCATGGTCCGGCACAAAGGTGACTTGTCACGCACATCCCACAGGGTTTCGACCACCAGCGTGATGGCGCTGTTGCGTGTACTTTTGGCGATAGCGACATGGAAGCGGCGGTCGGCCTTTTCGCCCGACACGTTTTTCAGATTTTCGTCGGCCATGTCGGCCAGGATGACATCCAGTTCCGCCAGTTCCGCATCCGTGATGGTCGTGGCAGCGAGCGCTGCTGCCTCTCCCTCGAACAGGCGCCGCGCCTCGGTCAGTTCGAAGGCGCCGATATCCAGGTCCTGGGCGGCGGCGGCCACCGCCCCCTCGGGCCGGCGGTTGGTGACATAGATGCCCGACCCGTGACGTGCCTCAATCAGCCCCATGATGTCCAGCGCGATCATCGCCTCACGCACCGTGGGGCGGCTCACCTCGAACTCCTCCGCCAGATCACGTTCGGGCGGCAGGCGCTGACCGGGCTTGTAGGTGCCGGACTGGATGGCGGTGGAGATGGCCGTGACGACTTTCTGGTAAAGCTTGCGGCCGTCGTTCTGCGAGGTCATGGCGATAGGGGCTTCTGGTCGATGGGGAGCAGATGATAGCGCAACCAGCAGGCGGGCGCCAACCGCATTGGTTAATGTCCTGACCAATCCGGTCATGCCAATAGCCGGACCGGCATCAGCTGACGGGCATCCCGGTCAGGCCGCGATGGGCCACCACCCGGCGCAGCGCCGCCTCCACCGCTTCCTTCTCCGCCGCCGTCAGGATGGCGAAGAACTCCGCCTCGTTCTGATCGGCAAGCCGGGCCAGGGTGGGCACCAGGACACAACCGGCATCGGTCAGGGAAAGGGTGTGGGCGCGGCCATCATCGGGGTCGGCGGTGCGGGCCAGCAAGCCCTTGTCCAGCAGCCGGTCGGCCAGCTTGGATATGGCCCCGCGCGTCATGCCCATGCGGTCGGCCAGCCGCGACGGGGGCAGGGGGGCGGCGCCATGCAACTCCCGCAGCATCACCCATTCCGCTACCGTCACCCCCTGTCCGTCCAGCCGGCGGGCAAAGGCGGCGGAGACATGGTTGGAGACCAGCCGCAGCCAGTAACCTAGATGATCCTGCAAGCCGGCGGGGGCCTTGTCGGTCAGCATCGCATCCTCCTTGTTGACAAGGAAACTAGCCGTCGGGCCACGCCCGATCAACCGCCCTGTGCGGCGGCCGGGGGAGCTGTTATCAAGAAAGCCGTCGCCCACGCCCATCCGGAAAGCCCGCCGCCCATGCCGACCCTGTTCGACCTTCTGCCCTTTGACACGATGGTCACCTTCGTCACGGCGGCGTTGCTGCTGGCCTTTGCGCCCGGACCCGACAATCTGTTCGTCTTGACACAATCGGCGCTGAAGGGGCCGTGGAAGGGTGTGGTGGTGACCTTGGGCCTGTGTACCGGGCTGATCGTGCATACGGCGGCGGTGGCGCTGGGTGTGGCGGTGATTTTCCAGACCTCGGCCCTGGCCTTTACCGGCCTGAAGATCGTGGGCGCGCTGTACCTGCTGTATCTGGCCTGGGGTGCGTTCCGGGCCAAGCCGGAGGCGCTGGGCCAGGGGGTGGCGGAGGCACCGGGCGAATGGGGCCGGCTGTACCGGCGCGGCATCCTGATGAACATCACCAACCCCAAGGTCGCCATCTTCTTCCTGGCCTTCCTGCCGCAATTCACGGCCCCCGACCGCGGCAGCGTGACGGCGCAGATGTTCGCGCTGGGCGGATTGTTCATCCTGTCGGCCCTTGCCGCCTTCTCCACCATCGCCTTTGCCGCCGGCGGGATCAGCCGCTGGCTGCGCGCATCCGACCGGGGGCAGGTGCTGCTGAACCGGGTGGCGGGGCTGGTCTTTGTGGGGCTGGCCGTGAAGCTGGCGATGGCGGAGCGGTGACATCATGGGAGGGGGTCGGTCCAGACCTTGAACCCGGCTAGCGTGTTGGCCCCGAACGTGTGGGTCAGGGGCACATCGGCGGCGTCGCGGCCCGTGGCGATCAGGATGCGGCCGATGCGCCGCTGATTATTGCGCGGGTCGAACACGTGCCAGCGCCCGCCCAGATACACCTCTATCCAGGCGGCAAAATCCATCTCCGCATAGGGCGGCGGCTGTCCGATATCGCTGATATAGCCGGTGCAGTAACGGGCGGGGATGTTCATGGCGCGGCAGAAGGCGACCGCCAGATGCGCATAATCCCGGCAGACGCCGCGACGCTCCGCATAGGCCTCCGACGCGGTGCGGGTGGGGCGGGAATGTTCATAGCCGAAGCGGATATGGTGATGCACAAAATCGCAGATGGCCTGCACCCGGCCCCAGCCCATGGGCGCGCCGGCGAATAGCCGCCAGGCCTCCGCCGACAGATTATCCGTCTCGCAATAGCGGCTGGGCAGCAGATAGAGCAGCGTGTCGGCGGGCAAATCCTGCACCGCATGCTGCACGGCGGAATAATCGACGGGATCGGGCAAGCCATCATCGCGGATCACACTGTCGGTGCCCAGCACCAGCCGCCCCGCCGGGGCCAGCAGGCGCGAACACCAATTGCCGAAACTGTCACGGTACGACGTGATGGGCACCGCCGGCTGGGTGATCAGGTGATCGGGCCGCTCCAGCTGCGCCACGCGCGAGTAATGCACGTTCAGCATGACGATCATGGCCGTTTCGTGCGGGAAATCATAGGTCAACTGGCAACCCAGATGGATGCGCGGCATGCCGCCCCCTTGGTCGGAAATGTCTGCCGGACAAGCGGAAAGGTTCCCCCTGCTGTCTTGATGACCGGCACCCGCCCACGGCGACCCCGATAACCACGCCCGACCCGACCAGGGACGCGAGAACCATGCTACGCCCCATGCTGCACTGCGGCCATGGCTAAAGCGGGGTGGGCGTGGGAATTTGGTGGGGGCGGGGGTGGGGCGGGCCTGTGCAACGCTGTGGAACATGAAATGCGTCTCTGTTGCGGGGCGGGACGGTGCGCCTGCGCAACCCTGTGAAACATGCCGACGCCCGATGGTGCACACGACGCGGCAGGGTGGGTGGGACCTGTGCAACCTTGTGAAACAGGGATTTCGTGTCTCACTGGCGGGGCGCAGTGCCCCTTGCGCAACGCTGTGCAACAGCGTGCGATAGGATGTTTCACTGCAGATGGGGGTGAGGATGGCGTGGAATGGACGCCGCATTGCTGGGGGATGGGGCACAGGAGGGGCGGCGTGCATGGGGGCGGTGCCGGGGTGGTTGATAGGATGAAAAGCCTATCATGGATGAGGTGATGTATGCCACAATTCTGCATTTAAGCTCTCTGCTTCACACACTAGGGAGCCAATAAACTGTAAGCATTTGTTTAGATGGTGATATCATTTTGTGAAAGTTGCAAGTGCACTAGGCCAAACCTTCCTTGAAAAATGATACAAGGGCTAATATCTGTATGTTGCTCATAAAAATTTTCAATTTTACGATCCGCAGGAGAATCCCATGACTGACAAGAAAGAGCAGTTAGAGGAAACTTTAAATGACCGTGCATTTTATGTACAATTTGATCAAAAAGAAGAGGTAAAGACAATAAAAGATAGTCTAAATGTGCGCGGATATTTCACTCATCCCGTCTCTGTTCCAGATCTAGATCCGCCAAACGTGGCATTGTACTTTGTTGGTTTTCAGCGGGGGTCTATTAGCGCAATTGGCATTGGCGTTAAGACCGGAACGCCAAGCACAGGCACGTCTCGTATTAAAATAAAACGTCTAGTAAGATTGTCGGGGGACCCCCAAATATCTGAATTTTTAGATGCAAGCGATTCTTCAAAAGCATTGGTTTCCCGTTATATTGCATCTAATGAAACAAACGTAGAGTTTGGTGTGGCTAATGCAATATTGAGGGAAATTGTAGCAAAAAATAAAATCATAAAAGAAAAAATAGAGACATTGATAAGAATTGCTAATGGAATTGATTTTGATGCTGATAAACACAGATCTAGTTTATTTTCAGAGCAGCAAGATGCGTTGCGTTCTGCATTGAAAGCCTTTAACGTGAAGATTCCGAACTATGAGGATGGTTGGGAATATGACTCATACACCGACAGTTCTACGTATCTTGATGGTTTTGACAATGAGTTCACAGAAGAAATGATGACTGAAGATGACATTATAAATCACGACTCGAAGTTCTTTGTTGATTACGTATCTCTGGGCTCAGTAAACGTTAAAACCAGGGCATTTTCTGATGGGAATAATACTATTCTGGTAACGATGGCAAATCGTAATGCCGTTGAAGATGTTCTTGGTGTGGATATGGTATACTACAATGAAAACGAAGAATCGTTCTGTTTTATACAATATAAGAGGATGAAAAGAAACAAAAAGGGGACCGCATATTCATATTATCCATCTTCTGACGGGAATTATAAAAAAGATATAGAAACTATGAGTAAGCATAGCTCTGATATTGAAGACTGGGAGTCAATAATGAGTGGGAGTGAACTAGAGGATTTTCGATTTATAAATTGCAATTTTTGGTTCAACTTTGTTAAGTCCCATAATTTTGAGCCTATCAGGAATCAGGCTATGCCCGGTATGTATGTGCCGATTTCCGCATGGAACTCCTTTATTTCTACCTGCGCAAAAAGAAATGAAACGCCAAAAGCATGCTCTGAAACCATGAAAAGAAATCTTAGCAGCGATGAGTTCACAAGTTTGTATAGAAAGGGTTTGATCGGTACACGTTATTGCACTGTTGACAGCGTAATTTCTGTTCTGTCTGAATGTATAAAGGGAAACAGAAGTGCGGTATTTGTATATAAAGTCAATGGTACGTCCTCTGATGAGAGCTCTACACCCCTCCAAACAACCGCCGATCAAACGGCACCCGCATTGCCTCCTCAATCCTGAACCCGCCCGCCTCTGCATGCAGCGGGTTCAGGAGCAGGTTCCAGACGCCGGGGATGATGGCGCTGGGGACGCGCAGCAGGCAGGTTTCTCCCGTGGCGAGCCATTCATCCCCAACCCGCCGTGTGACCGCCGAGTTCTCCACCCAATTGTCGGGCAGGGCGGGGCAGTCGGTGATGGGGGCGTCGCCGACGACTTTCAACAGGGTGTAATGGGTGGGCAGGTCCTCGACCCGCGTGACCTCAATATGGACCAACACCTCCAGCAAGGCGCCGGGCTGGCTTTCGGCCAGATATACCACGGGGCGGCCCCGGCTGTGCCAGCGACCGGCGGCTTTCAGACCGCCAATGCCGCGCAGGTCGGCATGGTTGCTGATCCGCCAGAGGATCACGCGAAGTAGCCCTCGTCGATGCTGTAGAGCAGTTCTTCTACTGCCCGTGCGCCGGGTTCGGTGTCGAGAAGGTCTATCGGAGCCTCGTTGCCTAAGCTGCGCTTGGGGGAGGTCAGCCAGGACAGGGCCTTCTGCCGGTCGCCCATCACGGTTTCGGCCAGGGCCAAAATGCTGGCGACGCGGTAGGCGCGTTCGCTTTCTTCCTGGGTTAGCGGTTCCTGCCGCTGGCGGCGATGTTCCAGGGTGCGGCGGGGGATGACGCGGTGCAGGATGCCGAAATCAATCCCGGCACGGCCCAGGCGGGCGATGACGTCGGGGGAGAAGCGGTTGCGGACCAGACGCATGGCATCCAGGTCAGATGCCGGGCGTTCGGCCAGGCCCAAGAGGCTGCCGACGATTTCCCATTGGCGGTCCTGAAGTGTCAGGTCGGTCATGGTCTGCCCCTCCGCAAATTGCGCTATGCAATATGGCATCTTGCGAGGTGAAGGACAAGGTCCGGGGCGGATGGGGCGTGCGGACGGGGACAGGAGCCATGTCGGCGCTGATCGCGCCTGACGCTGGGTCCCGGCTTATCAAGGGGATGACGGTTGGTAGTGGCGGAGGGCGTGGGAGGTTGGGGGGCGGGGTTCCCTCACCCTCCCGTCGGCGGGCGCCGACGGGCCCCTCCCTCTCCCACTTTCGTGGGCGAGGAGCGGAAAGTGGTGCCGTGGGGAGCTTTAGGCCGCCGTCACCGCCGCCCGTTCCGCCGCATCCGGGTCGTAGTTCAAGTTCGGGGCCAGCCAGCGTTCCATTTCGGGGAGGCTCATGCCCTTGCGGGCGGCGTAGTCGGCGACTTGATCGCGTTCGATCTTGGCGACGCCGAAATATTTGGCGTCGGGGTGGGCGAAGTACCAGCCGCTGACGGCGGCTGTCGGCAGCATGGCGAAGCTTTCGGTGAGCGTGATGCCGGCGATGTTGGTGGCGTCCAGCAGGCGGAACAGGGTGGATTTTTCCGTGTGGTCGGGGCAGGCGGGGTATCCGGGGGCGGGGCGGATGCCGCGATATTCCTCGGCGATCAACTGCTCGTTGGTCAGGGTCTCACCCGCCGCGTAGCCCCACAGTTCGGTGCGGACGCGTTCATGCAGGCGTTCGGCAAAGGCCTCCGCCAGACGGTCGCCCAGGGCCTTCAGCAGGATGGCGCTGTAATCATCGTGCGCGGCCTCAAAGGTCTTGGCGCGTTCGTCCAGGCCGATGCCGGCGGTGCAGGCGAAGCCGCCGATCCAGTCGGCCACGCCGCTGGATTTCGGTGCGATGTAATCGGCCAGCGACAGGTTCGCCCGCTCCCGGCCCGGATCGCGGGCCATCTGCTGACGCAGCATGTGCAGGCGGTCCAGCACGGTTTTGCGGGTATTGTCGGTGTAAAGCTCGATATCGTCGCCGATGCTGTTGGCGGGCCAGAGCGCGACCACGGCGTTGGCGCGCAGCCATTTTTCGCCCACAATCCGCTGCAGCATGGCCTGCGCATCGGCCCACAGCGCGCGGGCGCTTTCGCCCACCTTGTCATCCTCCAGGATGGCGGGGAAATTGCCGTGCAGTTCCCATGCCTGGAAGAAGGGCTTCCAGTCGATGCGGGCGACCAGTTCGGCCAGATCGTAATCGTCAAAGACCGTCACGCCGGGCTTCAGCGGCTGCGGCGCGCTGTAGCTGGCCCAGTCCAGCTTGAGCGCGTTTGCTTGGGCTTGGGTGAAGGGCAGGCGGCTGCGGGTCAGCTGGCTGGCGGCGTGGGCCTCGCGCATGGCGGCGTAATCGGCCTTGGTCTTGGCGGTATAGACGGGGCCGTTGGTGGGGTTCAGCAGGCTTTGCGCCACGCCGACGGCGCGGCTGGCATCCAGCACATGCACCACGGGGCCGTCATAGTTGGGGTCGATCTTGACGGCGGTATGGACCTTGGACGTGGTGGCCCCGCCGATCAGCAGCGGCATCTTCATGCCGGTGCGCTGCATCTCGCGCGCCACATAGACCATTTCGTCCAGCGATGGGGTGATCAGGCCGGACAGGCCGATGACGTTGCAGTTATGGGCCTTGGCTTCCTCCAGGATGCGGGCGCAGGGGACCATGACGCCCAGATCCACCACCTCGAAGTTATTGCACTGAAGCACCACGCCCACGATGTTCTTGCCGATATCATGCACGTCGCCCTTGACGGTGGCCATCAGGACGCGGCCCGCCGGTTCGGACTTGGCCCCGTCCTTTTCCGCCTCGATATAGGGCAGCAGCCAGGCCACGGCCTTTTTCATGACGCGGGCGGATTTCACCACCTGCGGCAGGAACATCTTGCCGGCACCGAACAGGTCGCCCACCACGTTCATGCCATCCATCAGGGGGCCTTCGATGACGTGCAGGGGGCGTTCGGCGGCCAGACGCGCTTCTTCCACGTCGGTGTCGATGAACTCATCAATGCCATGGACCAGGGCGTGGGCCAGACGTTCCTTGACGGGCAGGCTGCGCCAGGACAGATCGGCGGCCTTCTTCTTCTCGCCGCCCTTATACTTGTCGGCCACTTCCAGCAGACGGTCGGTGGCATCGTCGCGGCGGTTGAGGATCACATCCTCCACGCGCTCCCGCAGCTCCGCCGGGATGTCGTCATAGACGGGCAGTTCGCCGGCATTGACGATGCCCATGTCCATGCCCGCCGGGATGGCGTGGTAGAGGAACACGGAATGCATGGCCGCGCGCACGGTGTTGTTGCCGCGGAAACTGAACGAGACGTTGGACAGGCCGCCCGAGATGTGGGCGCCGGGGCATTCGCGGCGGATGTCGCGCGTCGCCTCGATAAAGTCCACGGCGTAGTTATTGTGCTCCTCGATGCCCGTCGCGACGGCGAAGATGTTGGGGTCGAAGATGATGTCTTCGGGCGGGAAGCCGACCTTGTTCACCAGCACATCGTAGGAGCGCTTGCAAATCTCCAGCTTGCGGGCGCGGGTGTCGGCCTGGCCCTTTTCGTCAAAGGCCATGACGACGACGGCGGCGCCATAGCGGCGGATTTTCTTGGCCTGGGCGACGAAAAGCTCCTCGCCTTCCTTCAGCGAGATGGAATTGACGATGGGCTTGCCCTGCACATTCTTCAGGCCTGCCTCAATCACGCTCCATTTCGAGCTGTCGATCATCACCGGCACGCGGGCGATGTCCGGCTCTGAGCCGATCAGGCGCAGGAAACGGACCATCGCCGCCTCACTGTCCAGCATCGCCTCGTCCATGTTGACGTCGATCACCTGCGCGCCGTTGGTCACCTGCTCGCGCGCGACATCCAATGCCGCCTCATAATTCCCGTCCAGCACCAGCTTCTTGAACTTGGCCGAACCGGTGACGTTCGTGCGCTCGCCGATATTGATGAAGCTGGCGGTGCGGGGGGCGGTCATGATTTGGCTCTGTCGCTGAAAGGGAAGGGCAGGGGCGGGGACGGAAGGATGGATCAGAAGGCCGGCATCGTAAACGGCTCCAGGCCCGACAGGCGCATGGAGCGTTCAGGGTTCGCCGGCTCACGCGGCGGCAGGCCCTTTACCGATTGCGCGATGGCCCGGATATGGTCGGGCGTGGAGCCGCAGCAGCCGCCGACGATGTTGACCAGCCCATCCTTGGCCCAGCCTTGAAGGTCGGACGCCATATGTTCGGGCTTTTCGTCATACTGCCCGAACTCGTTGGGCAGGCCGGCATTGGGGTAGGCGGAGACGAAGACGTCGGCGATGCGCGACAGTTCCTGGATATAGGGGCGCATCAGATCGGCACCCAGCGCGCAGTTCAGGCCCACGGAGAAGGGCTTCACATGGCGCAGGCTATTCCAGAATGCCTCCGTCGTCTGCCCGGACAGGGTGCGGCCCGAACGGTCGGTGATGGTGCCGGAGATCAGGACGGGCAGGTCCAGGCCCTTTTCCTCCAGCACTTCCTCAATCGCGAACAGGGCGGCCTTGGCGTTCAGCGTGTCGAATATGGTTTCGACCATGAGAAGGTCGGACCCGCCATCGATCAGGCCCGCCGTCTGTTCCTTATAGGCCAGACGCAGCTCATCAAAATCGACATTGCGGAAGCCGGGGTCGGTGACCACGGGGCTGATGCTGGCCGTGCGGTTGGTGGGGCCAAGGGCACCGGCGACATAGCGCGGCTGGGTCGGGTCGGCGGCCTCTGCCACGTCGGCGGCCTGGCGTGCCAGCTTGGCGCCTTCGAAATTCAGCTCGTAGGCCAGCTTTTCCATGCCGTAATCGGCCAGTGAAATGCTGGTGGAATTGAAGGTGTTGGTTTCGATGATGTCGGCGCCGGCATCCAAATACTGGGCATGGATGTCATAGATGATCTTGGGCTGGGTCACCGACAGAAGGTCGTTATTGCCCTTCACATCATGGGCCCAGTCGGCAAAGCGCGTGCCGCGGTAATCTTCCTCTTGCAGATTATGCCGCTGGATCATGGTGCCCATGGCGCCGTCGATCACCAGGATACGCTGGCGCGCAATGTCGCGCAGCCGGGACAGCCGTTCAGCCCTGGTCATCTTAAAGCCCTCCATCATGCAACACCCAAACCGGCGGGCGCAGGCGCAGCACCCCTGGCATTGGTTCTACCGCCGGGGCATCACCCATGCAAACATAAAGATATCTTTATGTGATGATGGCTGACATGCCGGCAGCGCCCACGCTGGGGATGGGGGGAGGGGAGGCTGCCTCTGCCTCCGTCCGGGGGGTGGCGGGTAGGCGCACCTGCACCAGCGTGCCGCCATCCGGGCGGTCGGTCACCGATATGGTGCCGCCCAGGGGGCCGGCCACCAGCGTATAGACCATGTGCAGGCCCAGGCCCGTGCGCCCATCGGCGCGGCCCGTAGTGGTGAAGGGTTCAAACAGGCGGGGGCGGATATCGGGATCAATACCGACGCCATCATCCTCTACCAGCAGATCGACGGCGCCATCGGGCGTCAGGCTGGCCGCCACGCGGATCATGCCGGGGCGTGCGCAGGGGAAGGCATGGTCCATGCAGTTGGACAGAAGCTGGCCCAGCACCTGGGTCAGGGCGCCGCCATTGGTTTCCAGCACCAGACCCGGCTTGCTTTCCATCACGAAGCGCACATGCGGCGCATCGGTCCGCACCTCCATCGCGGGGCGCAGTTCCATCAGCAGGTCGTGCAGGTCCAGGCGGCGGCGGGTTTCATCCGAACGTTCGGTGGCGATCTGCTTGAAGCTCTGCACCACGGCGGCGGTGCGTTCGACAGTGGTGGTCAGCAGGTTCGCCGCCTCCTTCACCTCCGTCAGGAAATCAGCAAGCTGCCGGCGCGTCATGGTGCCGGCGGCCATCGCCTCCTCGGCTGCTTCCACCTGCTGTGCCAGATGGGTGGCGGTGGTCAGCGCGGTGCCGACGGGGGTGTTCACCTCATGCGCGACGCCAGCGACAAGGCGGCCCAGGCTGGCCAGCTTTTCCGACTGGACCAGCCGATCCTGCGCCAGTTGCAGCCGGTCAACGGTTTCCGACAGATGCTTTGTCCGGTCGGCGACCTGATCCTCCAGCGCGCCATTCAGGGCGGCCAGACGGGCGTTCGACTGTTTGGCCTGATCCAGCATGTGGCGCAGCCGGTCGATCAGTAGGGCCGCCTGCAGGAACAGCATGAAGCAGTACCCGGCCTCCATGATGCCGGTGAAGCCGACGCGGTGGACCAAGGCCAGATTGGAAACTCCCAGCACGGTCCAGGCGATGGCCATGGGCAGGGCCAGCGGCTGCCGCTGCTTTGCCGCCGTGCCCGTGGCGGCGATCAGGGTCATCAGGGCCAGGATCAGGCCGATGGTGGCCGTCCAGGTCAGAAGCCAGGGGAATTGCAGGGTCCAGAGGCTGGCCACCGGCACTGCCAGAATGAACAGGAAGGAAGGCCAGGCCAGACCCTTGCGCAAGGAGCCGGGGAACAGCAGGGCCGCACTGGCCAGACAGGAGAGCCAGACGAAGGGGAACATCACATTGTTGAGGAAACCCAGCAGCTGCCCCGGCAGGGAATACAGCACCTCGCTGCCCAAGGGCGTGTTGGAGGTCAGTTGCACCAGGGCGATGGCCACCGACATGACGGCAAAGACCAGACATTCCCGGTCACGTGGGCGCAGGACATAGAGGATCAGGTACAAAACGCCGATGGACAGGCAGACCGACAGGAAGGCCGTGCGGAAGGCCAGTTCCTGCTGCCAGTCGCCATACATGCTGTCGGCATCACCCAGCAACAGGGCGCGCGGAATGCCGCCATAGCCGCCAAAGGCCGCTACCTGCACCGTGATGTCCAGCACCCCATCGATGGGGCCGACGGCGGAGATGGCCTTCTGCCCCGCGCTGTCGGTGCTGTCGGCGTCGGTGCCGACATTGCCGGCATAGACGGAGCGCTCGCCATTGACCAGGACGTTCCAGGCCACAAACCGCTGATTATGGCGCATGGCAAGGGGCGGCGCATCCTTGGGCAGCAGCACGCGCAGGTGATAGGTGCCGATACCTTCGGCATTCAGCGGTACGCCATTCACCTTCTGGCTGGTCCAGCGGCCGGGCACGTCCAGCAGGGCGGGCGGCGGGGCGGAGCCGTCGGTGATCTCCGCCGGATTGACCAGACGGTCGCGCCAAAACTGCCAGTCGCCTTCCAGGAAAATCTGCCCGTCATGGCGGAAATCCCAGCCGCGCAGATCCAGCACGCCATCCACGGCCAGCGGACGTTGGGTCAGGGCGGCGGACAGGCCGACCCACAGGGATGAAAGGATCAATGTCGCGACAAGAGGCGCCCAGAACCAGCGCATCATACCGGAATGGCCCAAATAACGCTGCACGGCCATATTTCCGCACTATCCCGCAAAAGACGTTTCCTGCCTGTGACTTTGCGACAGTCGCGGCGGCGTTGCAATCGGCGCGAACGCCGGTACCGCCATCCATTTACAGAAAATACACCATTTTCCGGGCCGCCGGTTGCGCAGGCCGGGGGCGCTGCTTATTTTCATGGCATGAACAAGACCAACCCGCCACCTGTACTCGCCGCCACCCTGAAACATCTGACCGGCCTGCTGATCGCCCTGGTGGTTGGCGCCGGTGGGGCCATGGCCGCCTGTACCGATGCCGCCGCCGATGGTGTCAACTGGCGCCGCTGCTACATGGATGGGCGTGATCTGAAATCCGTGTCGCTGTCCCATGCCATGCTACGCGAGGCGACGTTCCAGCGCAGCGACCTGTCGGGGGCGACCCTGACCGGTGCCGATGCCTATCGCGCCAAGTTCCTGTCGGCGCGGCTGGACCGGGTGGTGATGGATGGTGCCCGCCTGATCGAGGCGGACCTGACGCGCGCCGACCTGTCCGGGGCCAGCCTGAAGAATGCCGATCTGCGTAATGCCAAGCTGGTGGGCGCCGTCATGAAGGGGGCGGACCTGACAGGGGCCAAGCTGGATGGGGCCGACCTGCGCAATGCCGACCTGGCGGGTGCCCGTTGGGCCGATGGCCGGCTGTGCGGTGAGGGGTCGGTCGGGCAGTGCCATTGATCAGGGGTCCCTGATGTCTCACGGCAGCAATGCGCATAATATATTACCGCTAACTTTGACAAATTGGCTGGTCTGAGCAATCCTCCCGATGCTTTCGGATGACGCGGGACTGTGTTGATGTTTTCTGTCGGCTTTCGTGCAGGATTTATTACTGTCTCAAGACAGAACGATGTCATCGCCCTGCTTGTCACGGGTGAAGTGATGCCGGCCGATGTCGATCTGGCCATTGAGATCGGGCATGAATTGGGCATCTACCGTGGCTGCCGGTCCGTTCTGATTGATCTGCGCCGATTTGTCGGTGTTATTGACTGGGGCGTTGTCCGCCGCATGGGTCGGTATGCCCCCTGGGTGCATGGGGCGGGCACGAAGCTGGCTTATCTGTTGCGGGAGGAGGGTTTGGCCCTGATGGCTGTTACAGCCTGTCATTATCCCCGCGCCCATCATAATGCCTTTCGGGATGAGAGGACAGCCCGCGCCTGGCTGCGGGGTGATCCGCTCCTGCCACGGAATCTGGCCGCGTGACAATTGACTCGTCGGAAATCCGAAGCGAGTTTCAGGAATGATCGTATAATTTATCCACGCCGTTATTGACGTATTGGGTGGTGGAAGTCATAGTGCGCGCCGCTTTTCCGGTCAGCAGATTGCCCTGGCATGTTCTCCGTAGGTCACCGATCAGGCTACATCTCCATCGCGTTGAGCGAGCGGTTTCTCTGTTTCCTCTTGGCAGGTGATGTGCCGCCGACGGATATCGAGATGGCCATGGAACTGGCGGTGGAGGATCGGCTGCTGCGGCCAGACAACCGTGTCCTGGTGGATATCCGCCGGTTCACGGGGTCCGTCGATTGGGGCATGATCCGCGATCTGCGCCGGCATGCGCCCTGGACCCTGACGAACCAGCAGAGCGTGCGCTGCGCCTATCTTCTGCCAGACAATTACCCCCGCTTCCTGGTCATCTTGGCCAGTTTCTATCCGGGTGCCAAGCATCGTGCCTTCAAGGACGAGGCCTCGGCCCTTCGCTGGCTGGTGCAAAGCCCGGCCAGCGCCTGTGCTTGAGGATGTTCGGGCATGGCGCCCCTGCCGCCGATGAGGCTGGCGGGCGGCGCGGCGGACCGGTAAAAGGCTGGACAGATTGTTGAAATCCCGTCCGGAACCGACCGACATGGCCCTGATCACCCCCCGCACCCCCGCCGGCACCATGGAATTGTTGCCGCGCCGTCAGGTCACTTTCCAGCGCATGCTGGACACGATCCGCCGCAATTACGAACGGTTCGGCTTTATCCCGCTGGAGACGCCGGTATTCGAAGTGGCGGACGTGCTTCTGTCCAAGTCGGGCGGGGAGACGGAAAAGCAGGTCTATTTCGTGCAGTCGACGGGCGCCATCGAACAGGGGCACAAGCCCGATCTGGCCATGCGCTTCGACCTGACGGTGCCCACGGCCCGCTATGTCGCGCAGTATGAGCGCGAATTGGCCTTCCCCTTTCGCCGCTATCAGATGCAGCGCGTCTATCGCGGCGAGCGGGCGCAGAAGGGCCGGTACCGCGAATTCTATCAGTGCGATATCGACGTGATCGGCAAGGACAGCCTGCCCGTCGCCTATGACGCGGAAATGCCCGCCGTGATCTATTCCGTGTTCACGGAACTGAATGTCGGGCCGTTCCAGATCAACTTCAACAACCGCAAGATCCTGCTGGGAATGTTCGAGGCGTTGGGGGTGACCGACCCCGGCATCCGCATCCTGGTGCTGCGGCAGGTGGACAAGCTGGACAAGCTGTCGCGCGAGGATGTTCTGAACCTGCTGACGGCAGACGGGATTGCCCTGTCTGCGGCGCAGGCTGCCAGCGTGCTGGACATGATCGGGTTCAGCGGATCGTCGGCGGACACGCTGGCCCATCTGGACCGTCTGGGCCTGGACAATGACCTGTTCAAGGAAGGGGTGGAGGAGCTGCGTCAGGTGGTGGCCGCCCTGATCGCGTTCGGCGTGCCGGAGACGCATTGGCGCATCAATCTGGCCATTGCCCGTGGCCTGGATTACTACACCGGTACCGTCTATGAGACGTTCCTGACCGATCACCGGTCGCTGGGTTCCGTCTGCTCCGGCGGGCGGTATGAGAATCTGGCCGGGCTTTACACCAAGTCGAAGCTGCCGGGCGTGGGCATCTCCATCGGCCTGACGCGCCTGTTCTATGCGCTGGAACAGGCCGGGATCGTCAAGGATGGCGACAGTTCCGTGCAGGCCCTGGTCACGCAGTTCGATCCCAGCCTGCTGAACGACTATCTCGCCATCGGTGCCGCCCTGCGCCAGGGCGGGGTGAATACCGAGATCTACCTGTCGCCTGACAAGCCGGCCAAGCAGTTCAAATATGCCGACAAGGCCGGCATCCGTTATGCGGTCATCATGGGCAGCGATGAGAAGGCCAAGGGCGAGGTCCTGGTGAAGGATATGGTGGCCGGTACGCAAGTTGCCGTGAAGGTCGAGGAACTGGTGGGCTGGTTCAAGGGGGCGATTGGGTGAGCAGGGTGATCTGTTTTCATCGCCCTCTCTCCACGTTATCCCGGCGAAAGGGGTCGGTGTGTGGAGAGAGGTGCAATGGCCATTGTCGCCACCTCTCATCGCCATTCCCGCCACTTCGTCGCGGCATTCTGTATCGCTGAAGTCTCCTTCCCACGCATTCCCGCCCTTTTCCGGGTTGGCACGGGCGTTGCTGTATTCAGGTCAGAACCAACCGATCAAATCGGAGCCTGACCATCATGTCGCTGAAAGCCGCCCTGTTCGCCTCTGCCCTGACCCTGACGGCCCTGCCGGCGCTGGCGTTCGGGCCGCAGGATTATGCCGCCCGTGAGGTTACGGTGCAGGATGTCGTGGGCCGGCTGGAGGTGAAGGTGGATGCCGGCGCCTCCAAGGTGACGGCCAGCGTCACCGGCCCCGACCGCTGGGTACAGCTGGTTGAGGTGAAGAAGGAAGGCGACGATCTGGTCATCCATCAGAAGGACAGCCCGCGTGACCGCCGCTGGCGCGATAAGGATGACTGGATCACCGTCACCCTGACCGTTCCCGCCGGCACCAAGCTGGAGATTGATGGCTTTACGGGGGAGGGGACGGTCGGCGACCTGCGCGGTGCCCTGTCCGTTGACGGTATGAATTCCGGCACGCTGAGCGTGGGCCGGGTGTCCACGGCCAGCATCGGCATCGACGGGTCGGGCGATGTGAAGCTGGGCGATGTCGATCGCGATATCGAGGTGGAGATCAATGGCAGCGGCTCCGTCATCACGGGGCGTACCAGCGGCAAGACGGCGCTGGAGATCAACGGGTCGGGCGAGATCACGCTGGCCCATGCCAATGGCCCCATCAATGCCGAGATCAACGGGTCCGGCGATATCCGTATCCAGTCCGGCGTTGCCGATCCGCTGGCGGTGGAGATTAACGGTTCCGGCTCGCTGCTGCTGGACGGTGTTGCCCGCAATCAGAGTATCGATCAGTCCGGTTCCGGCAATGTCCGCGTGACGGGCCGGAGCAGTTAAGGTCGCCTTTCTATCTCGCAGTGATTGAGCCATCCCGCCGCAGACGGTGGCGGGAAACGGGGAAGTTTTGCCCACAACCTGGGCCGTGGGGGGCCTTTGATCATGCGTAAATCCGCTTTCATGCTTTTTGCCGGCATCGCCCTTGGCGCCCTGACGGGGGCCGCACAGGCGGAAACATCCGAACCGCAGCGGTTCGATGGATCAATGCTGATCGTCCGTGATGTGATCGGGGATGTGAAGGTGACCGTCGATCCCTCCGCCAAGGGCATGACCGTCACCATCGATGCCGATCCCGCTGAGTTCCCGCTGCTGTCGGCGCGGGCGGGCGAGGGCGGTGTCGTGGTTGCACGGTCGCGTCCGGCGGAAAAGAAACGTGACTGGAACGTGGACGATCATGATGTCGTCATCACCATCACCCTGCCCAAGGGGGCGTCCATTCATGTCGATGACATGATCGGAAAGCTGGACGTGGGGGACCTGGATGGTGCGCTGACCGCGGATATACGCTCGGCGGCAGACATCAAGACCGGCCGGCTGACCAGCGCCCGCATCGATGTGGCGGGGGCCGCCGGCATTCATACCGGCGATATTGCCGGCAAGCTGGACCTGAACATCGCCGGAGCGGGCGATATTGATATCGGCACCGTGCGACAGGGCGCAGATATCAGGATCGCCGGTTTCGGCAATGTCGATGTCGCCGGCGTCAATGGCCCCGTCTCCGTGAGGGTCAGTGGCGTCGGCGATGTCGATCTCAATGACGGCAAGGTCGATCTGCTGGACGTGTCGGTGTCCGGCCTCGGCTCCGTCAATTTCGATGGCGAGGCCAAGGACCGCCGCATCAGCTCTTCCGGGCTGGCCAGCGTGCGGGTCAATGGCAAGAAGATTTCCGGGTAGGCCACGACCAGCCAGTCCGGAACAGCAACGGTCGGGTGTCGGGGGACGCCCGACCGTTGTTTTTCTGGTGACTATTCAAGTAGCAATTTTCGTCATCCCGGCGAAAGCCGGGACCCAGGGCCACAGGACCAGGGTTCGATACTGAGTTAACAGACGCCGCCGATAGGTCGGGCGCTTGGCCCCTGGTTCCCGGCTTTCGCCGGGATGACGATAAGAGGATCAGCTAAACAGCCGCGCGAAGAAGCCCTTAGGCTTTTCCGGTGCCTTACCCGCCTGCTTGTTGGGCGCGCTGGAGGGTTTACCCAGCACATATTCGTTGCGGAACCGTTCAAAGTCCTCCTTGCGGCCGAACTTGAACAGGACCTTCAGCACATTGCTGCGCAGGCCGGTATCCACGCTCATTTCTTCCTGCATGCCCAGGAATTCCAGGGCCCAGAGGCCCTTGATGTTGGCGTTGATCCAGTCCTCGGCCTTTTCCATGTCGCCACGATTCTTGAACTTCATCGTGGTTTCAAAGCTATAGCTGCTCATGTCGTCAGCCCCTTTCAGCCGAACAGGTGGGACAGCACGACAAGCACGACGATGGCGCCGATCAGCGACAGCACGGGGTTGTTGCGCACGAATTCAGCCAGCGGCTCCAGGAAGGCCGGGGTGCCGGGCGGGGGCGCGGCGGGGGCCGTACTGGCGGCGGCGGGGGCCGGGTCGGCATCACGCGGCGGCGGCAGGGCTGCACCGGCCCCGGCGATCCGGTCTTCCAGTGCGGCCAGTCGGGCCTCTATCCGGTCCAGGCGGCTGGTTTCAGCGGCGGGATCGGGTTGCAGGGTCAATTCACTGTCACTCATCGCGCCAACCGCCTGTGATTGTCATACTGTTGCCATGGCAGGAACCAAGATAAACGTTTCGCATCCGCGATAGGAAGGGGGGATGGCATACCCCCATCCGATGGAGATAAGCCCGTTGCCCCCGCTTCCCCTGAACGGAGTAGTTGAATGCCGCGTCCCCTTCTGCGTCTGCCCGCCGCGCTGTTCCTGGCGCTGACGCTGGCCGGCTGTGCCATCGGTCAGGATGGGCCGCCCAGCACGCCGGTGGTTTTGCTGGAGGAAACGGCGGCACCGGTGCGGGCGGGGGAACTGGTCTGGCGCGGCACTCTGCATCTGCGGGATGCGAATCCGGATTTCGGCGGCCTGTCCGCCCTGCGCGTCGGCCCGGACGGGTCGCAGTTCGTGGCGATCAGCGACCGGGGCCGGCGCATCGCGGGGCGGTTAGCCTATGGTTCGGCGGGGGAGTTGGTCGCAGCAGGGAGTTACAGCATCGACCCGCTGCTGGGCAGCGACGGGCAGGCGCTGCCGGGTTTCTTCAACGATACCGAGGGTCTGGCCCTGATCGGGGATTGGCCGGGCGATGGTTGGGCCGTGTCGATGGAACGGCGGCATTCCATCCTGCGCTATCCGCCGGCATTGGCCGGGTCGGCGGCTGTGGAGCTGCCGGTGCCGGATGGGTTTGCGGCACTGCCGTTCAATGCGGGGATCGAAACGCTGCTGTCGCTGCCCGACGGGCGCCTGCTGGCCATTGCCGAGGATGGGGACGGGCAGGGGCGGCACCGCGCCTGGATCGGCGGGCCGGGGGCGTGGGGTGAATTCACCTATCAGGGAATGCCGCCCTTCCTGCCGGTGGACGCCGCACGCCTGCCCGATGGTGGTATCCTGGTGCTGGAACGCCGTGTCGGGCTGATGGGCGGCTGGGGCAGCCGCATCGTACGGGTTGATGCCAGGGCCGTGAAGACCGGTGCGGTGGTGCAGGGGCGGGAGATCGCCCGGTTGCAGCCACCCATGGCGACGGAGAATTACGAGGGGATCGACACGCGACCCCTGCCCGGCGGCGGGGTCGCGGTCTATTTGGTGTCCGACAACAACTTCAAACCGATCATTCAGCGCACGCTGCTGACCATGTTTGAGTGGCGGCCATGATGGTGGATCACTCCACCACCCGCACCTTCACATAGGAACCGGGGGCCGGTTCGATCGGCGTCAGCTTGCCGTCGCCGGGTTGCCGTGCGGGGACCTTGGGGCCGGCATATTTCTGCACCCACTTCGCATATTCGGGCCACCAGCTGCCTTCAACCTGTTTGGCGCCGGCCAGCCATTGTTCGGGGTCCTTGGGCAGCTTGGTGTTCAGGAAGTGGCTGTATTTATTGGCTGCCGGCGGGTTGACGACGCCGGCAATATGGCCGGATGCGGCCAGCACGAATTTCACCGGGCCGCCATAAAGCTGGGTTGCGGCGTAGGTCGACTTCCAGGGCGTGATGTGATCCTCACGCGTGGACAGCATGAAGGTCGGGGTTTTGATCTTACCCAGATCAATCTCCACGCCCTTCAGGGTCAGGGCACATGGCTTCACCAGCAGGTTGCGCTGATACATGTTGCGCAGGTAGAAACTGTGCATGGCGGCGGGCATGCGGGTGGCGTCCGAGTTCCAGTACAGAAGGTCGAACGGGAACGGGTCTTTGCCCAGCAGATAATTATTCACCACGAACGACCAGATCAGGTCGTTGGCGCGCAGCATGTTGAAGGTGGTGGCCATGGACTGCCCGTTCAGGTAGCCCTGGCTGTTCATCTTCTCTTCCAGGGCTGCCAACTGCTCCTCATCAATGAAGACGGACAGTTCGCCAGGCTCGGTAAAGTCGGTCAGGGTGACGAGATAGAGCACGCTCTTGACCCGGTCATCGCCCTTTTCCGCCATATAGGCCAGCGTTGAGGCCGTCAGCGTACCGCCGATGCAGTAGCCGACCATGTTGATCTCCCGCTCCCCCGTCGCCTGTTCGATGGCGTCGATGGCGGCGAGCGGGCCGGCGGTCATGTAATCTTCCCAGGTCTTGGTCGCCAGATGTTCATCCGGATTGACCCAGGAGACGATAAAGACCGTATGCCCCTGATCGCACAGCCATTTCACCAGCGAATTGGCGGGGCGAAGGTCCAGGATATAGAATTTGTTGATCCAGGGCGGCACGATCAGCAGCGGGCGCTTATGCTGCTGCTCCGTGGTCGGGTTGTACTGGATCAACTGCATCAGCTCGTTCTGATAGACGACCTGACCGGGCGTGGCGGCAATGTTCTTGCCCACCTCGAACTTCTTATAGTCGGTCATGGAGATGGCGAGCTGGCCCTTGCCGCGCTCCAGATCGCCCAGCAGGTTTTCCAGCCCCTTGACCAGATTCTCACCGCCGGATTCGATGGTGGCGCGCAGCACTTCCGGATTGGTCAGGACGAAATTGCTGGGCGCCATCGCGTCCACGAACTGACGGGTATAGAAGTCCACCTTCTTGGCCGTCTTGTCGTCCATCCCTTCCACCTCATGCACGGTGGATTGCAGCCAGCGGGCTGTCAGCAGGTAGGACTGCTTGATATAGTCGAACAGGGCGTTTTCATCCCAGGCGCTGTCCTTGAAGCGCTTATCCTCCTTGGCCGGCGCCACCACGGGGGCGGCTTCCTGGCCCAGCAGGCGCTGGGTTGTGCGCTGCCACAGGGACATATAGTCCTGCCACAGCGACATCTGCGCCTGCATCAGCTTGGCCGGATCGGCCATCAGGCGGGCCGTCATCTCCATGAAGGCTGCACCGATATGCATCATGCCCTGGGACGCAGACGCGTCACCGCCGCCATTCTGCCGTTGCAGGAAATCCGACACCAGCCGCTGGCTCTGTTCGGCGATGCGCGCCATGTTGCGCGACATTTCGACCGGATCGGGGATCTTGATCTCGGGGCTTTGCGGCTCGGCCATGCTGACTTCCTTGACGTCACGTTTCCCAGGCACAAGGACAATGCCGATTCTGCGTTACCCCGGTGTGGGGCCGTCGGCTTTGTCCAGGATCGGTCCCGCATGCCAGCCTGTCCGATGGCGGTATGGCGGGCGGGTTGCCGTCCCGCTTTTTTTCATACACGATCCCTTCATGATTTTCACCGCTGCATACGTATCGCTCCGACATCTTCGCCTGGCCGCCATTGCCGCCATGCTGGGCCTGTCGGCCTGCGCTCAGGTGCCCGTGCCCGACATCGTGTTCGATGACGGACCGGCGCCCGCGAAACCGTCGGAAATCACCGATGCTGACCCCGTGAAGGCCCTGACGGGCGCCCGGCCCATCCGCCGGGCCGACCCGTCGATCAAGGGGCGGGCCAACCTGGGCTCCGTCCCGGCCCGACCGGAAGAATTTTCCAACCCCATCGAACGCCAGGCCCTGATCGACCGGTTGCAGGCCGACCGGGCCGAGGGAGAGGCGGCGGGCGATGCGCTCCGCGCCCGCTCCACCGATCCGCGTGGCCGGCCGGAGGATGTGCCCGATGTGCCCGACGCACCACCGCCGGTGCCGCAGGCGTTGCCGAGGGTGCCGGAGGACGGGTGAGGGTTTGGGGATGTTGTTCCCTCACCCTCCCAAACGTTGACGCGTTCGGGCCCCTCCCTCTCCCACCTTCGTGGGCGAGGGGAGAAGTTTGCCCCTCGCCCGCTTGCGGGAGAGGGAGGGGCCCATTGGCGCCAGCCGATGGGAGGGTGAGGGGGCGGCGTTGCCGTTTGGGAGCGACATCCCCCCCCGCCATCCCGCCCGCTCATGGCAGATTGGCGTGGCTCCCGCGCAAAATACTGTCGCGGGGGGCTGTTGCGGTGCGCTACATATTTCGCCCCTTTCATTTTCAACCCGGTGCCCAGGTCCATGAGCGACACTGAATTCCACCGCATCAAGCGGCTTCCGCCCTATGTCTTCGCTGAAGTGAATGCGATGAAGGCGCGAGCTAGGGCCGCCGCGGAGGACATCATCGATCTCGGCATGGGCAACCCGGACCAGCCGACCCCGCCGCATATCGTGGCGAAGATGATCGAGGCGGTCCAGAACCCCAAGACCCACCGCTATAGCCAGAGCCGCGGCATTCCCGGCCTGCGCAAGGCGATCAGCGCCTATTACAAGCGCCGCTTCGATGTCGATATCGACCCGGAGACGGAAGCCATCGTCACCATCGGCTCCAAGGAAGGCCTGGCCAATCTGGCGCAGGCGATCACCAGCCCCGGCGACGTGATCCTGGTGCCGAATCCATCCTATCCGATCCATCCGTTCGGCTTCATGCTGGCCGGGGCCGCCCTGCGCCACATTCCGGTGAATAACGGCCTGGATGATTTCGTGCCGGCCCTGGAACGCGCCATCAAGCATTCGGTGCCCAAGCCCACGGCCCTGATCGTCAGCTTCCCCGCCAACCCGACGGGGCAGACGGTGACGCTGGACTTCTATCGTCCGATTGTCGATCTGTGCCTGAAGCACGGCATCTATATCCTGTCCGACATCGCCTATGCCGAGATCTATTTCGACGGCAATCCGCCGCCGTCGGTGTTGCAGATCCCGGAAGCGCGCGACATCACCGTTGAATTCAACAGCCTGTCCAAGACCTACAACATGCCCGGTTGGCGCGTGGGCTTTGGTGTCGGGTCCAAGAAGCTGGTGGGCGCGCTGGCCAAGTTCAAATCCTATGTGGATTACGGCGCCTTCACGCCCATCCAGGTGGCGGCCACCGCCGCCCTGAACGGGCCGCAGGATTGCGTCCTGGAAATCCGCGAGATGTACAAGCAGCGCCGTGATGTGCTGATCAAGGGTCTGCATGCGGCCGGCTGGATGGTGCCGTCGCCCAACGCGTCCATGTTCGTCTGGGCCGAAATTCCCGAGCCGTTCAAGCATTTGAGCAGTCTGGAATTCGCCAAGGTCCTGATGCAGGAAGCCAAGGTCGCCGTCAGCCCCGGCATCGGGTTTGGCGAGTATGGTGACACGCATGTGCGGTTCGGGCTTGTGGAAAACACCCAGCGCATCCGTCAGGCCACCAACAATATCAAGCTGTTCCTGGACAAGGCGCGCAAGATCAACGCGCCCATCACGTCCGAACCCGCCGCTGTCGAGTGAGGATCAATTCTGATGGTTGATGGTAAACCGTTGCGCATCGGCGTCGCCGGCCTTGGTACGGTCGGCGGCGGGGTTCTGAAGCTGGTATCGGCCAATGCCGAACTGCTGTCCCGGCGGACGGGCCGCGCCATTCAGGTGGTGGCCGTTTCCGCCCGTGACCGTAGCCGCGACCGTGGCGTCGATCTGTCCAATGTCCGCTGGTATGAGAATGCCGCCGATCTGGCCGTTGATCCCGATGTCGATGTGTTCGTCGAACTGATCGGCGGGTCGGACGGCATCGCCAAACAGGCGGTTGAGGCGGCATTGGCCGCCGGCAAGCATGTGGTCACGGCCAACAAGGCGCTGCTGGCCCATCATGGCGCGGCACTGGCCCAGAAAGCCGAGTCCGCCGGCCTGACCCTGGCGTTCGAGGCGGCGGTGGCAGGCGGCATCCCCGCCATCAAGGGTCTGCGCGAAGGTCTGGCCGCCAACAATATCCGTGAAGTTCACGGTATCCTGAACGGCACCTGCAATTACATCCTGACCGAAATGCGGACCACGGGCCGCGATTTCGCCGATGTTCTGGCCGATGCCCAGCGCCTGGGCTATGCCGAGGCCGACCCGTCCTTTGACGTGGATGGCGTGGATGCCGCGCACAAGCTGGCGGTCCTGACCGCCGTGGCCTTCGGCGCGCATGTCGATTTCAAGTCGGTGCATATTGAGGGCATCCGCCACGTCTCCGCCCTCGACATCAACTACGCCCAGGAATTGGGCTACCGCATCCGCCTGCTGGGCATTGCCCGGCGGACCCCGGATGGGATTGAGCAGCGGGTGCATCCCTGTATGGTGCCGATCACCAGCCCCTGCGGTGCCACCGATGGCGTGTTCAACGCCGTCGTCGCCGATGGCGATTTCGTGGACAAGGTGGTGCTGGTGGGGCGCGGTGCCGGTGCCGGCCCGACGGCATCCGCCGTTGTCGCCGATCTGGTGGATATCGCCCGTGGCCGTTCCACGCCGACCTTCGGCGTGCCGGCAGCAGCACTGGAGCCTGCCAAGGCCGCCCCGCTGAGCCGCCGCCGTGGCCGCTACTATGTCCGCCTGATGGTGGTTGACCGTCCCGGTGTGATCGCCGAGATCGCGGCCACGCTGCGCGACCAGAATGTCTCCATGGAGGCGTTCCTGCAGCGCGGTCGGGCACCCGGTGAGGCGGTGCCCGTGGTCTGGACCACCCACGACACGGACGAGGCCGCCATGCAGCAGGCGCTCGCCACCATCGCGTCGTTGGACAGTGTTCTGGAACCGCCGCGCATGATCCGCATCGAGGATTTCTGATACACACTCAACCCAGGAACGGCGCAACCGACAAGACGCCGATCTCAGCCATAGGGGAACGATAATGAGTGAGAAGAGCAATCCGAAGGGCGATTTCTCCCTGGTGATGGATCGCAATCTGGCGCTGGAAGTGGTCCGCGTCACCGAGGCGGCGGCCCTGTCCGCCTCGCTGCTGATGGGCCGTGGCGACGAGAAGGCCGCCGATCAGGCCGCCGTGGACGCCATGCGCAAGGCCCTGAACAGCCTGTCCATCGACGGTACCGTCGTGATCGGTGAGGGCGAGCGCGACGAAGCCCCGATGCTGTATATCGGGGAGAAGGTTGGAACCGGCAACGGTCCCAAGATCGACATCGCGTTGGACCCGCTGGAAGGCACCACCATCTGCGCCAAGGGCGGCCCCAACGCCCTGGCCGTTATCGCCATGGCAGAGGCCGGCGGCTTCCTGAACGCGCCCGACGTGTACATGGAAAAGATCGCGGTGGGCGGTGGCCTGCCGGGCGGCGTGGTCGATCTGGATGAGAAGGTCGAGACCAACCTGCGCAACCTGGCGCTCGCCAAGGGTGCGGACGTGTCGGAACTGGTGGTCTGTATTCTGGACCGTCCGCGCCATGCCGAACTGATCGCCCGCGTGCGTGAGGCCGGTGCCCGCATCATGCTGATCGGCGATGGTGACGTGTCGGGCGTGATCGCGACCGCCCAGCCCAATGCCGGTATCGACCTGTATATGGGTTCCGGCGGTGCGCCCGAAGGTGTGCTGGCCGCTGCCGCACTGCGCTGCATCGGCGGGCAGTTCCAGGGCCGCCTCATTTTCCGCAACGATGCCGAGCGGGAGCGCGCCAAGCGCTGGGGCGTCACCGATCTGGACAAGAAGTACAGCCTGTACGATCTGGCCAAGGGTGACGTGATGTTCTGCGCCACCGGCGTGACCACCGGCCCCATGCTGGATGGCGTTCGCCGCTTCCCCGGCGGGGCCATCACCCATTCCGTGGTGATGCGGTCCAAGTCGGGCACGGTTCGCTATGTCGAGGCGCACCACAATCTGCGCACCAAGACCAGCTTCATTCCGGAAGCCAAGCGGTAAACCTGCGTTTGGACGTAGCGCGGATTAGGCGTCAGCCGTAATCCGCGGGAAACCCGGCACCGTGGCTCCGCGGATTACGCTTCGCTAATCCGCGCTACGAACAAGCCCCGTCGCTGGAAGCCGATGCTTCCGGGGGCGGGGCTTTTTGCTATGGTGCGGCCAGCATCACACCCGACGGGTACCCCCATGACCATCCCCGCCTTCCTTGGCGTTGAAAGCTCCCTGACCGGCCGCCGCTGGAAGGCCCGCAACAGTGACGACCGGCTGGCCCTGACGCTGGCGCAGGCGCACGGGTTGCCGGAGCTGGTGGGGCGGCTGCTAGCCGGGCGTGGGGTGGCGGTGGAGGAGGTGGAGCGGTTCCTGTCGCCCACCTTGCGCGCCTTCATGCCCGACCCGTCGGTGCTGCGCGACATGGACAAGGCCGCCGACCGCGTGGCCCGCGCCATCCGCGACGGGGAGAAGGTGGCGGTCTTTGGTGATTACGACGTGGATGGTGCCACCTCCACGGCCCTGCTGAACCGGTTCTTCCGGGCCGTGGGCTGCACCTTGCGCGTCTATATCCCCGACCGGATCGAGGAAGGGTATGGCCCGAACCTGCCGGCCCTGCTGCGGCTGAAGGAAGAAGGCATCGATCTGGTCGTCACCGTCGATTGCGGGGTGACCAGTTTCGATCCGTTGCATGGGGCCGTCGCCGCCGGGTTGGAGGTGGTGGTGGTGGACCATCACAAGGCCGAACCGCGCCTGCCCGAGGTGACGGCGGTGGTCAACCCTAACCGCATGGATGAACCGGCGGGCGGGCCGCTATCGACGCTGGCCGCGGTCGGCGTCACCTTCCTGCTGATTGTGGCGGTCAACCGGCTGCTGCGCGGTTCTGGTTTTTACAGCAATGGCAGGGCGGAACCCGACCTGATGTCCTGGCTGGATATCGTGGCGTTGGGCACCGTCTGTGACGTAGTGCCGCTGATCGGGCTGAACCGGGCCTTCGTGGCGCAGGGCCTGCGCGTCATGGGCAAGCGCGCCAATATCGGCATTTCGGCCCTGGCCGATGTGGCGGGCGTAAACGAGGCCATGGACGCCTATCACGCCGGATACATTATCGGGCCACGCGTGAATGCCGGGGGGCGCGTGGGGCGGGCCGATCTAGGCACGCGGTTGCTGGCCACGGAGTCGTCGGCAGAAGCCGCCGATCTGGCCAAAGAACTGCACGCGTTTAATGCCGAGCGTCGCGCCATTGAGGCTTCGGTGCTGGAAGATGCCATGGCCTTGATGGAAACCAGCGTGGATGACAGTCCCGAACTGGTGCTGGCCGTGGGGGAGGGGTGGCATCCCGGTGTCATCGGCATCGTGGCATCACGCCTGAAGGACCGGTTCAATCGCCCGGCCTGTGTGGTGGCGCTGGATGGTACCCTGGGCAAGGCGTCGGGCCGGTCGGTGCGCGGTGTCGATCTGGGGTCGGCCATCATTGCCGCGCGCCAGGCGGGGCTGCTGGTGGCCGGCGGCGGGCATGCCATGGCGGCGGGCTTTACCGTTGAGCGGACCCAGATTGACGATCTGCGCGCCTTCCTGCGGGAGCGGATCGCCAGGCAACTGGAGGATATAGGGCCGTTGGTGCCGTCCTTGTCGCTGGATGGTGCCCTGTCGGTGCGCGGGGCCAATGCCGACCTGATGCGGCATCTGGAACGGCTGGCCCCCTATGGCACCGGCAATTCCGAACCGCGCTTCGCCGTCACCGATGCCCGCATCGTCAAGGCCGATGTCGTGGGCGGGGAGGGCAAGCATGTGCGCTGCATCCTGACGGGCAATGATGGCAGCCGTTTGAAATCAATCGCCTTCCGCGCCATGGACAGCGACCTGGGCCCCGCCTTGCTGCAAAGCGGTGGGCGGCCCATGCATCTGGCCGGGACTTTGCGGCCCGACCGCTGGAACGGTAATGATGGCGTACAGTTATTGATTGATGACGCGGCGGTTTCCGGCAACGCCGGCTAAAGGAAACCTGAGCGACTATTCATTCATTCGCCACGGGTCTTTAATAAATTATTGCCAAATCGTTAAAGACAGCTATCCCCGCATAGCATATAGTCACCCATCGCCCAGTTGCCGCTTGCATCATCACTGCCGGGGCAGGGCGGTCGCGTTGGTTTTGTGCGGGGCGATCGGTGTCATGAATGTACGCGCGGCGGGTGCGCCGGTCGAAAGGCCGGAAGCGGGCAAGATGAAGGAAACGGCGGTCACGCCGCCTGAACCTACCTCCGCCGTGTCGAAGCTTCAGGCCCATTTCGAACAGCTGGATGAGAATTCGCTGCTGCGCGTGGCCCGCGCGGTGGAACTGGCCCGTGCCGCCGAACGCCGCGACCCCACCGATGAACAGATCCTGGAGACGCTGCGTCCGCGCCTGCGCAACCTGCGCCCGGCCCGTGTCCCGACGTTCCAGCGTTCCATCTGCGTGGCGCTGGAGATTTTCCTTTATGACGGCGACCTGCATGAGGAAAAGCGCAAGGGCGCGCTGGCCCGGCAGGTGCTGAACCCCTGGTGGCGGGTGCTTCTGGCCTCGCCCTACCGCGCCACCCTGGCCGGGCTGGAGGGGGAGTATGGCAAGGCGGTGCGTGAACAGCGCTGGACCGACCTGCCTGCCATTGCCGATAAGGGGATTCTGGCGGCGGCTGACGCGACAGAGGCCCTGCTGGCCGAGGCGCAGAAATCCTATGGGCGGCGGGGGGAGCTGTCCTCCATGCTGGGCGGCGACCGCGCGCTGGAGGATATGCGGGAGATCGGGGTGCTGCTGGGCCTGCACAGCCAGTTGACCCCCGCCCTGGAACGCGTGCGCCGCATGGCCGGGGTGGAAGGGGCGGGCCGCATCGCCGATTTCACGCCCGCGTCTGTGGTGGCGGCGCGCACCGCCTATATGAACATCCATGATCGGGGTGCCGATCTGGTTGAATATTTCTTCTTCGGGCTGATGACCCTGCTGATGCAGCCGTTCCAGGCGCTGCGCCTGGTCCGCATGCTGTCGCAGGATCTGAGCCATGTGTCGGGCAACCATCCGGCCCGCCTGATCCCCGCCCGCCTGTTCTCCGACCTGACGCGGACATTGTCGGAGATCGGCAAATCATCGGCGGGGCCGGTGATGGCGCGGCGCGTCTGGCTTTTGACCTGCGCGCGGCTGGTGTCGGATGCGCAGATGATGATCAAGGGGCTGGCGGAAGAGGTTCAGGTGGAGCCGAATCCGGAATGGCAGAAGCTGCTGACCGAGGCGCGGGGCCGGGTGATGCAGGCCGTGGACACGTTCCTGGCCGCCGCCATCCAGGATTGCGCCGTGGTCCTGCCCGTGAAGCCGCTGCAAGAAAAGAAGGGCGTGGAGGTCCGGCTGGAGCCCGACATGGCCCATATCCCGACGGAGGAGGAGGTGGGCATCGCCCAGGCCGCCACCGTCCTGTTCACGGCGGTCAAGAAGCTGATGGAACAGGAAGGCCAGGACCGGCTGATGCGGTCCAAGGAGGCCGATCTGGAGCAGCGGCTGGAGATCGGGATCAATTTCCGCGTCGAATATCTGCGCGCCCGGCCCAAGCACATGGTGGCGCTGGCCCATCTGCGCGGTGTGCAGAAGGTGCTCAAGGGCCTGCCCTCGTTCAACATTATCCGCGACCTGGAATATCGTGTCGAACGGACCCTCGATCGTTATAAGAATTGATCGAAGTTGGGTCGGGCATGGGCGTTATGCAAGAAAGTGAAAAAAAGTGCTTGAACAGCCCGGCGGGTCCGGCTAATTAACCGCCCACCGACGACGTCCCCATCGTCTAGAGGCCTAGGACACCAGCCTTTCACGTTGGTAACACGGGTTCGAATCCCGTTGGGGACGCCACCTTCCAAGACACGAGTTCTTGGTTTCCGGTGGCGGTGCCGGATGGATGACTTGAGCACCATTTGGCGGATACGGAAAAAGCCCCGCGCCGAAAGGCCGGGGCTTTTTCGTTGCCAAACCAGCATTAGCTTTTTCAACAAGGGATTGATCATGCGTTCTTTGGAAGGACAGCGCAGCGACAACCGGCCCCTGAAGCGCAACGATGACGAAAAGCGCCGGGCCCTGTTGCAGCTGGAAGCGGCCTATGCCGCGCTCGGTCCGAAGCCGACGCCGGGCCTGAAGGAAACGATGGCGGAGCGTATCCGCGCCTTGAAGGCCGAAATCGCCGAGGGTGCCGCCAAGCCGCCGCGCCGCGAACGGGATCGCGACCGGGGCTGAACAACAGCAACCCAGAAAAAGGGCGGGCACTGCCAGACGGCGGTCCCGCCCTTTTTTCATGGCGGCATGAAACGCTGTTATAGGCCGCTGATTGGCCTTGCGCATGCCGCCGCCTGGTACCATCTTCGGATGGTTGCTTCCAAAGGCAGGGCCATGCGCCGTATCGCATCATTCTGGACAGGGTTACTGAAGGCGGGTGCTGTGGCACTGGTCCTGGCCCTGTTCGGCTTTGCGACGGCATCGGCGCATGAGAATCACGACGCCCACCAGCCGGTATCGGCGTCTGTACAGACGGCGGCGCAGACCGATTGCCACGAACAGCAGGGCGTGCAGAAGGCCGCCGCCACCACCCATGACCATGCGCACAAGCATGGGCAGGGGATGGCGGATGATTGCTGCAAGGATGCCTGCGCCTGCGGCTGTGCGGCCAGTTGTGCTGCCCATGTCGGGACCGGTTTGCCGGTGGCCACGGCACTGACGCTGCCGGTGCCGGCGGGTCTGCTTCTGCCGGGCCGTGCCATTGATCCGGCAAGCCTGACCACGCCGCCCGATCCGCGCCCACCGCTTACCATCTGACACGCCCCGTCGCGCCTGCGCGCCTTATCGCCGCCGGTGCCTGTTCTGCGTTGTCAGATGGAATCATCCCATGAAAATCCTGTCGCGCCTGTTGCTGGCGGCGGCCCTGTTCCTGGTCCCGGCCCTGGCCGTATCCGCCCATGAAGGGCATGACCATGGCACGCCCGATGCTGCCGCCACCCCGGCCCCGTCCCCCACCGCCGTCCCCACACTGGAGGCCGATGGCGGCGATGTGCAGATGGTTGCCCTGTTGCAGGGCGGGACCATCACTCTGTTCATCGATCTTCTGGCCGATAACAGCCCCGTGACGGGGGCCGCCGTCACCATGTCCGCCGATGGCGGCAAGCCGGTTACCGTGCCGGCGGCCCCCGATGGCACCTACCGCGCGCCGGCCCCCTGGGCCACGCCCGGCGACCACGCCCTCAATTTCACAGTCACGGCAGATGGGGTGGCCGATCTTCTGGTCGGGACCCTGACGGTGCCGGCGGCGGCCCCGGTCGCGGCGGCCTCAACCGGCTGGGGGGCGATCCTCTGGGCCGTGGGCGCGCTGATCGTGGGCATGGCGCTGGGGGCGGGGCTGCTGTCGCTGCGCAGGCAGCGGGCGGTGCCGGCCCTGCTGCTGCTGGCGGCGTTTGCCCTGCCTACCGAGCGGGTGATGGCCCATGAAGGCCATGATCATGGTGCGCCGGCACCCGAACCGGTGGCGGGCAATAATCCCCGCCGCCTGCCCGATGGTGGCCTGTTCGTGCCCAAGGCCACGCAGCGCCTGCTATCCATCCGCACCCAGGAACTGATCGCCGGGGAAGTGTCGCCCACCGTCACTCTGACCGGCCGGGTGATCAATGATCCCAACCGGTCGGGCCGGGTGCAGGCGCCGCAGTCGGGCCGCCTGATGCCGCCCGATGGCGGCTTCCCCCTGCCGGGCACTTTGGTGAAGGCGGGACAGGTTCTGGGCTATGTCGAACTGGTGCTGCGGGCCGAGGATGGCAGCGGCATTTCCCAGCAGCTGGCGGCCCTGGACAAGGATGTCCGGCTGGCACAGCAGCAATGGAACCGCCTGTCCAACCTGAAAGGGGCCGTGGCCCAGGCGGAGATCGACGATGCAAGCGCCACCCTGGATGGGTTGATGCGCGAACGCGAGGTGATGGCGCGGGCGGTGGCCAAGCGGGTGCCCCTGACATCCCCCATCGACGGGGTGATCAGCAGCAGCAATGCCGTTCCCGGCCTGATGATCGAGGATCGCGATATCACCCTGGTGTTCGAGGTCACCGAACCGGGTGCCGTGATGGTGGAGGCCTTGTCCTTTGACGGGCCGCTGCCGGACGGGGCAATTGTGACGGCAAAAGTGGGGGGCAAGATTGTTTCCCTGGCATTGGCGGGGCAGGGCGTGGCCCCGGTGCCGGGTGCAACGCGCCTGCTGCTGCGCGCCAGGGATGGCGCCTGGGGGGCGTCGGTGCTGGCGGTGGGGACCATGCTGACCCTGTCGCGGCCCGCCGGTGCGCCCGTGGCGGGGCTGCTGGTTCCGCGTGACGCGCTGGTGCGCGGGTCGGATGGTTTGCCGGCGGTGCTGATCCATGAAACGGCCCAGCGTTTTGTCCCCCGTACCGTGCAGGTGGAGCCGGCGGGGGCCGGTGCCGTCCGTCTGGTCGCCGGGGTTGAGGCAGGCGCGCGGGTCGTGGTGCGCGGCGCCAATCTTCTGAACCAGATCCGATAGGGGGCGGCGATGTTTACGGCAATCGTCTCCACCTCGCTGCGCAACCGGCTGATGGTGCTGGTCGCGGCCTTGCTTCTGTCGCTTTATGGCGCGTTTACGCTGGGCCATCTGTCGGTGGATGTGTTCCCCGACCTGAACCGCCCCACCATCACCTTGATGACCGAAAGCCCCGGCATGGCCCCGGAGGAGGTGGAGCGGCTGGTCAGCTTCCCCATCGAAACCGCCATGAACGGTATGCCGGGCGTGGAACGCGTCCGCTCCACCTCTTCTGCCGGCCTGTCGGTGGTGACGGTGGAGTTCGGCTGGGGCACCGAGATTTATCGCAACCGGCAGCAGGTGACGGAGCGCCTGTCGCTGCTGACGGGGCAGTTGCCGCCAGGGGTCGTGCCGCAGATGGGCCCCATCTCCTCAATCATGGGGGAGATCATGCTGGTGGCTCTGACGCCGGCGCAGGGTGCCAGCATCGACCCGATGCGGTTGCGCGATGTCGGCGACTGGACATTGCGTCCGCGTCTTCTGTCCATTCCCGGCGTGTCGCAGGTCATCCCCATGGGGGGGGAGGTGCGGCAGTTCCGGGTGGCCCCCGATACGGGCCGCATGGCCCTGCTGGGTGTCAGCCTGGAACAGGTGCGCACGGCCCTGACCGACTATGGCGCCAATGTCGGCGGTGGCATCGTGGAACGGCGGGGCGAAGAACTGCTGGTGCGCGGCGTTGGCCGGACCAGCCGGCTGGATAATCTGCGCAAGCTGCCCGTGGCTACTGTCGATGGCGCCACCATCGTGCTGGGCGATGTGGCGGCTGTTGACCATGCCGCCCGCCCGCGCCGGGGCGATGCCGGCCTGAACGCGGCCACCGCCGTTCTGGTGTCGGTGCAAAAGCAGCCGGATGCCGATACGCTGACCGTCACCCGCGCCGTGGAACGGGCCTTGACGGAGCTGACAGCCGGGTTGCCGGAAGGGGTGGCTGCGCCCGTCGTGGTGTTCCGTCAGGCTGATTTCATCCAGAACAGCGTCGATAATGTCGAGCGTGTGCTGGTGGAGGCCGGCATTGTCGTTGCCGTCATCCTGTTCCTGTTTCTGGGCAATTTCCGCACGACCATCATCAGCCTGACGGCCATCCCCATCTCGCTGCTGGTGGCGGTACTGGTGTTCAAGGTGCTGGGCCTAACCATCAACACCATGACATTGGGCGGGCTTGCCATTGCCATTGGTGAACTGGTCGATGATGCCGTGGTGGATGTGGAGAATATCTTCCGCCGCCTGCGGGAGAATGCGCTTCGCCCCGAACCGCTGCCCGTTCTGTCCATCGTGCTGTCGGCCAGCACGGAGGTGCGGTCGGGCATCGTCTATGCGACCGCCATCATCGTTCTGGTCTTCGTGCCCCTGTTCGCGCTGTCGGGCATTGAGGGGCGGTTGTTCGCGCCTCTGGGCATTGCCTATATCGTGTCGATCCTGGCCAGTCTGGTCACGGCCATTACCGTCACGCCGGTGCTTTGCTACTACCTGCTGCCGAAACTGGCGGACAGTGCGGAACATGATGGCTGGCTGGTCCGTAAACTGAAGGCGGGCAATGACCGGCTGCTGGAGTGGGCCTTTGCCCACCGCTTGCTGGTGATGGGAAGCGTGGCGGGGGCGGTGCTGGTGGCGCTGATCGCGGTTCCCTTCCTGCCGCGCGCCTTCCTGCCGGATTTCAACGAGGGCACGCTGACCATCAGCATGGCGATGCAACCCGGTATCTCGTTGGAGCAATCATCAGAGGTCGGGCGTATGGCCGAACGCTTAATTGCCCAGGTACCGGAAGTGACGTCGGTTGCCCGCCGCACGGGCCGGGCGGAGCTGGACGAACATGCCATGGGGGTGCATTCATCGGAGATCGACGCCCATCTGAAGCCATCGGACCGGCCCAAGGCCGATATCTTGGCCGATGTCCGCGCCCGCCTGTCCAGCCTGCCGGTGACGGTGAATATCGGGCAGCCGATTTCCCACCGTCTGGACCATATGCTGTCGGGCGTGCGGGCGCAGTTGGCCGTGAAGCTTTATGGCGATGACATGGTCGCGCTGCGGGCCATGGCGGGCGGGTTGCAGCAGAAGCTGTCCACCGTTCCCGGTCTTGTCGATTTGCAGATCGAAAAGCAGGTGCTGATCCCGCAGCTGCGTGTCGATGTTGATCCCGACCAGGCGCGTGCCCATGGCATCACCCCGTCTGCCGTTCTGGCCGCCGTGCAGAGCCTGTCCAGCGGCGAGGTGGTGACGGAGATCATCGAGGGCGACCGCCGCCACGATCTTGTCCTGCGCATGAAGGATGAGGCGCGGGACCCGGCGGCGCTGGGCCGGGTGCTGATCGACACACCCGTCGGACCTGTGCCCCTGTCACAACTGGCCGAGGTGAGTGAGGGTGACGGCCCCAACGAGGTGATGCGCGAGAATGGGCAGCGGCGTCTGGCCCTTCTGGGCAATGGCGATGGCAAGCGCGACATGGCGGCCATCGTGGCCGATATCCGCGCCGTCCTGGATGCCACGCCGATGCCGGCCGGCACCCATGCCAGCCTGGAAGGCACCTTCCAGGCGCAGGAACAGGCGGCGCGCACCATCGCCGCCCTGTCGGCGGTGTCGTTTGCCCTGATCTTCCTGGTGCTGTACAGCCGCTACCGCTCCGCCGTGCCCGTGCTGATCATCATGGGCACGGTGCCCATGGCCCTGGTCGGGTCGGTGGCGGCCTTGTGGCTGGCGGGGCTGCCGCTGTCGGTGGCCAGCATGGTGGGCTTCATCACGCTGGCCGGCATTTCCACCCGCAACGGCATCCTGAAGATCAGCCATTACATCAATCTGTGCCGGATCGAGGGGGAGGCGTTCGGCCAGGCCATGATCCGGCGCGGCAGCCGGGAACGGCTGGTGCCTGTGCTGATGACGGCCCTGTCGGCGGGTCTGGCCCTGATCCCCCTGCTGGTCGGGGCCGATGCGCCGGGCAAGGAAATCCTGCACCCCGTCGCCGTCACCATTTTTGGCGGGCTGATCAGCGCCACGCTGCTGGACACTGTCCTGACCCCGCTTCTGTTCGCCCGCTTTGGCGGCCCCGCCGTGCAACGGCTGCTGGCCACCACCCCATCCACGCCCGGCCAGGTTGCCGAGGCCTTTTAAGGAGTGATGATCATGAAGTTCAACGCTGCCACCCTGGCGCTTGCCACGTTTCTGACCCTGGCCCCCGCCGCCGCCTTTGGCCATGCCCCGCCCGTGGGCGTGCATGGCGGGATGCAGGTTCATGCAGGCCCCCTGCACCAGGAACTGGTGATCAAGGACAAGGTCCTGACCGTCTATCTCAACACCATGGAAGACAAGCCCATCGATACCGCCGGTGCCACGGGCAGCGTCACCTTGTTGATCGAAGGCGCCCCGGTGCAGGTAACCCTTGCCCCCGCCGGTCCCAACAGCCTATCGGGCAAGATCGACCGCGAGGTGCCGGTGGGCACGCGTATCGCCACCATCGTCACCCTGGCCGGCAAGGGGCCGGTGCAGGCGCGGTACGAGTGGAAGCCGGCGGCACCCGGCGGGGAACATGCGGGGCATTAAGGGGAGAGGGACAAAAACACTTCCGACATCGGATGATATCCCCTTGACGGCAGGTCCAACCTGACCCATCTTCATGCTGTTGTTTCAACATACAGAAAGGAGGTGATCCGATGTCTCGTTCCACTTTGCGGACCCACGCGGATCTCTCCGGCATCCGGTCTTTCGCCGGCTGATCGGAAGATGTCCGCTGGCGGGGTCCACCGCCAAAGCGGATCGTCCATGCGTCATCATGGAAGGCAGGGCCGGTTCCCCGGGGGACCGGCCCTGTTTTATGTGGAAAACCGTGATGGACGCCCCGTTCCTTGGTTCCGTTTTGCCAGCGGGCTTGCTATCAAGGCGCAAGGCATAAGAGTTCCACCAAAAATCCGGGTCCTTTTGATGAATCGCCAAGATCGCCGCCGTCAGCTTTCCGATTTGTCCAAGTCGGATGCGATGTATTCCAGCTTCCCGTCCGATATGCGGGCGGCGACGGAGCTGCATCGGCAGGGCCGAATGAAGGAAGCGGCGGATACGCTGCGCAAGATCACCAAGGTCTATGCCGACCACCCGGATGTGCGCGTCGCCTGGTCCAACCTGGGCGCCACGCTGCAGGGCATGGGCAAGCTGGACGATGCTGTTGCGGCCCTGAAGAAGGCCCGCGCGCTGAAGCCGGATCATCCGCCGCCGCACCATAATCTGGGCATGGCGCTGGCCCAGCAGGGCAAGCTGGACGAGGCCATCGAGAGCCTGCAGCGCGCCTGCGAGCTGGACCCGAATTTCCGCGATGCCTGGGCCGGGCTGGCCCTGGTGCGTGAACAGACGGGCGAAATCCCGCTGGCCGCCGAGGCATGGCAGCGCGCCGTTCAGGCCGATCCCAACGCGGTGGAGCCGCTGTTCAATTTCGGCAACTGCCTATTCCGTCTGGGCATGCTGAATGAGGCGGCCAGTGCCTTCCAGGGCTGTCTGGCCCGCCGGCCCAACATGCCGGAAGCCGTCTACGCGCTGGGCCGCGTGCATGAGGAGGCCGGCAGCTTTGACACCGCCGCCGAGGCCTATCTGGCCGCCACCCGCATCGCCCCGCAGGTGGGCCAGGGCCATGCGCAGCTGGCCGGGCTGATCGTGCATATCGCGGGCAGCGATCTGGCCAAGGCGCAGGGCCTGGCCGATACCTACCGCCAGACCCACCCCGACAGCCCCGTCGTGCCGCAACTGTTCGGTCGCCTGGAAGAGATCGCCAAGGCGGCTGCGGATGCACCGGCAGCGGTTGAGGCAGTGGAAGAGGGTAAGGCGGACGCCTGATCCCTCCGCTAGGGTCATAAAAAAAGGGCGGCGCGGAGATGGTCCGCGCCGCCCTTTTGCATTTCCGTCCCTACTTCTTTTTGGCCTTCAACGCCAGCTTGGCCGCACGGTAGCGCGACGCCCAGCCGGGCTTTTCCTCCTGCGGGGCGCGGGATATCGACAGGGCGTCGGGGGCCACGTCGCGGGTCACGACCGTGCCTGCCGCTGTGTAGGCGCCATCGCCCACCGACACCGGGGCCACCAGCGTGGAATGGGTACCGATGAAGACGTTAGACCCGATGCGGGTGCGGTGCTTCAGCACGCCGTCATAATTGCAGGTAATGGTGCCGGCCCCGATATTGGACCCGCCGCCGACATCGGCATCGCCCAGATATGTGAGGTGGTTGGCCTTGGCGCCGGCCCCGAACTGGGTGTTCTTCAGCTCTACGAAATTACCGATATGGGCGCCTTCGCCGACATCGGTGCCGGGGCGCAGGCGGGCATAGGGGCCGATGATGGCGCGGGCGCGGACGATCACGCCTTCCAGATGGCTGAAGGGCTTGATCTCCACCCCGTCCTCCACCGTCACGCCGGGGCCGAACACCACATTCTGGCCCACCGTCACGTCGCGGCCCAGGACCGTGTCGGCGGCGAAATAGACGGTGTCGGGGTCCAGCAGGGTGGCGCCATTGGCCATGGCGGCCTGACGCAGGCGGTTCTGGAAAATCTTCTCGATGTCCGCCAGCTCCGCCCGGCTGTTCACGCCGGCGGTATCGTCGGTGGGACCTTCGACCACGGCGCAGGTCCAGCCGCTGGCACGGGCCACGGCCACGGCATCGGTCAGGTAATATTCGCCCTTGGCGTTATTGTTGCCGATGCCGGACAGCAAGGCCACCATCCGCGCCCCGTCGAACGCCATGAAGCCGGCATTGCAGAGCGTGACGGCGCGTTCCTCGGCGCTGGCGTCCAGGAACTCCACAATCTTTTCCAGGCCGTCATCGGCCCCCAGGATCAGGCGGCCATAGGCGCCGGGATCGGTGGGACGCATGCCCAGCACGACCACCGCCGGGTCGCCGGCACCATTGCGGGCCGCCACCATCTTCGACAGGGTGGATGCGGTGATCAGGGGCGAGTCGCCGTACAGCACCAGCACATCGCCAGTGAAGCCCGCCAGTTCACTCAGTGCGGCCTTCACCGCATCGCCGGTGCCCAGCTGGTTTTCCTGTACCACGGTCGGGTGCGGGGCGACGGTGGCGGCGACATTGTCCATGCCGGGACCGACCACCACCACGATCTTTTCCGGCGACAGGCTCTGTGCCGCCGCCACGACATGGCTGACCATGGGCAGGCCACCCAGCGGGTGCAGCACCTTGGGCAAGGCGGATTTCATGCGTGTCCCCTTGCCGGCGGCAAGGATGATGCAGGCGAGGGGGCGATGGGACATGGTGGCAGGCCGCATGGCAGTTTGTCTAAGCTGGCCCCCTGTATCATACAGACAAACCCGAAAGCCAAGCGGAAGCGGCAGTGACAATG
Organism: alpha proteobacterium AAP38; assembly: GCA_001296005.1. Lineage (GTDB taxonomy): Bacteria > Pseudomonadota > Alphaproteobacteria > Azospirillales > Azospirillaceae > Niveispirillum. Next base: position 121,696 of record LJHR01000004.1, on the reverse strand, counting down.
AGCATCCTGGAACGGTTCCCCGCCCTGATCTTTGATTTCGACGGAACCCTGATCGACAGCGCGCCCGATATCGCCCTGGGCCTGAACCGGCTTTTAGTGGCGGAAGGCCGGCGGGAACTGCCGCTGGCAGACGTGCATCAGATGATCGGGGATGGGGCGGGGCGGCTGGTGGAACAGGCCTTCGCCGCCACGGGCACGGCCCTGACGCCCGATGAACGGGGGCCGATGACCGAGCGATATCTGGCGATCTATGGCGCGCTGCCCGTGGACCGGGCCTGTATCTATCCGGGCGTGGTGGAGACGCTGACCGCGTTGAAGCAGGCGGGCCATCGGCTGGGCCTTTGTACCAACAAGCCGGCGGGGATCAGTCTTGATCTGCTGCGCGAACTAGGCATGGGCGCGCTGTTTGATGCGGTGGCGGGCGGGGACAGTGTGGCGCGCAAGAAGCCGCATCCAGACCCGCTGCTGTTCGTCATGGAACGGCTGGGCGTTGGGGCCGGCGGGGCCGTGATGGTCGGCGACAATGCCAATGATGTGGCGGCGGCGCGCGGGGCCGGTGTGCCGGTCGTGGCTGTCGCCTATGGCTATCCGCGCATGGCGCTGGAGGATCTTGGCGCCGATATTATCATCGACCGGTTTGCGGATTTGCCGGGGGCGCTGGCGCGGTTGGGATGATGGATCAACCGGCCTTGACGCTGGCCAGATGCACCTTTACGGCGCCCAGCGGGCTTTCCATTTCCAGGCGCACAGGCACGGGCGGGCCGCCGGCGATGGCGGGGGCGATGTAGAGCGTGACGGGTACGTCCTTGCGCTTCGCCCCCTCCCGGTCGCGGTCGCGCTGCCGGTTTTCCTTCCAGCGGCCGGCCAGCGGCTTGTACTTCACCGAACAGGCCGTGGCGGGGCCGGCATAGACGGACAGGTCCGATGCTTCCAGCGTGGCCGGGCCTTGCGTGGCGAAGATCAGATCATAGCGTTGCCGCCCGTCATAGACGGGGACGGTGATATCGCAATCGCCCTTCTTGGCCACCTGATCCAGCACGGCCACGATGGCGGAGACGGGATCGACGGTGCCCAGGCGCAGGTCAGCGGGCACGGGTTCCCGGTCCTTTTCCGGTTCCGGATTGGCCAGCGTCAGGGTGGGGGTGCCGTCGGGCGTGTAATCGACCGTGGTCAGGCGCGGCTGATCACGCCAGCTGCCATGGGCCGTGAACTGACGCGGGCGGGGCAGGGGGCCGGACAGGTGACCCTGGGCCCGCACATCGGTCTTCCATTGCGCTACCCGGCCCAGGAACCCGTCGGTTTCCATCTTCAACCCGGCGCGGTAGCCATCGGGACCCAACGCCATATCGGCATTGGCATCCAGCACATGCACCCCGCCAATATGCACGCCATAGGTCAGGGACAGATCATCCGCCATTTGCGCCATGGCCGGCGATGCGGAGACCAGAAGGGCCAGCGGCAGGTAGCTCAGAGCGCGCATAAGGGTCGGCCTTCCCATGGTGATGGCGGCATGCATAGCGGCAATGTGGGTTGGAAAGCCGCAGGCCACAAGGCTTTCGCGGCATGGTCGGAAAAATTTCCGGCGCTCATCGCTTTTTCCCTTTGACAGGTCGCCGCCAACCCCCTAAAACCCCGCTCCACCGACGACGGATGGGCGCGTAGCTCAGCGGGAGAGCATCGCCTTCACACGGCGGGGGTCGCAGGTTCAATCCCTGCCGCGCCCACCATCCTCCGGTTCCTCAAAAAGCCCCTGGCCACAAGCCGGGGGCTTTTTGCGTTTAGGCCCAAGGGGTTGGGTGGGCCGGTCAAGATTCACGGCCTTATGTTGGCTACCCAACAAAACTAACTTATTGCCCCCCCGCCTTCTTCGGCTTGCGCATCTCGTCCAGCTTCTGTTCGGTTTGCCGCGACCGCCACAGCCAGGGTGGCTCCACCCGACCGCCCCAGAGGCCCCGGCGGAAGGAGATGGCCCGTGCTTCGATGCTGACATAGTCAAAGCTCAAAGGGCGGTAGGCCAGCGCCATGCCGCGTTCGACCATGGCATAAGCCAGATCGTCGCCATTTTCGGCCCGGCAGATGGCCAGTTTCGGTCCTGTGGCGGGGGACTGTCCGCGCGGGGTGCATTCGATCTCGCGATTATTGATCAGCAGGCTGAGGATGCGAGTGGCGAGCGCATGGCAATCATATTGCTGCCCGCGCACATTCTCGCAGGTCTGGCCCTTATCGGGCGCGTCGATGCCGAACAGGCGGAATTCCTGGCCCTTCACGGTGACCAGATCGCCCTCCTTGGCGGCCCCCGGTCCCTTTACGGGCGTCTTGTTCGCCTGGGCCAGGGCGGCGGGGGCCAGAGCCAGGGCCAGCAGCAGGGCCGCAGCGCCCCTCACAGCAGGCTTCCCATGGCCGGCGCGGGGGCTGCATCCGGCTCATAGGGGGCCAGAAGGTCGGCATTGTCGTTGCGCACGGTATTGACCAGCGGCGTGACGGGCCTCAGCACCAGCGCACCCGCAGCCGGCGCGCGCATCAGACCATGGCGTACAATCTCCGGCGTGTTGGGGGACAGCCAACTGTCCACTGCCGCCGCATCCATCAGCATCACGGGCGTGCGCTTATGGATACAGCCCAGTTCGTCATTGGCGGGTGCCGTCAGGATGCAGCAGGTGAAAAGCGGCCCGTCCTCCCCCCCGCGCCAGATATCCCACAAGGCGGCGAACCCCATGGGGTGCCCGTCGCCCCGTGCAATGTACCAGGGCTGTTTGCGGTCGCCGGTCTGTGGCCATTCATAGAAGCCGTCGGCGGGGATCACGGCCCGCCGCTTCTGCCACGCGTCACGGAAGCTGGGCTTTTCGGCGGCGCTTTCGCTGCGGGCATTGATCATGCGCGCGGCACCCGTGGCATCATTGGCCCAAGAGGGGACCAGACCCCAGCGCATGGATGTGACCGTACGGATGCCGGCGCGGTCCAGCCCGATGACGCCGATTTCCGCCGTTGGCGCGATGTTGAAGCGCGGGTCCAGCATCCGGGGTGGCAGGTCATGGCGCAGACGCGCGTCGAACGCGTCGGCCAGATCCTTCAGGTCCTTCTGCACAAACCGTCCACACATGCCCGGCCATCATCCTGTCAGTTCAAGAGCATCAGTCTACAGGCCCCGGCGCCCGCCCGGAAGCGGGGTTAACACCTTTGCCCCCTTGTCCGCCCGACAGGTGTTTCCAATATGAACCGTGAAGGAATGGTCACCGTGAAGTCACAGGGCGGACCCGGAACCTTCCCTTATCTTTTCCGTTGGGGCGACAGGGGCACGAACAGGCCGGCAATGGTGCCGGCAGGAGGACGCGCATGTCATGGCCACACGGAATGCTGATAACACCTGCCGAACGGGCGGCCTTGCTGGGTCTGGACCGCCCCGAACCGGTGACCACGGCCAACCTGTGGCAGGTGCGCCGGCCGCGCGGTGTTGACCGGCGGGAGGTGACCTTGCGGCTGGATGGTGATCTGATCGACTGGTTCCGCCGTCATGGCGGCGGCGACCGGGCCATGCAGGCCCGTATCAACGCTGCCCTGCGTGCCTATATGGCCGACCATGATGACGGGGAGTAAGCGGGAAGGTTGCTCCCGCCGCGCCATCCCCTATGATCGGGCGATCCTTCGGCCAGGAGCGTTCGCCCATGACCAAGTTCGGTATCGGACAACCCGTCACCCGCAGTGAAGATACAAGGCTGCTGCGCGGGGCCGGGCGTTATACGGATGATGTGCGCGTGCCCGGCCAGAAGGTCGGCTATGTCCTGCGCAGCCCGCATGCCCATGCCGCCATCCTGTCCATGGATACCGCCGATGCCGCATCCATGCCCGGCATCCACGCGATCATCACCGCCACCGACCTGAAACAGGCCGGTATCAAGGACATTCCCTGCGTCGTGCCGCTGCGCGTGCGCGCGGGCACCACGCTGCATATGAAACACCGGCCCGTCCTGGCCGATGGCTTCGTGCGCCATGTGGGCGAGCCTGTGGCCTTTATCGTGGCCGACAGCCTGTATGAGGCGATGGACGCCGCCGATGCGGTGATGGTCGATTACGACATGCTGGACGCGGTCGCCGACACGGGCGCGGCCCTGTCCCACCCTGCACAGGTGCATGGTGATGTGCCCGCCAACCTGGCCTATGACTGGGAAAAGGGGAACCGGGCGGCGACTGACGATGCCTTTGCCAAGGCCGCGCGCGTGGTCCGCCTGGATCTGATCAATAATCGCCTGTCGGCCAACCCGCTGGAAGGCCGGGCCTGTCTGGCCGACCATGATGCCGGGGCCGATGTCACCCGCCTGACCGTGGGCAGTCAGGGCGTGCATGATATGCGCGACATGCTGGCCGGTGTGTTTGGCGAGGACCCGGCCCGGTTTCATGTGCTGACGCATGAGGTTGGGGGCGGATTCGGGATGAAGCTGTTCTGCTATCCCGAATATGTGCTGGCCTGCTTTGCGGCGCGGAAGGTGGGCGCGCCGGTGGCGTGGACCAGCAGCCGGGCGGAGGCGTTCCTGTCCGATGATCATGGCCGCGACAATGTCAGCGTGGCCGAACTGGCGCTGGACACCGATGGCCGCATTCTGGGCTTGCGCGCGGATATCATCGCCAATATGGGCGCGTACCTGTCGAACTACGCCACCTATATCCAGACCGATGGCCAGACCAAGATGCTGTCGGGCGTCTATCAAATTCCCGCCATCTATGCCCGCGTGCGTGGCGTTTATACCCATACGCAGCCCGTCGATGCCTATCGCGGGGCGGGGCGGCCAGAGGCGGCCTATCTGGTGGAACGGCTGATCGACAAGGCCGCGCGGGAGATCGGGCAGGACCCGGCCAGCTTCCGCCGCCTGAACATGATCCCGCCTTCCGCCATGCCCTATCGCACGCCCATGGGCCATATCTATGACAGCGGCGATTTCGCCGGCACGCTGGACGCAGCATTGGAACGCGCCGACCGGGCGGGGTTCCCGGCACGCCGGGCCAAAGCGCGGGCCGAGGGGCGGCTGCTGGGCCTTGGCATTGCGACCTATATCGAGGCCTGTTCCGGTGGTGCGCCGGAGGCGGCAGAACTGCTGGTGAAGCCGGACGGGTCCGTCCTGCTGCTGATCGGCACACAGTCGAACGGGCAGGGGCATGAGACGGCCTATAAGCAGCTCATCGCCGAGGTTCTGGGCATCGCGCCCGAGGCCATTGCCATGGTGCAGGGCGACAGTCAGCAGGTGAAGACCGGTGGCGGCACCGGCGGATCGCGGTCCATCCCCACGGGTGGCGTGGCCGTGCGCGAGGGGGCGGCGGATGTCATCACCCAGGCAAGGCCCGTGGCGGCCAAACTGCTGGAGGCGGATGAGGGGGCGATCCGGTTTGAGGTGACGGGGGAGGGCGGGGGCTTTGCCGTCGCCGGCTCCAACCGCTTCGTACCGTTTGCGGAGGTGGCGGCGGCGGCCACGCCGGATGGGGACGGCAACGTCTTCCGGGGCACGGGCAAGTACAGCCCGCCGTCAAACACCTTCCCCAATGGCACGCATGTCGTTGAAATCTCGGTGGAGATCGATACCGGCGTGCCGCGCATCGAGCGTTACACCGTGGTGGATGATTTCGGCACGGTGCTGAACCCGCTGCTGCTGGAGGGGCAGGTGCATGGCGGTATCGCCCAGGGGATGGGGCAGGCACTGCTGGAACTGATCCGCTTTGATACGGATTCGGGCCAGTTGCTGACCGGGTCCTTCATGGATTACGCCATGCCGCGCGCCGACCATCTGCCCATGATCGATTTCTCCCTGCGGCCTGTGCCCTGTACCACCAATCCCCTGGGCCTAAAGGGGGCGGGGGAGGCTGGCGCCATCGGTGCCTGTCCCGCCATCATCAATGCCCTGGTCGATGCCCTGGCGGACCACGGTGTCACCCATGTCGATATGCCCGCCACGGCGCCCGTGCTGTGGCGTCTGATCCATTCCGCCACCGCCGCGAATGCGGCGTAGTGAAAGCCAAGGCCGCTGCTGCGGCGTGATGAGAGTTTGAGAATGCTGTCCTCCGAAGAACTGGCGGCCCTGCTGCCCGCCGTCCGTGCCGCTGCCGAACAGGCCTCCGCCGCCATCCTGCGCCATTATGAGGCGGGGGCGGAGGCAACCGCGAAGGCCGATGGCAGCCCCGTGACCGCCGCCGACAATGATGCCGATGCCATCATCCTGGCAGCATTGCGCCAACTGACCCCCGACATCCCCGTGGTAACGGAGGAGGAGGTATCGGCGGGCCGCATCCCCGATATCAGCGCCGGCACCTTCTGGCTGGTCGATCCGCTGGACGGGACCAAGGAATTCATCAAGCGCAATGGCGAATTCACGGTGAATATCGCCCTGATCCAGGGGGGTGAACCGGCGCTGGGCGTCGTCATGCTCCCCGTCGGCGGCACAATCTATGCCGCTTCTGGTCCCGGCACCGCCGTGCGCGGGGGCAAAGGGCAGAAGGATGAACCGATCCAGGTGCGGGCCGTGCCGGCGGTGGGCCTGACCGTCCTCACCTCCCGCAGCCATGCCGACAATGCGGCGGTGGATGAGTTCCTGACCGGTCGCCGCGTTGCGGCACGGGTGGCGGCGGGAAGCTCCCTGAAATTCTGCCGCGTTGCGGAAGGGGTGGGCGATGTCTATCCCCGCCTGGGCCCCACCTGCGAATGGGATATCGCGGCGGGCCATGCCGTTCTGATCGGGGCGGGCGGGTCGCTGACCCTGCTGGATGGCGAGCCGTTCCCCTATGGCAAGGCCCCGACCTTCCTGAACCCGCATTTCGTGGCCTGGGGTGGGGTGTGACGTCTGTCGCATGCGGGCATTCGCCCTTATGCGACCTACAACAACATCGTAGGTCGCATAAGCGCAGCGCATGCGACGTGACCTTTTCCTTACCCCCTCCGGCTTCCCATATCTCCTGAACCCTTTCATCCACAGGAACCGTCCCCATGTCCCAGTATGATTTCGACCTGTTCACCATCGGCGCCGGCTCTGGCGGGGTGCGGGCGTCGCGCATTGCGGCGGGGCATGGGGCGCGGGTGGCGGTGGCGGAGGAACGCTATTTCGGCGGCACCTGCGTCAATGTCGGCTGTGTGCCGAAGAAGCTGCTGGTCTATGGCGCTGAATATGGCCAGGCCTTTGCCGATGCCGCCGGATTCGGGTGGAGCGTGGACAATGTCCGCCATGACTGGAACGCCCTGATCGCGGCCAAGGATACGGAGATCAACCGGCTGAATGGCATCTATCGCCGCCTCCTGGACGGGGCCGGCGTCACCATCTATGAGGGCCGCGCCACCATCGTCGATGCCCATACGGTGGAGGTGAATGGTAGCCGCGTGACGGCGGAACGTATCCTGATCGCCACCGGCGGCTGGCCGGAACTGCCGTCCGAACCGGGTGCCAAGGAATATGGCATCACGTCGAATGAGGTCTTCTATCTGAAGACCTTCCCGCGCCGTGTCGTCGTGGCCGGTGGCGGCTATATTGCGTTGGAATTTGCCAGCCTGTTCAATGGGCTGGGTGCACAGGTGACGCAGCTTTACCGGGGTACGCAGATCCTGCGCGGATTCGACAAGGATGTGCGCGATTTCGTGGCGGATGAGGTGCGCAAGGCCGGCATCGACCTGAAGCTGAACACCATCATCAGCCGCATCGAAAAGACCGATTCCGGTCTGCTGGCCCATCTATCGGATGGGAGCGTGCTGGAATGCGACGCGGTGGTCTATGCCATCGGGCGCAAGCCCATGTCCTATGGTCTGGGGCTGGAGAATGTGGGCGTGGAGACGGACAAGACCGGGGCCATTACCGTCAATGACCAGTACCAGACGTCGGTCCCCTCCATCTATGCCCTGGGCGATGTCACCAACCGCGTGAACCTGACGCCGGTGGCCCTGGCCGAAGGGCATGTACTGGCCGACCGCCTCTATGGCAACCGCCCGCGCGATGTTAATTACGACAATATCCCCACCGCCGTCTTCTCCATCCCGCCCGTGGCGACGGTGGGCATTACGGAGGAACAGGCCCGCGTGACCCTGCCCGGTGGCGTGGACATCTACCGCACCAATTTCAAACCCATGCGCCATCAGCTCTCGGGCCGCGATCAGCGCACCTTCATGAAGCTGGTCGTGGATCGCGCCACGCAGAAGGTGGTGGGGTGCCACATGGTGGGCACCGACACGCCGGAAATGATCCAGGGCATCGCGGTTGCCATGAATGCCGGGGCCACGAAGCAGGTGTTCGACAACACCATCGGCCTGCACCCGACCGCGGCGGAGGAGTTTGTGACGATGCGGACGAAGGTGCCGGACCCTGTTTGAGGGGGTCGTCGTTCCCTCACCCTCCCAAGCCCTGGTGGGCTTGGACCCCTCCCTCTCCCACGAACGTGGGAGGGTAAGGGTGTAACGCCTGACAAAACCGCAAACACAAAAAGCGCCGCCAGGATGCCCCGGCGGCGCTTTTCGTTTGCCTTGCGGCCAAGCTGATTACTTCAGGCCGAAGCTCTGGAAGCGCTTGTTGAACTTGGCGATCTGGCCGCCGGTGTCCAGCAGCTTCTGCACGCCCGTCCACGCCGGGTGGGACTTCGGATCGATGTCCAGACGCAGCGTGTCGCCGGCCTTGCCCATGGTGGTGCGGGTCTTGAAAGAGGTACCGTCGGTCATGACAACGGTGATCTCGTGGTAGGCGGGGTGGATATCAGGCTTCATGGTCGGCAGTCCCTAAATCGAAGCCGCGCTTATATACAAAGCCTGGGGTTAAGGCAACCCCATCCAACCTTGCAAGGACGCAAGGCTGGGCTGATCACATTCGGCGCGGCAGCTATGTCAACGGGGCGTTGTTATTGCCCTGACGCGGCCATGCGGTTACCACGGGAGTGCATGGATTTCCACCCGCTTTCTCACTCGCGGAGCAACTTCCTTGGTCTTTCGTGACAACAGTGCCGAACGTGCCGCCTCTGACGGTCGCCAGCGCCGCGATTTGAAGCCTTTGCGCATGCTTTGGCCGTTTTTGAAGCCCTATCGTGCCCGGATTGCCGGCGCCACGGCGGCGCTTGTGGTGGCGGCGGGCACCGTTCTGGGCCTGGGCCAGGGCTTGAAGGCGCTGGTTGATCATGGATTCGCGGCGGGCAATGCCGATCTGCTGAACCAGGCGCTGCTGGTGCTGCTGGTCGTCATCGTGCTTCTGGGCGTCTCCACCTTTAGCCGATTCTACCTTGTCTCCTGGATCGGGGAGCGGGTGGTGGCCGATATCAGGCGCAAGGTCTTTGATCACCTGGTCACCATGTCGCCCGCCTTTTTCGAGACGACGAAGACGGGGGAGATCCTGTCGCGGCTGACCACCGACACTACTTTGCTGCAACAAGTGATCGGCACCAGCGTGTCCATCGCGCTGCGCAATTCCCTGATGCTGGTGGGCGGTCTGGCCCTGCTGCTGCTGACCAGCCCGAAACTGACGGGTCTGGTGCTGCTGGTGGTGCCGCTGGTGGTGGCGCCCATCGTGATCTTCGGGCGCAAGGTCCGCACCCTGTCGCGCGCCAGCCAGGACGCGGTGGCCAATATCGGCACGCGCGTGGATGAGGTGCTGGGTGGTATCCGCACGGTGCAGGCCTTTGGGCGCGAACCGCTGGAGATCGACCGGTTTGCCGTGTCGGTGGAGGATACGGTCAAGGTCTCGCTGCGCCGGATCAAGGCGCGGTCCTGGCTGACCATGCTGGTCATCATGCTGGTGTTCGGGGCCATCGGTACCGTCCTGTGGATCGGCGGGCATGATGTCATCGCGGGCCGGATCAGCGGCGGGCAACTGTCGGCCTTCATCTTCTATGCCGTCATGGTGGCCGGTGCCGTGGGTGCGCTGTCAGAGGTCGCCAGTGATCTGGCCAATGCCGCCGGGGCCACGGAACGGCTGTTCGACCTTCTGTCCAAGGTGCCGGATATCCGCCCGCCCGCCCATCCGCTGCCCCTGCCCACGCCCACGAAGGGTGAGGTGCGGTTTGACGGGGTGCGGTTCAACTACCCCTCACGGCCCAAGGATAGCGCGCTGGACAGGTTGAGCCTGACCGTGCGGCCCGGTGAGCGCGTGGCCCTGGTCGGCCCCTCGGGGGCGGGAAAGACCACGATCTTCCAGTTGCTGCTGCGATTCTATGATCCGCAGCTTGGCTCCGTGCGGCTGGATGGGGTCGACATCGCCCAGGCCAGCCCTGCCGACCTGCGCTCACGCATCGGCATCGTGCAGCAGGATTCGGTGATCTTCTCCGCCAGTGCCATGGAGAATATCCGCTATGGCCGCCCCGATGCGTCGGATGCCGACGTACGGGCCGCCGCCACGGCCGCCCATGCGCTGGAGTTCATTGAGGCGATGCCCGAGGGATTCGATACGTTCCTGGGCGAAAAGGGCGTGCGTCTGTCGGGCGGGCAGCGTCAGCGCATTGCGATTGCCCGCGCCATCCTGCGCGATGCACCTGTCCTGCTGCTGGATGAAGCCACCTCGGCGCTGGATGCCGAAAGCGAGCGGGTGGTGCAGGAGGCGCTGGAAACCCTGATGAAGGACCGCACTACCCTGATCATCGCCCACCGTCTGGCCACCGTCGTCAACGCCGACCGCATCGTCGTGCTGGACGGGGGCAAGGTGGTGGAGGAAGGCACGCATGAGGAGTTGCTGCGCCAGGAGGGGCTGTATGCGCGGCTGGCGGCTTTGCAATTTGCGTGAAGGGTGGTTCCCTCACCCTCCCAAACGCTAACGCGTTCGGGCCCCTCCCTCTCCCACGTTCGAGGGCGAGGGGTAGAGTTTTCGTCCCTCGCCCGCTTGGCGGGAGAGGGTGGGGCCCGTCGGCGTCAGCCGATGGGAGGGTGAGGGAGCGACGCCCCCAGACCCTCACTCCCCCGCGATCACCGTGTTGAACGCCTTCACCGCCGCCGCCGGCCCATCCTTATATCCCCAGACCCCGCCGCTGACGGCCAGGAAGTCGGCACCGGCATCGACCAGGACGCCGCAGTTTTCCACCGTGATGCCGCCGATGGCCACGCAGGGCACTTCCATCATTTCCTGCCACCAGGACAGGATCTCCGGCTCGGCCCGCGCCTTGGGGTCCTTGGTGGCCGTATCGAAGAAGGCACCGAAGGCGACGTAATCCGCCCCATCCTCACCGGCCACCATCGCCAGATGCCGGCTGTCATGGCAGGTGACGCCAACAATGGCGTCGCGGCCCATGATCTTGCGCGCCTGGGCATAAGGCGTGTCTTCCTGTCCGACATGCACGCCGTCACAGCCGCCAGCTGCCGCCAGATCGGGGCGGTCGTTCAGGATCAAGGCCACCTCGCGGCCCTGAACCACGGGGCGCAGCGCGTCGATGGCGCGGCGGATGACATCGTCGCCCACATCCTTCAGCCGCAACTGCACGCACGCCACATCACCCGCATCCAGCGCCGAGGCCAGCAGGGTCGGGAAGGTGGCAAGGTCGATTTTGGGCGGGGTGATCAGGTAGAGACGGCAGTCGGACATGGTTTTCTCTGAACAATAAAGAAAAGGCCCGGCGGGATGAACCACGCCGGGCCCCTTGTTGGGCACTATATAGCAAGGGTCAACGGTCTTGACCCCTGCTATCCACGCCGAGCGGCGCAGAAGGGAACGGGGACCAACCCTTATTCCTTGTTCTGGTAGATGCGCACCAGCTTGTCCAGCAGGGCCAGCGCGTCCTCGCGGCTACGCTGGAAGGCGTTGCGGCCGATGATGGAGCCGTTGCCGCCGCCGTCGCGGATGGCGCGGGCATCGTCATACACCGCATCCTCGCCCTTGGCGGCACCGCCGGAGAAGACGACGATGCGGCGGCCGTTGAAGCAGGCCTGGGTGATGTGCTTCACGCGGTCGGCCAGCGTGTCGCGCGGGATATTGTGCTTTTCATAGATCTTGCGCGCCTCGTCCTGTTCCAGGTCGGCGGTCGGCAGCTTGACCTTGATGATGTGGGCGCCCAGCAGGGCCGCCATGTGGGCGGCATAGGCGTCGACGTCCAGCGCCAGCTCGCCCTTCTTGGAGATGTCGCCGCCGCGCGGGTAGGACCAGATGACGGTGGCGATGCCCTTGGACTTCGCCTCCCGCGACAGCTCGCGGATTTCCTCATACTGGCCGAACATTGCGTCGGAGCCGGGATAGATGGTGAAGCCGATGGCCGAGCAGCCCAGGCGCAGCGCGTCGTCGACGCTGGCGGTCACGGCCTGATCGGCGGCTTCCTTCTGACGCGACAGGCTGTTGGCGCTGTTCATCTTGAGGATCAGCGGGATGGAGCCGGCGAAGGTGGCGGCACCAGCTTCCAGCGGGCCCAGCGGGGCGGCATAGGCCGACAGACCGGCATCGATGGCCAGCTGGAAATGGTAATGCGGGTCATAGGCGGCGGGGTTCATGGCGAAGCTGCGGGCCGGCCCATGTTCGAAACCCTGGTCGACGGGCAGGATCACCAGCTTGCCGGTGCCACCCAGGCGGCCTTCCATCAGGATGCGGGCGAGATTGGCCTTGGTGCCGGGATTGTCGCTCTCATACCAGGAAAGGATTTCCTTAACGCGGCGGGTCAGCTTCATCTTCGTTTTCCTGCCATTTCTGCGGGCCGGCGGCCCCTATGTCGGTGCGGGTTTGATATCCCACAGACGGGTGTAAAGCAACGTGACGGCGTTACGGGGTAATCTCTGAAATTCCGTTACATTTATTTGAAATCAAGGACTTGGGTCAGGTGTTGCCGTAGGGTGGCACCACGGTTGCGCCGCCAGCACACCTCTGTCACAGGCTGGGACAGGCGGTGCAGACGGGCCCCATGCGCCTCTGTCAACGATGTCAGACGCGTGTCAACGCTGTCACCGATTCCGGGTCCGGGCGAAATGGCGATGTCGGTACAGCCGGCGCGCAATGCCCCCAGCACCAGACCCGGCAGATCGGCGCAGTCCAGCACGGCCAGGAAGGGGCCGGTTGCAATATTACCCCACGCGTTCTGCAGCCCCGCCCACCAGCCGGCCCCGGCCAGCCCCGTGATGCCCGGTGTGGAAACCAGCCGCACGGGCCGCCCGTCCGCGATCTCCAGCACCATCCGCCCGGCCTCCAGCCCGTCCACGCGGATGGCGGGGGTCTGTGACCAATCGATGTCGGGCCGTGTCATAGGGTCGTTCCAGGGGTGGCGATGCGTCCAGGAAAGGACATTGCCGCGAAGGATGCAAAAAAAAATCGCTGCCCCTGTCGGGAAGGGCAGGGCACCATCGTCCTTGGGGCTGGGTCAAACAACGCGGTGGGAGGTTCCTATGTATGTCGATGGTTTCGTGTTGCCGGTGCCGAAGGACAAGATCGATGCCTATAAGGCACTGGCGACGCTGGCGTCCCAGGTCTGGATGGAGCATGGTGCCCTGTCCTATGTCGAATGCGTCGCCGATGATGTTTCCTATGGTGAGGTGACGTCGTTCCCCCGGTCGGTTCTGGCCAAGGAAGATGAGATCGTGATCCTGGCCTGGATCACCTATCCATCCCGCGAGGTGCGCGACGCCTGCAACGCCAAGGTCATGGCCGATCCGCGCATGCAATGCGATGTCGGCTCCGCGCCGTTCGACACCAAGCGCATGTTCTTCGGCGGATTCACGACGCTGGTGGTCGCTTAAGGATATTGTCCGGCCCCTGGACCAGCCGCCCCGTTCGTTCTACCTCCTGATGTGGAGAGAAGGGCAAGCAAAGGGGGCGGCATGGTCCGGGGTTTGGGATTGCTGGCCGGTATCACGGCCATGGCGTTGGCTGGGCCGGCGGCGGCGCAGATCGTGGTAGGCAAGCCCACCAAGACGGCGACGGTGCGTCCGCGCGCCCTTGAACCGGCACCGCGGGAGAACACGGGCGGCAAGCTGCTGGCCACCGGCGGCGTGACGCAGGTGGAAGGGGCGGGTGGTGGCGGCCTGACGCCCTGGGCCGTCATCACCGGCTATGGTACCGATGATCAGGTGGGGGCCAATGCCTTCCTGACCAAGGTCTATGCCGATGATTATCGCCTGACCGCCTATGGCGGCGCCATCGGCCTGTTCGACCGGGTCGAACTGTCGGCGGCCAAGCATGTCTTCGACACGCGCCAGGTGGGCGCCGCCCTAGGCCTGGGCAAGGGGTATGAGTTCCGGCAGACGGTGCTGGGCGCCAAGGTGCGGCTGTTCGGCGATGCCATCATCGACCAGGATAGCTGGGTGCCGCAGGTATCCGCCGGTATCCAGTACAAGGACAATGAACGCGACAGTCTGTTGAAGGCCATCGGCGCGCGCAGCGGCAATGGTACGGACTTCTATGTCTCGGCCACCAAGCTGCTGCTGGAATATAGCTTGCTGCTGAACGGTACCGTCCGCATGACCAAGGCCAATGAGATCGGCATTCTGGGCTTTGGCGGCACCGGCAATGGCTATGAACCGATGCTGGAAGGCAGCGCGGGGTATCTGATCAACCGCAACCTGCTGATCGGGGTGGAATATCGGTCAAAGCCGGACAATCTGGCCATCGTCAGGGAAAGCGACTGGGTTGATGTGTTCGTGGCCTGGGTGCCGACCAAGAACGTCTCCCTGACCGTCGCGTATGCTGACCTGGGCACCGTTGCCATCCGGGACAAGCAGAAGGCGCTTTATCTTTCCCTGCAAGTGGGGTTCTGACGCCATGGCAAACCTGAAACACCTGCTGTTGGCCGGGCTTCTGGCGTTCTCCGCCCCGGCCCTGGCCGCCGACACGGCCGCCTTTGATGCCTTTGGCGGCAAGGCGGGGATCGACCGCCTGGCTACCGATTTCGTGACGCGCATGGAGCAGGATGCCAAGATCGGCGCCTTCTTCAAGGACAGCAATCCGGAACGGCTGCGCAAGATGCTGGCCGACCAGTTCTGTGCCGAACTGTCCGGCCCCTGCACCTATACCGGCCAGACCATGCAGCAATCCCATGCGCGGTTCGAGATCCGGCGGGAGCATTTCAACCGACTGGTGGAGATTTTGCAGGATACGATGAACGTGCAGGGCGTGCCCTTCTGGGCGCAGAACAAGCTGCTGGCCAAGCTGGCGCCTATGGCACGTGACGTCATGCATAATGCCGAGCGTACGGGCCTGCCGGTTGCCCCTCTGGCACCGCCGCCCAAGCCGGAATGAGATGATGGCGCCGTTCCCGGTGGGGATGGCGCCATTTTTCGGGCCCGTTATTTTTGATTTGACTTAATTAAGTAAATAACGAAATATCATCCCATGGACAGCTTCACCGCCCTTGCCGACCCGACACGCCGTTCGATCCTGGAAATGCTGGGGCAGCGCGCCCTTGCCGCTGGGGATATCGTCAGCCGGCTTCAGGCCCAGGGCAGCATCAGCGCCCCCGCCGTTTCCCAGCATCTGAAGGTGCTGCGCGAAGCGGAACTGGTGCGGGTGCGGGTGGAGGGGCAGCGCCGTATCTACAGCCTGGACCCGGCGGGACTGGACGCGATGGATGCCTGGATCGCGCGGCTGCGCGGTTTCTGGGCGTCGCGGCTGGATGCGCTGGAACAGGCACTGCTGGAGGATCAGGGAGATGAGTGATTTTGGCGTGGTGACAGAGGCGGGTGCCGTACGGTTCGAACGGCTGCTGCCGGGGCCGCTGGAAAAGGTCTGGTCCTTCCTGACCGACAGCGAGAAGCGGGGACGCTGGCTGGCCTTCGGGGAAATGCAGGGCAGGGTGGGCACCCCTTTCCGCCTGGAATTCCACAATACCAAGCTGGGGCTGGGCGATACCGACATCCCCGCCAAATATCAGGATAATTGCCAGGATGGCGTCTCCACCCATGGCCGCATCCTTGCCTGGGAACCGGGGCGGCTGCTGTCCTTCACCTGGGCGGAGGACAGCCAGCCGTCGGAGGTGACAATCGAACTGTCGTCCGTGGGGGACAAGGTCCGCCTGATCCTGACCCACCGCCGCCTGGGTGGGCATGGCATGATGATCAGCGTGGCCGGCGGCTGGCACACGCATCTGGAAATCCTGGCCGCGCAATTGGAGGGGCAGCTGGCCCCTGGCTTCTGGACCCGGCATACGGCGCTGGAGGCTGAATACGACCGCATGCTTGGTGGGCAGGGTTGAGGGGGCGCGCCATGCGGTGGGTGGGCGGCTGCCATCGGGACAGGCTTGATGTGCAGTGCGGCGGGCGGTGCTTTAATTAATGCACCGCCCGGTACCAACCGGGTGATCGGTTCAGGATCAGCACATCATGCGCAGCGGTGACATCGGGAACATTCCCACCGAACAGGCGGCGGGCGGACAGGCCATTGCCGTTGGCGGCGGGTTGCCGCCCGGCACCAGCTTTACATGGTTCGTGGTGGTCATGGGCTTTCTGACCATGTTCGGGCCGATGGCCATCGACATGTATCTGCCGGCCCTGCCATCCATCGGCGCTGATCTGCATGCCGATCAGGCGGCAGTGCAGATGACCCTGTCGATTTTCCTGATCGGTTATGGTGCCGGACAGTTGCTGTGGGGCCCGCTGGGCGACCGTTATGGCCGCAAGGGACCGGCGGCGATTGGCGTGGCTTTATTCATCCTGGCCAGTGCCGGCTGTGCCCTGGCGCCCGATATCTGGTCGCTGACGGCGTGGCGTTTCCTGCATGGTGTCGGGGCCTGCGCGGCGCCCGTCATCGCGCGGGCCATGGTGCGCGACAGTTTCGACCGTGACCGGGGCGCGTCCGTCATGTCGCTGATGATGCTGGTGATGGGGGTGGCCCCCATGCTGGCACCGCTGGCGGGCGGGCAGGTGCTGGATCATGTCGGCTGGCGCGGCATATTCTGGTGCCTGTGCGTTTTCGGGCTGCTGGCGGGGCTGGGCCTGCTGACGGTCAAGGAAACGGCGCGGCCTGTGGGCTACCGCTCGGGTGGCCTGCTGTCCAACTATGCTTTGCTGCTGCTGGACCGGCGGTTCATGGGCTATGCCCTGTCGTCGGGCTTCGTGTTTGCCGGGATGTTCGCCTATATCTCCGGCACGCCGTTTGTTTACATCGAACATTTCGGGGTGGCGCCGGAACATTTCGGCTTCCTGTTCGGCATCAATGTCGTGGCGCTGATGATCGCCAATGTCGTGAACAGCCGGCTGGTCCTGCGGTTCGGTGTGGACCGCATGATGGGCTGGGGCATTCTGGCCACTGCCGGCATCGGCGCCGTTCTGATCGTCACCGGCGGGTTCGGCATTGGCGGCGTGTTCGGCGTGGCCATTCCGCTGTTCTTCTATCTGGGTGCGCTGGGTCTGGTGGGGGCGAACGGCATGGCGGGATCGCTGGCCGCCTTTCCGCACATGGCAGGCACGGCATCATCCCTGTCGGGGGCCTTGCAGCTGACCATCGGTGCCGTCGCGGGCGGCATCGTGGGGGCGCTGTCCACCGGCGGCTCGCCCCTGCCCATGTGCGCCGTGCTGTGCGGCTGCGCCCTGGCCGGGCTGGCGTCCGACCGGCTGCTGAAACGCTAAGACCGGTTCCATTGGCATGATCTGCCAATTGTGGGAGAATGGGGCCTGATACGGAGGTGCCCCATGCCCACGCGCAATGTCGTCCTGACCGACCATCACGAAAAAGTGATCGAGGAACTGGTGCGTTCTGGCCGCTACCAGAATGCCAGCGAGGTCCTGCGCGAAGGCATCCGCCTGATCGAACGGCGCGAGGCGGCGGACAAGGCCAGGCTGGAGGCGTTCAACGCCGCTGTGCAGGCGGGGTTGGACGATCTGGAGGCCGGTCGGTATGTCGAGTTCGACAATGTCGATGATCTTGACGCCTACTTGGAGCGCCTTGGCGAAGAGGCCTCCGAGCGGGCAGCTACCAGATCCCAGTAGTCGACAATGAAGCGGTATAAGCTTACCGAACTGGCGGCAGGCGACATCAAGGGCATTTCTGACTATACCGGTGCCAACTTTGGCAATCCGATGCGGAAAACCTACAATGAGCTAATCCGACTAGGTGTCGCCAGCATCGTGTCAGAGCCGCGCCGGCGTGGTGTGACGGTCGTTCGGCATTCGGGAGAGAGTTTGCTCACTTATCACCTGCGTCACGTTAAGCAGACGCAGGTAAAGGCCCCCCGGCACCTGATTGTTTACCGCCTGTCGGCGAATGGCTTCATAACGATACTGCGCGTCCTGCACGAAAGCATGGATATCAGCCGCCACGTGGATAACGACAATTGACCGGTGATCTGCTTTCCGGGGTGATGGCGCCATCGGCGCGCGTGCGGGTGCAGCTGCCCTTGCCGCTGCCTGAACCCTATGATTACCGCGTGCCCGGCGACATGGCGCTGGTGCCCGGTTCCTATGTGGAGGTGCCGCTGGGGCCGCGCCGGCTGTTCGGTGTGGTCTGGGCCGATGGGGATGGGCAGGGAGAGCGGGTGGAAGAGCGCAAGTTGCGCCCCGTCATGCGCGCCATCGACCTGCCCCCCATGCCGGAGATCACGCGGCGGTTCGTGGAATGGGTCGCGGCCTATACGATGTCGCCCGTGGGGGCCGTCCTGCGCATGGCGGTGTCGGTGTCCGCCGCACTGGAGGACCCGCGCGCCCTGACCGCCTATATGCGCAGCGTTGCCCCGGTACCGGACGACCTGCGCCTGACCCCGGCCCGCAAGCGCATCCTGGAAATCATGTCCGACGGGCCGCCGCGTCTGGCCGCCGATGTGGCGGCAGAGGCGGGGTGCGGAACGGGTGTGGTCAGGGGGCTGGCGGAGGCGGGTGTGCTGACCACCGTTCCTATGCTGGCCCTGCCGCGCTTTCCCCGGCCCGACCCGGATGCCAATCCCAAGACCCTGTCGGGCGCACAGCGTCTGGCCGCCGATGATCTGTCGGCCAAGGTGTCGGCCGGTGGCTATTCGGCGACGCTTCTGGACGGGGTGACCGGATCGGGCAAGACCGAGGTCTATTTCGAGGCGGTGGCCGCCGCCCTGCGCACCGGCAAGCAGGCCTTGGTCCTACTGCCCGAAATTGCCCTGTCGGCCCAATGGCTGGACCGGTTTGCGCAGCGGTTCGGGGTGCGCCCCGCTGAATGGCATTCGGAAATGGCCCCGCCGCTGCGTCGCCATACCTGGCGCGCGGTCGCCAAGGGGGAGGCGCGGGTGGTGGTGGGTGCGCGGTCGGCCCTGTTCCTGCCCTATCCCGATCTGGGCCTGATCGTGGTGGATGAGGAACATGAGGCCGCCTTCAAGCAGGAAGACGGTGTCATTTATCATGCCCGCGACATGGCGGTGGCGCGCGCCCATCTGGGCCGCTTCCCCATCGTCCTGGCATCGGCCACCCCGTCGCTGGAAACGCTGGTGAATGCCGAAAATGGGCGCTACAGCCGCATCGACCTGCCGTCGCGCCATGGCGGGGCCAGCATGCCCGATGTCACCCTGATCGACATGCGGCGCAAGGAACAGGCACCGCCGGCAAGACAATGGCTGTCGCCCGTACTGCGCGAGGCGCTGTCCCAGACCATGCTGGCCGGCGAGCAGGGGATGCTGTTCCTGAACCGGCGTGGCTATGCGCCTCTGACCCTGTGCCGCGGCTGCGGCCACCGGTTGCAATGCCCGAACTGTACCGCGTGGCTGGTCGAACACCGGCTGACCAAGCGCCTGCAATGCCATCATTGCGGGTATCAGGCGAAAAGCCCCGATGCCTGTCCGGAATGCGAGGCGGAAGGCAGTTTCGTGGCCTGCGGCCCCGGTGTGGAGCGGGTGGCGGAGGAGGTGGCGGCCCTGTTCCCCGATGCCCGCATCGCCATGATGACATCCGATACCCTGTCCGGGCCGCAGGCTTTGCGCACGGTGATTGAGCAGGTGAAGGAGGGAGCCGTCGATCTGCTGATCGGTACCCAAGTCATGGCCAAGGGCCACCATTTCCCCATGCTGACACTGGTCGGTGTGGTCGATGCCGATCTGGGGCTGGCCGGGGGTGATCCGCGCGCCTCTGAACGCACCTTCCAGTTGCTGCATCAGGTGGCGGGACGGGCGGGGCGCGAGGAACGGCCCGGTCGGGTCATGCTGCAAACCTATATGCCGGAGAACCCGGTCATGCAGGCGCTGGCCAGCCATGACCGCGACAGTTTCCTGGCGGTGGAGGCCGATCAGCGCCGGCAGCTGGAGATGCCGCCGTTTGGCCGCATGGCCGCGCTGATTGTGTCGGGTGAGGATGAAGGGGCGGTGGACGCCATCGCTGCCGCCCTGGGCCGGGCCGCACCGCGCGACCGGGAGGATCTGACGATTCTCGGCCCCGCACCGGCCCCGCTGGCTATCCTGCGCGGGCGATACCGCCGCCGGTTGCTGATCAAGGGGCCGAAAACGGTGTCATTGCAACCTATCCTGTATGATTGGCTGAGCAGGGTCGAGGTGCCCGCATCCATACGTGTGCAGGTTGATATTGATCCTTACAGTTTCCTCTAGCGCGTGTGCGCGGCCCTTTACCGGGTGGTGGGGAATATTCTACGCTCCATTCCAGTTCAAGGCGTTGGGGAACGCCATAGAAACGGGGAGTGGGAATGCGTGGATTGTGGGGTGCGGCCCGGTTTGCCGGTGCGCTGCTTGTCGGGCTGTATGGTGGTGCCGCACTGGCGGACGCCGTACCCGAAATCCCGGTGGATTATTTCGCGCATCAGCCCGTGATGGCCGATGTCGACATGTCGCC
Organism: alpha proteobacterium AAP38; assembly: GCA_001296005.1. GTDB lineage: Bacteria > Pseudomonadota > Alphaproteobacteria > Azospirillales > Azospirillaceae > Niveispirillum. The sequence continues at coordinate 101,067 of LJHR01000004.1, read as the reverse complement.
CGACGGCAGCCATGTCGCCTTCCTGGCCCCCGTCGGTGGCCGCCAGCATCTGGTGGTGCGCAAACTGCCCCTGACCCAGGGGGAGAAGCCCGCCGTCATCGGCCCGTCGGATGCGGAGATCATCGGCTTCGACTGGATCAGCAATGAGCGCCTGCTGGTCCGCATCCTGACGACCGAGAAGATGAGCACCAGTGACGGTCGCAAGCCCCTGCGCTTTACACGCACCGTGTCCATGTCGCGCGATCTGAAGGAAATGAAGGTCCTGTTGCAGCGCCCGCCCGACAATGGCTATTTCCTGCAGCACACGCCGATCCTGCAATTCATCGATGATGAATATGTGCTGGCCGCGTTTCCCACCGATGATGGCCCGTGGCCGGGTGTGGTGAAGCTGAACGTGATCACGGGTGCCTTTACCCGCGTGCGTCGCCCCATCCGGAACGTCACCGAATATATTCCCGACCCCACGGGCGAAATCCGCATCGCGGAAACCTATGACGACCGCAGGCTGGAAAGCCGGTACCTGCGCCGCGTCGCGGGCGGCGATTTCGAACTGATGATGAAGAACAAGGTGCTGGAGGATGATGGCGGCTTCGGCATTCTGGGCTTCGATGCGTCGGGCCAGAATCTGTTCGTGGCGTCCCGGCATGAGGGCGACCGTTCTGCCGTCTATAAATATGATCTCGCCAATGACCAGATGGGGGAGAAAGTCGCCAGCGATCCGCGCTTTGATGTGAGTAGCGCCGTCGTTCAGCGGGGCGCCGTGGTGGCTATCGCCTGGATGGACGATCTGCCGCGCCGGCAATGGCTGGACCCCGCCGTTCAGAAGCTGCAGGACGCGTTGGACAAGGCGCTGCCCGACAGCAGGGAGATCGTGATCGACACGGCAGCCGACGGCAACCTGATCCTGGTCGCCAGCTATGCCCTGGACGCGCCGACCACCTATCGCATGTTTGATCGCCGGACCAAGGAATTCTCGCTGTTTGGTGACACCTATCCCGCAATTCCGCAGGAAAGTGTTAGCAAGCGGCAGCCCATCACCTACAAGGCCACCGATGGCACGGAGATCCCCGGCTATCTGATCCTGCCGGTGGGCGTGGAGGGCAAGAACCTGCCCTTCATTATTATGCCCCATGGCGGGCCATTCTCCCGCGATGACGGCACGTTCGACGTCATGGCGCAGTTCCTGGCCAATCGCGGCTATGGCGTGCTGCAGCCCAATTTCCGTGGCTCCACCGGCTATGGCGCCGCCTTCAATGAGGCGGGTGAAAAGCAGTGGGGCGGGTTGATGCAGGATGATGTGACGGACGCCGCCAAATGGGCCGTTGCCCAGGGCTATGCCGACCCCAACCGCATGTGCATCCTGGGATGGTCCTATGGCGGCTATGCGGCGTTGATGGCGGCGGTGAAGACGCCCGACCTGTTCAAATGCGCCGTGGCGACCGCGCCTGTGGCCAATCTGGAACGGCTCTATGAAGAGGTGAAATCGTCAGGCTATGGCAACATCACGCGCGGCCTCTATTTCGGCGACAACCCCGACGCGCTGAAACCCATCTCCCCCTATCATCAGGCCGACAGGATCAAGGTGCCGGTCCTGCTGGTGCATGGCGATCTGGATTATCAGGCCTCCGTCGCCCACAGCCGCGACATGCGCCGCGCCCTGGAACGGGCCGGAAAGCCAGTCGAGTATATCGAAATCAAGGGGATGGACCATTCGCCCATCGTCACGGCCCAGATGAAGACCGTGCTGGAGGCGTGGGAGAAGTTCCTGAAGACGCATCTGGGGAAGTGAGGGTATGGACTATATCCAAGCTTGCCTCATCGGATAATTTGATTCAAAAATATAAACCTGAAGTCAGTTCGACTGGCGGTCTGATATCATCAACCTGTTCTATGTGGTGTAAGAATTATGGAAATGCAGGATAAGGTTCGCAATCTGGTTGGTAGAATTGAAAAGCATCGTGGGAGCATTCTTACCGAAGAAGCATGTAAAACTGCATTCGTAATGCCGTTCCTAAACATGCTTGGGTATGATGTTTTTAATCCAGATGTGGTTGTGCCTGAATTTGTTGCGGATGTTGGGATAAAAAAGGGTGAAAAAGTCGATTACGCTATCCGTGTGGGCGGAAAGATATCGATCCTAATTGAGTGCAAGTGTTCTTCTGCAAATTTGAAGGAAGTCCACATGTCTCAATTGTATCGGTACTTTCATGTCACGGAAGCAAAATTTGCAATTCTTACCAATGGAATTGAGTATTGGTTTTATACGGATATAGATGAACCCAACAAGATGGATCAGATACCATTCTTCAAATTTAACTTCCTGTCTCACAGATCGGCAGATATACTTGAGCTTCAGAAATTTTCCTCAGATCAGTTCAATGTAGATAACATTGTTTCGACCGCGAATAATCTTAAATATAGTTCCGCATTGAAGAATGAATTCTCTAAAGAAATAACAAGCCCGTCTGACGAATTCTGTAAGATTCTTGTATCCCGTATTGTCTCTGGTAGCATGACAAGTAAGGTTAAAGAAAAATATTATGGACTTGTAAAATCAGCAATAAATGATGCGCTGGCAGATATACTAAGCGACCGAATTTCCAGCGCTCTTGACATGACTTCAGGCGCGGCAACTTCCTTGGCGCGTAGCGGTTTTGTCGAGCCAGTGCCTCAGCCGGTGTCCGCTCCCACTATTGAGGTGCCCCAGAAGTCAGAAGGTGAGGAGGAGGTAGTTACGACCCAAGAAGAGTTGGAGGGTTACTACGTTGTGAAGGCGATTGTTAGGAATGTGATTTCCGGTGAAAGGGTCAGTATCAGAGATGCCAAAAGTTATTGTGCCATTCTGGTTGATAATAACAACCGTAAGCCACTGGCTCGACTGCATCTGAATAGCAAATCTGTGAAATATATCGGCCTGTTCAGGGGTAAGGATGAAGAGAAATTTAAGATTGAGAACATTGATGATATATATAAGTACGACGAAATGCTGCGTGAAACAGCCCGGCAATATGTCTAAATTCAGCTTCTGAACCTATAAAACACCCTGGCGTCATCGCCGGGGTGTTTTTCATTTTACCGCCGCCGTCAGCGGCACCAGCTGGAACCCCTTTTCCGACAGGGTCGGTAGCCATTGGGTCAGTGCGGCGATGGTCACGTCGTGGGGATGGCCGATTGCAATGGCGAGGCCGTTCTTGCGGGCGATCTGTTCGACCTTGGCCAGCGATGCCGCCACACCCTGTGCCGTCATCACATGGTCCAGGAACACGTCGCGCGACAGCATCGGCACCTGATAATGGGCCGACAGGGGGCCGGCGGCGGTGTTGGCGGTGGTGCGGCTGTCCAGGAACAGCAGTCCGCGCGCACCCAGTTCCGCCATCACCACGGCCATGCCCGTGCTGTCGGCGGTGAAGCGGCTGCCCATATGGTTGTTGATGCCGACAAAGCCCTGGAAGGATGACAGGTTGGTGGACAGGCGCTGACGCAGCGTCGCCTCATCCAGGCGGGTCAGCAGGGCACCGGGGCCGGGATCATCCTTGCCGGTCGGTTCCATGGGCATATGCACGATCAGTTCATGACCATGCGCGCGGGCCTTGCCCGTCTGCTGTGGCAGGTCGCGGGCATAGGGCAGCCAGGCCAGGGTCAGGGGGCCGGGCAGGGAGGCCACCTTTTCCGACCGGTGCCGGTCCACGCCCATATCGTCAATGACGATCACGATGCGCGGATGACCGTTGGGGGTTGGGGCCGCCACCGCGAAATGTTTCCAGGCGGGCGTACCGGCGGGTGCAGCCACCAGCGGGGGCAGGGGGCGTGGCAGTGCGGCGGGAAGGGCGGCCACCTGTGCCGGCGGGGCGGCGGGGGGCGTCGCTGGTTCTACCGATGCCGGCGGCTGTGCGGGGAAACTGGGCGGCGCGACCGGCACGGTCGGCGCGGCACCGGGGCGGGTGGGCAGGTCAGCGGTTTCCGCCGCCTCTTCATCGCTGGCATCCTCCGGCTCGTCAGCACCGCTGGCGTCCGCCTCTTCCTCCATCGGGGTCAGGGCGGGGCCGGCGGCCACGGGGTGATAGCGTTCCTGGCCCAGCAGGGCCGTCATCCCCCCCGCCACCAGCACCAAGGCGGCCAGCGCCAGGGCGATGCGTCCGCCTGTACCCAGGCGTGACAGCCAGAGCAGGGCCAGACGCCGGGCGCGGACCACGCTGTCCCGGCCACGCTTCACGGCACCCGCCCCAGTGCGCACGCGCGGGCGCTGCGGCCCTCTGCCGGTGCGGGGACGGTTGCTGTTTCCGGCGGGTCGGGGCTTCTGGGGCGGCATGGGGCGAGCGACCTTGGCAACGGGAACTGGAACGATTTACTGCTACAAATACGGGACCCGGCGCAATGCCCCTGCCGCAATGCCGCCCGCCGCCGGGGACAGGGCTGCACAGGCTGGAAATCATCGCTGTCAGTCTGTAGGCTTCGCGGTCCAAGGCCTTGGGGGCCGATAGCGGAATAGAGCCATGCTGCTGTTCATCGACAATTACGACAGTTTCACCTGGAACCTGGTGCATTATCTGGGCGAATTGGGCGCTGAGATGGCGGTTTGGCGTAACGATTCCCTGTCCGTGGATGAAGCGCTGGCCTTGAAGCCGGAAGCCATCGTCCTGTCGCCCGGCCCCTGCGACCCGGACCGGGCCGGCATCTGCCTGCCCCTGATCCATGCGGCGGCGGAACATAAGATCCCCCTGATGGGCGTGTGCCTGGGCCATCAGGCCATCGGGCAGGCCTTTGGCGGCAAGGTCATCCGCGCGCCGGAGCCGATGCATGGCAAACTGTCGGACGTTTTCCATGAAGGGCGCGGCCTGATGGCCGACCTGCCCAGCCCGTTCAAGGCCACGCGCTACCATTCCCTGATTGTGGAGAAGGAAACGCTGCCCGATTGCCTGGAGGCGACCTCCTGGCTGCCGGACGGGATGATCATGTCCTTGTCGCACAAGATCCTGCCCATCCATGGCGTGCAGTTCCACCCGGAAAGCATCGCGTCCGAACATGGGCACAAGATCTTCGACAATTTCCTGAAACTGGCCGGCGTGACCCGTGGTCCGCAGCTGCGCGTGGCGTGAGGGCCGGATGTCAGGGGATATGGGAGATTTCAAGGCGCTGCTGGCCAAGGTCGCTACCGGCGCTACCCTGAGTGATGAGGAGGCGGAACACGCCTTCGCCATCATCATGTCCGGCAATGCCACACCGGCCCAGATGGGCGGGTTCCTTATGGCCCTGCGCGTGCGCGGCGAAACGGTGGGGGAGATCACGGGCGCGGTGCGTGCCATGCGTGCCAAGGCCCTGAAGATCGAGGCGCCGGACGGCATCATCGATACCTGCGGCACCGGCGGGGATGGGGCGCATACCTATAACATCTCCACCGCCGTGGCCTTCGTCATCGCGGGCTGCGGTGTGCCGGTGGCCAAGCATGGCAACCGGGCGATTTCGTCCAAATCCGGGGCGGGGGATGTGCTGTCGGCGCTGGGCGTCAATCTGGATGCCGATTTCACGCTGGTGAGGCGGGCACTGTTCGACGCCAATATCGGCTTCCTGCTGGCCACCCGTCACCACACCGCCATGCGCAATGTCGGGCCGACGCGGGTGGAACTGGGCACGCGCACCATCTTCAACCTGATGGGCCCGCTGTCCAACCCGGCGGGGGCGCAGCGGCAGCTCATGGGCGTCTATGACGCAAAATGGGTGGAACCGCTGGCGCAGGTGCTGCGCAATCTCGGTTCCACCCGCGCCTGGGTGGTGTCGGGTGCCGATGGCCTGGACGAGATCACGACGACCGGCCCCACCCATGTCGCCGAACTGCGCGATGGGCAGGTGCGGCGGTTTGAGGTGACGCCGGAACAGGCGGGCCTGACCCGCGTCACCCTGGCCGACCTGCGCGGCGGCTCGCCGGAGGAAAATGCCGACGCATTGCGCGCGGTGCTGTCGGGTGCCACAGGGCCTTATCGCGACATCGTGCTGCTGAATGCGGCTGCTGCCCTTGTCGTGGCCGATGCCGTGCCCGACCTTAGGGTGGGCGTGGCCAAGGCCGCCGATTGTATCGCATCCGGTCAGGCCAGTCTGGCGCTGGACCGGCTTGTCTCCATCACCAACACACCGTTGACGCTATGAACAGCCAACCCGACGTCCTGGCCCGCATCAATGCCGATAAGGCCGAGCATGTGGCCCGCGCCAAGGCGGCCCGCCCGCTATCCGTGGTGACCGACCTTGCCAAGGCGCAGGCCACCACGCGCGGTTTTGCCAAGGCCCTGGAAAACACCGTCGCGGCGGGCCGCTGGGCCCTGATCGCGGAGATCAAGAAGGCCAGCCCGTCCAAGGGGCTGATCCGGGCGGATTTCGACCCGCCAACCCTGGCGCGCGCCTACCGCGACGCCGGCGCCACCTGCCTGTCGGTGTTGACCGATGTGCCGTACTTCCAGGGCGAGGACGCGTTTCTGGTGGCTGCGCGGGCGGCGGTGGAGCTGCCGGCGCTGCGCAAGGATTTCATGATCGATCCCTATCAGATCGTGGAAAGCCGGGCGCTGGGGGCTGACTGCATCCTGCTGATCATGGCCTGCCTGGACGATGTGCTGGCGCGTGAGCTGTATGACGCGGCGGTTGAGCTTGGCATGGACGTCCTGGTGGAGGTGCATGACGAGGCGGAGATGGAACGCGCCTTGAAGCTGCCGGGCGGCCTGCTGGGCGTGAATAACCGCAATCTCAAGACGCTTGCCATCGATCTGGCGACGACGGAGCGCCTGTCGGCCATGGTGCCGGCGGGCCGGCATCTGGTGGCCGAAAGCGGTATCCACAGCCCCGCCGACCTGACCCGTCTGGCCCAGGCTGGTGCCCGCCGCTTCCTGATCGGCGAAAGCCTGATGGCCAAGCCGGACGTGACGGCGGCGACCAAGGCCCTGCTTTCCACCCCGATGATCGAGGCGGCATGAACAGCCCGCTCACCCATTTTGACGAGGCCGGCAACGCCGCCATGGTCGATGTTTCGGCCAAGGATGAAACGGTGCGCATCGCCACCGCGCGCGGCCACATCACGATGAAGCCGGAAACCCTTTCCCTGATCCGCGATGGCGGCATGGAGAAGGGCGATGTGCTGGGCGTGGCGCGGCTGGCCGGCATCATGGCGGCCAAGAAGACGCCCGACCTGATCCCGCTTTGCCATCCCCTGATGTTGTCCAAGGTCGCCGTCGATTTCACCATCGACGAAGTGGCGTCCAGGGTGGAGATCGAGGCGACGGTGAAGCTGAAGGGCCGCACCGGCGTGGAGATGGAGGCATTGACCGCCGTGTCGGTGGCCGCACTCACCATCTATGACATGTGCAAGGCAGTCGATAAGGGCATGGTCATCGGCGGCGTTCACCTGTCCTACAAGGAAGGTGGGAAGAGCGGGACCTATGTGGGGGCGGGGGCCTGACCGCCCCCCATCGGCAAAATATCGGCCCTCCATCACCCTTGCCCCGTTGCAGGGCGTGATATATGCCCCAATATGTCGCGTCCATCGACAGACGGAGCCTGTGATTTGATCCCGCTTTCCGAGGCCCGCGCCCGCATCCTGGCGGCGGCGAAGCTGTTGCCCGCTGAACAGGTGCCCATCACCCAGGGGTTGGGCCGTGTTCTGGCCGCCGATGTCGTCGCCCGCGTCACCCATCCGCCGACGGCGGTCAGTGCAATGGATGGCTGGGCCGTGCGTACCGCCGATATATGCGCCTTCCCCGTTACCCTGACCCGTATCGGGGAGGCGCCGGCGGGCCGGCCCTTCGCGGGCATGGTCGGGCCGGGGCAGGCGGTACGCATCTTCACGGGCGGGGCACTGCCTGATGGGGCCGATACGGTGGTGGTGCAGGAGGATGCCGATGATCATGGTGCCACCGTCACGTTAAGGGACGGTGGGGGTCCTGGCCGTTGGGTGCGTCCGGCGGGGCAGGATTTCAGCGTCGGTGATGTCGGGGTGCGTGCGGGCCGCCGCCTGACCGTGCGCGACCTTGCGCTTACCGCCTCCATGAATGTCCCCTGGCTGCGCGTGCGGCGGCGTCCGCGCGTGTCGATCCTGGCGACGGGGGACGAGGTGGTGATGCCGGGCGACACGCTGGCCGCCGGGCAGATCGTCAGTTCCAATTCGCTGGCGCTCTGCGCCCTGGTGCGACAGTTGGGCGGCGAACCGGTGGACCTGGGCATTGCCGGCGACAGTGCGGACAGCCTGTCCACCCTGGTGGCTGCCGCGTCGGGCACCGACCTGCTGGTCACCATCGGCGGCGCGTCGGTGGGGGAGCATGATCTGGTCCGCTCCGTCTTAGGCGCCGCCGGACTGGAGCTGGATTTCTGGAAAATCGCCATGCGGCCGGGCAAGCCACTGATGTTCGGGCAGATGCATGGCGTGCCCATGATCGGTCTGCCGGGCAATCCGGTGTCGGCCCTGGTCTGCGCCTGGCTTTTCCTGCGCCCGCTGCTGCTGGCCATGCAGGGGCTGCCCAGCGATGATGAGGTGCGCGACGCGGTGCTGGCCCGAGATATGGGCGCCAATGACAGCCGCGCAGATTTCATCCGCGCCAAACTGTCGACCGACGGTGAAGGGCGGCTGGTCGCCGAACCGTTCCCCAAGCAGGATAGCGGTATGTTGAGCCGTCTGGCCTGGGCCGATTGCCTGATCCTGCGCGCGCCTCACGCCCCGCCGGTCAAGGCCGGGGACCGGGTGCAGGTGATGCCGCTGGACGCGCTGTAACGGCGGACGAGGTTATGCCCCGATCCGCGCCGCCTCCTGCGCCGCGCGGTTCATGTTGGCCGACATTTCGCCGGCTACCGCACTTTGCTGTTCCACGGCGACGGCGATGGAGCCGACATAGTCATTCACCTGCCCGATGGCACCCTGAATGCTGCCCAGGGTGCTGACGACTTGACCGGCGGTATCGCGCAGGCCGGCAATATCATCAGCGATGCGGTCGGCGGCGGCGCGGGCCTGGGTGGCCAGGCTTTTCACCTCCTGCGCCACGACGGCGAAGCCCTTGCCGGCATCCCCGGCGCGCGCCGCCTCGATGGAGGCGTTGAGTGCTAGCAGGTTGATCTGCCCCGTGATGCCGGTGATCAGGTTCACGATATCGACCATGCTGTCAGACAGGTTGGTCAGGCGCGCGGTCACCGTGCCGGCGTCATCAACGCGGCGGTTGGCGGCCTCTGCCTCGTCGCGTGACTTGCGCATGCTGTCGGCGATCTCGCGGATGGAGGCATTCATCTCCTCCGCCCCGGCGGCCACGCTTTCCATCATGCCGCGCACATATTCGCTGCGCTGCCGGGCCAGCACCTGCCGCGTCACGTCGGTGGCATATTTCACGACCTTGTAGGGCTTTCCATCCAGCCCCAGGATCGGGTTATAGGATGCCTGAATCCAGACATCATGCCCGTCCTTGGCGCGCCGCCGGAACTCGCCCGCCTGATATTCCCCCTCGGCCAGCCTCTGCCAGAAGGCACGGTAATCGGCGTTGTCCCGCTCCCCCTCCGGCATGAACAGGGAATGGTGGCGACCTTCAATTTCCTCGGCCCGGTAGCCGAGTGCCGACAGGAAATTCTCATTGGCGGCGATGATGGTGCCGTCCAGCGTAAACTCGATCACCGCCTGACTTTTGGAGATGGCCTTCAACTGGCTGGCCCGGTCGCTGTTCAGGCGCTTCTGTTCCGTGATGTCGGACGCAAACTTCACGACCTTGGCAACATTGCCGTCGGCATCCAGAATGGGGGTGTAGGTGGCCTGGATCCAGATGTCGCCGCCATTGCGCCGAACACGGCGGAATTCCCCCCCGAAGAACTCACCGGCGGCAAGCCTTTCCCAGAAACGGCGATACTCCGATGTTTCCCGGTCCTCTGCCGGCATGAACTGTCGATGATGCTTTCCCTCGATCTCCGACAGGGAATAGCCCAGCGCGTTAAGGAAATTCTCGTTCGCGGTCAGGACCTCCCCCTGCGGGGTGAACTCGATCACGGCCTGGGTGCGGTTGATGGCGGCAATCTGGCCGGCCATGTCGGCATTGCGGTGAACGGCGTCTGTGATGTCACTGGCCAGCTTCACCACCCGGATCACCCGCCCGGCACGGTCCAGGACAGGGTTGTAGGTCGCGCGGATCCAGACATCCCGGCCCTGCCGGTCAATCCGGCGGAACACGCCCGATTGAAACTCCCCGCGTGCCAAATGATCCCAAAAATCCTTGTAGCTTTGCTGTTGGTGATCGCTAACTTTCAAGAACATGCGATGGTGTTTTTTAACGATATCGGCCAGGGAATATCCAAGCGCATCGAGAAAGTTCTGGTTGGCATCCAATATCACGCCGGTTGGATCAAATTCGATAATACATTGAGAAATATCTATTGCTTTATGCAAGGCTGAGAGTTTTGCAGCCTGATTGCTACGAAATGAAAAAGACATTCTGATTTTTCCCGTATTTGAGAATTCGAATTGTCGGTTATAGCTGAATTTTGGCCCGAAACCGGCAATACCAACGAGATTTATCTATAAAGGGCCTAAAGGATTAGACGTTATCAACGCTTAGCCTTCATTGGGATGGTTATTATCCTGAACTATCTGCGATGTCCATATAACATTCGGAATAGTGTGATTATTAGCAAAGGATAATTATCCCGAAAGGTTGTAGTCAGCTTGGCCGATCCCCATCCTGCAACGTGCAGCTGATGCGAACCAAAATAGAACATTGCTTGGCGTTCCGTTATTGTTCTATAGTGATGTCGGTCACAATGACGGTGCCGGATGGGCGGTCATCGTCGCGGGTGAGGGGATGTCATGCTGACGCGCAAGCAACAGGAACTGCTGTTCTTCATCAATGAACGCCTGAACGAGGGCGGGGTTTCGCCTTCTTTTGACGAGATGAAGGATGCGCTGGGCCTGAAATCTAAATCCGGCATCCACCGCCTTATCACAGGTTTGGAGGAGCGTGGCTTCATCCGCCGTCTGCCCCACCGCGCCCGCGCGCTGGAGGTGCTGCGCCTGCCGGAAAAGCCGATGCCCAAGGCCAAGGTAGCGCCCGCCGCCCCGGTATCCGCACCGGCACCCGCCGCGTCGGACGTGTCGCCACGTTTCAAGCCCAACGTCATCAAGGGCGATTTCCGCAACAGCCTGCCCGGTCGTCAGGCCAGCAACGATGCCGAAGCGGTGGCCCTGCCGCTTTATGGCCGCATCGCCGCCGGTCTGCCGATCGAGGCGATGCGCGACAATTCGGTGACCATCGACATCCCGGCCTCCATGCTGGCGGCGGGTGACCATTACGCACTGGAAGTGGCCGGCGACAGCATGATCGAGGCCGGCATCCTGGATGGAGATACCGTCATTATCCAGCGCTGCGAAACGGCGGAGAATGGCACCATCGTGGTGGCCCTGGTCGATCAGCAGGAAGTGACCCTCAAGCGCCTGCGCCGCAAGGGCAATTCCATCGCCCTGGAACCCGCTAACCCCAATTATGAAACCCGCGTCTTCGGCTCTGACCGCGTCAATGTGCAGGGCCGTCTGGTCGGCCTGATCCGTCGGTATTGAGCGGGCATCACGCGCCTTAATCCGGTCATGGGCCGGCCCCGGTTTCGCCGGGTGCCGCGTCCAGATTGGGGATTGTTGTCCCTGTCTGGAATGGTGCTGCCCGATGCATGTCCTGGCCCTGTCACCCTGGCGGCTGCTGCCGCTTGCACCTTTGCTTGTGCTGCTTTCGGCCTGCGCCAGCCCATGTCAGCGCATTGATAATGAGCTGCGGCAACTGAATGCCGATACGATCCGCGATCCCGCCATGGCATCCGATGGCCGCTATCTGTCCCGGTTCCAGGAACTGGCCGCGCAATCGGTGGAAAAAGGCTGTCTGGGTGGACGGTAGGCGCCGCCCGGTGGCGGCGCTTGCCCTTCATTCCGTCGGGCGCTGATCAAAGCCGGTCAGGCCGGGATCGGCGCTTTCCGCAACCTTCACATTGATGACGATGGCGTTGGGCGGGCCTTTCCAGCAGGCGTCCAGCATGGCATCGACATCGGTGCTTTGGCCTGCAAACAGGGCCTCCACGCTGCCATCGGCGCGGTTGCGGACCCAGCCATCCAGTTGCCGGGCACGGGCCTGTTCCACGGTCCAGCCGCGGTACCAGACACCCTGGACACGGCCCGTCACAATGACGCTGACGGCGCGCCTGTCTTCCATGGGATTTGTCATGAATGTCTCGCTCTCTTTGGACCTATCCAGCCCAAGCGGGCGGCACTTGTCAATCACCCTCGCCAAGTCCACGTTTCTGGGGCAGCATGGATCGGCCCGGTTTTCGAGTGACTGCAAATGGCGGCGACGCCTTGGGGGATTGTAAGACCTGCTCTCAGCCGACAGTCTGTGCGGCTTAGAGCAGGATGACCTATCCGGAGGGGGCATGACCGCCAGCCTGATCCGTCCCGCGACTATATCCGATGCCCCCGGCATCGCGCATGTGCATGTCGAGAGCTGGCGATCCACCTATCCCGGCATGCTGCCCGACCGTTATCTGGTTGGCCTGTCCACGGCAACCCATGAAAAGCGCTGGCGCGGGCTGCTGACCGGTGCGCCGCCACGGGGCCGCCGCACCTTTGTCGCGTCCAGCGCGGGGCGCATCGTCGGCTTTTCCTCCTGCGGACCGCAGCGCACGGGCCTGCCGGGCTTCGACGGGGAGTTCTACGCGCTCTACCTGATCGATCAGGCCCAGGGCATGGGGATGGGCCGCCGCCTGCTGGCCGCCATGGCCCAGCATTTCCTGGCCGCCGGCACCCAGGCGGCCATGGTCTGGGTGTTGCGTGAGAATCCTTCACGCTATTTCTATGAACGGCTGGGCGGGCAAATGCTGGCCGAACAGCCGATCAGTTTTGCCGGTGCCCATCTGATGGAAGTGGCCTATGGCTGGACCGATCTGGTCCCGCTGGCCCGTCTGGCCGCCGATCCCCCGGTGGAAGGGTAGGGTACTCCCTGCGGAGGGCGCTGTTCGCCCTCACGTATCCGGTGTCGGGGTGACCAGGACCTTGTCGATGCGGCGCCCATCCATGTCGACCACTTCGAAACGATAGCCGTCATGGTCGGCATATTCGCCGGCGGTGGGGATGCGGCCCAGCTTGAACAGCAGGAAACCGGCCAGCGTGTGATAGCCGCTATCCTCGTCCCGCAGGCTTTTCAGGCCCAGATGCGCCTCCACCTCTTCCACGGCCATCATGCCGTCGATCAGCAGGGACCCATCAGCGCGCCGAACAATGTCGCTGTCTTCGCCGCCATCATCGGGCAGTTCGCCGGCAATGCCTTCCAGCACGTCGGTCAGGGTCGCGATGCCCTCCACGGTGCCATATTCGTCCACCACGATGGCCATATGCTCACCTGATTGTTTGAACAGGTCCAGCAGGCGCATGACCTCCGTGCCGTCATGCACGATCAGGGCGTCGCGCACGACCTCGCGCAGGTCGAACTTGCCACCCTGCAACAGGCTGTGCAGCAAATCCTTCGTATGGACCACACCCATGACATCGTCGAAATCGCCGCGGCACACGGGGAAGCGGCTGTGTCCGGCCTCCCTGATCTCGCGCTTGATATTCTCCGGCTCGTCATCGATGTCCAGCCACATCACCTCCGGTCGCGGGGTCATGAGGGAGCGGACGGTGCGGTCGGCCAGACGCATGACGCCTTCGATCATGCGCTTTTCGCCGGGATCGAACACGCCGCTGGCCGTGCCCTCGGCGATCAGGCTTTTCACCTCTTCTTCCGTCACCGTCTGCTCGGCCTTTTCCGGCACGCGCAGCAGCTTCAGCATCGCTTCCGTGCTGGCGCCCAGCAGCCAGACGAAGGGCGCGGTGGCGCGGGACAGCGACCGCATGATGGGGGCCGCGAAGCAGGCGATGGCCTCCGCCTTGTTCAGCGCCATGCGCTTGGGCACCAACTCGCCCACGATCAGCGACAGGTAAGTGATGATCATGACGACGATGGCGATGGCCAGCGTCTCACCATATCCAGCGAATGCCGGGATGGCTTCCAGCACGGGGGACAGGCGTTCGGCCAGGGTGGCACCACCCACGGCACCGTTGATGACGCCGATCAGCGTGATGCCGATCTGCACCGTGGACAGGAAGCGCGAGGGGTCTTCCTGCAAAAGCAGTACTGCGGCGGCACCCCGGCGCCCTTCCTCCGCCATTTGCTGTAGCCGGATTTTCCGGGCCGAAACAACGGCCATTTCCGACATGGCGAAGAACCCGTTCAACAGGATCAGGAACAGGACCGCGGCGAGTTCGAGCGAAACCATCTTCTCTGTTATGTGACCTGGGCCCAGTGCGGCCCGCGCCACATCCTATCGCATTGCACGCGAAATGCGAGTGGTCATCATTGCCTGTCGTCGTTTCGTAACGAAAGATTGGACCGTGACCGCTATCACTTGCTGCCGGGCGGTCATCCATTACATCAAGGCCCATGACCTGGTGCGCCGCCGCAATGGCCATGACGCGCCGCAACCTTCCCCAAAGGGGCCTTTTGAAAAATGAGCAAACCCGATCTTCTGTCGCCTTTCATGCTCGGCGATGTCGAGCTTCCCAACCGCGTCATCATGGCGCCCATGACCCGGTCGCGCGCAGGAAAGGGCGATGTCGCCACTGCCGCCACCGCCAAATATTACGTACAGCGGGCCAGCGCGGGCCTGCTGATCACCGAAGGTACCCAGATCACGCAGCAGGGCCAGGGCTATGCCTTCACGCCCGGTATCTACAGCCCCGAACAGGTGGCCGGATGGCGTGGCGTGACCGACGCGGTTCACGCCGCCGGCGGACGCATTGCGGCCCAGCTCTGGCATGTGGGGCGTCTGTCGCACCGGGTGCTGCAGCCAGGCGGGGCGCTGCCCGTGGCCCCGTCGGCCCTGAAGCCGGATGGTCAGGCCTTCACCCCGCAGGGCATGCTGGATTACGAGACGCCGCGTGCCCTGGAAACCGACGAGATCGCGGGCATCGTGGCCGATTTCGCGAAAGCGGCGGAGAATGCCAAGGCCGCCGGGTTCGATGCGGTCGAACTGCATGGGGCCAATGGCTATCTGATCGATCAGTTCATCCGCAGCGGCACCAACCTGCGCACTGACCGTTATGGCGGGTCGGTGGAGAACCGCAACCGCTTCATGCTGGAAGTGGTGGCGGCCGTCACCGATGTCCTGGGCAGCGGTCGCGTCGGCATCCGGTTCAGCCCGAACGGCGCCTATCACAACATGTCGGACAGCGATCCGGCGGCCACCTTCGGCTATGCGGCCGAACAGTTGAACCGCTTCAATCTGGCTTTCCTGCATGTCATCGAACCGCTGGTCGATGACCACAATATGAGCCCGCCGCCGGGCGCCAAGCGGGTGGCTGGCCTGCTGCGCCAGACCTTCAAGGGGCCGTTCATCTTGAATGGCGGCATCACGCGGGAGGTTGGTGACCGGCTGATCGCTGACGGGGCGGCGGATGCCATCGCCTTCGGCGTGCCCTATATCGCCAACCCCGATCTGGTGGAACGGTTCCGCCGCAATGCACCGCTGGCCCAGGCCGACCGCGCCACCTTCTATGGCGGGGACGAGCGGGGTTATCTTGATTACCCGGCGCTGAACGCGGCGTAACACGGAAAAGGGGGCGGTTATCCACCCCCTTTTTTACTGCTTGCCCGTCAGCCGCCGCAGCAGATTGCCGATGGGATCACCGCCTTCTTCCGATGCCGGCGGTTCGGGCGGCGGGGTGCCTTCGGCGGTCTGCATGACGGTGCCATCGGCGGGCACCTCGCTGGCCACCGGCATGTCGGGGGCGGGCGGAAGCTCATTCGTGGTGGCGGGGCTGCCGTTCAGGCCGGGCAGGTCGCGCGGCGGCAGGCCCTGATGCGCCTCCATCATGATGGCATGCCACAGCTTGGCCGGCAGGCCACCGCCCGTCACCTTCTTCATCGGCGCGCCATCGTCGTTGCCTAGCCAGACGCCGCCCACCAGATCGGCGGTGTAGCCCATGAACCAGGCATCCTTGTAATCCTGGGTCGTGCCCGTCTTGCCCACCGTGGGGCGGTCCAGATTGGCGGCCTTGCCGGTGCCACGGATGACGGGACCCAGCAGCAGGCGGTTCATCGCCTCCACATCCGGGGCGGCAACGGCATAGCCGGCGGATGATCCCTGACGCTGGTACAGGATGCCGCCATTCATGTCGCGGATTTCCAGGATGCCATAGGGGATCACCGCCTCCCCGCCATTGGCCAGCGTGGCATAGGCGCCCGTCAGGTCCAGCAGGGTGACTTCCGAGGTGCCCAGCGCCAGCGACAGGTCGCGGCGCATGGGCGTGGTCAGGCCCAGACGCTTTGCCGTCTGGCGCACATTGTCGATGCCCACCGCCTCGGCCAGCCGGATGGTGGCGGTGTTCAGCGAATTGGCCAGCGCGTCACTCAGGCTGACATCGCCGCGGAACTTGCCGTCATAATTGCCGGGGTTCCATTTGCCCTTGCGATAGGGGGCGTCCAGGATGGTGCTGTACTCGTTCCAGCCTTCTTCCAGCGCCGTCAGATAGACAACAGGTTTGAATGCGGAGCCGGGCTGGCGCAGGGCCTGGGTGGCGCGGTTGAACTCGCTGCTGGAATAATCCTTGCCACCGATCATGGCGCGGATCGCACCCTCCGGCGTCATCACCAGGGCGGCGGCCTGACTGACCTTGGCGTCGGCCCCCGGTCCGCGCAGCATCTCCGTCACCTTCTGTTCGGCGGCGCGCTGTAGGCCGGGATCAAAGGTGGTGTAGACGATCAGGTCGCCATGGTCGGCCCCGACAAAGGCAGGAAGCTGATCGGCCACCCAGCCGGCGAAGTAACGGCCATCGCCATCCTCGCTCTCCTTGCGGGGCGGGGGCGGCGGGGCGGCCATGGCGGCGTCGAACTGCGCCTGATTGATATAACCTTCGTCCAGCATGGCGCGCAGCACCACGCCCATGCGCTGTGTCGCGCGGTTCAGGCTGGCCGTGGGGGCATAGCGTGACGGCGCCTTCAACAGGCCGACAATGATCGCCGATTCGCGCAATGTGAGGTTACGCGCCGATTTGTTGAAATAGGTGCGGGCGGCGGCATCCACGCCAAAGGTGCCGGCCCCCAGATAGACGCGGTTCAGATAGGCGGTGAGGATCTGTTCCTTGCTGTATGTGGCCTCCAACTGCACCGCCAGCAGCGCTTCCTGCGCCTTGCGCTTGAAATTCTGGTCAGGCGTCAGGAACAGGTTCTTGGCCAGCTGCTGCGTCAGGGTGGACCCGCCCTGAACCGTGCGCCCGGCGCGGTAGTTAGAGTAGGCGGCGCGCAGGATGCCGACCGGATCGACACCGAAATGACTGAAGAACCGCCTGTCTTCAGTTGCAATCAGTGCCTGCACGAAATGCGGCGGCAACTGGCTGACATCCAGCGTTTCACCGCGCAGGTCGCCCAGGCGCTGAAACTCCGTCCCGTCCAGGGCGACCAGGGTGATGGCGGGCCGGCGCGATGCCTCCGCCACCTCGGAAATGGCGGGCATGTCGTGGGCGACATAGGCGACTGTGCCCGCCGCGACGATGACGCCCCAGATGCCGGTGACGATCAGGCCCGATAGGATACGCTTGCCCCAGCTTTTGCGGGGACCGGCCTTGCGCGGCTTCTTGTCGCCGCTGTCACCACCATTGCCCCCGCCCGGCGGGGTGGGGCCGGACGGGCCGCGCTTGGCCGGGGCGGCAGCGGCAGGGCGAAAACGGGTGGGCGCGTTCAGGCTGCTCAAGGCATCAGGTCCGGCAAGGGGCTTTATCGGGATCGATGGCCAGGATAGGGCCCTGGCACCAACCCCACAAGCTGATGCACCCCCATTGCGGCGATTTCAGGGATGATGCGGCGGCATGTGTGGGGCTTACCCCCCGATCAACACCGCCCATTCCTCCTCCGACAGGATGGTGACGCCCAGTTCCTGGGCCTTGGCAGCCTTGGACCCGGCATCGGCGCCGACGATGACATAGTCGGTCTTGGCGCTGACCGATCCGGCGACCTTGGCGCCCAGGGCCTCTGCCTTGGCCTTGGCCTCTGACCGTCCCATGGTGGTCAGGGTGCCGGTGAACACCACCGTCTTGCCCGCGACGGGGGAGGTGGTGGCCGCTGCCGGCGGCACATATTCTTCCGGTTTCACCTGCGCCAGCAGGGCGGCGACGGCGTCCAGATTATGCTGTTCGCGGAAGAAATCGGTCAGGTCGTCAGCCACGCTGATGCCGATCTGTTCGATGGCGCACAGCTCGGCATAGGCCTCGCCCACCAGTTCCGGCTTCTTCTCGTCGCGCTTGTCCGCCCGTTCGGCGGCGGCGGCGACCATGCGGTCACGCCAGTTTTCTGCCGTGCGATAGGCCTTGGCCAGCAGCTTGGCCGTCGCCTCCCCGATCTGGCGGATGCCCAGGGCAAAGATGAAACGGTCCAGCGCGATGGTGCGCCGCGCCTCGATGGCGGCGAACAGCTTCTCCACCGACTTCTTGCCAAAGCCGGTCATGCTGATCAGCCGGTCCAGGCGCTGTTCTTCGCGTGCCTCCAGCGTGAAGATATCGGCGGGCTGTTTGACGCGGCCCTGTTCAAAGAACAGCTGGATACGCTCAATCCCCAGCCCTTCGATATCAAAGGCATTGCGGGATACGAAATGGCGCAGCCGCTCGACCGCCTGGGCCGGACAGATCAGGCCGCCGGTGCAGCGTGTGACAACCTCGCCCTCTTCCCGCGCGGCGATAGAACCGCATTCAGGGCAATGTTCAGGGAATACAAATGGGTCTGCTCGCCCTTTCTCTGGTTCTGCAACCCAGCCCACCCAACCCACGATCTGCGGGATTACGTCGCCCGCGCGCTGTACGATGACCAGATCGCCGACGCGGATATCCTTGCGCTCGATCTCATCCTTGTTGTGCAGGGTCGCGCGGCTGACCACGACGCCGCCGACATTCACCGGCTCCAGTTCCGCCACGGGTGTCAGGGCGCCCGTGCGGCCCACCTGGATGCTGATGGCCTTCAGGCGGGTGGTGGCCTGCTCCGCCGGGTACTTATGCGCCGTGGCCCAGCGCGGGGAGCGGGAGATGAAACCCAGGCGTTCCTGCAGGGCCAGGCTGTCGACCTTGTAGACGACGCCGTCAATGTCGAAGGGCAGGTTGGGCCGCTGCTGTCCGATCATGCGGTAATAGGCCAGCAACGCCTTTGCGCCGGTGCACAGTTCGGATGGTGAGGACAGGGTGAAGCCGAAACCTTCCAGCCGCTGCCGGCTTTCCCACTGCGTCGTGCCCAGCGGTTCCGACAAAGCACCCCAGGCATAGGCGAAGAAGCGCAAGGGCCGGCTCGCCGTGATGGTGCTGTCCAACTGGCGCAGCGATCCGGCGGCGGCGTTGCGCGGGTTGGCGAAGATCTTGTCGTTCTTTTCCGCCTGTGCCCGGTTCAGGTCCAGGAAGTCCTCGCGGGTCATGTAGACCTCGCCGCGCACTTCCACCAGATCGGGGAACGGGGCCTTCAATTCATGTGGGATGTCGCGGATGGTGCGGACATTGGCCGTCACATCCTCCCCCTCCGCCCCGTCGCCACGCGTGGCCGCCTGCACCAGCCGGCCCTTCTCATAGCGCAGGGACAGGGACAGGCCGTCGATCTTTGGTTCGGCGACGAAGCTTATGGGCGTGTCGTCGGACAGGTTCAGGAAGCGGCGGATGCGGCCCACAAAGTCGCTGACATCCACATCCTCGAACGCGTTGGAGAGCGACAGCATGGGCACCGCATGCTTCACCTTGCCAAAGCCGGAGGAGGGAGCGGCACCCACCGTCTGTGTCGGGCTGTCGGTCGTTACCAGTTCGGGAAACAGCGCCTCAATGGCGGCCAGACGCTGTTCCAGCTTGTCATAGTCGGCGTCCGAAATCTCCGGATCGGCCTTGTTGTAGTAGCGTTCGCGATGGTGCCCGATCTCTACCGCCAGGGCCGCATGTTCGCTGGCCGCGTCCTCCAGGGTCAGGGCATCGACGGCGATCAGGCGGTGGGGGGAGGACATGGCGAAACGCTCTCTGTCAAAGGGGGCGGTTGGCGTCCCTTGTACGAGAGGCGGCGGCGGCGGGCAATGGGGGCTTAATTGTCAGCAGGGCAAGAGATTGGCCGGTTCCACATCGCGCAAGCCACCGGAGGGAAGGCTGGCAGTCTGGTAATAGGAAACGGCGAAAAGATCGAGTTCCAGCGACAGGCTGCGCCGGCCACAACGGCGGGCGACGTTGGCAACCAGGGTTTCCAGGCTGACGCCTTCCTGAAGGCTGATATCCTCCAGCGCGTTCCAGCATTCCTCGCTGACACACACACTGATCCGGCGGCCATCGACGGTGATTTCCCGTCGCCGCTGTTCGTAGGAGGTTTGCCCCAGAATGCGCAGAAGATTCTGCACGGGTCGCCCTGGCTCAGTTGGTTAACTCAACACCCATTTATATAGGCATGGGGGGCGGAATGCAAAAGCCCATGCGACGATTCCGTATACATTCCGTATGGTTGAGCCACGCGCCAAGCGCAGAGGTTGCAGTCAAGCCCTTCAATTGCCAGCGCCCACATCCGTGGGCTCGGCTACGCCGCATGACCGTCGGTATCAACCACCGTCCCGCGCATCACGCAGGCCATCGCGTGCCAGTTGGTCGGCGCGTTCATTCTCCACATGGCCGGCATGGCCCTTGACCCAGTGGAATTCCACCTTGTGGCGGGCGACCAGATCGTCCAGGCGCCGCCACAGATCCTCGTTCTTCACAGGGTCCTTGGACGCGGTTTTCCAGCCGTTCTTCTTCCAGCCATGGATCCAGGTGGTGATCCCGTTCTTCACATATTGGCTGTCGGTATGCAGGCGGATGGGAACGGAACGCTTCAGCGCCTCTAAAGCACTGATGGCGGCCATCAATTCCATGCGGTTATTGGTCGTGTCGGGCTCCCCACCCTTCAGTTCCTTCTCAGTCCCGTTCCAGCGCAGCAGCACGCCCCAGCCGCCCGGACCGGGATTGCCGGAACAGGCGCCGTCGGTGAAGGCATCGACCACGTTCCCGTTTTCGGTCCCCTCGCTCACGACCGGTCCAGCCCGTAATCGGCGATGTGGCGGATCTGCTGGTGGAAACGCAGTTTATGCAGATATTCCAGCGGGTCCTTGCGCTTTACCATCGCGCCCGCCGGCGTGTTTAGCCAGTCATAAAGGCGGGTCAGCAGGAAACGGATGGCGCTGCCGCGTGCCAGGATGGGCAGGGCCTCACGCTCTGCCGCCGACAGGGGGCGGATGCGGTCATAATTGGCCAGCAGCAGCCGGGCCTTGGTGACATTGAAGGCGCCATCCGCCTCAAAGCACCAGGCATTCAGGCAGATCGCCACGTCATAGGCGAACTGGTCGTTGCAGGCGAAATAGAAATCGATCAGGCCCGACAGCTTACCATCGCTGAAGAAGACATTATCGGGGAACAGGTCGGCATGGATGATGCCGGCGGGCAGATCCTTGGGCCAATGGGCCTCCAGATAATCCAGCTCCTCGCCCAGGGCATCGGCCAGACCCGGCTTCACCTCATCCGCGCGCCAGCGCGATGCCTCGAACAGGGGGCGCCAGCCGCCGACCGACAGGGAATTGCGGCGCGTCAGGGTGAAGCCGTCGCCCGCCAGATGCAGGCGGGCCAACCCTTCGCCCAGGCCGGCGCAATGATCGGCCAGGATGCGGCGCGGCCACATGCCCTTCAGGAAGGTGACGATCACCGCCGGGCGGCCACACAGGCTGCGCAGGGCCACGCCATCGGTGCCGGCCACGGGCTGCGGACAGGTCAGGCCGTTGGCGGCCAGATGATCCATCAACCCTAAGAAGAAGGGCAGGTCCGCCGGGTCCACCCGCTTTTCATAAAGCGTGAGGATATAGGGACCCTTATCGGTCACCAGCAGGAAGTTGGAATTCTCCACGCCCTCGGCGATGCCCTTGCAGGACACCACGTCGCCCAGATCATACTGGGCAACGAACGCGCGGACATCCTCGTCGGAAACTTCAGTATAGACGGCCATGGCGGGATGGGTAACCGGTTCCGGCACGCCGGTCAATCGCGCATGAAAGCCCCGCACGACCGTTCCAATCGCAACAAATTCTGGCGCGATGGTAGTTTTCGCCACTCGATGGTGGAATTTGCTATCGACCAGATCGGGGGTGGGTGGGCGCAAAATTAAGAATGGCAGAAATCAGCCATTTTTGAGGTCTCCATGGCACTTGGCACGGTGTTTGCTTTTATGTCGGCATGGCTGAAACGGCCACCGAAATTCGAACCCGATGGAGACGATAATGAGCACGATGACCTTCTTCGCCAAGCGCGCCGCCCGCACCAACAAGGTCACCGGCGACCTGAACATCTCCAGCCTGACCGAAATGGTCCCGGCCCTGGTTGTCGCGGTCGTCATGGTCCTGATGCTGAACATTCTGGTCTGATCAACGCTGCTTCCGCCAACCCGACTATCCCACCTGTTTCAGAAGGAGCCCCGAAAATGGGCCTGATCGACCGCCTCGGTGATGTCATCAATGCCAACCTGGCCAGCCTGCTGGACCGGTCGGCGGACCCGGAGCAGACGCTGAACCAGGCGATCCGGGAGATGGAAGACACCCTGTCCGAAGTGCGCTGTGGCACTGTCCGCATGATTGCGGAAAAAAAGGAACTGGCTGCCAACTGGCGCGCTGCTGAGTTCGAGATGCTGGAATGGGAGCGCAAGGCCGAAATCGCGCTGGCCCATAACCGCGAGGATCTGGCCCGCGCCGCTCTGGCGGCCAAGGATGAAATCCGCCGCGCCGCTGCACCGGCCGAGGCGGAGATCAAGGCCCTGGAAACGGCCATCGCCCGGATGACGGAAGATGCCCGCGCCCTGGAGGACAAGCTGGCCGAGGCGCATGCCCGCCGCCGCAGCCTTGCCACCCGCTACCGCGGTGCCGTCGACCGGCTGCGGGCCCGGACCAGCCTTTATGATGGCCGCCTGGACGAGGCGCTGGCCCGGTCCCGTGAACTGGAACGCGAGATCGACCATGTTGAGGCCGCCGGCGATGCCATGGCCATGGGCCGGCCCCGCACGCTGAAGGACGAGTTTGCGACCCTGGAGGCCCGTGGCCGGGTCGAGGATGAACTGGCCGCGCTGAAGAAGCGGGTGGCCGAGCGTGGGTCCGCCGCCTGATTTGAGTTGCACTTCACCCCTGGCGCCGGGATGGGCGACGGGGTTCTGCCAAACCGATGGAACGATGGAGAGAAACGTGAGCCGCTACAACCGCCATTTCGACCGCTTCACCAGCCGCTTCCAGGGTGGGAAGCTCTATAAGGACAGCACCAACGGCATCCTGTTCGGCGTCTGCGCCGGGGTGGCCGAATGGCTGGGGATCAGCCGCCTGTGGGTGCGTATCGCCGCCATCCTGTCGATGATCTTCCTGGGCGGCACCCCGATCCTGGCCTACTTCGTGGCGGCCCTGGTCCTGTCCAACCGCCCCGCCGGTCGCCATGACCGTTACGACCGCTACGCCCGCGCCTTTGGCGAGGATTACCGGGAGTGGCGCCGCTAAGCCAGCGGCGCCCGCTTCGGGGGGAGAGACAGGCGGGCCCGGGGGGACCCGCCTGTTTCGTATTATCCCTCACTCCGCCGCCTTCACCGCCTCTCGTACCGCCACGTCCTTCTTGAACGCGATGGTGACGGTCGCCAGATGGATGCCGAACTTGCTCATGGTGGCACGGTTCAGCAGCACGCCGTCGGGCATCAGGAACATCCAGTCGTCGAAACGCACCTTGGTCCGGCTGCCATCCATTTTCAGGTTGAAGTCATAGACCATGTTATAGGCATTGCCGGACACGCGGCCCTTGGCGGGGCCGATGGCGTCGGCGGTAGTGCCGGTCCAGTCGTTGGGGGTGGGGCCGTCGCGGGTCAGGCGCCAGATGCGCTGTTCCAGCTCCCCGTCATTCCACACGAAATCTTCGGTCAGGATCAGGACCTTGCCGTCCCATTCGCCCTTGATATCGACGGTGAAGGTGCGGCGGACATTGCCGAACCGATCCTCCACGATGCCATAGGCACGGGTATGGCCGTCGAAATATTCTTCAAGGGCCAGGGCGGGTTTCTGATTGGCGAATTGTTCCGGTTTCATGTTGGTGCACCCGGATAGGGCCAGACAAAGGCCGGCCAGGACGAACAGGCGGCGAAACATGGCGCTCTCCGCGTCGGGTTTCGGGGAAGGAAATTCAGGTGCGGGCGGCGATGCGGGCGCGCAGGCTTGCCTGCATGTCGGCATCGATGGGCCAGTGCCAAAGAAGGGCGATGGCGGACAGTTTGAAGACCACCGGAACCAGGGCGTACAGCCACAGTAGCGCTGTCTGCCCCATTTCCGTTCCGCCCGTGGCTGGGTCGAAACCGAACAGACCCGCCACAGTCAGGCCCAGGGCGGCTAGCGCGGTTGCCAGTTTGGTCGCCAGGCCCCAGAAGGCGAAGTAAAGACCCGTGCGGGCCCGACCGGTGCGGGCCGTGTCCATATCCACCACATCGGCCTGCATGGCCGATGGCAGGATCAGATCGGCCCCCAGCGACATTCCCGTCATCACACAGATGACCAGGAACGCCGTGAAGTCGCCCGGCCCCAGCAATGGTACCGCCAGGAACCAGCCGATGTTCCAGAACATCGCCCAGCGCCAGACGACATGCTTGCCGTATTTTCCGCTCAACCACAGCCACAGCGGCACCGCCAGAAGACCAGATGCGAAATAGGACAGCAGCAGCAGGCCGGCACGTTCCCCTTCCATCAGCAGATGCTGAACGAAAAACAGGAAAAGTTGTGCCGGCAGGCCGTTCGCCACACCATTGATGACATAGGCCGCGATCAGTTTCCGGAAAGCCCCGTTGGCGAAAATCACTTTCATCCCGCGCCGGAATTTCAGCCGCGACTTGGCCGGCTGCGGATATTCGGGAACGCTGACGAGCGCGATTACTGTAAACAGGGGCAAAATCACAAGCAGAACAAGGGCCAGCAGGCGCAGGGCGTCGCGTTCCTGCCCGGCTGCCCCCACGCCCATGGCAAAGGGCAGGGTCAGGGCAAGCACGGTGCCGACAATGGCGGCGCCTTCGCGGAAACCCGCAATGCGCGTGCGCTGGTGATAATCACCGGAAAGTTCTGCCCCCCAGGCTGTCAGCGGCACGATCATCATGGTCCAGCCCAGGAACAGGGCAAAGGACCAGCCCAGCAGATAGGCCGGCCCCACCCCATCATCCGGCACCATAAGGAACCAGAGCGACAGCAATGTCAGGGGCAGGCCTGCTGCGATCCAGGGCTTTCGCCGCCCGAACCGGGTGACGGTGCGGTCGGACAGGGCACCAACCAGCGGGTCCGTCACCCCGTCCCACAGCCGGGACAGCAGCAGGACGATGCCGATGCTGGCCAGCGGAATTCCCGCCTGGGCATAGGCCGAAGGCAGAAACACATAGACGGGCAGGACCAGGATGGCCAGCGGCAGGGCCGGCAATGCATAGGGCATGAGGTGGCGCAGGGCGACGCGCATGGCGATGTCCTCAGCCCTTCGAAATCCCCACATGCACAAGGTCGATGGTGCCGACCTTGAACCCCGCCTCGCAGTACCAGAGATACTGTTCCCACATACGCTTGAAACGGGTGTCGAACCCGTCCTTCAACTCCGGCCAAGCCGCCTGGAACGCCACCTGCCATTCGCGCAGCGTGCGGGCATAATGCAGGCCATAGCTTTCGGTGCTGTCGAAACTCAGACCTGCTCCCTCGACCTCTGCCTTCAGGCGGGTGGGGCTGGGCAGCATGCCGCCGGGGAAGATATAGCGCTGGATATAGTCGGCACCCTTGCGATAGCCCTCGAAATGATCTTCACCGATGGTGATGATCTGCAACGATGCCTTGCCACCCGGCTTCAACCGGTCGCGCAGCGTGTTGAAATAGGTGGGCCAATAGCGTTCGCCCACGGCTTCGAACATCTCGATGCTGGCGACGCGGTCAAACTGTTCGGTGATGTCGCGGTAATCCTGCAACCGGATATCGACCATGTGCGACAGGCCCGCCCGCTCCATGCGGGCCACGGCATAATCATGCTGGGCCTTGCTGATGGTCACGCCGGTGACGCGTGCACCCACCACCTTGGCCGCATATTCCGCAAATCCACCCCAGCCACAGCCGATTTCCAGCACATGCTGCCCCGGTTGCAGATCCATGCGGGCGGCGATGGCGGCATATTTGCGCTGCTGCGCCTCGTACAGCGGCTCGGCCTTGTCCAGGTCGGCATAGACCGCCGCCGAATAGGTCATGGATGGGTCCAGCCAACGGGAATAGAAGCTGTTCCCCAGGTCGTAGTGATAGGCGATGTTGCGCTTGGAGCCTGACTTGCTGTTCGGCTTGGCCGCGTGCAGCAGGAAATTCAGCGCCCGGACCCAGGCCTTGCCATTCATGGCGCGGTCCAGTTCCGTCTCGTTCAGCAGCGCCATCTCGAACAGGGCGGGCACATCCGGGCTGGTCCAGTCGCCATCCAGATAGCTTTCGCAAAAGCCCAGCTTGCCACCCAGCAGCATGCGCCGAGCCAGCCGGTCGTTGCGGACATACAGCACGCCATGCGGGCCGGGGGCCGTGCCGTCAAAACGGTGGCTGCGCCCGTCGGGCAGGACAATGGTCAGGGAGCCAACCCGGATCGAGGGGGCCAGCGAGATCAGCAGCCGCATCATGCGCGACGGGCGATAATGGATGGCCGTCTGGCCCAGGCCCAGGAGATGGCTTTCGGTCTGTTCGGTCATGGTTCCACCATTGTTTGGCCGGTGGTTGAAATGGATCGGGCGGGTCGTTCGGCAAGCGGCTTAAGACGAACGGGCGGTTCGGGGCGGCGGTGGAACCGCGCGCCCTTGCGCCACAGCTTCAGCGCTTCCCAATGGATGCCGGCGATGACTTTCAGGGTGACCAGCGGATGGCGCGCGATGGCCGCCCACAGGCTACGGGTGGTCAGTTGGTGGCGTTCACCCGTCTGGGTCGCCACCAGCAAATCACCCTGATCATCGCCATAACGGATATCGATCCCGATCCTGTCGCCCGGCAGCGACAGGCGGAACCGATAGCCACCTTCGAGATCGAAGAACGGGGAGACGTGGAATTCCTTGGCGTGCGCGTGGTCCGCAAGGCCGCCCGGTGTGGGGATCACATAGCAATGCTGATCGCCGAAGGTGTTCTTCACCTCGTACACCACCCCGCGCAAGGTGCCGTCCGGTCCATAGCCGTAATAGACGGACAACGGATTGAAAGCATAGCCCAGCACGCGGGGAAAACAGAACAGAAGGATGCGCCCGCCGTCCAGATGGACGCCCTTTTCTGCCAGCATCCGCTCCACCCAGGGGCGCAGGGGCGACCCGTCGCGCCGTCCATGATCGCGGTCCTGGATGGACAGCAAGCCGGGGCGGTTATGGGTCAGCGGCTTTGGCAGATCGTGCAGCCGGTCGATATCCAGCAGCAGCGACCAGACGCGGTAATTGAACGCGTGCCGGAAGGGCCGGTACCGGGCGTGGAACACCCGGCAATGGTACAACGCGTGGGATTGGCCATCCTCTCCCGTCATGCCCGTCACTCCGCCGCCGCCTTGAAGGGCTTCAGCGGCTTGGCATTGCGCCCGGCGGGAGAGACGTCGGTGGTGTTCCAGGGCCGCTTGGCGCCCAGCGCCTCTGCCACCGCCAGCCCCGCCGACAGCCCATCCTCATGGAAGCCATAGCCAAGATAGGCACCGCAGAACCAGGTGCGGCGCACGCCCTGGATGCGGGCCATCTCACCCTGCGCGCGGATGGCGGCGGCGTCGAACATGGGATGGTCGTAGATGAATTCCTTGATCTTGTATTCCGGGCGCGGCGGCTGGATCGGGTTCAGCGTCACGAACAGGGGGTTGCCCTCATCAATGCCCTGTAACTCGTTCATCCAGTACGTGACGGCCACCTTGGCATTGCGGTCGCGGGTGCCGTTGGCCAGATAGTTCCAGGCCGACCAGGCCTTTGGCCGCTTGGGCATCAGGGCCGGGTCACGGTGCAGATGCGCGCGGTTCAACTGATAGCGGAAGGCGCCCAGCACGCGCTTTTCCTGTTCATCGGCGTCGGTCAGCATGGCCAGCGCCTGATCGGCATGGGCACCGATCACCACCTGATCATATTGCGTCTCCTGCCCCTCCGTATCGCGCAGCCAGACACCGGTGGGCGTGCGGCGCATGGCGATGATGGCGCGGTCGGTATGGAACCGTCCGGCCAACGTATCGGCCAGCACCCGCACATAGGAACGGCTACCCCCCTTCACGGTGAACCATTGCGGCCGGTTCTTGATCTTCATCAGGCCATGGTTCTGGAAGAAGCGCACAAAGCTATGGGCCGGGAAGGCCAGCATCTCCGATATGGTGGACGACCAGATGGCCGCCCCCATGGGCAGCAGATGGTCATAGATGAAGCGGTGGCCATAGCGGCCCGCATCCAGATATTCGCCCAGCGTCTGGTTGATGGCTGCGGGATCGCGCAGCAGCTTCGGCGCCTCGCGGTAGAAGCGCACGATGTCGCGCAGCATCAGGTGATAGCTGGGCGACAGCAGGTTACGCTTCTGCGCGAACATGCCGGCCAGATTGCTGCCGGAATATTCCAGGCGGCCCCGGTCCAGGCTGACGGCAAAGCTCATGGTGCAGGGCATGGAAGGCACGCCCAGATGCGCGAACAGGGCGATCAGGTTGGGATATGTCGCCTCGTTGAACACGATGAAGCCGGTATCGACGGGGATATTCTCCCCGTTCTTGCCCGTCACATCCACCGTGTTGGAATGGCCGCCCAGATAGTTGTTCTGTTCAAACACCGTCACGTCATGGCCGTGACGGTTCAGCAGCCAGGCAGCGCTGAGCCCCGAGATGCCGGCACCGATAACCGCGATTTTCATAGGTCGTCCTTCCTTCAGGCCGGGATCGCCGGATCGCCGCCACGCATCGTGGCAAAGGCGTCCAGCGCGCGCTGCCGGCCCAGCGCATGATCAATGATGGGGGCGGGATAGTCACGGCCAAGGTTTACACCGGCCCCGCGTAGCACCATCGGCGGTGCGGTCCACGGGGCATGAATATATTTGTCCGGCATATGTTTCAGTTCGGGTACCCAATGGCGGACATAACGACCGTCGGGATCGAATTTCTGTCCCTGCAGGACGGGATTGAAGACCCGGAAATAGGGTGCGGCGTCGGCCCCGCAACCCCCGATCCATTGCCAGCCAGCGGCATTATTGGCCAGATCGGCATCGACCAGCGTGTCCCAGAACCAATCCTCTCCCGCCTGCCAGGGCAGCAGCAGATGCTTGACCAGCAGGGACCCCACGATCATCCGCACACGGTTATGCATCCAGCCCGTTGCCCAGAGCTGGCGCATGCCGGCATCGACGATGGGATATCCGGTCTGTCCCCGCTGCCACGCGGCCAGGGCCTTGTCGTCGCGGGTCCAGGGGAATGACTCGAAAGCCGGTGACAGGGGGCGTTCGGGCAGGGTGGGGAAATGGTACAGAAGGGAATGGCAGAATTCCCGCCACCCGATCTCGCGCAGGAAACTGTCTATCTGCGCCTTGAACGCCTCGCTGCCCCGATCGCCTGCCAGCTTTGCAACGTGCCAGACCTGACGGGGGGAGATTTCACCGAAATGCAGATGCGGCGACAGGCGCGAGGTGCCGTCAATGCCGGGCACATCGCGCCCGGCGCTGTAATTGGCGGCACCGTCCGACAGGAAATGGGTCAGGCGCGCGGATGCCGCCGTCTCACCGACGCCCAGACCATCGGCCCAGGCGCGACGAAATCCGCCCGCCCAATCGGGCCGGGTGGGCAACAAGGCCCAGTCGCAAAGGGCATCACCTTCTGGACGGTTGGGGCAGGGGGACAGCCGGTCCGGGGCGGGCAGGGGCCGTTCCGGATTGGTGACGGCGACACAGGCCCGCCAATAGGGGGTGAAGACCTTGTAAGGCGTGCCCTGGCCCGTCAGCACTTCCCAGGGTTCATTGAGCAGGGCGGCCTTGTGGCTGGTAACCTTCACCTTGCCCTTCAATGCGGCCTTCAGACGCGAATCGCGTTCAATGGCAAAGGGCTCATAGCAGCGGTTCCAAACCACCTCCGCCGCATCCACCCGCGCCGCCAGCTCACCGATCACGGCGTCACCCGGCCCGCGCAGCAGCAGCAATGGTGACCCCAGCCGTTCCAATGCCGCCGACAGATGCGTCAGGCTGTGATGCAGCCACCAGCGCGTGGCCCCCCCGGCCCTCCAGGCACCGGGTGTGATATCGTCCAGAACATAGACGGGCAGGACGGGCCGCCCGCTTTCCACGGCATGGTGCAGGGCCGGATTGTCGGCCAAACGCAAATCCTGGCGGAACCAGACGATGATGGGACGCGGATCGGTCATCAGGTTGGGCATGCTTCCGGGTGAAACATCAGAATTTACTGATGATACGTAACCGATGCCGGCTTGGATCACCTGCACCCCTATCCTTTTGCGAAGATTATTTTTTATCCATCCTGGTTGACGCGGCCAGCGGGGGACCTAACTGGTGGTAATGGCGGCGGCCATCCTGTTCTCCCCCCCTCCTTTGGCTGCCAGCCTGTTGCTGCCCCCGGATGCCTCCCCCGCATCCGGGGGCTTGTCTTTTTACCCCTGCGCGGCGGCAATCTCGCGCCGGATGGTATTGTCCGCCGACAGCCGGGTGCAGGGCAGGGGGAACAGGCGGCCAGTGCCCAGCATCCAGGCCTGGAAGGGCCGGTGCAGCAGGCCGGAAATGGCGGGGTCCAGAACGTTCAGACCACCGGCATAGGCGCCGAAGGCCGGAAGGATCATGCGCCGACCGTCGCCCGCGAAACAGCGCGCGCTAATCCGCTTGCCCCGCACCACCGCCGCCGCCTTGGGATGGTAATGGCCGGAGATTTCGCCCGCCGCCGCCATCCGGTCCTTCACCGCCTCGTGCCGCAGGACCAGCGGCCCCTCGCGCAATTCTTCCGCCACCACCATGCCGCCCCATCCAGGCGGCGGGGCGGGGTCATGGTTGCCGGCGATCCAGACCCAATCATGGGCCGCGGTCAGGGTGGCGATACGCCGGCCATCGGCGTCTGAAACGCGGGCGGCGGCATCGCGATCATGGAAACTGTCCCCCAGACAGACGACCCGGTTGGGTCGCCAGTGCCGGCACAGTTCCTCCAGCCGTGACAGGGTGGCCGCGGTATCATAGGGGGGCAGGAACTGTCCCATCCGGGCAAAGGCCGACCCTTTCTCCAGATGCAGGTCGGCAACCAGCAGCCAGCCGCGCGTGGGCCAGAACAGGGCCCCGGCGGGATCGGCCTTCACTGTGGCGCCGTTCAACAGGATGTCCATGACGCGCCCGGTCAGTCCAGGGTGACCGACCCGTCTTCGGCCAGAGGCCAGAACGGGTTGAAGGCGATTTCCCAGTAATGGCCGTCCGGATCGGCATAGATGCCGGAATAGCCGCCCCAGAACTGATCCGCCGGGGCCCGCACCAGCCGCCCGCCCTGGGTCAGGGCGAAGGAAACCAGCCGGTCCACGTCGGCCTTGCCGCGCACATTATGCGCCAGCATCGTGGGGCCATGCGTCACCTTGCCGGCATCGCCCGCAATTTCCTTCTCAAAGCTGTCTGCGGCCAGCAGGCCCAGGCCCATGCCGCCCATCTGGAAAAACGCGAAGGAGGGCTGGCTGCCGCTCGCGGCTTTCCAGCCCAGCCCTTCATAAAAGGCCCGTGACCGCGCCACATCGGCGACGCGCAGGGTGATCAGGGTGATGCGCTGTTCCATGCCGGCTTCTCCGCCCTCTGTCTGTCGTCATTCACACATAGCGGCCGACAAACCGCAAGGCCCGGCTGACCATCGTTCGGCAGCCCACGCAATCTGTTGGGCATGACGACCCGGTGTCACACCAGCCGTTGAATTGAACAGGGCGTTTTCAGTGGAGCGATCAATGGTTTGGCTACGAATTCGGTCCTGTTTAATGCCTCTTTCAAGGATTTGAAACTTTCACTACAATAAATCGGTTGGATACTTTCCGAGGCACCTTGTGCTCAACGGCATCATCGAACTGGTCCGGTTTGCAGTGATCACCTTCGTGGCCTCCGTCGCTGCGAACGTGATGGTGTCGATGGTTGCCTATGTCTGGGGCCGGATCATCCGCGCGCAGGGCAATGAGACGATGATGCGCAGCCGGCTGGCGCGCTATGCCCGCATCGCAACTGGCCTGTCCAACCGGGTGGAGGCGCGCAAGAACACTGCTGCCGGTGCCGCGACCCATCTGTTCACGGCGCAGCGTGAGGAAAAGGCCCTGAAGGGCCGTATCCGCGAACTGGAAAAAAGCCCCCATCGCTTCGTGCGCATGATCGGGGCGGAGCAGTTCCCCAACAAGCCGTACGAATTCCTGGTCTTCAACAGCTCGGTTTCGCATCAGGTGAAGCGGGGGGAGAAGCATCCCTTCTACGACAATTCCTGGGCGCAGCCCTGTCCCGTGCATGTCTGGGCGCGCGGACCGGAGGAGGCAAAGGCGGAGTTCGAACGGGTCTATCCCAAGGCTTCCGGCTTCAAGGCTGTCTTTGCGCAGGCCCTGACCGGGGCCGCAGCGCCCAAGGATAGTGAGGAAGGGGCCGGTGTGGAAACCGCCGACAATCCGGAAATGGAGCCGGCATGAGTGGCTTTTCCATCGCCCTGATGCTGATGATTGTCTTCCTGTCGATGAAGCCGACAGTGTTGAAGGCCAATCACAGCCTCAAGGAAGCAAGAAAGGCGATGGTCGAGCTGCGGCGGCGCCAGCAGGCGCTGAGCAACAAGATCCGCGCCCTTGCCCGCGAAAGCCTGGGCCAGCGCCTGACGGCAGGTCAGGATGATCATGAGGCGGACGAGCTGCAATCGCGCACCGATCACCTGAAGCGCATGATCGAGCAGTTGGAGGCGGAGGACCGCCGTGTGCTGGTGATGGATGAACGGCGCGGCCTGTCGGAAACCGGTTGGATCATCTGTGTCCGCCGCCGCCCGGAGGCGGCCTCCCCGCTGGAGCCCAGCAATATCACGCGCCTGTGGGATGAAGGCCGCTATGTCTTCTTCTTTGCCAGCGACATGCCGCGTGCCCGGCGCAAGGTGCTGATGCGCTTCCCGGAGGATGGCGGCTACAGCATCGTTGATGTGAAGCCGCATGAGGGCGATCTGTCGGAGCCCCCGGCGCTGGGCGCCCATAATCCGGACAAGCAGAAGCAAAGCGCCTGACGCGCCTCAGAGCTGTTTTCGGTTTACCGGAAACAGCTCCGGCGGCGACTGCCGCCGCGCGGCCCATGCCGCGTGAAGCCAAGCTGCGGATGCAGCGCCGGCGATTGAGGAGAACGAAAAGCTATAGCTGTTTTCGGTTTCCCGGAAACAGCTATAGCCTGATCGTCAGGCCGAAATATCGATGATATAGCCGCGATACTGCACCGGCTGTACCGGGGCCAGGGTGACGGGACGCACGGGTTCCAGCGTCACGGGACGCACCGGTGCCAGATTGCGGTCGGGCAATTGCGGGGCAGGTGCAGGCCGGGGCGGCGGCGGGGCCGGTGCGGGATCGGCAGAACGGCGACCGGGCGCCCCCTCCGGTGGGGGTGG
Organism: alpha proteobacterium AAP38; assembly: GCA_001296005.1. Lineage (GTDB taxonomy): Bacteria > Pseudomonadota > Alphaproteobacteria > Azospirillales > Azospirillaceae > Niveispirillum. The sequence goes on along the minus strand of LJHR01000004.1, from coordinate 67,418 downwards.
GGCCGGCGCGGTATAGGTGCCTGAACTGTTGATGCCGTTGATCGCCATGATCAGGTGCCCCGATATTCACAGGTGACATCATAATCCAGGTGGCGCCCAGCGTGAAATGCACAATTGGATAGGCTGAGGCCATCCGCCCTGTGCCGGAATTTCGGGCGTGGGGCTGATCAAGAGATGGGCAGATAAAAAAACGGCCGGAAAACCAAAAGGTTTCCGGCCGAGTTGAACAGGGAGGCTTCACGTCTGGGAGACGCTGGGTCAAGGACCCAACCCCGACCGGGTAAATCGGGGCGAAACGTCGCTGCTGCGTCGCAGCAGCGATGGCCCAAGATTTAAGCATCCAGGCCGATTATACCAGGGGTGAAGCCAAGCCTGAGTTATGCGTTTGATGCATGGCTCGATGGGAAGGTCTCAGCGACCTTCTTCACGAGGAAGTCACGGAACACGGCGATGCGCTTGGAATGGCGCAGTTCTTCGGCGTAGACGAAATAGGCATCGATGCGCGGCCCGCTCACTTCCGGCAGGATGCGAACGATATCGGGCTGGTTGTCGACGACATAGTCGGGTAGCGAGGCAATGCCCAGGCCGGACTGAACGGCGCGGAACATGGCGTACAGGCTGTTGACGCGCAGCGCAGTGTGGCGTTCGCCACCCGGCGGGTCGCCGACATGCAGGGCCCAGTTGATGTTGGTGACCGGTGCCCGCGCCTCGTTCGGATAGGCGATCAGGTCATGCTGGTCCAGTTCCGCCACCGACTGCGGCATGCCGCGCTTTTCGATGTAGGATTTGTGGGCGTACAGGTGCACGCGCACTGTCATCAGATGACGCTGGATCAGATCCGGCTGGCGCGGGGCCGACAGGCGGATGGCGATATCCGCCTCGCGCATCGACAGGTCCAGCTCGTTATCGTCCAGCAGCAGCGTCAGCTGCACATCCGGATAGAGCGACAGGAAATCCTTCACCCGCGGCGTCAGCCAGGTGGAGCCGAGCGCGATGGTGGTGGTGACCTTCAACGGGCCCTTCGGATGCTCTTTCGATTCGGAGAGCATGGCCTCCGTCATCGAGAGCTTGGCAAACACCTCCCGCGCGGTGCGGTAGAGCAATTCACCCTGTTCCGTCAGAATCAGCCCGCGCGCATGGCGATGGAACAGCGGCACATGGAGGCTTTCCTCCAGCGCGCTGATCTGCCGGCTGACCGCCGACTGGCTGAGGTTCAGGGTTTCCCCCGCATGCGTGAAGCTGCCCGCCTCCGCCACAGCGTGAAAGACGCGAAGCTTGTCCCAGTCCATGGACCCGTCCCTAGATAGTGGCGCAACTGCCGAACGCCGGATGACGTCCCAGGCGCCCTGTCTGTTGGTCGGACACGGGAATGCGCCCGACGCATGGATGATATACAGCCCCTGCCGCCAATGCTAGGGCTTGTCACCAAAATGTCGATTTACCGCTAGCTATCGTATTGTTCTTGCAACAGTTCGCCGAGGGACGGACACGGAATACCCCTGCGAAAGTGGTAAAATGAAGAAAGGCCAGGAAATGGAAACGGCGACTCCGCCTCCATCCCTTGGCCTTTTCACATAATCTTTGGCATCGGCCTTGATGCTGGCGTCGAATCAGTGGCCGGCCAGGAACTTTTCGACTTCCAGTGCGGCCATGCAGCCCATGCCCGCCGCCGTCACGGCCTGGCGGAACACCTTGTCCTTCACGTCGCCTGCGGCATAGACGCCGGGGATGTCGGTGCGGGTGCTGTCCGGGTCGGTGACGATATAGCCTTCGTCATCCATGCGGACCTTGCCCTTGAACACGCTGGTGGCCGGGTCATGGCCAATGGCCACGAACACCCCGTCAAGCGAACGTTCCGTGACGGTCTCGGTCTTCACATTGCGCAGGCGCACGCCCGTGACCAGCTTCGGGTCGGTGAAGCTGGAGCCGCCCTTGCCCAGGATCTCTTCCACCACGCTGTCCCAGACCACTTCGATCTTGGGATGGGCGGCCACGCGTTCCTGCAGAATGCGTTCACCGCGGAAACTGTCGCGACGATGGATCAGTGTGACCTTCGATGCGTGGTGGGTCAGGTACAACGCCTCTTCCAGGGCGGTGTTGCCGCCGCCGATCACGGCCACTTCCTTGCCCCGGAAGAAGAATCCGTCGCAGGTGGCACAGGCCGAGACGCCGCCGCCCTGGTAATGTTCTTCGCCCGGAATGCCCAGCCAGCGTGCCTGCGCGCCCGTCGCGATGATCACGGCGTCGGCCACGAATTCATCGCCGCTGTCGGCCTTGCACACAAACGGGCGCTTGGTGAAATCGACATCGGTGATGATGTCGTAGAACATTTTGGTGCCGTAACGTTCGGCCTGCGCCCGCATCTGTTCCATCAAGAAGGGGCCTTCAACCGGGTCGGCGAAGCCGGGGTAGTTTTCAACGTCCTTCGTGATGGTCAACTGTCCGCCCGGCGTCATGCCCTGCACCAGAACCGGCTCCAGGCTGGCGCGGGCGGCATAGATGGCGGCGGTATAGCCGGCCGGGCCGGCGCCGATGATCAGGACCTTGGAACGATGGGTCGCCATGATGCTTCCTTGGGAACGGCGTTGGATTGTCTGCCGCCGAAGATGGGGGCGGTGGGGCGCATCCGGCAAGATGCACGGGCGCGGGGCGGGGTTGCGACCCTACAGGGGCGATGGCGGACGGGCAATGGCCCCGTCACGCTGACACAACTTGAAACAAAGCCGCACTGGCCCCGGGGCCAAGGTCACACTACATAGAGAGGCGCCTTTGCTTTCCCATGGGTTTCGGTGATGAAGAAATTCGGCCTTTCCACCTTGTGCGCCCTGTTGCTGGCCGGTGCCGTGCAGGCGGCCCCCGTCCGGTCCAATCTGGTGGCGACCGACAATGTGGAAACCTTCATCACCCTGGAAACCCAGGGCGTGGCACCGGGACAGACGGTGTGGGCCGCCCTGACCCAGAATATCCGCCCGCACTGGCACACCTACTGGATCAATCCGGGCGACAGCGGCATTCCGACTGAGATCAAATGGACCCTGCCAGAGGGCTGGAAGGCCGACGTCATCACCTGGCCGGCGCCGCAACGCTTCCCCATCGGGCCGCTGGTCAATTTCGGCTATGCCGATCAGGTGCATCTGCTGGTCCCCCTGACGGTGCCATCCAACGCCACGCCGGGGCAGGCGGTGCAACTGGATGCCAAGGTCGATTGGCTGGTCTGTGAGGATATCTGCATCCCCGAATCGGCGGACCTGTCGATCGCGGTGCCGGTGGTGGCCGGGACAGCGGCGGTGGAGCCGGAGGCGGCGACGCTGTTCACCAAGGCCCGGGCCAGCCTGCCGGTGCCCAGCCCCTACACAGCCACCCTGTCGCCCGGCGACAAGGCCCACCGCCTGATCCTGGCCGCCCCTGGCCTCGACAAGGGGAAGATCAGCGAGGTCTTCTTCTTCCCGCATGACTACAAGGTCGCCTCCGCCAACGCCGCGCAGGAACTGCGCCTGGGGGCCGATGGCCTGACCCTGTCGCTGGTGCCCGGTGGCGCCTTGCCCGCCGGGCCGGTGACGGGTGTCCTGTCCTTTACCGAGGAACTGGACGGGCAGTCGGTTCGCCATGCATTTGCGGTGGAGGCGGCGATGGGGGCCGCTGCCCAGGCATCCACGGGTGGGGATGGGCAGACAAGCTGGGCCACGGCCCTGCTGCTGGCCCTGCTGGGTGGTGCGGTGCTGAACCTGATGCCCTGCGTTTTTCCTGTCCTGTCGATGAAGGCGCTGGCCCTGTTGCAGCATGGGCCGGGGCATGCCCGCCGGCATGGGCTGGCCTATACGGCGGGCGTCCTGGCCTGCTTTGCCGTGGTGGCAGGCGCCCTGATCGCCCTGCGCGCCGGGGGTGCCGCCATCGGCTGGGGCTTCCAGCTGCAAGACCCGTTGGTGGTCGCCATCCTGGCCTATGTCATGCTGCTGCTGGGCCTGTCGCTGTCGGGCGTCTTCACCCTGGGCGGGTCGGTGATGGGGGTGGGGCAGGGGCTGGCGGGCCGTGATGGGCTGGCCGGCAGCTTCTTTACCGGTGTGCTGGCCACCGTCGTCGCGACGCCCTGTACCGCGCCCTTCATGGGCACCGCCTTGGGGTTTGCCATCACCCAGCCCTGGCCCGTGGCCCTGTCGGTGTTCCTGGCCCTGGGTCTGGGCATGGCGCTGCCCTTCCTGGCCCTGTCGTTCAGCCCGGCCCTGCTGAGGCGGTTGCCTCGTCCGGGTCTGTGGATGGAGCGGGTGAAGCAGGCATTGGCCTTCCCGCTCTATGCCTCTGCCGCCTGGCTGGTCTGGGTCCTGTCGATCCAGGCGGGGCCGGCGGCCCTGGCCACCGTTCTGGCCGGCATGGTCGCCATCGCCTTTGCCGCCTGGGTCTATGGCCAGACACGGCTGTCGGGCGGGGCGGGACGCGCTTTCGGCAGCCTGCTGGCCGTCCTGGCCCTGGGCGGGGCGGTGGCCGGCGCCAGCACGGCGCGGACCGTTCCGGCACCGGAACAGGTGGCCGGCGCCAAGCCCGCCAGCAGCGATTACCAGCCCTGGACCGCAGAGAAGCAGGCCGAACTGACGGGGCAGGGCAAGCCGGTCTTCGTGAATTTCACGGCGGCCTGGTGCGTCACCTGTCTGGTCAATGAACGCACCTCGCTGTCGACCGACGCCGTGAAGGCCGCCATGAAGGCCAAGGGTGTCGCCTATCTGAAGGGTGACTGGACCAACCGTGACGCCACCATCGCCCGCGTCCTGGAAAACCACGGGCGCAGCGGTGTGCCGCTCTACCTCGTCTATTTGCCGGGCAAGGCGGAACCGGTGATCCTGCCGCAGATCCTGACCGAAGGCATTGTGCTGGATGCCCTGTCCGGCCTGCCCAACGCCTGATCGCACGGAACCATTCGCCACCCAGCGTTGTTGGTTTCCCGAGCAGTGATGCGGGAAGCGTAGGGCCGCTATGTCCTTGGCGATATGACGCCAGCCGGTCTTGCGGCACCGACACCCGCATCCTATCTTAGAATTATTCTAAGACGGGAGATGCGTGCGGCTGCCCGTGCGGCCAGCATCTTCCGGGGAGACAGATCATGGCCCATTACGGCGAAAGCGCAGATGTTCTGAGGACCTTCACGGCCCAGGCCAACCGGTACCCGATGCTGCTGCCCGAACAGGAGGCGCAGCTGGCCCGCGATTGGACGGAGCGCCAGGATCGCCGCGCCTTTGACAAGCTTGTCCGTTCCCATATGCGTCTGGCCGTCAAGGTGGCCGGCAAATATGCTCGTTCCGGCCTGCCCGTCGCCGATCTGGTGTCGGAGGCCAATATCGGGCTGGTGAAGGCGGTGCAGCGTTTCGACCCCACGCGCGGTTTCCGTCTGGCCACCTACGCCCTGTGGTGGATCCGGGCGGAGGTGCAGTCCTTCGTGTTGCATAACTGGTCGCTGCTGAAGGGCGGCAATACCGCCACCCTGAAGCGCCTGTTCTTCAACCTGCGTCAGACACAGCGCAAGCTGGGCATCCATGACCGGGTGATGAGCGATGCGGAGGCGGCCCTGGTCGCCCAGACGCTCAGCGCCAGTATCGAGGATGTGCGCGAGATGGAGCACCGTTTCGCCACGCCGGTCAGTTCCCTGAACGTAACCGTCGGGGAGGATGGCGACCATGAAGCCATCGACATGCTGGCCGACGAGACGGAAAGCGTGGAGGAACTGCTGGCCGAGAAAGGCGAACTGACGGCGCGGCGCGCCCTGATGAAGGATGCGCTGACCCAGCTGGGTGACCGTGAGCGCCATATCTTCGCTGCCCGTAATCTGGCCGATCAGCCGGTGACGCTGGAACGGCTGGCCCAGCATTACGGCGTCAGCAAGGAGCGTATCCGCCAGATCGAGAGCGGGGCGTATAAGAAAGTGGTGCGCCGGGTACGGTCGCAGGTGGAAGCAGGCCCGACGCTGCCGCCCAATCTTCCGCCTCCGTTGGCGCTGGGCCGGCGGGCAGGGGCCATGGCGATGGCGTGACGGGTTTATGGGGTAGCCCTCACCCTCCCAAACGCTGACGCGTTCGGGCGCCTCCCTCTCCCACGTTCGTGGGCGAGGGACGAAAAATTTAACCCCTCGCCCGCTTGCGGGAGAGGGAGGGGCCCGGCGGCGCCAGCCGACGGGAGGGTGAGGGCGCAACGCCCCCCAACCGCCCACCCTTTACGCCGCCCCCAATCTGCGGTACGGGATGCCGCAACGCACAAATAATCACGGCCGGAGGAGTAAAGGCATGAGCGCCAGCGCCCAGGTGAAGCGCATCAGCGTGCCCGATATCGCTGCCCGCAAAGGACAGGAACCGGTCGTGGTGCTGACGGCCTACAGCGTCTCCATGGCGACGCTGCTGGATGATCATTGTGATTGTCTGCTGGTGGGCGACAGTCTGGGCATGGTGCTGTACGGGCTGGACAGCACGCTGCCCGTCACGCTGGACATGATGATCAACCATGGCGCCGCCGTGGTGCGCGGGTCGTCCAAGGCCTGTGTCGTGGTTGACCTGCCCTGGGCCAGCTATCAGGAAAGCCCCGCCCAGGCCTTCCGCAATGCCGCCCGCGTCCTGGCCGAAACCGGCGCGTCTGCCGTGAAGCTGGAAGGTGGGGAGGAGATGGCCGAGACGGTTGCATTCCTGGTTCGCCGGGGCATCCCCGTCATGGGCCATGTCGGCCTGACGCCGCAGGCGGTGAACGCGCTGGGCGGCTATCGTGCTCGTGGTCGTTCGGATGCCGAACAGGCCAAGATCCTGGGCGATGCCAGTGCCATTGCCGAGGCAGGCGCCTTCGCCATTGTGGTGGAAGGCGTGGTGGAGCCGCTGGCCCGCCAGATCACCGAACAGGTACCCGTCGTCACCATCGGAATCGGTGCCAGTGCGGCCTGTGATGGTCAGGTGCTGGTGACCGATGACATGCTGGGCCTGTTCGCAGGTTTCACGCCCAAATTCGTGAAACGCTATGCCGAGATCGGGGAGCAGGTGTCGCAGGCCGCCGCATCCTATGCCGCCGATGTGCGCGCCCGTGCCTTTCCGGAAGCGGCCCATGTGTTCCCTGTCCGTAAGGGCTGAACCGTCGCCTATCGCACCGGCGCCCCATCACGCGGGGTGACGGCGCGACCGAACACCCGCCCCGTATCGCGGGGTGCGACGATCAGGTCGGCGCGGTGCAGGACAAGATCGCGCATATGCAGCAGCGGGATGAAGGGCGTGTCACGGTCCAGCACCGCCTGAATGCCCGTCACCGCCGTATCGATGGCCGCCGGATCGGTTTCCGCCGCCGCCAGAAGGCGGGTAATCTCGGCATCCTGATACTGGCCGGGATTCATGATGGTCCGCATGGGCACCGGTCGCAGCATGGCCTCATAGGCGCTGAGGACGATGCCATCCTCGATACCGATCAGGTTCAGCGCCATATCGAAGCGGCCATCGCGGACCCGTTCCCGGAATTCCTCTCGCCCGACGCGATGCACATTCACCTTGATCCCCACGGCGGACAGCATGCCGGCCAGCACATCCGCCGTGCGTCCGCCGTCGCTGCCGCGGCTGGGCGCGGTCAGCAGTTCCAGCGTCAGGCCCGCCTCAAACCCGGCAGCGCGCAACAGGGAACGGGCAGCAGCGGGATCGTAGCTATCCTGTGCCCGGTCGGAGGCGAAACCGCGCATGCCGGGGGAACCCAGTTGGTTAGCCGCCGCGCCATAGCCATCGGTGGCGCGCTGCGCCAGCAGCGGCTTGTTGATGGCCAGTGTCAGAGCGCGGCGGACACGGGTATCCATCAGGGCCGGGCTTCCACGAGCCAGCGGGTTGCCCGGACTGTCGCCTGACAGGTTCAGCGACAGAAACAGGGTGCGGTCCGTGGGCAGTTCGGTCAGGCTGATATGCGGCAGGCCCGGCAGATAGGCCATGGGCGCCGGTGGCGGGTCCTCAATGATGTCGGCCTGACCATCGGCCAGGGCGCGGACACGGGCCTGGCTTTCCGTTTCCACGCGCAGCAACACTTCCTCGAACGGGGCTGCCGTACGGCCATTGACGGGGGGCACGGCGGCCAGCCTGTATTCCCGGCCGCTATCTACCCCGGCGATCCGATAGGGGCCGCTGCCCATGGGCGGGCTGTACAGCATCAGCAGGCCCACCGGCATGTCCGGTGTACAGGATGCGTCGGTGAAGGCCGCAGGTGCCTTGACGCCGTAGATCAGGAAGAAGGCGGAGATCATCCGGGTGAAAGGTCGTGCCAGTTCCAGCACGACTTCACCATCCCCCGCCACCCCCGCACGGCGCAGCGACAGGGGCAAGCCGGTATTGCCGCGGTTCAGTGCCGCCCACCGGCACAGGCTATAGGCGATGTCGCGGGCCTGCACGGGCGATCCGTCGGCAAACCGGCGACCTTGTGTCAGGCGCAGGCGCCATAGAAGCTGATCCTGGCTTTGCCATTCCGATAGAAGGCCGGGCGCCGGATGGAACAGGTCCCGTTCCGCCAAGCTGTCGTAAAGATGGCCCATGATCTGAAAATCGCTGCCCGTATAGGCGCGGTGCGGGTCCAGGGAGCTGGGGCTGCTGGCCATCAACACGGTCAGCCGCTCTGTCGGGCCCGCGGCCTGCGCCTGTGCGGCGTTCAGCCAGGAAAGCAGCAGCATGCCCAGCAGGCCTAGAAAGCCCGGCACGGTCCGGCGTCCAGCCATTCCACGCACCCCCGTTCCGCTACCACGCACCGGCCATGCGTGAAGGGATCATGACTCCTTTCCGTCGCAACGAAAAGTGTCAGAAACGAGAGAATACGTTTGTGTGTATGCGCCCCTGCGGAAAATCGTGTCAGTTCCGGTCCAGCACACTGTTCCCCGACGGTCGGGCATCGGCGGTAACGGGCGCCGTGATGCGGCCAAAGGCACGGGCCGTGTCACGGGCATGCAGGGTCAGACCCGCACGGTGGGCGACAAGGTCGCGGATATGCATCAGCGGCACAACCGGCAGATCCGTTTCCAGGATCACCGTCGCCTGTGCGGTCAGGCTGGGAATATCCTTTGGATTGGCGCCACGCGCCTGCCGCAGCAGGGCATCCAGGGCCGGATTGCGATAGCCGCTGGGATTGATCACGCTGTCTTTTTCCGCCGAACCCGCGATGGAGCTGTACCCCTCCATGGCCGATCCCGCCGTCAGACCCAGGCCGGCGAACATGATCTCGAACTCCCCGGCCACGACACGGGCGCGGGCATCGGCGGCGGGAACCGGTGTGATCTCCAGTTCGATCCCGATGGCGCGAAGCATGCCGGACAGGGCATCCGCCACACGCGGTCGGTCGGTGATGCGTGTGGCCGGCAGCAGCAGCGGCAGGCGCAGCCCATCAGGATATCCCGCCTCGGCCAGAAGGGCGTGGGCCGCATCAGGATCGGGATGCATGGCGCGGGGCCGGTCAGGCAGATAGCCCTCCATACCGGGTTGGGCCAGTTGCCAAGCGGGACCGGCAAACCCCTCCAGGCCACGATCGACCAGCAGATGCCGGTCCACCGTCATGGCGATGGCCCGGCGCACGCGGATATCCGCCAGTGGATTGGGCCGCCCATCGGGCAGGGTGGGGCGCAGGTTGAAGGTCAAGAGCAGGGTACGGTCGGTCGGCAGTTCGGTGACGGCCACGCCCCGCACCTTGCCCAGATAGGGCAACTGGCTGGGGATCACATCCTCCATGATGTCGGCATCGCCCGTCACCAGCAGGCGCAGGCGGTCGCGCGCATCCGGTTGCGACCACAGCACGACACGGCGCCAGACCGAACAGTCGCGCCAGCAATTGGGGGAGGGGAGCAGCACCCGCCGTTCGGCCGCAGCTGGTTCATTGGCCGGCACATAGGGGCCGCTGCCCCGCTGCGGCTGTCCCCGGCTGGCGGTCACCTGTTTGGGATCGCACCCAAGCGGCCCATCGGCGGCATCCGTGGGGGCCGCGACGATGAACAGCAATGACAGGGCGGCGGGCAGAAGGCGGTAGGGAGTGTCCAGTACCAGACTGACACGGCCCCCGGCCTCTGCCGTGACACGCGTGAAACCGATCCCGTCCCGTCCCATGCCGCGCATCAGCACCTGATACCGGCACAGGCTATAGGTGACATCGCGCGGCGTCACCGGCTTGCCATCGGCAAAGCGGGCGGAGGGATCGATCTGGAAGGTCCAGGTGCGGTTATCGCTGCTGGACCAGCTGGTGGCCAGACGGGGCGCGACGTTGAACCCGTCACGCGTCACCAGCGTGTCGAACAGATGCTCATAATATTGGAAATCGGCCCCTGTGCGCGCCTGATGCGGGTCATCGGCACTGACCAGACCGGAGGTGGCGACCACAAGGTCCGTCCCGGCCCGTACGGGCAGCGCTACCGACGCCGTCAGCAGCGTCAGTGCGCATAACAACAGCCGGGGCAGACCAAGTCGAGCCAATGTCGCATCCAGATACAGCAGGCATTGTTACATAACACAATGCCCGCCCCCATGGGGGGCGGGCAAGATGTTTAGGGCCGCTGAGGCGTATTGGATCAGTTGATGGTGGCTGCTGTTCCGCGCTTGGCCGGACCGGGCAGTTCCACATTCACTTCCAGCATGGAACAGCCGCTTTCGCGTTCCAGCTTCACCGCCACCTTGTCGTCGTCGATATTGACGTACTTCTTGATGACAGCCAGCAGTTCCTGCTGCAGGGCAGGAAGGAAATCGGGGCTATCGCGGCCCGACCGTTCGTGCGCCAGAACGATCTGCAGCCGTTCCTTGGCCTGGGCCGCCACCGTGGGCGGCTTCGACTTGCGGAAAAGGTCAAGCAGGCTCATGCGGTCCTCCGCAGCAGGCGGTCCAGGAAGCCCTTCTTCTCGGGCTTGATGAAACGATGCTCGATGGTTTCGCCCAGGAAGCGGCCGACCGCATCGGCATAGGCAAGGCCGGCATTGGACTTGTCGTCCAGCACCACAGGCATGCCGACGTTCGATGCCTTCAGCACGGCCGGGCTTTCCGGGATGATGCCCAGCAGCGGGATGGCCAGGATTTCCAGCACATCCTCCACCTTCAGCATCTCACCCTTCTCCACGCGGTCGGGATCGTAGCGGGTGACCAGCAGATGCTCCTTCACCGGCTCCAGCCCCTGTTCGGCACGGCGCGACTTGGCCTGGATCACGCCCAGGATACGGTCGCTGTCGCGCACCGACGACACTTCGGGATTGGTCACGATGATGGCATGGTCGGCCCAGTAGAGGGCCATCAGCGCGCCCTTTTCGATGCCGGCCGGGCTGTCGCAGAGGATGTAGTCGAATTCCTTCTTCAACTCGTCCAGGATTTTGCCGACACCTTCCTGGGTCAGCGCGTCCTTGTCGCGCGTCTGGCTGGTGGGAAGGATGTACAGGTTCTCGACCCGCTTATCCTTAATCAGCGCCTGGCTGAGGCGTGCCTCGCCATTGATGACGTTGATGAAATCGAACACCACGCGGCGCTCGCATCCCATGATCAGGTCAAGATTGCGCAGGCCCACATCGAAATCGATGATGCAGGTCTTGAACCCACGTAGGGCAAGGCCGGTGCCGAAGGCGGCGCTCGAAGTGGTCTTCCCCACGCCGCCCTTGCCGGAGGTCATCGTAATGATCTTGGCCAAGAGGCGTCTCCCAAGCTCAAAGGTTGATCAAACTGTTCATCAGGCCACACATGGGGCGGCCTGCGGATTACTCAGGCCACATTCGTGGCCAGTGGATCGATATGCAGATAGCCATTGTTCAGGTAAATTTGAACCTGACGACGGCGGATATCCTTGCCGATATCTTCCGACACGCGGTAGAGGCCGGCAATGGATACCAGTTCGGCATCCAGACTTTGGCAGAAAATCCGTGCCCCCTGGTCACCGCTGACACCGGCCAGGGCCCGACCGCGCAGCGCACCATAGACATGGATGGAACCATCGGCCAGCAGTTCAGCGCCAGGGCTGACAGAGCCGATCACCACAAGGTCACCGCCGGGCGCATAGATCTGACGGCCCGACCGCACATTCTCGGCGATCACCATCGCGCTTCGCTGCGGTGCCGGTTCCGGCATCGGGGCGGGCGCCGGTGCAGGCGCGGGGTTGGGGGCGGCCTGGGCCTGCGGCTGTCCCTGACCCTGCACATTGGCAAGGCCCTGGGCCGGGCTGCGGCCCGTGCCGGCCAGAGGGTCGAACAGTTCCACCTTGCCGCGCGGAGCGGCGATCAGCGCCATGCCGCGGGCCAGGGCCGCATCCTGCTGCTGCTTGGTGCCACCCAGAAGACCCACGGCCATCAGGCCCAGATTCTTCAGCAGCTTGCAGAACGCATCCATGTCGAACGGCATGCCGGCGGGTAGATCATCCAGATCCAGCACGACGCCGGCATTGCGGAAGAAATTCGGCGCCTGCGCGATCTTGCCCGACAGAACGGGGAAGAAATTCGGATTGTGGGGGTCGCTGACCTTCAGCACCATCATGGTGAAGGTGCTGCCGCGCAACTGGAATGGCGCGTCCCTGAAGGCGACCTGATTGCTCATATCCGTGTCAGACCCCACCTGTCCCCGCATACGGCACAAGGGAACGGCGCGGCCCCGCCGCCCATCCCCGTCCGCATTCACATCATCCCGCCGTTCAACCGCGTTTCGCGTGCCGACGCAAGCTTTTCGTGCGGCACATCTTGCGACAATGCGCCAATGTTCCACAATATCTATTCCGGGTGGGGCCGCATGAAGGTGCCGCACCCCGCTTTCGGGTCCCCGTTCCCACCGTTTTCTGCCGTATCGGGGGTATGGGGATGCCACCGCTGCAACCGGCTGCGGCCCCGATGGCGCCGCCCCATCGTTGCCAACATTCCTACTGCACCCGCGAAGCCCGACTCGGGTGCTGCCTCCGAAAGGTGTATGTCGCCAGATATTGTGTGAATATTCCGTTTCATCCGCAATGGCTGGTGACGGCTGAAAATTTATGGGGTAACGTTCCTATCGTTGATCCTAAATGGGGGTGGACCGGATACATGTTGATGGCATATTGCCCAGCAGCATCATCCCGCAGCGCAGCGGCCATAGCAGGCCGCGCGGCACCGCGAAGCGCGGTACCCGGCGCACCGCCCGCAGCAGCATCAGCCGTCCGACGGCACGCACACCAACCGCACCACTCGACCCGAGGGTGCGGTTTTTTGTTGCCCCGTCGCCGTCCTGCCGCGTTCCCGCTTCAACCGGACAATGTCCTTTGCCGCAAGTGAGGAGATGCCAGATGGCCAAGCGCCAGTCCAAGCCCGCGTCCAGCAGCAGTGATAACAAGGTCCAGCCGCTTTTCCCCCGCCAGTCCACGGGCTGGGACCCGTTGGGCAATGCCGGGGATGAACGGCGCGAGCAATCCTATGTCCGCACCGTCAAGCCGATGAGTGCGGGTCAGGCCCTGCTGATGCAGGCCATCAAGGATCACAACCTGACCCTGGCGCTGGGTCCCGCTGGCACCGGCAAGACCTATCTGGCCATTTCATCGGCGGTCACGGCCCTGGAAAAGGGGGAGGTGGACCGGATCGTCCTGTCCCGCCCCGCCATCGAGGCCGGCGAAAGCATCGGCTTCCTGCCGGGCGACGTGAATGAGAAGATGGCACCGTTCCTGCGCCCGCTTTACGACGCGCTGTCGGACCGGCTGGGGTCAAAGCGGCTGAAGGCCATGATGGCCGATGGCTCCATCGAGATCGCGCCCGTCGGCTACATGCGCGGACGCACGCTGAACAATGCCTTCGTGGTGATCGACGAGGCGCAGAACTGCACCTATGCCCAGATCAAGATGCTGCTGACGCGCCTGGGCTGGCATTCCACCATGGTGCTGACGGGTGACCCGGATCAGTCGGACCTGCTGCCCGGCGTGTCGGGACTGGCCGACATTGCCCGCCGGCTGGAGGTGGTGGAGGGGATTTCCATCGTGCGTCTGGCCGATGCCGACATTGTGCGCCACCCGCTGGTGGCCAGCATGCTGACGGTGCTGTGATTTTCGGCTGAGGGGTGGCCCATGGGGCGCCCCTCAGTTCGATGCTGCCATATCCTGATGCAGGCTTTCCAGATACTGGTCAGCCACCCTTTCCCGATCAATGCGTTTCAATCCGCGCAGCAGGCTGAGGCGGGCACGCTTGGCGCGGTCGCTCTGATTAAAACAGGCATGCAATGTTTCAGACGATCCGATCGAGAATGCACTCAGCGAAAGCGGAGCGAAGTCTTTGGCATTGCGGTCGCGCTCTAGTTCAGATTTCAGGAAACTGAACTGTGATACTTCCACAACGGCCGCGTTAATGCGTCCCGCCTGCAGCTTTCGCAGGTTGGCAATATCCGAGGCCGCGACCTCGACGCGCAACGTGCCTTTGCCACGCAGCCCGTCAATGATGGGTCCGTTGTCGTAACCGTCGACGATCCCGATCAGCAAGTTTTGCAGATCGTTAGGGTTTTGCCATTTGATCGGGTCGTTTTGGCGTTCAGCCAGGGCATAGCGGAAGGTGCCGATGGGCAATTCTGACAATATGCCGCCAGCCGCCGCACATTCCGTCGGCGTGGCCGTGAAGAAGCCCACATAATGACCATCGGTCTGCATGGCGGTGGACACAGCCCGCTTCCACGGCAGTATCGTGACGGTGAACCTGTCGCCTTGGGTGGCGAACGCTGCCCGCAGGACGGTGCTCATGGATCCGCCCTGCGGCAGGCTGCCCGAAAAGGGCGGCCATTCAAGGCTTGTGAAGGACCATTCCTCCGCCCCTGCCACCGGCAGCGGTGCCAGAAGCAGCCCGCACAGCAATGCCAGTGACTTGAGCCGACGCATGATCCTCCCCAAATTCAAGGAACCGATCTCTGAAACTATGGGTGATAGTGCGGTGCTGCAACATCACCTTGTATGACCATAAGCATCATTTCCAGGTTTCCGTAACGTTAACCGATCCGTACACGGGCGATGAACTTCTCCACCTGCTGGCGCAGATCATCCGCCTCCCGCGTCAGTTCGCTGGCAGACGACAGGAGGTCTGTGGCGCTGCCGCTGGTGCTTTCCACGGCGTGGCTCACGCCGCCGATATTGCCCGCGATCTCCGCCGTGCCGATGGCCGCCTGCTGTACATTGCGGGCGATCTCACGCGTGGCGGCGTCCTGTTCCTCCACAGCGGCGGCAATGCTGGTGGCGATCTCATTGATTTCCGCAATGGTCCGCGTGATCTCGGTGGTGGCCGCTACGGCCCCGCCGCTGGCCTGCTGGATGGCGGCGATGCGGGCGGAGATGTCTTCTGTTGCCTTGGCCGTCTGGCTGGCCAGGTTCTTGACCTCTGATGCGACGACGGCAAAGCCCTTGCCGGCCTCTCCGGCGCGTGCTGCCTCGATGGTGGCGTTCAGCGCCAGCAGGTTGGTCTGGCTGGCAATCTCTGCGATCAGCTTGACGACGGCGCCAATGGCATCGGCCTCCGTCGCCAGGGCCTGGATCGTACCGTTGGTGGCCTGGGCCCGTTCGGCGGCGGCGCGCGCAATGCTGGCCGATGTGCCGACCTGACGCGTGATCTCCCCGATGGAGGCGGTCATCTGTTCTGCCGATGCCGCCACCGTCTGCACATTGGCGCTGGTCTGGTCGGTAGCGGCGGAAACGACGCTCGTCTGCCCCCGCGCCTGCTCTGCCGACGCTGACAGGGTGATGGCGCTGTCATTCAGGTGGCTGGCGGCCGAGGCGACGCGCGACACGATCCCCATGACCCCGGCCTCGAAACTGTCGGCCAGCGTCAGCATCGCCTGGCGCCGTTCCGCCTCGGCCCGCTGTTCGCCCTGCTTGACCTCTTCTGCCAGCTGCTGTGCCGCTGACGCGTTGGCCTTGAAGGTTTGCAGCGCTGTCGCCAGCCGCCCGATCTCGTCATGGCGGCCAAGCCCCGGTACCGAAACGGACAGATCGCCCCCTGCCACCCGCGCCATGGCCCCCGTCACCGCCTCCACGGGCCGCGCGATTGTGTAGGTGGAGATATAGAAGGCCAATCCCCCCAGCAGCAGGATGCCGGCACCCATGGTGGCCAGCACCAGCAGCCGGGATTGCTGTGCATCCGCCGTGGCGGCCACAGACTCGGCATGGACCGCTTCGCGCAGTTCATCCGACAATTTCAGGGCCTTGTCGCGCAATCCGTCCATGGCGGGATCAAAACGACCACTGACCAGTGCCAGGGCATCAGCCGGGTTGCCGGCCCGCACCGCCGGCGCGATCTCCTTGAAAATCTCCTGGCTGGCAAGAAGATCCTTCTGGATCTCCGTGATACGGGCGGCATAGCGCGGTGCGGTCTCGCGTGTCCGGTCCAGATGGCCCGATGCCTGCCCGAAATTGCGTACACCGCGATCATGGGCTTCCTGGATGCGTTTCTCATCGGGCATGGAGAGCAGCTTGTAGCTCTGCCGGCTGACCGCCGTCAGTTCGCGCACGGCGCGCACAACCTCCAGCGCTGCCGTCTGGTCGCCATTCAGCAATCGCGAATATTGGGCATCGGTGCTGACCAGCCGGGTGGAGGCGAACAGACCGACACCGATGGCGAGCATTGAGAGCAGCGCGATGATGCCCAGGATTCGGGCGGAGATGGACAGACGGCTGATATCCATATCGTCTTCTTCTGACAGGCTTTGGTTTGGCAACCCAGGGGGTAACCCTTAAGAATTACCCCTATGCTTGTCCATTCCCGGCAAGCCCGCCAGAAAATTATCAATGGCCGACAGAACGGCGCTCCGGATCGGGTCCGCCTCGATCAGCAATTCATGCTCACCCACGGGGAACGGCACCAGGGTGCAGTTCGGCAGCCGCTTTGCGGCCCGGTCATGGGCCTGCGGGCGCACGATGCGGTCGGCGCGGGCCGACAGGATCAAGGTGGGGACGGTGACATCCTCCAGCCGGTCCTGTTCGAAATAATGCCGGATGGACGACAGCGCCCCGTGCAACCAGCCCCAACTGGCCCCGCCCAGTGCCACCGTCGGGTCCTGCGCCATCACCGCCTGCATCAGGGCGAAGCGCTGCGGGTCGCTGGTCAGGCGGTTGCCTTTGAAGGGCAGGGGATCGGGTGCCCATTGCGGCCCCTGCAACAGGGCGTATTTCTCCGCCCGCCCGCTACGCATGGCCCAACGGGTCAATTGCCACGCCATCGCTTGCGGCATTGACACATTGATGCCCAGCATGGGGGCACAGGCAATGATGCCGGCGAACGGGTGGGGCCGTTCCGCGACATGGCGCATCAGGATATGCCCGCCCATGGAATGGCCCAGCCCGATCAGCGGCCCTTTTATCCGGTCCTTCCAATGCGCCAGTGCCGTATCCAGATCATCCAGGAAGGCCGCGAAATCGACGGCATGGCCCACCATCGGGTCGGGCAGCAGGCGCGAGGACCCCCCCTGGCCCCGCCAATCCATGGACAGGACATGCAGCCCGCGCCCGCTCAAATCCTCGGCCAGTTCTGTATAGCGTTCAACCTGTGCCGCCCGGCCCGGCAGGACCAGCATGGTGGCGGCATCATCGGGCGGGAGCGGGCCGGACGGGCACCAGCGCGACAGGCGCAACCTTGTGCCATCGGGCAGCGACAGCATCTCATGCGCCCAAGCTCCGTTATTCTGCACGCCGCCTCTCATCCTTTTCGCTGGTTTGACCGTCTTGCAGGGCCACGCTTATGGTTGTGACGGCAGCTTAAGGGGCAGGGGCCCCATCCGCCAAGCCTGGGAGCATCGTCACGATGGATAGTATCGCCCGCCGCACCGGCCTGGACCCGGCCGATTTGACCGGCTTTTATTTCGAGGACATGTTCGTGGGCATGAAAGGCGTCTATGCCCGCACCATTACCGAAACCGATATCGTCATGTTTGCCGGCATTTCGGGTGATACAAACCCCATGCATCTCAACGAGGAATATGCCAAGGCGACGCCGTTCGGCGGGCGTATCGCGCATGGCATGCTGTCGGCCTGTTTCATCACAACGGTCCTGGGCACGCGCCTGCCAGGACCCGGCTGCATCTACATGTCCCAGAATCTGCGCTTCCGCTCGCCCGTGCGTATCGGGGAGACGGTGACGACCACCGTCACGGTGACGGGTCTGGTCCCGGAAAAGCGCCGCGCCATGCTGTCGACCATCTGTACTGTCGGGGACCGCGTCGTGATTGATGGCGAGGCCATGGTGATGGTGCCTGCCCGCCCTGCGGCCACTGAAACCACCGCCTGAACCGCGCCTGGGGAGAGAAACAAGCTCTCCCCAGAATCTGTGGATAAGTCTGTGGCTAAGGGGGCGGTAACCGCGCCGGAACATTGCGGCCTGCGGGTCTCCGGGATTTGCCTATTTTTTTGGCATAATCATTGGCTAGATCGGGGATCAAATTGACCGGTGAGCGGAGGGTGGATTAAAAATCTTTTACTTTCAGTGTGTTGATTGAAGATTTGGGAATCGCTCGCGGATTTCCGGAACGGAAAAGCGGAAGGGCCATATGCCCGTCGTTATGCGACACATGCATGCATTAACCGATGCCGGATCGCAAAACAGGGGGGCGTCAAGCCTTGAACCGGCGCCAATGCGCGGTGGACAAATATTCGCAGCAAGGATTGCTGGATGTTCGCTGTGGGGACTTTGACCATTCGCTGTTGATGCGTGCCGCGGCAGCAGTCACGACCGGGTGAAGTCTTTGCGGGCGGGGCAGAACCCCGTAACAGCCCCTGAATGATTGCGGCCCCTGCGTTCCGGGCTGGTGCTGCCACCAGGGATCGCAGGGGCCGGTGATCGTGCGGCGGATCAGGCGGCGCGGATATCGGCCAGGAATTGTTCGACCCGGGCGCGCAGATGTTCGGCCTGCTGCGCCAGTTCCTTGGCAGCACCCAGTACCTGGGTGGCGGATGCCCCGGTCTGCGCGGCGGCTTCGGTCACCTGGGAGACGTTTGCCGACACTTCCTGTGTGCCGGTTGCGGCCTGGGTGACATTGCGGCTGATCTCGGAGGTGGAGGCACCCTGCTGTTCCATGGCGGCGGCGATGGAGGCACCGATTTCCGATACGGACTGGATGGTGGTGCCGATGGAGCGGATGGCGGACACGGAACTGTCGGTTGCCTGCTGCACCGACGACACCTGGGCCGCGATCTCTTCGGTTGCCTTGGCCGTCTGATTGGCCAGGGCCTTCACTTCCGACGCGACCACGGCAAAGCCCTTGCCGGCCTCTCCCGCCCGCGCCGCCTCGATGGTGGCATTCAGCGCCAGCAGATTTGTCTGGCCGGCGATGTCCTGGATCAGTTGCACCACGGCCCCGATCTTGCCCGCCGCCTCGGCCAGACCCGCGACGGTATTGTCGGTCTGGCGAACCTCGGTATAGGCGCGGTCGGAGATGGTCTTGGAGCGGTTGACCTGGGTGTTGATCTCGGTGATGGAGGCGGCCATCTCCTCCGCTGCGGCGGCCACCGTCTGGACATTGGCGGTGGTCTGCTCGGCAGCGGCAGCGGCGGCGGCGGCCTGACGGTTGGTTTCCTCGGCAATGGCGCTCATGCTCTGCGCTGTGGCATCCAACTCGGTGGCGGCAGAGCTGACGGTGCGCAGCACGGCGGAGGATTGCTCGTCAAACGCCTTGATCAGGTCGTTGACGCGGACGGCGCGAGCCTCCTTGGCGGCCTGCTCCTGGCGCTGCGCCTCGGCCAGACGGTCGGCCTCGATCAAGCCATCCTTGAACACCTGGACGGCGCGGGCCATGTCGCCGATTTCATCCCCCCGGTCGCCACCCTCCACAGCCACCGTCAATTCATGCCGGGCCAGACGGTTCATCGTGTCGGTCATCCCGCGCACCGGTTTCACAACACCGGAAATCAGAGACCAGCCGGCCCCGATGGCCAGCGCCACGGCCAAACCCAGCATCACGCCGATCAGCAGCAGGGAGGTGCTGGCATTCTGGTCCAGGTCCTTGACCAGTTCCTCGGAATTGCGCTCGTTCAGTTGGATCAGCTTGTTGATCTCAATCTGCATCTCCTGGAATTTCGGGGTCAGCACGTCGCGCATCACGTCGCCGGCCTCGACATCCTTTTCAGCCACCGACAGGGCACTGACCTTCGCCCAGAGCTGCATATTCTCATTCCAAAGGGTGCCGACCCGGTCGAAAATCGCCCTCTCATCACTGTCGTTGATCAGCGCTGCATAGTTGGATTTGGCTGTTTCCAGATCCTTCAGCGCGCCATCCATACGTGTTTCAAGGGTCTTACGCTGCTCATCGCTGGTGGCCAGGATATGCTGATACTGGTTCATGCGGGCCCGGACAGCCGCTGTATAAATGTCGCCTGCAAATTTCACTGAAGGTAGAGCGTTGGTGCCAATCACCATCCCATCGCTCGACATTTCATTCATCCGTACCAGTGAAACCGCGCCAAGAGCCACGGTCAGGGCGAGAATGATCCCAAACGCCGCGAGAACGCGGAGTTTGATCGACAAATTTTTAAACATTATTGCTCTCCGGTTCGGCGGCTTGAAAGATTCTGGAGAATGTGGCGAAAGCTTATTAAAGTTAACGAGAAAAATATTAAAATTCAATCAACTCTCCTGCATGCGTGAGCGCTTTGGACAATCAAATCAGCAGGTTCGGAAATGGTTTCTGACATTATCTGCGTCTTTGACACCCATATCTGGCTGTCAGATAAATATCCGTGCGGCGTCAAAGCGAGCCTGTCCGTTACGCATACGCCTGTCGGGCTGCCTGCGCAGGGCGGCTGAAAACAATATTAAATCTGCACGGTTTTATTGATGTGCCGAAGCCGGGGCTTCCGGGGGCAGGCGCACACTGACGACCGTTCCCTTGCCGGGGACGGAGGAAATGTCCAGCGCCCCGCCCAGCATCTCCACAAAACGGCGGGTCAAAGGCAGGCCCAGGCCGCTGCCTTTGGGGTGCGGCTTGTCGGGCTGGCGGACCTGACCAAAGGGCCTCATGGCCGTTGCGATATCCTGGTTGGCGATGCCGATGCCGGTGTCGCGGATTACCAGGATGATGGCACCACCATCATCCAGACCCGCCACCTCCACCGTGACACGCCCACCGCGCGGGGTGAACTTGATGGCGTTGGAGGCGAGGTTGATGACGATCTGGCGGATTTTTTCCGGATCGGTGCGGATGCGCAGCGGCACCTCTGGCACCTTGATATCCAAGGTGATGCCGGTACCCTCCGCCAGTTGCCGCAGCATGCGGGCGCTGTCCTGAACCGTGCGTCCGATATCGATGTCGCGAATATCCAGCGGGTCGGCCCCGGCCTCTGCGCGCGCCAAATCCAGGGTGCCATCGACAATGGCCAGCATATGGGTCGCGGCCTGATGGATATCCACGGCATATTCGGGATAGCGCGGGTCCGTATGGGCCCCGTGTGCGGCATCGCGGATCAGTTCGGAAAAGCCGATGATGGCATGCAACGGTGTCCGCAACTCATGCGAGGCATTGGCGATCATTTCCGTCGTGGGCCGGCTGTCACGCGGCGCTGGTCTTTGCTCCAGCAACCGGCGCTCGGCGATCTTCAGCAATTCCATGGCCTCGGTCAGGCGCTGGTTGCGCTCTGCCGCGGCCAGCTCCGCCTTGATCACCCGGTCGCGCAGCCGCAGATGGGCCAGCAGGCGGGTTTGCAGCTCCACCAATGTTTCCGGCCGCTCCATCACCTCCAGCACGCCCAGTTCCACCGCGGCGGTCCGCTGATGCGGCAGAACATCGTCGCCGATCATGATGATGGTCGGTTCCACTGGCAGGTCGGCAGCCCTGACATTGGCGATCAGGCCCAGCGGCGTGCTAAGCCCGTCCAGGTCAAGCACCAGCAGGGCAGGACGCCGCGACCGGCAGGAGGCCAGCAATTCCTCTTCCGATTTCAGAAGGCGCAGATCGACCTGGGGCGACAGCCGTTTAAGCGCGGCTGGTGCCGGATAATTGGATTTATCCCCGCCAACGACCAGGATCGTGGCGGGATCGTCCTTCACATGCATTTCGATGCGAGCAAGGTTTCACTGTTCCTAATATTTGGCACAGGTGGTTCCGCTTGTCGCCTGCAACCTTGCCGTCCCCGCCGCATGGGCGATGCGAATTCGTGGTAGGTGTTACCCCGGAAGTTCGGACCAGCGGTCGGCGGCGTTCTGGTCGCTGTGACGTGCATCGACCCAGCGCTGGCCGGCATCGCCCGTCTCTTCCAGCTTCCAGAATGGGGCCTTGGTTTTCAGCCAATCCATGATGAAGCGGCAGGCATCGAACGCCGCCTCGCGATGGGCGGACGCGCAGGCGACCAGGACGATGCGTTCCCCCGGCTCCATGCGGCCATACCGATGGATGATCAGGCAGGCCGACAGGGGCCAGCGTTCCCGCGCCTCCGCCTCGATGGCTTCCAGCTGCCGTTCGGTCATGCCGGGATAATGTTCCAGCGTCAGGGCGCGGACGGTGCCCGGCCCTTCACCTGCCTGCGGGTGAAGGTCACGGACCAGACCGGTGAAGCTGCACACACCGCCGATCCCGGTATCGCCATCGGATAAAGCCGCCAGTTCGGCCCCGATGTCGAAATCATCCCGCTGGACCCGGACGGTCATCAGCCACCTGTCACCGGCGGGAACAGGGCCACCTCGTCACCGGCCACCACCGGGTGGGTGAAGGGCACATATTCCTGATTCACGGCCACCTTGACGACATCCAGATTGGCCAGTGCCTCGGCATAGCCATCGCCGCGTCCGCGCAGCCAGCCGATCAGGTCCGCAACATCCGTCACCCCATCTGGCACGGAAACCCGTTCTTCCGGGATGCCGATCTTGGTGCGCAACCAGGCGAAATAGAGCAGTTTCAGCATAAGATCACCCCTGTGGGTTCAGCATATGGCGCAGGCCGGCGCGCAGGTAATCCCATCCGGTCAGCAGGGTCAGGGCGGCGGCCAGCCACAGGCCCACCTCCCCGATCAGGGTGACGGGCCAGCCTTCCGGCCCGTCGGCACCCACGATCAACCAGCCGATGGCCCCCATCTGGATACCCGTCTTCCATTTGGCGAGCTGGCTGACCGGCAAGGAGATGCGCAGGCCGGCCAGGAATTCGCGCAGGCCCGACACCATCACCTCACGCAGCAGGATGATGATGGCGGGGATGACGGCCAGCCCCGCGATCTTGCCCACAGCCGCCAGCATCATCAGTACGGCGGCCACCAGCAGCTTGTCGGCGATCGGGTCCAGGAACTTGCCGATCAGGCTTTCCTCCCGCCAGATACGGGCCAGATAGCCGTCGAACCAGTCGGTGATGCAGGCCGCCGCGTAAAGACCCAGCGCGGTCCAGGCGCTCCATTTCCCCGGAAAGAACAGCAGGGCCACGATCACGGGGATCACGGCGATGCGCGACAGGGTCAGGATATTGGGCAGGCTGGTCAGCATGGGTGCCAAGTCGGTATGGTGAAGGGGCCGGCGCCTGGGGAGGGCCGGTGGCGCGCATCCTATCCTTCCCCATGGAAGTGATCATAGATGATTCTGGCGACAGCCTCGCTGATGCCCTCCACGGCCTGGAGATCGGCCAGCCCCGCACGCGACACGGCGCGGGCGGAACCGAAATGCAGCAGCAAAGCTTTCTTGCGGCGGGGCCCGATTCCCTGAATCTCGTCCAGGGGAGAGGCGCTGATGGCCTTTTCCCGCTTTGCCCGGTGCGTGCCGATGGCGAAGCGGTGCGCCTCGTCACGCAGGCGCTGCAGGTAATAGAGGACGGGGCTTTTATGCTCCATGCCGAAGGGCGGGCGGCCCGGCATGAAGAAACGTTCCCGCCCCGCATCGCGGTCCGGCCCCTTGGCAATGGCGACCAGGGGCACATCTTCGATGCCCAGTTCGGCCATCACCTCCATCACCACGCCCAGCTGCCCCTCGCCACCGTCGATCAGCACCAGATCGGGCCAGGTTTCTCCCGCCCGTTCCGGGTCTTCCTTCAGGGCGCGTTCGAATCGGCGGGTGAAGACCTCGCGCATCATGGCGAAATCGTCGCCGGCTGCCTCGGGCGCCTTGATGTTGAATTTGCGATAGGCGTTCTTGATGAACCCGTCCGGCCCCGCCACGATCATGCCGCCGATGGCATGGGCACCCTGGATGTGGCTGTTGTCATAGACCTCGATGCGCTTGGGCGGATCGGAAAGGCCAAATGCCTCCGCCACACCTGCCAGCAGCTTGGCCTGACTGCCCGTTTCGGCCAGACGCCGGCCATGGGCATCGCGGGCATTGGTTATGGCGTGATCGAGCAGCCGTTTCTTGTCGCCCCGCTTGGGCGCGTGCAGTTCCACCTTCGACCCGGCGCGGACGGTCAGCGCCTCCTGCAACAGCGCTTCTTCGGCCAGATCATGGCTGATCAGGATCAGGGGCGGGGCGGCCTTGTTGTCATAGAACTGGGCAATGAAGGAAGCCAGGACCTCCTCCACCTGCAGCACCTTGTCATGGCTGGGGAAATAGGCGCGGTTGCCGTAATTGCGCCCACCCCGGAAGAAGAAGACCTGGATGCAGGTGCTGCCGCCTTCCTGATAGGCGGCAATGATATCGGCATCATCCACGCCTTCGACGTTGATATCCTGATGCGCCTGGATGGCGGTCAGGGCGCGGATACGGTCGCGCAGCTTGGCGGCGCGCTCGAAATCCAGGGCCTCTGCCGCTGCCTGCATGTCGGTGGCCAATGCCGTCTGGATGTCGCGGCTGCGCCCCTCCAGGAACTGTTTGGCCTCCTTGACCTGATCGGCATATTCAAACGCCGTCACCTTCTCCACACAGGGCGCGGTACAGCGCTTGATCTGGAATTGCAGGCAGGGGCGGGTGCGGCTGTTGAAGATCGTATCGGCGCAGGTCCGCAGCTGAAACGCCCGCTGCAACGCCGTCAGCACGCGGTTGACGGCCCCGGCGGAAGCGAAGGGGCCGTAATAGGACCCGGCTTCCGTCCGGGTGCCCCGGTGCTTGGTCAACTGCGGATAATCCTGCCCGCCGGTGATCAGGATATGCGGAAACGTCTTGTCGTCGCGCAGCAGCACATTATAGCGCGGCATCAGCTTCTTGATCAGATTCGATTCCAGCAGCAGCGCCTCCACCTCCGTATGGGTGGTGACGAACTCCATCTGCGTGGTCTCGGCGATCATGCGCTGCAGCCGGATCGGCAGCTTCACCGGCATCGTATAGTTGGTGACGCGCTTTTTCAGGCTGCGGGCCTTGCCGACATAAAGCGCATCCCCCTCATCATTCAGCATCCGGTAAACGCCCGGCCGGTCGGGCAGGGTGCGCAGATAGCCCTTGATGATCTCCACCCCCCGGTTCAGATCCGCCACGGCGCGTTTGCGCTTGCCCGGCGCAGGCGCGGGGGCATCGGCGGGGGGCAGGGGGGCGGGCGGATTGGCGGCAGCTTCGTCGATCATGGTCCAGCATGTGGCGCATCCGGCCCCGCCGGTCAATCACCCGCTGAACCGCGGCGCCTGCATCCCTCTGCCCCTGCCGGAGGTCATAGAGCATATCCGGAAGCGGTACCGGTAACCGGGCTGGGCCACCCATCCGGCCAGCCGATGATGGGTGGGGACAGCTGGAGATGATTTCCACGAAACCTGTGGATAAGTCTATGGACAAGTACTGGGGAGGATGGTGTGAAGCCAGGGGTTCTGCGGGTTCCATCGTATTGCCCAAAAAATAGGCATAAAAAATCATTGCATTGATTTTATTGGGTTTTTTGGAAGTCAAGCAGACACCGAACTGTCATGAAGGCTATTCCGGGGCTTGACAGCACCAAGAATCGGTTTGTAGCGCGGCCTGTTGTCTGCCTGTGCAAAAAACCTAGGACCATGAACGCAGCCGGCAGGACGCAATTCGTCCCGGCCTGGGAACCGCTCCCCCGACTATGGCGTTAAGACTTCGTTTACGGTTGACGCCTGTCCCTATCCGGCCCCTACGTAAGACCGGTGCCCTGTCCTGCGGATCGCGTTCTTTGCGACCCGCCTTATCGTCCTGTTACTGGGAATGTGCACCCAAATCTGGCGCCGAAGCCATTTGCCATCACCGGTCGGGGATGGCAGCCATGTTCACGCGTAAACCTATCGGACCGAAACAGTCAGACGCTTGATTTGCCAGTCATTTTGTGCGCTGCAACAAAGAAGTTGACGAAAAAAGCGGCAAAGGGCATTATTACGGCTGGATATGTTGCGACGCAACAGGATGCTCCTGGCTGCGCGCCGATCCGGCGACACTGACGACAGACACATTGGGGAAAGCCATGGCCACCAAGAATCCGTTTCTGGACTTCGATCCGGCGAAGTTCTTCGACATGAACCGTCTGACCGACTTCCAGAAGGCCTTCACCGAATTCAAGCTGCCCAGCCCCGATTTCGAGGGTGTGGTTGCTGCCCAGCGCCGCAATGTGGAAGCCATCGTCGCCGCCAATCAGCTGGCCGTCGAAGGCTATCAGGCTGTCGCCCGCCGTCAGGCCGAGATCATCCGCCAGTCCCTGGAAGAGACCTCGACCATCATCAGCGAGCTGATGACCCCCGGTACCCCGGAAGACAAGGTGGCCAAGCAGGCCGCCCTGGTGAAGGCTTCGTTCGAGAAGGCCTCCGCCAATCTAAAGGAACTGTCCGAGCTGGTGGCTAAGTCCAACAGCGAAGCTGCTGAAGTGCTGTCCAAGCGCGTCAAGGAAAGCATCGAAGAGCTGCAGGGCGTTCTGGCCAAGGTTACGCCCAAGAAGGGCTGATCCCAGTCAAACGTCACTGACGTCAGTTGAAGGCCGCCCCCCGTGGGCGGCCTTTTTCGTCCATGGGGAAGGGAATGACGCGGCTGTTGCCGGTGGGTGGGTGACGGCCCTCCTGTCGCTGCCGCTTATCGGCATACATGGCCTGATCGGCATGGCGCAGCAGGCTGTCAATGTCCCGCCCATCCCGTGGGGCCAAGGCGGCCCCCAGGCTGATACGCACCGGCTCGACATCATCGCCCAGCACGATGGGGCCCTCGACCATTTGGCGCAGGCGCAGGCAGGCCGTGTCCAGCCCCTCGCCATTGTCCAGATTGCTGAACAGCACCACGAACTCGTCCCCGCCGATGCGCGCGGCCTCATCGCTGCTGCGCAGCCCCTCGCGCAGACGGTCTGCGACGGCGCACAGCATGGCATCGCCGCCGCCATGGCCATAGCGGTCATTGATCGACTTGAACTGATCCAGATCGAAGAAGGCCAGCCCGAAGCCGTGTCCGCCCCGCGCCAGCCGGGCAAGAGCGCGGCCCAGCACCGCCTCCAGATGCCGGCGGTTGGCCAGCTCTGTCAGCGGGTCGATCTGGCTGACGGCCTGCACCTGCTGGCGCACCCGCATATTGACGGACAGCATCAAGCCAAAGACCCAGCCAAGGCCGCACAGGGCGACAATGATGAAGATCATGCTGTTGACGGCGAGATAGGGGAACTTCCCCCCCTCTTCCAAGGTCAGCGCCACGATCCAGCGCCAACCGGCCGCCGCCGCCATCAGCAGCATGAAGGCGGCCGCCATTCCATGGACCAGCCGTTCATGCGGGGCGGTACGCCACATCATGACCAAGGCCGTGCCCGTCAGGCACAGGACACAGATCGCATCGTGCCAGAGGTAACGGCGCGTCACGACCTCCCGGTTCAGAAGAGAGATGGCGACAACGGTCAGCACCGCCGCCAGCACCAGCAGCCGGCGGGTACCCGCCCGCCCGAACCCCCGGAACCGTAAGGCACCTTCCAGCATCAAGATCATGGAGGCCAGGTTGAGCGAGTTGTTAAGCACCGTATAGAACGGACCTGTCAGCACCTGCTGGATGACCATCACGGACAGCAGCCAGGCGCCGACATGCAGCGTCTGCGACAGGCTCCAGACATCCAGACCATCCACGCCCGGATTGATCCGCCAGACCAGAACCAGGGCAAGCGCATTGATGACGGCAAGCGCCGCCACCACCGTTGACATGGTGAAGAAATCAAGCCCAGGCATCGCCCCGCCCGCCTGTATACAATTACCCCGTGTTAACCATATTGTGCATAGGGTCCGCCGCCAAGCGGCTTTCCCTATCCGTCAGGATGGGGTGGGGTCCTGCAATTCCGTTGTCAGTTCCGTTGTCAGCATGGGGGACAGCAATTCCGGGGCCTGCCGGGCGCGCTTATGCTCGTACATCATGTTGTCGGCCCGGCGCAGCAGGTCCTCCGCGACCTCCCCATGCAACGGCGCCAGCGCGGTTCCCATGCTGACCCTGATATCCACGCTGCCCAGGTCGAGCAGCAGCGGCCCCTCTACAGCCTTGTGCAGACGGCGCGCCACGGTTTCCAGTGCTGCCGGCTGCTCCAGCCCCGGCAGCAGCACCACAAACTCGTCCCCGCCGATGCGGGCCGCCACGTCCTGCGTCCGCATGTCCTGCCGCAACCGCTCGGCCACGGCCATCAGGACGGCATCGCCGACCGCATGACCCCAGCGGTCATTGATCGGCTTGAACCGGTCGAGGTCGAAATAGACCAGACCCAGCAGACCACCGGTCCGTGACCGCTGCGCCAGGGCGCGGACCAGTTCCTGTTCCAGGGCGCGGCGA
Source organism: alpha proteobacterium AAP38 (assembly GCA_001296005.1). Lineage (GTDB taxonomy): Bacteria > Pseudomonadota > Alphaproteobacteria > Azospirillales > Azospirillaceae > Niveispirillum. Next base: position 38,902 of record LJHR01000004.1, on the reverse strand, counting down.
TTATCCAGGCCCGTCAGCGGGTCGATCAGCCCTGTCAGGATCACCTGCCGTTTCGCCTCGGCATTGATCGACAGGATCAGGCCATAGAGTGTGCCCAGGCAGCACATGGCCACGCCACCGAACAGCGCGAAATTGAACGACCGGCTGCTCATCTCTGTCCAGCCCTGGGTGATGGCCCCTGCCAGCCCCCAGCGGGCCAGATAGATCGCGGCCTCCGCCAGCAGATAAAAGGCGGCCATGCTGTGGGCCAACCGTTGATGCGGCGCCATGCGCCACAACATGCCCGCCGCCGTGCCCGACAGCAGCAAGGCGGCAACCGCGTCATGGAACAGATAGCGGGCGGTGTCATTGCTGCGGTTCACATATGACAGCGCAATGATGATAGCCATGACCAGCAGCATCCAGGGCAGGCGCGTCCGTCCCTGGCCGATCCCCCGGAACCGGAGCGTCCCCTCCAGCAGCAGAAGCATGCCGCCCAAATTCACACTGTTATTATAGGCCGTGAAGAAAGGATCGTTCAGGACCCCTATATTCACAAACAGGCTGGGCAGCCAGGCCAGCATGAAGGCCGATTGCGATGCCACCCAGAAGCGAAGGCCGGGCATCCCGGAATGGATGCGCCAGACGATTATAATGGCGATGCTGTTGATCAGGGCGACAGCCCCGATCAGCGTGGACAAAGTGAAGAATTGCTGTGTCGTCATGCCCACCGCCAGCATCTTCGGCCGGTCATCCGGTCGATATCAGTATAGGCATGCAACCAGCGCTGTCATGGACAAATCAGCATCGATGCAAACAAAAGGCCCCGCCAAAATGACGGGGCCTTTGCTTTCTGATCACTAACCGAAACTACCCGGATCAGCCGCGCGACTGTTGCGGCGGGGGCAGGTTGGTGCGATAGGAGGGGAAGGGGATCGGACGCAACTCTTCCTTGCGGCTGGCCGAAATCTCGATCTCCATACGGGCAATGACCTTGCGCAGCTCATGCAACGCATCGGTCAGGCCCTGCACACCGCCGCCGGTTTGGCCCTTCCAGGCCTTATAGGCTTCGGCGCAGGCCTTGGCCGCCGCATCCATGCGCTCATCAGCGGGCGTGGTCGGCGTTTCCGCCGCTTCCAGCCGGGCCGGATTGCGCTGCTGCTGGCGATAGGGATAGACGACGTCCATCGGCCCTTCGCTGGGGGCTACGTCGACAGGCGCGCGTTCCACCCGGCCCTCGCCGCCCTGCGGGCGGTCGAAGTCACGCGGCGGACGGGCTTCAAGACGGTCGCGGCCCAGACGCTCACCACCAAACCGCTCACGCTGGGGGCCGGGCTGGCCACCCTGCGGGAAGCGGGGCACATGGCCCTGGCGGCGGTCGCCATTCTGGTTGCGGTCCTGACCACGGTCGCCGCGATCCTGCAAACGGTCACCACGATCCTGGCGCGGCTCGCCCCGGAATTCACCCCGGTCCGGGCGGCCCTCACGGCCTTCCTGCGGGAAACGCTCACCGCGTTCGGGACGATCGGTACGTTCACCCCGCTCGGGGCGGCCTTCACGACCATCACGCGGCGGACGGTTGTCGCGATTCTCGAACCGACGGGGTGCGGCTTCGCCTGCACGTCCGCTATCGTGATGGAACGGCGATTCACGATTCGGCTCAACCGTTGCCTCGGCAGCAACCGATGCCTCAGCGGGGGCGGCGACCGGTGTCGGCGGCGCCTCAACCACGGGGGCGGGCGCCACGGCCTGTGTCACCTCTTCGGCGACGACCGGTGCGGCGGCCCGGGGAGCGCGGCGTGCACGGGGGGCCGGTTCCGCCGCGACAGGAGCAGCGATCTCCGCTACCGGCGCGGCGGCGATTGCCACCGGTTGTGCGGGAGCCGGTGCTGCTTCGACCGTTCCCTCATCGCCGTCACCGGTCAGGCCAGCGGCCTCCGCCTTGCGGACGATGTAGGAAATGGCGCTGGGCGTGCAGTCGAATTCACGCGCGATGGCGGACAGGGTTGCCCCTGCCTTGTAGCGCTCAAGAATTCGTGGCCAAGCGGATTGCGGAATTCTGCCCCGACGCTTCGGGGAGTCCGCATCACCTTCATTTTCGGCGTTCAAGATATCACTCGGTTGCCAGAGAGGCTCTTGCGTCATGCAGCGGGTTCACAGTCTGGGACAGCCCCGCAGCATGTTAAAGGCTTTTGCAGGGGCCAAGGGGGGCCACGGCGTGCCAATCGCAAGGGGACTGCCAGGATTTGTGAACCCAGATATGGGGGAATTGTCAGAGAATTGAAAGAGAAACTGCGACCCTGCTGCAAAAAATCGCGGCATGGGGCCCATGTCGTCATGGCCGCCGGCCGGGACCGGATCGGATCGGCAATGAAATCACAGGCCGCAGGGCCGGGCGCCACTTGCGGGCTTCTACGGCTTGGGGCACAGTCGCGGCCATTCCACCCGTTGCAATCGGACCCAATCCGCATGTCCTTCTTTCGTCAGGCCGCCCGCGCCATCGGCGCTTCCGCCCTTGTTTCCCTGATTGCGACGTCGCCCGTGCTGGCCGCAGCGCCGGCGTCAAAGGGGCCTTGCTACACGGTGCCGGAATTTGCTGCGGAACAGGGCATTCGTCTGCATACCGAATTGATGGTCATTGGTCTGACCTGCCAGCATCTGGATGCGCCGGGGCAGGTCAGCTTGTTCAACCAGTACAAGCAGTTCACCTTGAAGCACCAGACCCGCATCCAGGAATGGGAAAAGACCCTGGTCGGCTATTTCAAGCGGACGACCAAGGGCAATGCGACCCGCGGTTTTGACAGTTTCCGCACGCGTCTGGCCAATGAAACCTCGCAGCGCGCCATCGCCCTGACCACCCCGGTCTTCTGTGGTACCCATGCCCCCCTGGTAGCCCAAGCCATGGCTGCCAGCTTGGCCGAGATTGAAAGCGGCCTGTCGCCGGACGCGGCGGGTGTGCGCATGGCCAATGCCCCGCGCTGTGACAAGCCGGCCCCCACCGTGCTGATGGCTGATGCCGCGGCTGCGGCCAATGCCGCCCCGCCGCGCGCCCCGTCCGCCGGCGTCTCCGGTGCCGCCGCCGGTGCCAAGCCGAAGGTCAAGTCGAAGGCGGAGTAAAGGTCAAGGCCGGGGTCGGGTTCAGTTGCGGCTGAACAGCCAGACCCCGTCCTCCCGACACTGCCGAACCAGACGGCCCTGGCGTTCCAGATGGTTGAGATGGGCCAGGGCTTCGCCGGCGGCAAAGCTCATCTGATGGGTGTCGAGTGCGCGGTTGAACATCATCCGCGTGATCTCTGCGATGGTGCGCGGCCCCTCACCACAGAAGCCGACCGCTTCATTCAATCGTTCCGCATGATGGTGGGTCAGTTCATCGATGCGTCCCTGCAGGCCGCTGAACGGGCTGCCATGGGAAGGCAGGACCAATGTATCGGCGCGCAGGGTCCGCAGCCGGGCCAGCCCGCTCAGAAATTCCGCCAGCGGATCGGCAAATGGTTCGGCGGGCCAGACGCTGACATTCGGGCTGATGCGCGGCAGCACCATGTCACCCGCGATCAGCACCCCGTCATCGGCGCTATAGAGGCAGGCATGTTCGGGTGAATGCCCGCCCGACGTGATAATTGTCCATTCGCGGTCGCCAATGCGCAGGGTGACGCCATCCGCCAGCCGGTCAAAGGTGGCAGGCACCATGGGAACGCCGCGCGCATAGGCATTGCCGCGCACCGTCAGGGCTGCCAGCATCTCGTCATCCAGCCCCATGGCACCATAGAAGCGGCGGCCCGCCTCCGCGATCTCATCCGAACTGTCCAGGCTCAGCATGCGGGCCAGCAGCCATTCCGTCCGGGTCATGCGCAGCGGCGCATCGAACCGCCGGCATAGCCAGTCTGCAAGGCCGATATGGTCAGGATGGAAATGGGTGACGATCACCTGCCGTACCGGCCATCCTTGCAGGAACTCGCCCGCCACCTGTTCCCAGATGCCGCGCGTCAGGCTGCTGGCCACGCCCGTGTCGATCAGGGTCCAGGCCGGGCTGCCATCGGGCATCCGGTCTTCCAGAAGCCAGACATTGATGTGGTTCAATTGAAACGGCAGCGGCAGACGCAGCCCGTGGAGTCCGGGTGCCACCTGGGTGATTTGCAGGGCCGGCGGCTGCGGCGTGGTCGGGGCCGGGTTGGTCACGGGGTGGCGGACCTTTCTTCAAAAGAATGATGTCGCGTCATGCTGCAATCAAAAGACATAGGACATGTCGCCGATCTTTGCCATGCCGCACCGCATTGTCACCCCGCGCGTGGTGGAAACCGTCATCTTTACCGATGTATTGGCGTGGCGGGATATCAAGGCCGGAGTCTGTACCGATGCATACGCAAACGGGCACAATTGTTGAGATTGAAGAGGAACCGCTTGGACTTCTGGTGCTTATGGAGGAGGAGTTCGTGTTTCATGCCGTCCATCCAGCCGTGCAGCGGCTGCATGGCAAGCGCTTTGCCGACGGCATATCCGCAAGGCGGGAGGCCGTAAAAGCCTTTCGCAGCGCGGCGTAGAACAAACGCAAATTCTGGCTCACCATTGTTTAGCCTTATGGGCTAGTATGTTTGTCCAGCAAGTTGCCACCTTGAGTCGGGCGCACAATTTCTGTAAGTCTGGTGTGACCGGGCTGCGCTGGCTTTTGCTTGGCCGCCCCGTGAGAGAACAGGTCGCCACCGGGACCCTCGCCTTATCAACCGGGTCCCGTTCGTCAAGGTGATCGCCCAAGGGCCCATAAGGAGAATGAAAGATGAAACTGCACCATTTGCTGATGGGAACTGCACTGGCTCTCGTCCTGCCCGTGGCTGCCACGGCGCAGACCCTGCCGGAAGGGCCGTATATCGGGTCTCAGATCGGCGTGAGCTGGCTGCAGGATCTTGATCTGAAGACCGCCACCGCCACCAACAAGGTGAACAACAAGGAGACCATCGCCGCCGTGTTCGAAACCGGCTATCAGTTTGGCGATGGCCTGCGCCTTGGCGTTGAAGGCGGTTATTCCATTCACCAGGTCGACACCATCAAGGGCGGCCCCGTGGGCAACCCGATCGGTGACACCACCACCTTCACCCTGATGGGTGTGGTGCAGAAGGAATTCGACGTCGGCTCGCCGTTCCGTCCCTATGTCAGCGCCGGTCTGGGCTGGGGCTGGGTGGACACGGACAATGTCGGTCCGGTGTTCTCCAACGGCTACTATTCCAACGCCGCGCAGGACAACTTCGCCTATCAGCTGGGCGTGGGCGTTGCCTATGCGTTGACCCCGGATCTGGATCTGACCTTTGGCTATCGCTACCAGGGTATCGATGACCTGAAGTTCAAGAGCGAGAACCCGCGCTACAAGAGCAACTACAACTCCCACTCCGTGCTGATCGGCGTGCGCACCGTGTTCGGTTCCGCCCCGGCCCAGCCGGTGCAGGCCACGACCGTGGTTGCTCCCCCGCCGCCGCCGCCGGCCCCCGCGCCGGCCCCGGCTCCGGTTGCCGCTCCGACCATCACCCGCAACTTCACGGTCTTCTTCGACTGGGATCGTTCGGTGCTGTCGGCTGATGCGCAGCAGGTTCTGCAGAACGTCGCCCGCGACGCCAAGGCTGGCAAGATCGTGCAGATCAACGTGGCCGGCCATGCCGACACGTCTGGTCCGACCGACTATAACCAGAAGCTGTCGCAGCGCCGCGCCGAGGCCGTGCGGGAGTATCTGGTGAGCCAGGGTCTGCCGGCCAATCAGGTTTCCGTGGAAGCCAAGGGTGAGGCGGATCTGCTGGTCCCGACCGCCGATGGCGTGCGTGAGCCGTCGAACCGCCGCGCCGTGATCGTGTTCCCCTGATCATCTGATCGGGTGACACCTGCCGGCCCTTCGGGGCTGGCAGACGGTACGAGAAAGGGCCGCTGTCTGCAGCGGCCCTTTTTTATTTGGACTATATTTATTTGGATTATATTGCTTTTTACGAGAATTCGTTTTTGTTTTCGCGTTTCAGGCCATGGGGGCGATGCCATGTTCCATGGCCCAGATGGCGGCCTGGGTGCGGTTGCCGGCGTTGATCTTCCGCATGGCATTCTTGAAATGCATCTTCACGGTGCTTTCGGTGATCGACAGGCGCCGGGCGATGGCCTTGTTGGAATGGCCGCTGATGACACAGGCCAAAATCTGGGTTTCGCGGGGCGACAAGTCGGCACTGCTGGCCGTATCGGCGCCCGGTTCGGCCTGCGTGGGGGACTGCGCTTGGGTCTGCCCCATGCCCTGGGTGGCGGCGGCGGGATAGACGGCCTGTCCCATGAGGATCAGGCGTACGGCCCGCAGCACGGCATTGAACGACGCCCCCTTTGAGACATGGCCGTGTGCGCCGGCAGACAGGCTGCGGTTCAGCGCCGGCGGTGCCAGATCGGCGGACAGGACCAGCAGCCGCGTATCCGGCGCCAGGGCACGCAGCCGCGTCAGAGGGTCGCCATCATCAACGCGGTCCAGGCCGGAAGGGTCGGTAATGATCAAGGCAGGCCTGGCCCCGCTGGTCAGGGCCTGTTCGGCGGCAGATAGCGAGGGCAGGGGGGACTCCACCGCCATCCCTTCTTCTTCCAGCAAGGCGGCCAATGCCGCGCTGAACAGCTGATCATGGTCAACCAGCATCACCGACCCAGATGTCATGCCCCGTACCCCCTGTGATCCAGCCAATTCCCATCGCCGCTGAACCAGGCGCATGTCGCATCCGACGGGAATTTTTCCCATGATTCCAAGCCTTTTGGGCCTGTCGCTGAAAGTTTAGTTAAAATACAATCGATAGATCGAGATGCGAAGTAACCACCAAGGATTAAAGCTTCGAATTTCGATCTAATTTCATAACAACTCAGTTCCTAAGAATAATATAAACAGATTCTCATGGAATTGAACAGAAGGAGGTTGCGAGAAGACTTAATCCGTATGAATATGTACGAGAGGTTAACACCGGGCTGGATGCCCCTTTGCTGGAGGTCGGGATGACCATCGCCGTGCGCCGGGGCGGCAGCCCGTTTCGTGTTGTGACCACGGACTCCTACGCACGCCCCACCGGGGTTGATGGCGTTTCCGGTGTGCGCCGCCGCTGTTTCCTGATCATCGATCCGCAGGCCCTGGTCCGTCATGGTCTGGCGCTGACGCTGGCCTCCCTGCATGATGGGGCGCAGACGTGGCAGGCCGGTACCCCGGCAGAAGCGCTGGGTCTGCTGTCGCAGGCTTCCAACGTTCCCGATGTGGTTTTGATGGATGCCGATGGGCTGGGGCCGGAACGGATGACCGCCATCGCCGATTTCCTGGCCAAGGTGCAGGGTGTCCCTTCCATCATCATGTCCTCTGCCTTCACCCCGGCGGAAACCCGCACGCTGCTGACGGCGGGTGCCGTCGCCTGCCTGCTGAAAAGCGATCCCAGCGCTGTTCTGGCCGAAGCGGTGTCCCTGGCCCTGACGCGCGAAGGCTATGTCCAGATGCCCTATGGCATGCTGACCACTGCCGTTGCCGTGCCCGCGGCGGAGGATCGCGCCGATTTCGCTTCTGTTTCCCGCCTGACCAATCGGCAGCGCGATATTTTCCGCCTGCTGCTATCCGGCTGTTCCAACAAGGAAATCGCCCGTCAACTGGGCGTTCTGGAAGGCACCGTGAAGGTGCATGTCCGCGCCATGATGCAGAAGCTGGGCGCCCGTAACCGCACCCAGATCGCCATCCTGGCGGCCCGCACCGGCTTTCGCGCCGAATGCGCGTGATACGGATGTAACAAAATAAAAAGGCGCGGCGGGATAAACCCGACGCGCCTTTTTATTGGCACATGTTGCCCTGTCTCACATGCCGGCGACCGTCATCCCGTCGATACGGATGGTCGGCGCGTCGATGCCATAGCGCAGGCGCAGGTCGCTGGCTGGAACGATACGGCGGAACATGTCCTTCAGATTGCCGGCAATGGTGATCTCGCTGACCGGATAGGCGATCTGGCCATTCTCGATCCAGAAACCGGCGGCCCCGCGCGAATAATCGCCGGTGACCCCGTTCACGCCCTGGCCCATCAGTTCTGTGACATACAGCCCATCCTTGATATCGGCCATCAGTTCGGTGGGCGACAGGGAGCCGGGGGCCAGATAGACATTGGTCGGGCTGGGCGATGGCGGGCCGCTGGTGCCGCGCGTGGCATGGCCCGTGGGCGTCAGGCCCAGCTGGCGCGATGAACGCAGGTCCAGGATCCAAGTGGTCAGCACCCCATCCTCGATCAGGTTGCGGCGATGGTTGGGCAGACCTTCCGCATCGAACGGCTTTGAACGCAGGCCGCGCCGCACATGCGGGTCTTCCACCACCTGGATGCCGGGGGCAAACACCGCCTGGCCCAGCCTGTCCTTCAGGAAGCTGGTGCCGCGCGTAATGGCGGCGCCGGAAATGGCCCCGCAAAGATTGCCCAGGAACCCGCCCGACAGGCGCGGATCGAAGATCACGGGCACCGTCTGGCTTTTCACCTTCCGGGGGTTCAGCTTGGCCACAGCCTTGCGGCCGGCACGCGCGCCAATCTCCGCCGGGCTTTCCAGGTCGCTGCCATAGACCGTGGAGTGATAGGCATAGTCGCGTTCCATGCCGGTGCCTTCACCGGCCAGGACGGAGACTGACAGCGACCGGCGCGACACGCCATAACCGCCGGCAAAGCCATTGCTGGCCACCAGAGTGACGGCGCTGCGGCTCCAACTGGCATCCGCACCGTCGGAATTGGTGACGCCGGCCACCGCGCGGGCCGCATCCTCCGTGGCCTTCGCGGCTTCGATCAGGGCATCGGCGCTGGGTTCGTCCGGATCGTTCAGGTCCAGGTCGATCCAGGATTGTGTGATCTGGCCCGGTTCGGCGATCCCGCAGAACGGGTCCTCTGGCACCGCGCGGGCCATGGCCACGGCCCGCTCCGCCAGTTCGGCGATCATGCGCGGGCCACGGTCGGTGGAGGAGACCACGGCCATCCGCCGGCCCACAAAGACGCGCAGGCCCAGATCGCCCGCTTCCGACCGTTCCAGCCCTTCAGGCTTGCCCAGGCGCGTGGACAGCGACAGTGACGCCCCATCCACCAGCAGCGCATCGGCAGTATCGGCCCCGGCGCGGCGGGCACGCTGGATCAGGTCGTCCAGCAGGTTGGCGGCATCTTGGTCGAAGGACGGTTTGGTCATCACTTGATCCTGTCAGCTGCCCGTAACGGGCCTGTTCTCATGCCAGCGGCTTGAAATGCCGACAAGTCGGTATTTCAAGCTTCGGCGGCATGGGCCGCCGCCGCGCCCGTCGGCGCGGATGTCGCCGGTCAAGAGTTTTGACCGGCGACATCAGACATCTAGCACCCGCATCCTGGCCCGCAAAGGCCCAAAGCGGTCCCGCGACAGCCCGCACCTGTGCCCTTCGTGCAACAGAGGATAGGCGTTACCGATGCGAAACCTGTCCGTGACAATATTAAACATTTGCATGTTAAAGAGTCGCTTATATAGTCAGTTCATCGGGTATCGGGGCGATGCCCAGGATCAACATCCAGCCTTTAAGGGAGGCCGTAATGCGTGAAGCGACGAATTTTAAGCAGCGTGCCGCCATGGTCCTGCAAGCCCTGGTCCTGGCCGGTCTGTTCGTGGTGGCGGCCATGTCCGCCGGGGAACAGGCCCATGCCGGTGATGGGGCGACCATGGCCCATAATCAGGTGAGCGTGGCGAAGGGCTGACCCGTTTCCGGGGAAGGGTGACGGGCCGGGATGGCTGGTGCTAATGTGCGGCCAGTGTTTCAAACCGTACCCGGAACCTTTTCCCCATGCCCACCTTTGATATCGTCTCCAAGACCGACATCGCCGAAGTGAACAATGCCGTGCAGGGTGTGCTGCGCGAATTGCAGACGCGTTTCGACTTCAAAGGCTCCAAATCTACGATGGAGCTGAAGGAGAAGGAGAACGAAATCCACATCCATACCGAGGACAGCACCAAGCTGGCGCAGCTGACGGAAATGCTGAAAGGCTATTTCGTGCGGCGCAAGCTGGACCCCGGCTGCCTGGATTGGGGCAAGGAAGAAAACGCCGCCGGCGGCACCCTGCGTCAGACCGTGAAGGTCAAGCAGGGCATCGACCAGACCCTGGCCAAGCAGATCAACAAGGCCATCAAGGACAGCAAGATGAAGGTCCAGGCCTCCATCCAGGGCGATGAACTGCGCGTGCAGGGCAAGAAGATTGACGACCTGCAGGCCTGCATCGCCCTGGTCAAGGGGCTGAAGATCGAGCAGCCGCTGCAGTATATTAATTTCCGTGATTGATATGGGAGATGCGGGGGATCACTTCCCCCGCATCTCCCGTTCCAGTTTTTCATAGGCGGTGTTCAGTGCTGCCGTTTTCTCATGCGCCAGATCGATGAATTCCTGGGGCATGCCCTTGGCGATCAGTGCGTCGGGATGGTTTTCGCGCATCAGCTTGCGATAAGCCGCCTTGATCGTGTCGAAATCCGCGTCCCGGGCCACGCCCAGGATGGCATGGGGATCATCTTCCGGCGCGTTCGCCCCCTCGATGCGGGTGCCATGCTGGCGCCAGACCTGTTCGAACTCGTCGGGCGGAAAGCCGAAAATCTCCGCCACGCGGCGCAGAAAGTCCAGTTCGGCCAGATGCACGATATCGTCGGCGACCGCGATGTGGAACAGGCCGGCCAGCAGCTCCTCCAGCACCTCCGGCCTGTCCTGGAACATCTGCGCCAGCTGTTTGGCGTAGGATTCGAACCCGGCGCTGTCGCGCTTGGCCGCGTCGAACAGGCGGCCGACATTGCGCAGCTCATGGTCGGGCACATGGAAGATGCGTTTGAATGCCTCGATCTCCACCCGGTGAACCACGCCATCGGCCTTGGCCATCTTGGCCGACAGCACGATGACGCCGACGGTGAAGGCGATGGTCTGCGTCTGGTCCGGGCGACCCTCATCATCGCTGCCGCGCGGGGCCTGTTCGGCATCCCTGAACCCGTCTACGGCGTGGCCGGCCAGGGCACCCAGCAGACCGCCCAGCGGCCCCCCCATCGCGAAACCCGCTGCCCCGCCGATGACCTTGCCCCAGATGCTCATGATATCCGCCTGTCGCCGATGTCCGTCCGCAGGATAGCGGCGGCGGGAAAGGATGCAACGATGTTGGTGCCGCCAGCACCGGTGCTGCGTTTCCGGCATAGCTGCCCAAATCTTCACAGCCGCGTATTCACCCCCTATATTGCGCTGCACAAGAACAATCCCGCCCCTCATACGGTTGGCGGGGGACAGATCCCGGGGGAGGGGACGCGGAAGGGGCGTATTGTCCGTTTGTCCCGAGGTTTGTTCCGTCATGACCGTGTTCCGCCCCCTGCTGCCCGCCGAGGCCGCCCGTTACACCGCCCATCTGCTGCGCCTGTCCGCATCCGACCGCCGCGCCCGTTTCATGGGCGGGTTGAGTGATGATGCCGTGCGCGCACATGTGGGCCGGATCGACTGGCACAAGGCCATCGTGCTGGCCGCCATTGTGGGTGGGGAAATCCGGGGGGCCGTGGAACTGCGCCATGGCGGCACCCGTACCGAACTGGCCATCTCCATCGAGGCCGACTGGCAGAATCAGGGCCTGGGCGGCATGCTGGTCCGCCGTGCCTTCACCATGGCGCGCAACCGTGGCCTGCGCGGGGTAGAATTCTACTGCCTGGGCGATAATCACCGCATGCTGCGCATCGCGGGCCGCCTCTCGGCCCTGGTCAGCTTCGATGGCGGGGAGGTGCATTGCGACTTCCAACTGGCGCCAGCTGACGCCTTCTCCCTGGCGCTGGAGGCGATGGATCGGGGCGGGTCGGCCCTGACCATGATGCTGGAACCGGCGGGATTGCCGCGCGCCGCCTGACCCGCGCGCGTTTCACGCTTCGCGAAACGGATTTCACGAAACGCGCCGCCGGTTGCACGAAGCCGTTATTTACCGGTCCCGGCCGGTTGGGTGATGGGATGTCCATCCATACCAGCCACGGGACCCTCACAGATGCGCCGCGTCGTGCTTTCCGCTTTCGCCCTTTCCCTTCTCGCTGCCTCCACGGTCCCGATGGCGATGGCCGCCGATGTCACAGTCATCGTCACTGATGCCGAGCCCAATGGCCGCGGTGTCTTCGTGCAGCTCTGCACCCAGGAGGAATTCCTGAAACGCTGCACCCTGCGCGATAAGGCGGCGGCGAAGGATGATACGGTCCGCATTGTTTTCAAGGATGTGCCGCCGGGTGCCTATGCCGCCACGGCCTTTCAGGACGTGAACGACAATGCCAAGCTTGACCGGGGCATGTTCGGCGCGCCCAGCGAACCCTGGGCCGTCAGCCGGGATGCCAAGGGTCGCATGGGGCCGCCCGTCTTTGAGGATGCTAAGGTAGAGGTCATCGACAAGCCCCTGACCCTGGAAATGGACCTGGATTGAGCTTGTCGTCAGGACAAGTTCGCCATTGCGGCGGGGGCGCATTTGGCCTCAAGCAGAAGCTATCCATCCTTTCTGCAAGGCAGTCCCCATGCGGCGCATCGGCATCATCGGCGGCATGAGCTGGGAATCCACCCAGCTTTACTATCGGCTGATCAATGAACGGGTGCGCGCGGTACAAGGTGGACTGTCCTCGGCCCCGCTGCTGATCCATTCGGTTGATTTCGCACCCGTTGCCGCCATGCAGGCGGCGGGCGACTGGGATGGGCTGACCGCCATGATGGTGGGCGCCGCCCGCGACCTGACGGCGGCGGGGGCAGAGGCGCTGGCCATTGCCACCAACACCATGCACAAGATGGCGGACGAGGTGGTGGCCGCCACCGGCCTGCCCCTGATCCACATTGCCGATGTGACGGCGGCGACCATCCGCGCCGCCGGCCTGTCCCGCGTGGCGCTGCTGGCCACCCGTTTCACCATGGAACAGGATTTCTACCGCGCCCGCCTGTCCGCCGGCGGCCTGGATATCCTGACCCCGGAAGAGGCCGACCGGACGGAGGTTCACCGCGTCATTTATGAGGAACTGTGCCGGGGGCAGGTCAAGGACAGTTCCCGCGACAGCTACAGACGCATCATCGCGGGACTGCGGGCGGCAGGCGCCCAGGGGGTGATCCTGGGCTGTACCGAGATCACGATGCTGATCGGGCCGCCGGATACCGACCTGCCCCTGTTCGATACGACCACCATCCATGCGGCGGCGATTGCCGATTGGGCGATGGGTTAATCCACCAGATCAATGCGGCGGTTGATGCGGTCAATCTGTTCGCGCAGACGGTCCACCTGCGCCTGAAGATGGGCGACGGTTTCGGCTTCATTTGCCTGATCAGGGCGCACTCGGGCAACGCCTTCTTCAAGCCTGTTCAATCGGTTCAGTACTTCCGACTGCCCGCGCTGGAGGTCCTTCACATTCAGGTCGATGCGGCGCAGATAGGCCAGCACGATATTCTCAGGTTCTTCGGCCACGGTTCAGCCTCCTCACCAACAACTAGAATAGTCGCACAGGCCTGTGTAACCCGCAATCACCCCCGCGCCCGCGGATGCGCGTCGGCATAGACGGCCAGCAGCTTTTCCGTATCGACATCGGTATAGCGCTGGGTGGTGGACAGGCTGGCATGGCCCAGCAAATCCTGGATGGCGCGCAGGTCGGCGCCACCGCCCAGCAGATGGGTCGCGAAACTGTGGCGCAGCGCGTGGGGCGTGGCGCTGTCGGGCAGTTGCAGGGCACCGCGCAGGGCCTGCATCTGCTTGCGCGCCACCGATGCGTTCAACCGGTCGCCCCGGCTGCCCACGAAGATGGCGTCCGTTCCCTGCCAGGGGCAGGCCTCCAGATAGGTTGCCACGGCCTCATTCACGGCGGGCAGCACCGGCACCTGCCGTTCCTTTGACCCCTTGCCCAGCACGCGCACGGTGGCCGACCCCGGTGGCAGGTCGTTGCGGTTCAGGGCCAGCGCCTCTGAAATACGCAGGCCGCAGCCATACAGCAGGGTGAACAAGGCCCGGTCGCGCAACCCGATCCAGGGGGCATCGGGCAGGCTGGCTGCCTCATCCAGCAATGCCCCCATATCCTTCTCATGCAACGGACGGGGCAGGGATGATTTCAGCTTCGGGGCCTTCAGCGCTCCGATATGGGGATTATGCACGATGCCGTGACGGTCCAGCCATTTGAACAGATTGCGCACGCCGGAGATGCCGCGCGCCCGTGTGACGGCCTGCGCCCCTTCCATGGCGCGCGCGGACAGCCAGGCACGGAATTCCATCAAGGAGATGTTGCCCAGATCATTCAGGCCCGGCTTGCGTTCCCGATAGTCGGCCATGAAGGCCAGAAACTCGGCAAGGTCGGTATTATAGGCGCGGATGGTAGCCGGGCTGGCGCCCTTTTCCGTGCTCAGCCAGCGCTGCCACCGCTCGATGGCCTCGTGCAGATCGGCCTGCGCCGCAAAGCCCAGGCTGACGCTCACCATGCTGGTGCCGGGTCCAGATAGGCGGCGATGACGCGTTCCACCACACCCGACAGGAACAACAGCAGGTCCGTCGCCTGTCCGGGATGGAAGGTTTCCGGTTCGGCGGAGCCGAAGGCCAGCAGGGCGGGTGTGGCTTCTTCCCCGTCACCCAGGCGCAGGCGGACCAGGGCCTGACTGCGGATCAGGCCGGCCTGATGGCCCCAGACCTCGACCGAACCAAGGATATCGGATTGCAGGGCCACATCGGCGCGGCCCATGACGCGGTTGATGGTGCCATGATGGGCCATGCCCAGGCCGGCGGGGCCGATGCTGGCGATGGGGCCCTCGGGCTGTTCCACCACCAGGGCCGCCCCATCCAGGTCCAGCAGGACGGCCAGATCGCTGGTGATGGCCTGCACCATCGCCTCCAGCCCCCGGCAGGAGAGCAGATGCAGGACGGCGGCATGAACGCGCCGCAGGTTCATCATGTTGGCGCGGGTCGTATCGACCAGCAATTGCTGCTGGTCGGAAAGCCGCCCCACCTCACCCCGCAGCTTTTCCAGGATGCGTTCGCGGATATCGACAATACCCTGGCCCATTTCCGGGGCGGTGGGGGCCAGCAGATGGCGCAGCAGGTCGGGCCGCCGCGCCAGGAAATCAGGATGGTCCATCAGAAAGGCCGCCACATCCTCGGCCGTCAGTTCATCCATCGGGTTGGTGGTGATCTGTCCGGGTCCGGTGGTCATGCGGCCTTTCCTCCATCCTTATTATTATCGTTGTCGAAGCCCGACCTTGCGTGGCGGATCAGCCGCGCTTGGGCAGGGGCTGATCCAGGATGGACTGGCCGGTCTTGGCCCAATCGGACACGAAGGTGGCCAGACCCTTGTCGGTCAGCACATGGTTGCCCAACTGGCGGATGACGCTGGGCGGCATGGTGGCGACATGGGCGCCCATGCGGGCCGATTCCACGACATGGATCGGGTTGCGCACCGACGCGACCAGCACTTCCGTCGTGAAGGCCGAGTAGTTGGAATAGATCTCGACGATTTCCTGGATCAGGTTCAGGCCGTTCTGGCCGATATCATCCAGGCGGCCCACGAAGGGGGAGATGAAGGCGGCACCGGCCTTGGCGGCCAGAATGGCCTGGGCGGCGGAGAAGCACAGGGTCACATTGACCATGGTGCCCTCATTGGCCAGCGTACGGCAGACCTTCAGGCCAGCCGGCGTCAGCGGCACCTTGACGGCCACGTTCGGGGCGATCTGGGCCAGATAACGGCCTTCCTTCAGCATCGTGTCGAAATCGGTGGCGGCCACTTCGGCGCTGACCGGGCCTTCGACGACGTCGCAGATCTCGGCGATCAGTTCCACGAAGTTGCGACCGGCCTTGGCGACCAGCGACGGGTTGGTGGTGACGCCATCCAGCAGGCCGGTATCGGCCAGATCGCGGATTTCGGCGAGGTCGGCGGTATCGACGAAGAACTTCATGGGAGCGGGTCCTGACGGGCGATGAAAGGGGCGTCCGGGCCGCACGCCCGAACATGCGCGGGAAACTACCAATATCCCGCCCCTGTCGCCAGCCTGGGCGGTCCCTCTTGCGCGCATGGGTGGGCGGCGATGGGGATTCTGACAAAAGCCGGGACCATCATCAAGGGCTTGTCCTTGGCAAGTGCCCCGCACCCCCGTATTTTGTCGGCGGATGCTGGTGGAGAGATGATGATGAACGCGGCGGTACGGCTTCGGGCAGTGGATGCGGATGATCTGCGGGTGGTTTCCGCCCTGTTGCAGGACGCGATCATCCCCATCACCGATCTGGCCTTTCTGCCCGATGACGGGATGTTCGTCCTGCTGGCCAGCCGGTATCAATGGGAAGGTCCGGCACCCGATGGCGGCCCCACGCCTGATGAGGGCGGGGAGGGGCCGACGCGCATCCGCTGCGCCGTGCGCTTCACGGGCGTTGAGAAGGTCAAACGTCGCGGGGTGGACCTGACCCGGCGCGGACAGTTTCTGTCGCTGCTGGCCCTGGAACCGTTGGAGGGGGCGCTGCTGCTGCGCCTGTCGGGGGGCGCCGATATCCGGCTGGAGGGCTCTGCCATCGAATGCCGGATCGAGGATCAGGGCGAGCCCTGGCCTGCCTCCCGCCGTCCGGACCACCCGGTCGCCTGATCCGGGCCACCCGGCTTGACCCTGGCGGCGGTGTGATATCAGAACAGGCTGAGGATACGTTGCTGCTGCTGCGTCATCAGGCTGACCATGGTCGTTGCCAGCTGGCGGCGGAGGTCGGCGGTCAGGACCTTGGCGCTTTCGGTGTTATCATCGGCAATGACCAGCTTGCGGGACCCATCCCGCAGGACCTCAGAAAACTCGGCAGTGAAGTCGGCCCGGGTGTTCAGGATGTCCATGTTCACATCCAGGCTGCGCAAGGAAGACATCAGACGGATATTGGCGCGTTCCAGGTCGTCGATGGCCAGGTTCACGTCACTGCGATCACGCCAGCCATTGGCCGCATTGTCGATACCCAGCCCCAGCGGCCCGCTGCCCAAATTGACGGCCTTGATTTCCAAGGCGCTGCTGCCATTGGCGTTCAGGTTGACGGTGAGATCATTCTCGGCGGTGCCAACACTGACCTGTTCTGTTGTCATGGTGGCTTTCTCCCCCAAAGAGACGCTGCGGACCGTCAGCTCTGCGGCGCGGCTGGCCGTACTGCTCATGGCGGCGACGCGCCAGGAATAATTGTTGGCACCGGCGGCGGCATCAAACTGAATTCGGGCGCCGCTGGACAATGTAAAGCCGGTCGGCCCCGCGGCATTGCCCATGGTCAGATTGTCGGTCACGCCAATGCTGCCATCCATGGCGGTATGGGTGATAGAGATGGTCCTCAGGCCCAGGCCTGCGCTGTTGCTGGCGCCGATGGAGACGCTGACATTGCTGTCGGTGCCGATCCCCGACCATCCTTCCAGGCTGGTGAAGCTGCTGGCAGCGGCGGTGGCGGCGTCATCGGCGACGGCATAGCTGTCCAGTCCCAGATGGACATCAATCGTACGGCTGCCGGCACTACCATCCTTATGGAACAGACCGATCGTGGCACCGTTATTGACGCCGCCACTCAAACGGATAACCACGGGCTGACCGTCGCCCTTGTCCTCCACAGAGCCGTTGAAGCTGCCGCCCAGCCCGTCGTCGATGCTGACCGTCCGGCGTCCATTCGAAACCGCGCCGTAGGTCAGGGATAATTGCGCGCTTTGCTGCCAACCCTGGGTGAAGGGGTTGGCGAACTCTCCAGCGTCGAAATCGCCATCGGCAACGGTGGTCAGGCCCCCGCCGCCGGCGCTGCGATTATAAAGAAACACCGCATTCGCTGTCTTTCCGGCCAGGGCGCTGGGCGTGATGATGATTTCGCCTTTGCTGGCGAGCGGATCATTGCCCCCGATCGACGCAAGGCTTTGATTGCCATTAATCTGCGACCAGACCTGGTCGCCGCCGCCGATGCCGGCATACTGGTTCAAAACCACGGCACCAGCGCCAAAGCCCGATCGTGCCACCTCCAGCTTGACGGCGGTGTCCGCCAGATCCTCGGTCGTGGGGCGGCCCGGCATGATCGCGCCGGTCAAGGACCCAAGATCCCCGGTGATCCCACCTGCTGTCTCTGCCGCACCCTGGATGGTCTTCGGATCGACCTCAAGTCGCACGGTGCCGGCCGGAAACCGGAAGCTGTTCTCCCCCTCCTGAAGACGGATCGAGGTGTCCTGTGTTGCGGCGCTGCGCTCCAGCGTCACACCCTGGTTATTGGTGACGCTGATGGTCAGGTTGACATCGCGGACAAGGCTGGTCCTTACGACCCCGCTTGTATCCAGCGCCTCCGCCATCAGCCTGCCGTCAATCTGAAGGTTGATCTGCGCCCCGGAATTGAAGCTGTGGCTGACGGCCAGTTTATTGCCGGAATCCGCCAAAGCCTTCAGTTCAGACTGACTATAACTGGTTGTCCAGCTTTCGTTCCCGTCCAGCACGACCAGCTTTGCATCCCGTCCGGGCTTGCCGTGCAGTTCGAACTTGATGTCGTCAAATCGGCCTTCGGTCGCGCTGTTGAACCCGCTGAGATTCAACTGCGCCAGACCAAGTGTGTCCTGCGCCCGCAACAGGTCCGTCGCATCGGTGGAAATCGCGCCATTGCCGGTGACGGCCACGCGATAGCTGTCGGCGGATGTGACGCTGCTGATCGCGGCCTTATCAATGCCGGTAATGTCGCCAACATTGCGCACGCTCTTGTCGGTTGCGGCAAAGCTGGGGGGACGGGACATCAGCAGGTTTTTGCCGCCATAGGAACTGTCGGACACGAACTTGTCGATCTGCCGCAGGATGCCATCAAACTGCTGGGCCAGTTCCCGGCGCATGGAGATGGCGGATGGGGTGTTATCCAGGGTGGCCAGCGTTACCGTGGTCAGGCCACGCGCCTGATCCAGCAGACCTTTAACGGATGCGACGCCAGCACTGGCCGCCTGCACGGTTGAAATGGCCTGCGCCATTCCGGATTTCAGCCCGTCGAGATCGCCCGCACGTTGCGTGAGCCCGCGCGAGGCAAAAAACTGCTGTGGTCCCTGGATAGCAGTGTTGATTTTCAAACCGCTGGTCAGGCGGGAAAGGGCCGTTTCGCGGTCAGCCGTAAGGGTTCGCAGCATCGATGTGGTGCTGCGCAAAGATGCCGGCAGATTGACCGACATTTGCCCCATCTTCCGTGCCCGCCTTTGGCCGACTTTTTGCCCCTCCGGCCTTCATTGGTGCTGAAAACCGGTGTCAACGGCGTGAGACTTTTTCCCATCGACGTTAACCACATATGTCTACCTAAAAAGTGGTAGTTCGTCCAGTGTCCGTCTTTGGGCTGCGCTCTGTCCGAAATCGGACACTGTTCGTTTCCGAACAATCGCGCCAAGCGACCAATTCTTTGAAAACAAACAAAATTCCTATTGGCACGCGCCTTGCCAGTAGAAACCCGGAACGCCGGCGACGGGACCGACGGCAAGGGATGGGGATTGATCATGCGTCAGGCGCAGCAGCAGTTGGAAATGATCACCGAAGGAACGGACCTGATGGACCGGGTGGAGGACGCCGTCCTCAGCGTCCATCCGGACCTGTGGCTCGCCGGCCTGATGTTGGCCGTGCTGATCAACTGGCTGGCCTGACCGGCACCAAACAAGGGTAGGGAGTGGGCATCATGGCGATGGATCGCCGGATCGAGAAGACGGGTCTCCAGAAGCACAAGAAGGCCATTGCCGGGGCGGCCATCGCCCTGCTGGTGGGGGCCGGCGGCCTTTACATGGCGTTCGGCGGCACCGGCGGACAGACGGTGCGCGTGGCGGAGGATCGGCTGATCGTATCCACCGTCAATCAGGGCCAGTTCGAGGATTTCATCCCCGTGCGTGGGTCGGTTGAACCGCTGACCAGCATCTTCCTCGACAGTGTCGAGGGGGGCCGTGTGGAACGCCGCTTCGCCGAGGCGGGGCAGTTCGTGAAGGCGGGCCAGCCCTTGCTGGAGCTGACCAATACCGACCTGCAGCTGGAGGTGATCAGCCGTGAAGCGCAGGTGATCGAGCAGTTGAACCAGCTGCGCACGGTGGAACTGAACCTGGAGGTCTCCCGTCTCAGCAACCGCCAGGCCCTGGTGGAGGTGGAATACAAGCTGGTGCAGCTGAAGCGCACGCTGGACCGCCGTGCCGAACTGATCAAGACCAAGGCCATCAGTCAGGCGCAGTATGACGAGGCCCAGGACGAATACACCTATCTCCAGCGTCGCCGCGACGTCCTGAAGGAGACGCAGACCGTCACCGACCGTCTGCGTGACGAACAGTTCGGCAAGCTGAAGGAGAGCACCGGCAAATTGCAGGAGAACCTGGAATTTGCCCGCCGCAACCTGGACAATCTGATCGTCAAGGCCCCGGTCGATGGCCAGCTGACCTCGCTGGAGGCCGAAGTGGGCCAGAACAAGACGCGCGGTGAGCGTCTGGGCCGCATCGACCGGATGGACGGGTTCAAGGTGGTGGCGCAGGTGGATGAATTCTACCTGCCGCGTCTGGCAACCGGCCAGACGGCGGAAGCGGCTATCGGGGCCGGCACCTTCATGCTGCGCGTTGCCAAGATCTTCCCGCAGGTCCGTGACGGTCAGTTCCGGGTCGAACTGGAATTCGCGGGCGAAGCGCCCAAGGACATCCGTCCTGGCCAGAGCCTGCAACTGCGGTTGAAGCTGGGTGACACGACCACGGCGCTGCTGATCCCCAACGGCGCCTTCTATCAGGATACGGGCGGGGCGTGGCTGTTCGTCGTCGGTTCCGACGGCAAATATGCCACCAAGCGCTCGGTCCAGCTGGGTCGCCGCAATGCCCAGGTGATCGAGGTGAAAAGCGGCCTGGACAAGGGTGAACGGGTGGTCACGTCGGCCTATGGCGACATGATCCGCATGGATCGTATCCAGTTGAATTGAGGCTTGGTGCCGCCGGATGGCGGCGCCCGGCGCTTGAGGGAAAACGAAATCTTAGCAGGAAGGACCAAGGGAATGTTGAAGCTGGTTGATCTGGTCAAGGCCTACCGCACCGAGGAAGTTGAAACCACGGCGCTGAATTCGGTGAACATCCATGTTCGTGACGGCGAATTCGTCGCCATCATGGGCCCGTCGGGCTGCGGCAAGTCCTCGCTGCTGAACATTGTCGGCATGCTGGATACGCCCAGCAGCGGCCAATACTGGTTCAATGGCGAGGAGGTGTCGAAATACGGTGAGCGCAAGCTGGCCGATATCCGCAAGAAGAATATCGGCTTCATCTTCCAGAGCTTCAACCTGATCGACGAGCTGACCGTGTTCGAGAATGTCGAACTGGCCCTGCTCTATCACGACATCCCCGCGCGTGAACGCAAGGAACGCGTCAAGGCCGCCCTGGAGAAGGTAAATATCGGCCACCGTGAAAGTCACCTGCCGCAGCAGCTGTCGGGTGGTCAGCAGCAGCGCGTGGCCATCGCCCGCGCCGTCGTCGCCAAGCCCAAGATGCTGCTGGCGGACGAGCCGACCGGTAACCTGGACAGCGCCAATGGCGACGAGGTCATGCGCATGCTGACCGAACTGAATGCCGAAGGCACCACCATCGTCATGGTCACCCACTCCATGCCGCACGCCCAGTACGCCACACGCATCATCAACCTGTTCGACGGACAGGTCGTGGCCGAGAACCTGCGCGCTGCCTGATGATCGCGGCCCACGGCATCCGGGGGGATCTGCCATGTTGAAGAACTACCTGATGGTTGCCCTGCGCAACCTTCTGAAGCACAAGCTTTATTCGGCGATCAACGTCACGGGTCTGGCCGTGGGTCTGGCGACCTGCGTCCTGATCCTGCTGTTTGTGCGCAACGAGACGTCCTACGACCGTTTCTTCACCGACAATGACCGCATCTATCAGGTGGCCTTCAAGGCGCAGTTGCCGGGCCGTCAGGTGGATCATTTCGCCGCCTCCATGCTGCCCCTGGCCGCCGCCATGAAGGAAGGGCTGCCGGAGGTGGAGATGACGGCCCGGGTGATCCAGAACAGCGTCGTCATCAAGCAGGGTGGCGAAAGCTTCTCTGAAACCGCCCGCGCCGTGGACCCCGACTTTTTCCGGATATTCGACTTCACCTTCCTGCGCGGTGACCGCATGACGGCCCTGGACGATCCCAACAGCATCGTCCTGACCGAAAGCATGGCGCGCAAATATTTCAAGGATCAGGACGCGCTGGGCCAGACCTTGGATATTGACGGTTCGGCACCGGCCAAGGTGACGGGAATCATCCCCGACATGCCGTCCAACACGCATTTCGATCTGGAAATCATCCGCCCCTATGCGGCGGTGGCCCAGGCCATGCGCGGCATCGAGACCAACTGGGGCGCTGTCTGCTGCGAGACCTATGTCCGGCTGAAGCCGGGCGTGGATGGCAAGGCGCTGAGCGACCGGATGCCCGCCTGGTTCAAGACCACGGCCCCGACGCTGAATTCCCCCACCGGCAATGTCGTGCTGGGTGAGATTTTCACGCCGCGCCTGCGCAATCTGAAGGACATCCATACCGACCCGGTGATGACCTCAATGCGTCCGGCCACCTCCTATGCGGAGATCATCACGTTTGCGGCGGTGGCGGCCCTGGTTCTGGCGATTGCCTCGATCAACTTCATGAACCTGGCCACGGCCCGCGCTACCCAGCGTGCCCGTGAGGTCAGCGTGCGCAAGGTGGTGGGGGCATCCCGCAGCCAGATCATCATGCAGTTCATCGGAGAATCGCTGCTGCTGACGGTGATCGGCCTTGTCCTGTCCATCGCCCTGGTCGAACTGGCCCTGCCGGCCTATTCCGCCTTCCTGGACAAGAAGCTGAGCTTCAATCTGTTCACCGATCCGCTGCTGGGTCCGGCCCTGCTGGGGCTGGCGCTGGTCGTGGGTGTCGCGGGCGGTGCCTATCCGGCCTTCTTCCTGTCGGGCTTCAATCCGGCCCGCGTGCTGAAGGGCGCATCGTCTGGTGTGGGCGGCGGTTCGGGCCGGCTGCGCATGGCGCTTGTGGTGGTGCAGTTCGCTATCTCCATCTCCCTGATGGTCGCCACCTCCGTGGTCTATGGTCAGCTTCTCTATGCCCAGAATAAGAATCTGGGTTTTGAGAAAGAGAACACCCTGGTCCTGCGCGGCTTCCCGCGTTCCGTCGATCAGGCCCGCCAGCAGACGCTGGTGGAGGCGCTGGCCAAGCTGGATGGCGTTGTCGCAGCGGCGGGCAGCAGCAGCACCCCCGGCGATGGTAGTGAGAACAACACCAATGTCCGCCTGCCGGGTGCCAACCCGGATCAGATGCTGGTCCTGCGTCAGGGTGGTGTTGATTGGGACTTTGTGAAGGCGCTGGGTCTGCAACTGGTGGCTGGCCGTGAGTTCGACCGCAACCGCCCCGCCGACCAGCTGCCGCCCCTTGCCGACCCGGCCCAGGTGCCGGCAGGCGATACGGCTGCCCGCACCTATGCCGGTGCCGTTATGATCAACGAGGCTGCGGTGAAGCGTCTGGGCTTCGCCAGCAACGAGGATGCGATAGGCAAGCAGTTCGAGGTCGGGGCCGATGATGATGGCACCAACAAGCTGACCATCATCGGTGTTGTGGCGGATTTCCACTTCCGCTCCGTCCATGACCCGATCCCGCCGGCCCTGTTCGTCATCAACCGCGACCGTTTCTCCGACGTGCTGGTCCGTCTGAAGCCCGGCAACGTGCAGAAGACGCTGGTGGAGATCGAGCGGGTGTGGCGCGACATGTTCCCGAACCGTCCGCTGAACCGCGAATTCCTGGATGACCGTATCCAGGCGCAGTATGTGCGGGAGGCTAAGACCTCGCAGATGTTCGCTGCCTTCTCGGGTCTCGCCATCCTGATCGCCTGCCTGGGCCTGTTCGGTCTGGCCAGCTTCACGGCGGAGCGCCGGACCAAGGAGATCGGCCTGCGCAAGGTGCTGGGCGCCAGCGTGATGGACATTGTCCGCCTGCTGGTCTGGCAGTTCTCCAAGCCGGTTCTGGTCGCCAACCTGATCGCCTGGCCCGTGGCCTGGTACTTCATGGATCAGTGGCTGAACGGCTTCAGCTTCCGCATCGACCTGAATCCGCTGCTGTTCGTGTCGGCGGGTGCGGTGGCGCTGCTGATCGCCTGGGCCACGGTCGGCCTGCATGCGGCCCGCGTGGCGCAGGCCAAGCCGGTGACGGCGCTGCGCTACGAGTGAGCGACTGGCCCTTGCGGGTCCGGTGGGGACCGGACCCGCAAGGGTTCCCTGGTTCAGGGATGGGGCTACCAAGAGGGGGGAGAACGATGCTTCGCAACTGGATCATGGTGGCCCTGCGCAATCTGCTGCGTCACCGTCTGCACGCCCTGTTGAACCTGTCGGGCCTGGCCGTGGGGCTGGCCGCCTGTCTTCTGATCCTTTTGTACGTTCGCAATGAGACCGGTTACGACCGGTTCTTCAAGGACGCGGACCGCATCTATCAGGCGACCATCGAATGGCATGTGCCGGGCCGCAAGCCGGAGCGCAATGCCTATACCCAGATGGGTTTCGGCCCCGCCTTCAAGAACGCCCATCCGGAGGTGGAGGATTTCACCCGCTTCCTTCAAAGCCGGGCCATCATATCGGTCGGTGACCGGCAATTCTATGAATGGACCTTCACGGTCGATCCCACCTTCCTGCGGATCTTTGATTTTCCGCTGCTGGCCGGTGATGCCGCTACCGCGCTGACAGATCCCTATTCCGTGGTCCTGACCGAAGAAATGGCCCGGAAATATTTCGGCGATGCGCCGGCCCTGGGCCAGACCCTGACGCTGGATCACAAGTATGAACTGAAGGTGACGGCGGTGGTGGCCAGCCTGCCGCGCAACACGCATCTGGATTTCGGCGTGCTGCTGCCTATGGGTCATCCCGCCGGCACCTGGATGATCGAACAAGAAAAGAATTGGGGCAATACGCAGGGCCAGACCTATCTGCGGCTTAAGCCGGGTGCGTCGGTGGAGCCGTTGCGCGCCGGCATGCAGGAATGGGTCAAGCGCACCTTCACGCCGTTGCAGACGCCGCAGGGCCCCATTGATCTGTCTGCCCTGGCCTTTCCCGACCTGCGTCCGCTGACCAGCATTCATACGGAACCCATGGGCGGCGATGTGACGCCGGGGATCAGCCAGACAGAGCTGACCATCTTCACGGCGGTCGCCTTTCTGGTGCTGATCATCGCCTGCATCAATTTCATGAACCTGGCGACCGCCCGTGCCACCCAGCGCGCGCGGGAGGTCAGCGTGCGCAAGGTGGTGGGCGCCAGCCGTGCACAGCTGGTGTCACAGTTCCTGGGCGAAAGCGTGCTGATGACCCTGTTCGCCCTGCTGATCGCCATTGCGCTGGTGGAAGTTTCCCTGCCGGGGTTCAGCACGTTCCTGGGCAAAGAACTGGTGCTGGATTTCAGCCAGGACCCGCTGCTGCTGCCCATGCTGCTGGGGCTGGTGCTGCTGGTCGGTATCGGCGGCGGGGCCTATCCGGCTTTCCTTCTGTCATCCTTCAACCCGGCCCAGACCATGAAAAGTGCCGGGTCCGGCACCAGTGGCGGTTCCGGTCGGTTGCGCACGGTGCTGGTGGTGGTGCAGTTCGCCATTTCCATCACCCTGATGGTCGCCACCTCGGTCGTCTATGGCCAGTTCATCTATGCCCAGCACAAGAACCTTGGCTACGACACGGAGAATGTCGTGATCGTCGGCCATTTCCTGGATGAAGGCGTGCGGGAGAAGCGCGAGACCTTCATGGACATGCTGCGCGCCGATCCCAATGTCGCCGGTGTGGGTGTGGCGGCCCATATCCCCGGCGATGGCGGGGAAAACAATACCGTGATCGAGCCGCTGACCGGGACCAAGCCTGAACAGCATGTGATGCGCCAGGACAGTGTCGGACCTGGCTTCTTCGAAGCGCTGGGCATGCGCATGGTTGCCGGTCGCACCTTCGATCGCACCCGCGCCACCGATCTGGTCCAGCGTCCCGACTGGATGAAAGAGAACAAGCCGCCGCCGGAAGGCACCAAGGAAATCCTTCTGCCGGTCGGCGTCGTGCTGAACGAAACTGCCGTCAAGACCCTGGGATATGAAAGCCCGGCTGCGGCCCTGGGTCAGCAGGTGAAGATCATGGACAACATGACCACCTATCTGATGGGCACCGTCATCGGCGTGGTGGCGGATTTCCACTACCGCTCCGTTCATGAGCCCATCCGCGCCGTCATGTATATCAGCGACGAGGGCCGTCACCATGCCATGGCTGTGCGGGCCAAGGCCGGGCAGTTGCAGGCAGTGGTGGACAAGATCGACCGCACCTGGGCCGAACTGATCCCCGACCGCCCGATTGAGCGCAGCTTCTTCGATGTGAACATCGCCAACCAGTATCAGCGCGAACAGAAGACCTCGCAGATGTTCGCGACCTTTGCGGGTCTGGCGATCTTCATCTCCTGCCTGGGCCTTTATGGTCTGGCCAGCTTCACCGCCGAACGCCGGACCAGGGAGATCGGCCTGCGCAAGGTGCTGGGCGCCAGTGTGCCGGACATTGTCCGCCTGCTGGTCTGGCAGTTCTCCAAGCCCGTGCTGGTGGCGAACCTGATTGCCTGGCCTGTGGCCTGGTTCTGCATGGATCGTTGGCTGTCGGATTTCACCTACCGGATCGACCTGAACCCGCTGCTGTTCCTGGGCGCCGGATCGGTGGCGCTGGCCATCGCCTGGGTGACGGTGGGCCTGCATGCCGCCCGCGTGGCGCAGGCAAAGCCGGTCAAGGCATTGCGGTACGAGTGACGGTTAAAGGGATAGAGAGGGGGGATATCATGCTGAAGAACTGGGTCATGGTGGCCGTACGCAATCTGCTGCGGCACAAGCTGTACACGGCCATCAATGTCACCGGTCTGGCCGTGGGTCTGGCCAGTTGCCTGATGATCATGCTGCATGTCCGGGACGAGCTGTCCTATGACGCCTGGGTGCCCGATGCCGACCGCATCGTGCGCGTCCATACCAGCTATGAGATACCGGGCCGCGCGCCCTTCAACACTGTTCGTTCGGCGGGCCGGATGATGGACGCCCTCACCACCGCCTATCCAGAGCAGGTGGAGGTGGCGGTCCGCATGTTCCCCTATGATACCTCCATCCTGCGCGACGGTACCGTCATTCCGCAGACCGTGACCTATACGGACCCGGCGGCCCTTGCCATCTTCGGCCTGAAATTCCTGGAAGGTGATGCGGCAACGGCCCTGTCGGACCCGTCATCGCTGGTGCTGACACAAAGCGCGGCGCGCAAATATTTCGGTGATGCCGATCCCATCGGTCGCACCCTGACCATCTGCTGTATCGGTCCCGACCGGTATGACCACCGCGTTACGGCGGTCATCGCTGACCTGCCGCTCAACACGCATCTGAAGGTGGAGATGCTGGCCCCCGTCGTACCGCAGCGTCTGGCCGGGTTTCCCAACATCCTGGATACCTGGACCTCGGTCAATGTCTTCACCTATCTGAAGCTGCGCCGCGCGGATGACATCGCCCGGCTGGCCGATGACAATGCTGCCTTCATCGACCGGATGATCCCCAACAAAAACAACAATGTCCGCACCTCCGACAGCACGCGCCAGCATTTCATGCCCATCCGCGATATCCGCCTGCATGCCAAGCAGCAGGCTGGCGATATCGGCGATATGAAGCCGGCGGGCGATGCCGGGCTGGTGACGGCCCTGTCCATGGTGGCCCTGCTGATCCTGGCGCTGGGCTGTGTGAATTTCACCAACATGGCCATCGCCCGCTCCTCCCTGCGCGGGCGGGAGGTGGCAGTGCGAAAGGTGCTGGGCGCACGCCGCCGCTCCCTGGTGGCGCAGTTCCTGACCGAGGGGTCGGTGATGGTGGTTCTGTCCATCCTGGTGGCGCTGGGCCTGATGGAGCTGGCGCTGCCGGCCTTCAATGGCGTGACGGGCAAGGACCTGTCGATCCCGCTGCTGGACCCGCTGTTCCTGTCGGCGCTGCTGGGCCTGTCGCTGCTGGTCACCCTGCTGGGCGGTGCCTACCCAGCGCTGTATTTGTCGGGCTTCCAACCGGCCCGCATCCTGAAGGGTGAGGACGCGGCGGATGGCGGTGGCGCGCGTCTGCGGCAGTTGCTGGTGGTGATGCAGTTCGCGGTGGCCATCGGCCTGTCGATCATCACCCTGGTCGTCTATCGCCAGACCATTTTCGCGACCAATGCCGAACTGGGCTTTGACCGGCAGCATGTGCTGGCCCTGCGTAACCTGGGCGGGGCGGGGTTCCAGTCGACGCGCGAGGCCGTGATGGAACAGGTCCGCCGCCTGCCCGGCGTGACAGACGTTGCCCTGTCCTCCGACGTGCCCACCGACAATAACGAAAACAACATGATCTTCACGCTGGAAGGCTCCGGTGAGAAGGGGCAGGTATTGAATTACCAGAGCCTGGGTGATGGGTTCATGGAACTGTACAAGGTCGCCCCCGTGGCTGGCCGTGTCTTCAACCCGTCCTTCGGTACCGACCTGATCCGCCCGCCGGCGGACGGGGAGACGGGGCAGGCCTCTGCCATGATCAATGAGGCGGCGGCCCGCCTGCTGGGCTTTGCCACCAATGCCGAGGCGGTGGGCCGTGTCCTGAAGACCAAGACGCTGGGCAACGCGCCCTTCGACCTGACCATTGTCGGCGTCATCCCGGATGTCCGGTTCCGGTCCCTGAAATACGGGATACAGCCGACCGTGATGTTCCAGGCCGAACGCCAGTTCGACACGCTCTCCATCCGTTTCGACGGGCGCGATCCGTCGGCGCTGCTGTCGCAGGTGCAGTCGCTCTGGGCCCGCATGATCAACGACCGGCCCTTCAATGCCGCCTTCGTGGAGGACATGATCGCCGCCCAGTATAATGAGGAACGGGTGCAGGCCACCGTCTTCGCCTCCTTCTCCGGCCTTGCCATCCTGGTAGCCTGTCTGGGGCTTTATGGCCTGTCCGGCTTTGCGGCCCGGCGGCGGACCAAGGAGATCGGCCTGCGCAAGGTGTTCGGCGCGACGGTCGCGCAGATCGTGGCCCTGCTGGTCTGGCAATTCTCCCGCCCCGTCATGATCGCCAACCTCGTCGCCTGGCCCATCGCCTGGTGGCTGCTGCGCGGCTGGCTGGACGGGTTCGAACAACGCGTGGACCTGTCGCCGGCCTATTTCGTGGCGGCGGGCCTGACGGCGCTGATCATCGCCTGGATCACGGTGGCCGGCCACGCCGCCACCACCGCCATGGCCCCCCCCATCAAGGCGCTCCGGCACGAGTAAGGCCGCGTTAGCGGGGACCGGGAAGGGGGGGCCGTATGGTGTGGAACTGGCTTCTGATCGCGTGGCGTCATCTGCTGCGGCACAAGCTCTATACCGCGATCAACGTGGTGGGCTTGGCCCTGGGCCTGTCCGTCTGCATGATCATCGGCACCCTTGTCCGGTTTGAAACCAGTTTCGACGGCTATCACGAAAAGGCCGACCGCATCGTGCGGGTGAACCGCATCGAATACATGTCCGGGCAGGCCCCCTGGTTCGGAAGTGTCACCGGTTTGCCGGTGGGGCCCGCCCTGGCGGAGCGTCTGCCCGATGTGGAACAGGTTGTCCGCACCATCCCGTTCCTGACCTCTGTCGAACGGGCCGACGGACAGGTGTTCATCCAGGCCGCCTTGCGGGTCGATCCGAACTATCCCCAGGTCTTCGATCTCGTTTTCTTGAAGGGTGATCCGACCTTGGCGCTGGCCCGGCCCGGTGATGCCGTCCTGACTGAAAGCACCGCCCGGAAATATTTCGGCGATGGCGAGGCGATGGGGCAGGTGCTGACGCTGAAGTCCGGTCGCACCTTGACGGTAACAGGCGTCATCGCGGAACCGCCCATGAATTCCAGCTTGCGGGCCGGTCTTCTGACTCCGATTGCGACCAGCGTCAGCGATCAGGCGGATCGTGAGTTTCGCGAACGGGAAGGGCAGTGGAACAGTTCCTGGCTCGCCACCTATCTGCTGCTGCGTCCCGGTGTGGATGCGGCGGCTTTGGAAAGGCAGATTGATACGCTGTTGCCGTCTCTGGTGCCTGACTATCGGTCACCCAACGACGCCAAAGATATCTACACTTTCAGCCTTTCGCTGCAGCCCCTGACCGACATCCGCACGAACCCGGTGGCGGGAGAGGCGGGAACGCCGATGCCGGTTATCCAGGGAATGCTGCTGACCGGCATGCTGGTCCTGCTCGTCGCCGGGATCAATTTCATCAATCTGACAACGGCACGGTCTGGGCTGCGCCTGCGGGAGATTGGCATCCGCCGTACGCTGGGTGCCAAACGTGCCGGGCTGGCCATGCAGTTCCTGACGGAATCCATTGTGCTGGCCAGTCTGGCGGGTGCCCTGGCGCTACCGGCCACCGAACTGATCCTGCCGCTTTTGCGGCTGCTGAAGATTGAGGTGCCGGCCGATCCGTTCGCGGATCGGGCGCTGCTGACCGGTCTGCTGCTGTTGCCGCCGCTGGTGGGTCTTGTCGCGGGCCTTTACCCTGCCCTGGTCCTGTCACGCACAGGCGTGGCCACGGGGGCGAAAGGCATGCCGGCGGCAGGGGGCGGGCTGCGCACGGCTCTTGTCGTGTCGCAATTCGTCATCGCCATCGTGCTGGCCATCGGCGCGTTGTTCATCCTGCATCAAACCCGGTTTGCAGCGACGCAACAATTGGGCTTTGACCGCGAGAATGTTCTGATCATCAATCGCCTGCCCACCGACGGTGGGGCCGGTCGTTTTGAGGCATTGAGGGATGCATTGAGCCGTCTTCCCGGTGTGAAGTCGGTCGCCCTCTCCGCCTGGGCGCCGGCAGGGGGATCGAAGGCAAGCATGGGTTTCCGTCTGCCGGGTCAGACAGCGACAGTGCATCTGCGCAAGGAAGCCATTGATTTCGGCTATCTGGAAACGATGGGTGCGACCCTGCTGGCAGGACGCCTGTTCGACCGAGCACATGGGCCTGACATCATGAGGCTGCCGAACGAACCGCACGAAAGGGCGGAGGCCAATATTGTCGTGACGCGGGCCATGCTGCCAAAGCTGGGTGTCCGTGACCCCGCGGCGGCATTGGGGCAGCAGTTGCGGGGTGGTGTGGTTGGTGAACCCGCGCGTCAGCAGATACTGAATATTGTCGGGGTGGTGGAGGACTTCCGGTTCAGCTCTGCGCGCGTCGAAGCCGAAGCCGCCCTGTTCGTGATCGACCAGTCGCAGTTCGGGGCGATGCTGCTGCGGCTGCTGCCCGGAGATCAGAAGGCGACCTTGGCGGCGGTGGGCGATGTCTGGCGGCAACTGGCGCCGAACACCCCACTATATCGCGGGTTCCTGGACGAGACGATCGACCGCCTGTACGAGGCGGAGGCGCGTCAGGGGACAGTGATCGCCACCTTCGCCGGCCTCGCCGTCATCATTGCCTGCATGGGTCTTTACGGTCTGGCCGCCTTCACGGCAGAGCGGCGGACGAAGGAGATCGGCATCCGCAAGATGCTGGGGGCCAGTGTGGCCGATATCGTGCGCCTGCTGGTCTGGCAATTCTCACGGCCCGTGCTGCTGGCCACCCTGATCGCCTGGCCGCTGGCCTGGTACGGGGTCAGCCTGTGGCTGGAAGGGTTCGCCAGCCGGGTTTCCATCAATCCATTGATTTTCATCGGTGTCGGTCTGGGTGCCTTGATCATCGCCTGGGTCACTGTCGCGGGCCATGCGGCGCGGGTGGCGGCAGAAAAGCCCGTCCGCGCTTTGCGCTATGAATAGGGGAGAGGGGCCATGCTGCGGAACTGGCTGATGGTGGCGGTGCGCAACCTCATGCGCCACAGGCTCTATACGGCGATCAATGTCCTGGGCCTGACGGCGGGGCTGGCGGCGGCGTTGCTGATTGCCGTGTTCGTCCGGCATGAGCTGTCGTTCAATGACCGGTTCGCCAATGTCGACAGCACCTGGCGGCTCAACCGCATCCTGCTGATCAATGGCCGGGCGCCGGAACCGACGGCGTCACAGGCCATCCCCCTGGCCCCCGCCTTGAAACAGAGCTTCCCGGAGGTGGTGCAGGCCGTGCGTGTGGCCCGCGTGCGGGAGGTGGTGCGCCGTGACGGGGACAGTCTTTATCAACTGTTCTCCGCCGTGGACCCCGACTATTTCGACATTTTCGACTGGCGCTTCCTGTCCGGTGATCCTTCATCATCCCTGACGCAGCCCAACAGCGCCGTTCTGACGGTGGCGACGGCGGAAAAGCTGTTCGGGACCACCAATGTCCTGGACCGGACCATCGAGCTGGGGTCCGGCATCACCCTGCGCGTGACGGGTGTGATTGAAAACCCGCCCGTCAACGTCACCCACCGGCCAGAGGCGCTGATCGCCCTGTCCACGCCGCTGCCCTCCATCGACCGGGCGCGGGAACATTGGAATTGGAACTGGATCGACACCTATGTGCGTCTGGCTCCCGGCACCGACGTGGCGCGGCTGGAGGCGGCGTTGCCCGACTTCGTGCGCCGGAACAATCCCAACGCGGTGGAGGATGAAAGCCAGGGCGACCGCAACGTCCTGACGCTTCAGAAACTGCGCGATGTCCACACGGCCCCCTTGTCCGATGATGAGGGGACCAGCATGGCCGTCATTTCCGGCCTGACGGCGCTGGCTGCCGTCATCCTGGCCATCGCGGCGGTGAATTTCGTCAATCTGGCGACGGCGCGGGCCAGCATGCGGGCGCGTGAGGTGGCGATGCGCAAGGCGCTGGGCGCGCCGCGCCGGCTGCTGGTGCTGCAATTCCTGGGGGAAAGCCTGCTGCTGACCTTCCTGTCGGGCCTGATGGCCCTGGCCCTGGTGGAGGTGACGCTGCCTTTGTTCCAGGATGCCATGTCGGTCGCCATCGATCCCGCCTATCGTGAGCTTTGGGCCATGGCGATCATCGTGGCGGGCCTGTCCTTCGTGCTGGGTGTGCTGGGCGGCATCTATCCGGCCCTGGTCCTGTCCGGCTTCCGGCCCGCCCATGTGCTGCGCGGCAACAGCAAGGGCAATGCCGGCAGCGGACGGCTGCGCACCATTCTGGTGGTGGCACAGTTTGCGGTGGCCATCGCGTTGACCGTCGGCACCCTGGTCGTGCTGCAACAGGCACGGTATGCCAGCAGCCAGCAGCTGGGTTTCG
Source organism: alpha proteobacterium AAP38 (assembly GCA_001296005.1). Taxonomy (GTDB): domain Bacteria; phylum Pseudomonadota; class Alphaproteobacteria; order Azospirillales; family Azospirillaceae; genus Niveispirillum. Next base: position 5,820 of record LJHR01000004.1, on the reverse strand, counting down.
ATAAGGATAATGTCGTGCTGCTGCGCGGTGCCGACAACAAGGCGGCCAAGCCCAAGCTGTCGGCCCTGAAACAGCGGCTGCTGGCCGATCCCGGTGTCATCGCGGTGGCAGGTGCCCCCTGGGTTCCGTCCGACGGGGCCGAAACCACCGCCGCCTATCGCCGTACCGATGACGGCCAGAATGCCAGCGTCACCATCCGCACCGACAATGTCGATTACGGCTATTTCGAAGCGCTGGGCGCCCGCCTGCTGGCCGGTCGCACCTTTGATGAGAAATACGGGGCCGAGGCCGCCGCCGATGTGCCGTCGGGGCAGCGGGTGGAGGGCCGGACCGCGTCCGCCCTGCTGTCGCTGTCGGCGGTGCGGCAGCTGGGCTGGGCCAGTCCACAGGACGCCATTGGCCACACGCTGATGTATCCGCAGGATGAGGGCGACGTGACCCTGACCATCGTCGGCGTCGTGGACGACCTGCAATACCGCACGGCGCGCGACCGCACCGTTGCGTCTGTCTATCAGATCGACCAGGGCCAGATCGGCACCCTGATGGTGCGGATCAAGCCTGATGCCGCACCCGCCGTGCTGAACCGGATCGACGCCCTGTGGCGGGAGATGGTGCCCGAGGTGCCGGTGCGCCGGCAGTTCCTGGATGAACGGATTGAGCAGCTTTACGCGCTGGATGTCCGGCAGGGCAAATTGTTCGCGGCCTTCGCGGGGCTGGCCGTGGTCATTGCCTGTCTGGGCCTGTTCGGGCTGGCCAGTTTCACCGCCGAACGCCGGACCAAGGAGATCGGCATCCGCAAGGTGCTGGGCGCCAGTGTCGGTGATCTCGTGCGTCTGCTGGTCTGGCAGTTCTCGCGCCCCGTGCTGATCGCCAATCTGGTCGCCTGGCCGCTGGCCTGGTTCGGGCTCAGCCGCTGGCTGGAGGGGTTTGCCTATCGTGTGGCGCTGGACCCGCTGCTGTTCGTGGCGGCGGGGTTGGGGGCGTTGGTCATTGCCTGGGCCACGGTTGCGGGCCATGCGGCGCGGGTAGCCGCGGAAAAGCCGGTTCGCGCCTTGCGGTATGAATAAGGGGGAGCAGGGGATATGCTGAGGAACTGGATCATGGTGGCGCTGCGCAACCTGCTGCGCCACAAGCTTTATACCAGCATCAATGTCCTGGGGCTGGCCGCCGGACTGGCGGCGGCCCTGCTGATCACGGTCTTTGTGCGGCATGAGCTGTCTTACAACAGCATGTTCACGGATGCGGACAGGACCCTGCGTCTTGTGCGGACCGAACATCTGCCGGGCCGTCCGCCCGCGACCCATTCGGCCATGTCCATGCCTATGACAGCGGCCCTGAAGCAGGAATTCCCCGAGATCGAGACCATTGTCCGATCGGGCCGCACGCGCGAAATCGTGCGGCGCGGGGATGAAAGCCTTTATGTCACTTTCAATGCCGTGGATGTGGATTATCTGCGCCTGTTCGACTGGCCTTTCCTGTCGGGCGATCCGCGCACGGCCCTGTCCCAACCCAACAGCACGGTTCTAACCAAGGCGTTGGCGACGAAAATCTTTGGCGACCAGGACGCGCAGGGCCGCACCATCACCCTTGTCGATGGCCGTGCCCTGACGGTCACGGGTGTCATGAAGGACCCGCCGTCCAATGTGACGGGCGAGGTCGAGGCCCTGATCTCCATTTCCACACCGCTCCCCTACCTGGAACGGCAGCGGGAGAACTGGGGAAATAACTGGCTGCAAATCTATCTCCAACTGGCACCCGATACTGATGTGCAAAGGCTGAAGGCTAACCTGAAGGACTTTCTGGCGAGGGTCCGCCCCAGCACGACGCCGGGGTCGGATGGCGGATATCGTGCCGATCTGAGCTTGCAGCCGCTTTTGGATATCCGCACCCATCCGCTTCCGGGTGGCACCGGGACCAGCATGGCCGTCATTTCCGGCCTTATGGCACTGGCGGCTCTGATCATGGCGATCGCAGCCATCAATTTCGTCAATCTGGCCACTGCGCGCGCCACCATGCGGGCCCGCGAAGTGGCCCTGCGCAAGACGCTGGGCGCGCCGCGCCGCCTGATCATCTTGCAGTTTCTGGGCGAAAGCTTGCTGCTGACCCTGCTGGCCGGCCTGCTGGCTATGGCCATCGTGGAGGTCGGGCTGGAGCCGTTCCAGACGGCCCTGGACATCAAGATGGACTCGGCCTTTCATGGGAAGGGTCTGCTGGGCGCGCTGACCCTGGGCCTGTCCGTGCTGCTGGGCCTTCTGGGCGGGATCTATCCGGCTTTTGTCCTGTCGGGGTTCCGACCGTCGCAGGTGCTGCGGTCCAACAAATCTGCCGGTGTCGGTGGCGGGCGGCTGCGCGCCACCCTGGTCGTGGCACAGTTCGCGGTCGCCATCGGCCTGACGGTCGGCACCCTGGTCGTGCTGGAACAGACCCGTTATGCCAGCAGCCAGGAACTGGGCTTCGACAAGGAGAATATCGTTCTGCTGCGCGGTTTTGAACATGCAGCCGCAAAGTCAAAGCTGGAGGCGATGAAACAGCGGCTGCTGGTCGATCCCGCAGTGGTCTCCGTGGCCGGCGCGCCCTGGGCCCCATCGGACTCGTCGGAACGGACCTCGACCTACGGCATCATCACGGGCGGACAGAATGAAACCGTGACCATCCGGACTGAGCCGGTGGATTTCGGCTATTTCGAAACGCTGGGCGCCAGCATGGTGGCGGGCCGTAGCTTTGACAAGGTGCGCGGGACCGACGAAATCAAGTCTCTGCCCGAAGGTACTCGCCAGGAGGGGCGGACGGCCGCCACCATCATCTCCGCGACCGCGGTACAGCAGTTCGGCTGGGGCAGCCCGGCAGAAGCCATCGGGCGCACCATCAATTTCCCCCAGGATGAAGGCGACATCACCTTGCAGGTGGTGGGCGTCGTCACCGACCTTCAGTATAAATCCGCCCGCAACAGCACAGTTGCCACCATCTATCACCCGGAACCGCTGGAAACGAGGGTGCTGATGGTCCGCATCCGTCCGGATGACGTGTCGGCCACCTTGAACCGCATCGACAGCCTGTGGCGGGAGATGGTGCCCGATGTCCCGGCGCGCCGGCATTTCCTGGATGAACGCGTGGAACTGCTCTATGCCGACGATATCCGCCAGGGCAAGCTGTTCGCGGCCTTCGCGGGGCTGGCCGTCATCATCGCCTGCCTGGGCTTGTTCGGCCTGGCCAGCTTCACGGCGGAACGGCGGACGAAGGAGATCGGCATCCGCAAGGTGCTGGGCGCGTCCGTCCTGCAATTGGTGCGGCTGCTGGTCTGGCAGTTCTCCCGCCCCGTGCTGATCGCCAACTTGATCGCCTGGCCCGTTGCCTGGTACGGGCTGAACCGCTGGCTGCAGGGGTTCGCCTATCGTGTGGACCTGGACCCGCTGCTGTTCCTGGTTGCCGGTCTGGGGGCCATGGTGATCGCCTGGGCCACCGTGGCCGGACATGCGGCACGCGTGGCCGTGGAAAAGCCGGTCAAGGCCCTGCGCTACGAATAAACCCTTCGGCCCGGACCAGATCGTCCGGGCCGTTGATATTGAAAAACGGGTCGATGCCGTCCGGACCGGCGGGGAAGGGGACGTCGACCCGCCCATGCCGGGCGGCAAAGATCCCAACCTTGCGCAGCCCCTCGTCCCGCAGGGCGATGCGCAGGTCCTCGCGCAGGCTGACGGGCCACAGGGCGACGGTCGGGTGCCGGATGCCATCCGGCCCCACCGCCATGGCCACTGCCCCGCCGCCGGTCAACGCAGCCGCCAGTGCCGGATAAAGATCGGCGGGCAGGAAGGGCGTGTCACAGGGCACGCACAGGATATGTGTACGGTCCGGCCTGTGTGTGGCGGTCCAGTCCATGGCAGCCAATATCCCAGCCAATGGCCCTGGCCGGTCCGGTACCGTGTCGGCCACCACCGTCAGGGGGGGCAACCCCGGTACATGACCGAAACGCTCCGCATCATCATTGGCGGACAGCAGGACAATATCACCCCACCGCCGGACATGCGCAATGATCCGGCCCAGCAGCGGCTCCCCCGCCAGCAGCCGCAAGCCCTTGTCGCCACCGCCCATGCGGCTGGAAAGACCACCCGCCAGGATGATCGCCACCGGGGGCGGGCCGCTGTGTGTTGATTGCGCCATGCTACTCATCATGGAATGACTTTTACTGGTGTGCGCGCGTACATGGGATCTAACCCAATGACTGGTAACAAATCTGAGATGTATCGCATTGCAACTCGCTCTAATTTTGCGGCATGCATTCATGCCTCGAATGCGTTAGGGTCATGGCGCCTTCGGCGTAGCCCGTTTGGAAATTGACCAACCTCAGATACGTACCCAGGGGGACCAAGGACGATGCCCAATTCCTTCGATCTGTCCAAGCCGATTGTGACCGGCCAGACCCATGGCAGCCTGACCGTCGTCGGCACGGGTATCCGGTCGATCTCGCATTTCACGCAGGAGGCCATCGGCCATATCCGTGATGCCGATGTCGTGTTCTTTGGTGTTCCCGATGGTGTCACGGCCAGTTTCATCCGGGAACTGAACCCCAATTCCTATAATCTGGCTCTGCATTATGGCGAGGACAAGCGCCGCCTGATCACCTATGTGCAGATGGCCGAACTGATCCTGCGTGCCGTGCGCGAGGGCAAGCGCGTGACCGCCGTGTTCTACGGCCATCCGGGTTTCTTCGTGTCGCCCGCCCGCCGCGCCCTGAATATCGCGCGCAAGGAAGGCCACCGGACGGAGATGCTGCCCGGCATTTCCTCCACCGACTATTTGTTTGCCGATCTGCGCATCGATCCGTCGGTCAATGGCTGCCAGATCCTGGATGCCGGTGACCTGCTGCTGCGCAACCGGCCTGTCGTGACCTCTAGCCATGTCGTGCTGTTGCAGGTCGGCTCCGTGGGTGACAGCTATTATTCGGTGAAGGGCTTCAAGAACAACAAGCGCGCCATCCTGTTCGAGCGCCTGATCGAGATCTATGGCGAGAACCACCCCACCTATCATTATGTCGGCGCCACCTTCCCCGGCCTGGACAGCCAGATCATCCGCCGCCCGCTGAAGGCCTATCGCGATCCGGCTGTCCGCGCATCGGTGCATCAGGCCTGCAGCTTCTATCTGCCGCCCAAGGACATTCTGCCCATCGATCCGGATATGGCCGAACGGCTGGGCATCGAACGTCCGGCTGACCGCACCCGGACCGGTGACCAGCTTCCGGTCAGCCCGACCGGCGATTACGGCCCGTTCGAAATGGATGCCATCGCCCGTCTTGGCCGCGAGCCGCTGGGTGGGCGGGAGCGTCAGACCTCCAAGGCGCTGTACCGCATCCTCTCGCAGATGGCCGGCAATCCCGGTGCTACCGATGCTTTCCGCCGCGATCCCAAGACCTATGTCAGCCTGTTCGCGGGCCTGACGGAGGATGAAAAGGCGGCCCTGGTTGGCCGCAAGGCGCCGGCCCTGCATGCCGTGTCGCTTCAGATCGTGCGCCCCGGCATGGCCGCCGATCAGGCCCCGCCGCGCGAAATCGCCGTCACGCCGCTGAAGCCCGTCCGCGCCGACGCCTCGGAAATGCACGATCCGGAGGAGTTGCATGACGCATCGGAACTGCACGATGCCAAGGAAATGCATGACCCGGTTGACGGCGGCGCCCCGGTTGCTCCGTCACAGTGGGACTATATGCTGAGCGCCGGGAAGCAGGACGCTTCCGAGCAGCATGATGCGACGGAACAGCACGACGTGACTGAGCAGCATGACGCGACGGAACAGCACGACGTTACCGAGCAGCATGACGCGACGGAACAG
>LJHR01000039.1 GCA_001296005.1 alpha proteobacterium AAP38 | reverse complement strand
CAGATCGGGGAGGTCGCCAACCTGATCGGCGATATTGCCGGGCAGACCAACCTTCTGGCGCTGAACGCCACCATCGAGGCGGCGCGGGCCGGCGAGGCCGGGAAGGGCTTTGCCGTTGTGGCGTCGGAGGTGAAGAACCTGGCGACCCAGACCAGCCGGTCGACAGAGGACATTACCCGCAAGATCAGCGAGATCCAGTCGGCCACCGCCGCCGCCGTGGACGCTGTCACTTCTATCAGCGGGGCCATCAACGATATGGACCATATCTCCTCCACCATCGCCGCCGCGATGGAGGAACAGTCCGCCGCGACCAAGGAGATCGCCCGCAACGTGTCGGAGACGGCCAACGCGAACCGCGAGGTGTCCCGGCGTATCGCCCTTGTGTCGGAGGAGGCCCACGGTACCGGGCAGAAGGCTCTGCTGCTGCGCGAAGTGTCCACCCATGTTACCGATGGCGTGAATGCCCTGCGCCAGACCCTTGTCCGCGTCGTTCGCACCGCCATCTCCGATGTCGACCGCCGTGCCAGCCGCCGTTATCAGGTGGGCCAGACGGTCAGTGTCCAGATCGGCGGTCGGTCCATGGAGGCCAGCCTAGACAATGTTTCCAGCGGTGGCGCCCTGCTGTCCCTGGACGGCGTCAGCGTAGGGCAGAAGGGACAGCTGACATGGCGTCAGCTCCCGACCCCCATCAGTTTCACCATCGTGGCCAGCGAATTGGGCAGTTGCTCCGTCCGCTTTGATAATGACGATGCGGGGCAGCATGCACTGGTCAGCCGCCTGGAAGCCCTGCGCCTGCAAGCGGCGTAAAAACGTGATCGCTTCAACTGTCTTTATATGAACCGACCGGGTTCGGAGCATTCCCTGGTCGCTTTCTTCCTTTGGAGATCCGTAATAAACGGTCTTGATGAGCGGCGCCGGCGACTTGGCGGATTACATATGTTGTGTCCGCATATAATATAAAGGATCCATTCCCCATGGGGCCCCGTAACGTGTATAGATCGTCCCCACTGTCAATGTGCACCCAACCCGGCCAGGGACCTGTTGTTTTCACTGACGGCACTTCCGTCTCAGTCAAGGCAACCACTTGATCAGACATTGCTGTGGTAGCAAAGTGTCGTTGCTCACCGGTAGCATCAACCGGCGAGCCAGTGCAGCAAGCCGGACGACCTCACAGCGCTAGACCCAGATGGCGGACAACCTGGTCCAGTCGAGATCACGTCCCATGGGCGCGCACTAATTGCACCTGAATTTGGCGAAACGGCCCCAGATTAACGAGACGTTCCAGGCATTGATCCCAGGTCGGCGTGGCATTTCTGGTTCTGCCGGCCCTTCCCCTGCTTTCGGTCAGATTTTGTTGCCTACTGCATGCAGACCGTGCGTGTGAGAGATCGCGCGCGTCATGGCGCTGTAAAAATTCTGCTGTAACAGCCTGCGATGACGCATGTGACCGGACGGGTTTGCCGCAATGGAACTGGCAGAACAGTTGCCCAAGCGCGAGGCGCTGTATGGGTTCATTCTTCGCCGGGTCCGCGATCCGTTCGTGGCGGATGATCTTGTGCAGGAAACCCTGACGCGGATGATCGCCTACATGCAATCGAACAAGGTGGCGGACAGTCTGGCGTTCAGCCTGCGGATCGCTGCCAACCTGATCAGCGACCATTACCGCCGGCGCGGCATCGATCAGGCAGAGGCGCTGGAACCGGAGATCGCCTGTCACCGCCCCAGTGCCGAACAGTCAGCCATGGCGCGTCAGCGGGCCGATGCCTTTGCCCGGGCGCTGGGACGGATGCCGCCTTTGCGGCGGGAAGTGTTCATCCGCCGACGCCTTAAGGGGCAAAGCCACCGCGAGATTGCCCAGGCCCTGGATCTCAGCGTTGCCGCCGTTGAAAAGCATGTGGTGCGCGCCCTGGAATGGCTGCATAGCGAGCTGGGCCGGGAGGGGGTGCGATGAGTGGCGGACCCCATCCCCCCGCCAACAGCGATGTGGCCAGGGGCGGAGCCTATTGGGCCCTGCGTCAGGAGGAAGGGCCCGCCCTGTCCCCGGCGGAGCAGGCTGAACTGTCCGCGTGGCTGGCCGCCGACCCCGCCAACCGCGCCGACCTGCAGGCCATGCGCGATGTCCTGACCGACACGGCCCTGACGGCGGCAATGACATGCTTCGTCACGGCTGATGTGGTGCCGGTGCAGCCCACGCGTCGGGCCTGGATGGCGGGCGGCATTGCCGCTGCCCTCTCCCTAACCATCGGCGCGCCCCTGCTGCTATCCCGCCGGCGGGAGGACGGGGTGGTATCGATGGCGCGTGTCACAGTGCCGCCGGGTGCGGGCCGCACCATGGCGCTTGCCGATGGCAGCCAGGTGATTGCCAATGGCCGTACCGACCTTCTGACCGCCACCGACACCCCGTCCCGGCAACTGACGCTGACCCGTGGCGAGGCCTTCATCCGGGTTGCGGCGATGGCGGAACCCGCGCCCTTTGCCATTGATTGCGGGGCGGCGCGGATCCAGACACTGGCCGGCGCCCTGAACCTGGATGTGGCCGACGGGCTGACGGAGATTTCGCTTTATGAAGGGGCTGCCCTGGTGACCGTGGGGGACCGCGCGGTCCGCCTGCGTCCCGGTGAACGGGCGGGGGTTGAGGGCACCCGTGTCACCGGCCCCGTTGCCTTCGACCCACTGGCGGGTGACTTCCGCACGGGCTGGCTGGTCACACAGGGTTTGTCACTGTCGCAACTGGCGGAACGGCTGAACCGGACGGCCCCAGTTCCGGTACGCATCGCCGACCCCGCCATCGGCGGTCGGCGTGTCGCGGGGCGGTTCAAGCTGACGGAGCCGGATAGGCTGCTGGCCTCCCTCGGCAAGCTGCATGGGTTCACGGTGCGGCGACGCGACGGAGCGCTGGAGCTGGTGACGGCGTAGCAATGCGGCGCTGGCAAATCAGGGACATGCCCCGCTGTCACGTAACCGCTTTTAAACATTCACGAAATTGTCCTGTCCGGTTTTGGGGTCCGCGCCCGTCTTCCCTTGGATCCCGCGCCGCATGCCGGCGCCAGCGTTCCTTGGGGGAAGAGACGTGAAGACCATTCGAATTGCCTTGCTGGCCGGTGTGGCCCTGGCCACCCTGTCGCCCGCCCTGTCCGCCGCCCTGGCCCAGCAATCAGCCGCGACCCGCAGCACCAGCCTGTCCATCCCCGCCGGTGATCTGGCCGGTGCCCTGGATCAGTTCTCCCGCCAGACCGGCCTGCAGGTCATGGCCGACCCCGCCCTTCTGTCGGGCAAGCGCACACAGGGCGTGTCGGGTGCGGTGGCGGTGCCGGCGGGCCTGCGTCAGCTCCTGGTCGGCACCGGCCTGGATTTTCAGATGGACGGGGAAACGGTGCTGTTGCTGCGGCTGACCGCCGGGGCCGTCCCAACCACAGCGCCCATGGCCGCCGGCGCGCAGAGTACCGCCGCCGCCGCGTCACCGGTGCTCGAAGAAGTGATCGTCACGGGCTTCAAGGGCTCCATCACCCGCGCGCTGGACATCAAGCGCGAGGCGGACAGCATCGTGGATGCCATTTCGGCGGAAGATATCGGCAAGTTCCCCAGCCAGAACATTGCCGAGGCGAAGGGCTGTTTGTGCGGGTGCGCGGCCTGGGGGCGAATTTCCAGACGACGACCCTAAACAGGCGCAGCGCCGCCGTGAACGAGAATGTGCGCGACAGTGGCCAGAGCGGGCGGCAATTCCGCTTCGACACGCTGCCATCCGAACTGGTGTCCCGCGTCGATGTGATCAAAAGCCCGACAGCCGCCCTGGATGAAGGCGCCATCGGCGGCATCGTCGATGTCCGCACCTTCCGCCCGCTGGACCTCAAGGATACCGAACACGCCTTTTCCGCCACCCTGTCCTATCACGAACTGGCGGATAAGCTGGATACGCGCTTTTCCGGCCTGACCAGCTGGCGCAATGAGGAACGGACCTTCGGCGTGCTGCTGGCCGCCGTTTATGACCAGCGCTCCATGCGCCAGGACCGGGCCATGAATGGCGGGTGGACCTATCTGCCCGCCGGGATCGACACCAATGGCGACAAGGGGGCCGTTTGCGGACTGGCGGGTATTCGAGCTCGGATAATGGATTCCGGACATTCCCGCCCGCCCTAAGGCCGTCACCTTCTCTATACCCTCTATATCTCCGTCGTCTCCGGCAAACTCGGAGCGGTTCACGGTTCACTTTTCGGCAGCCCAGGTCGCCAGGACCGAGAACAGGAGGTGGTCTCCATTGATGAATCCTTAGAGCCAACTGGGCGCGGGGTCTATCAACTTCGAAAACTCAGTGAGCGGAAAAAAGCACCGCGAACCCTGACTTATCCGGGGCCTCCAGTGCGGGGAGCGAAGTGGCGGAGTTGGCCCCCGGTTTGGGCGGGGGCTGCTGCTATGTGAAGCCCGGCGCATATGGCTACTTTTGTGTCCTGAATCCAATTGAGGTCATTTACTTGTTGGAAATGACCCGAAAATTGCGGAAATGCCCTACTGTTCCCGACTCAATCCAGATCCCTACACCTCCCCTTTGGTCGGCCGGCAATTTCATGTCATTTACAACGAATGCAGGACGATTTGAATGATTGAGATACAGTTTGGCAGATACACCATTCACTACAAGTCGGAGATGAATCCAGCGGCCTATCTCGATATCTGCATAGGTTTCGTACTTTTCCGGAAATTGCGCTCGTAATGTGTCGAACCGGAAATCAGGATAAGCTGCATATTGGATCGTATGATTTCGTCGGATCTGGTCGGACGACGTGCTGTTGAGAGGGCGCAGGTATATGTTTTCGAACCGACCCTGTGCATCGATCCTGAAGGCAAGTCCGATAAAACCCCTAGCATATTCAGGAGCATCTGGTGCTAGATCACTTGCTAACTCAACTTCAATTGTTCCGTCCCCGAAGTCCAGCGGCAGCCAAGCCATGAAATTTCGATCGGTAAGTTTCTCACGTAAGGGATCTTGGTATGAGGATGACGGCATAGTGATTTCAACAGCTGCGTCACCGTTGTAATTGGAATTTCTGATGCTGACACCAGAGATCTCAAATTGATCGATCGTATACTGCGCCATAGCCGAATATGATGTCACAAGAACAGCGAACAATGCCAACATGAATGTTTTCATTGTAGAGGCCTTTCATTCTAAGATAAAAACTGCCAACTAACATAGCCCTTCAGAGATGCTATACGATTCTGGGAGATCAAGGAACTGGGTGACGAGGTTAGTTAAACACGAGGGTGTGTTGAGATTCAGGGTGTAATTCTTCTAACCCATTGAAACTCATAGATTATCCATCAGCGAAGGCCGTGGTACAGGGACGAAGCGTCCGACCTATCAACAGTGTCGAACAACGCAGCTTCGAGGTTTGAGCCTGTAACCACTGGGCCCCGGCCTTCGCCGGAGAAGCAGATTTTCTCAAGCTCCAGTGAATCTCAACAGTCCCTAGTGAAGGTCTTTATCTGTTCCGTACGACCCACGCCAGCCAGACACTCTGAGCGCCGGATTGAGACGCTGCCGTGCTAGACGACCCGGGGGGATTGCACCAATTGGCAAGGCACCGCTTTTTGCTCGGCGGGGACTTGGTCTAGAACGATACCGCCCACCCGGCACTACCTGCCTACTAAGGCTTTCGCCAGCGTCGGATCCCCGTAGGTCGCCGCTGCTGTAACCTTCGCTTTGGAATCCGCCGAAGACAGGCACAGGCTAGTTTGACGCGGTTCACGCCGCTTTTGCCGCCGCGACCAACTGAGAGCGTTCTTAGCTAAGCCACCGTCCTCAAGGCAGTTTGTCGGGGAAGTTAGCGATGCGATGATTTGCTGTGAAACCGAAGACGTCCGAATGTGGCAGTCGGGAGTGGCCTGAATCCACGCCAGCATCCACGGCCGGGCCGAGGTCGTTGATGATGTGCTTGTACCCACCCTTCGTGAAACCGCCGCCTGGGATTGGGTAAAGGATCGACGCGGCCGTCAAGCCGTGGAAGCGAATTGTCGGCGATACTGGCGTCTCGATCGCGCTCCATACGAAGCATTCACAACCGTTCGAGAAACGCGTGTAGGTACTGAACCCGTCCAGGCGGAACGACTTCACATGATCTGCAATCTTGAGACTGGGATACCCTGGCTTTTCCCCGTTCATCCACACCGCTTGGCTCGGGGGTTCGTAAGGCGGTTCGTTCTGGAGGAAGACTACGCGCCCACCGTCCCCGTTCCAAGTGATCTGTGTCTTCTTGAAATGCTCGACCCACAGCCCGGTCCAGCTGACATTATTCCCATTCACGACGACCCCGAACGAATTGGCCGCGTCGGCCCATTCGATCTTCCCGTCACGCCAAGTCCTGATCCATGCGCCATCCACCAAGACGTGATCCTGATCGATAATTTCTGTGGTGACAGCATTGCCGGCGATGTGTACGTCGGATAGCGTCGTCGGATTTGAGGCGTCTCCACTGCGGACGCCAGGCGTGCCAATCCTCACCAGCACGTCGGAGGTTTTGTGGCCGGTGCCGATGCCGAATCCTGAAAGTACGACGCCGGGCACGTCAGCGACAATCAAAGCCTCAGTTCCGTTTACGGCGTTCAGCTGCGCAAAGCCCAGGCCTAGGATAACCGCGTCTGCCCGCGCAACGCGAAGTGGAGCCGTCAGTTGATAGTCGCCCGGCGTCAAGATGATGTCTTTGCCCGATGCGAGTGCTTCGTTGAGCTTCTCTACCGGGTCCCTCGGCTGTGCGATCAGGAAGCGGTCGATCGGCATCGAGGTGCCGACATCCTTCTTCACGGACCAGTTCACACCTGCGCTGTCGCGCCGCGCCTTTGGGACAAAAACCTTGTATTGGCCCTCCTCAACGTAAAGGAATGGGGCTTCGCGAGAGAGCGGCGTCGTCGGGAGCGTAACCTTGTCGCCTGCATTGGAACGGTCCGGGCCGCCCGGCCCAAAGTTGTCGGCGGGAGCCCCCATGACGCCAGAGAACACCATCTGGGACGCGAAGCCCTTCCATCCGCCAATGGCGCTATCGCGGACATAGTACATCGCATTAGCCTTGCCGCCTGGACCGGAAGTTGTGTTCCGAGAGTCCCCCACGTCCACTATGCCGGTGATCCGCGAGTTCGCGATCACGCTGCCGAACGCATAGGTAGGCGGATTGCCGACCACGTCGAGGCTGCCAAGGAGATTCACGCGGCGCCAGTGCGCTGTCTGCGACGTCTGCCAGCGCATTGTGTTGGGGGGCAGGCCCCTCTGGATCGGATTGATGGTGAGATTGGACAGGCTACGTGCGAAAGTCACCAAGGCCGCGAAGCCGGCAACATCGATGTGAAGCGCGCCGTTGATGCGGACACCCTCGGGCGATTTGCCCAGCCCCGCCATCGCCGTGTTCGCATTAAGGTGCGCAGCGATGATATTTCGCGCGGTATCGGGATTGGCGGCTCCTTCAGCGCTGCCGTAGGTTCCCGGCATAAAGAATATCTGCCGCCTTGGGTCGTTCGGTAGCGGGGCGATTGCGGCGTTGATTTGTTCAACGGTCATCATGGGGGTGACGACAACAACGTTCGGGCCGAAATCCGGCGCGTCGGGCACGATGACGGATTGCGCTTGACTAGCGGTGTTCGTCAGCATCAAACAGGCTACTCCGGTTGTCCAAAGTGATCGCCCCCAGCGGTCTCCACGGCGACCTGATCGGACCGCTGCGGCTGGTTTCCGGCAATTGTCGGTCATACAAGCTCTCCTGAATGGTGGGATTCAGCTCAATCTGGTTGCGCCGGGGCGCCCAGATTCCTCGGGATGTCGATGGGAGCAGTTGGCGGGGCTTTCAGTAGGTCAGTCCGGCTCCGCGCCCGTAAAGAGGTGCCTCGCTATCGTCGGGGCGAGCTGGGTCCTGCCCCTCCACAGCTGCCATACTGCCGGGCAGTTCGAAGGGTAGCCTACCCCGCGGTTCGGCCTTCCCAACCACCAGATCGAGCAGGGCCGCATCGCTGGCGCCGAACAGGGCAATGATGCCGCGTGCCTTGTCCTGAATATTGGATAGGATCGCAGGACGATCCATATCGACGGCGAAGAGCGTCGGCGCGTGCCTTGAAGCCTGCTTAAGCGCTTCATAGGCCGCATCTCCGTCACGGTAATCCAGTCGCCCTTCATGCTGGCGCGATCCAAAGAAGTGGTGCGGATTCAAAGTCTCGAATGGCGTTCCCGCCCTTACGATAGCCAGATCGGCGTCCTGCGGAGCAGTTACCACGGTCAGCCCTACGGCCCGCGCCGCCGCCTCGTTGACCCCGTAAAGCCAAACGCGAGTACCAGGAGCATTCAACGGCAGCAGTCCCGCGTCGTTGCGGAGCAGTACCGCCGCCGCCCGTTGCGCAGCATCAGCTTCGGCCTGTGTGGCTTCGGCACCGACCATAGTAGCGGCGTGGGCAGGATCGACATACGGATGATCGAAGAGTCCAAGTTGGAATTTGAGGACCATGATCCGCCGAACCGATGCGTCTAGCCGACTTTCGGACACCCGGCCGGTGCGAACTGCCGCAAGCAGCGGCGCCGGATCGTCCACACCACCGAACTGGTCGATGCCCGCCGCAACAGCCTTGGCGAAGCGCTCTTCACGGCTGAGCGCTTCGACCCCCCAAGGCATGGCGATGGCCATCGGCGACTGCGGGGACTCCGCAGTTGGGTTTCGGCACACCTCAAGGCAATCGTTGGTGATCGCCCAATCAGACACAATCAGGCCGCGATAACGCTGCGTATCGCGGAGCAGGCCCTGGATGAGGTTCCGGTTGTACCCGGCTCCCACCGGCTCGGAATGTGCTTCACCGAATTTGACGCCCTCAATAATGGGATAACCAGGCATGATTCCGGCTGAACGCGCCGCGAAGGCACCGTGGAATGCCGCGATATGCTGCGTGAAACTTTGACGGTCGAGCTTCGCAACCCGTCCATAGTAGTTGTGCGCATCGAACCCTTCAGGCTGGGCGCCGTAGCCCACCCAATGCTTGACCACGGTGGCCACGCCTTTGGAGGTGACACCTTTGCGGCTCCCCTGAAATCCTTCGACGTAGGCACCTGCGAGACGTGACACCGACCGGGGATCGGATCCGAAAGTGCCGGTAGCGCGTGACCAACGCGGCTCGGTCGCAAGATCGGCCTGAGGCGACAGCGCCATATGGATGCCGACCGCACGATATTCAACCGCGACCAACCCACCGAAGCGGCGGACCAGTTCGGCATCACCAATCGCCCCGAAGCCAAGGGGCTCGGGCCATTGCGAAAACCCTTTTGCTGCCACACTCGCGCCAGCCATTGCCTGGAAGTGGTTGCGCGGATCGGTGCTGATCGTAACGGGGATGCCCAAGCGTCCTTCCGCCGCGATGCGCTGAATGGCGTTGTTCTCCTCCGCCATCCGCGCCGGCGTCAGTTCCACGCGGGTCAGGAAGCTCGTAATGTTGCCCTGACGGATCAACTGGGCTGCGAGCCCATGGTCATAGCCCTCGCGCGAGATGCCCGCGAACCCGCTCCGGCCGGGTAGCGTGCCATGCATCATCGCACCGACCTTTTCCTCCAGCGTCATGCGCTGCACAAGATCGTCGGCGCGTTGATCTGGCGTAAGCCGACGGTCCTCATAGGGATCAAGTTGCAAGTTGCGGTTGAGGTCACGAAAATCGGGTGTCACGCCGGACGTGGGAGAGTGCTTCGCCTGCGCGACACTTCCCCCGCTCAAGGTCACGGACATAGCGGTTAGCAACAAAAATAGCCGGAACATTCGACCTATCCATTCTGATGGCTCGCAACGGCATTGCGCCGGGCCGTTGGCGACAGGGGTGGTCTCGCGGATCACAGACCCTTAACTTCGATCTTCCACTCCGCGTCGGTGCAGAGCTTGCATTTCGTTCCGACGAACCATGCCGCGCCTTCCCTGCGCCCCTTCAAGCGCCAGTCGAGCCAGGCAAGCGCAACCTGGGCGGCCTTGCCACCGTTCGGTTGGAAGAAGGTACCGGTGTGGCCAACCGCAAGGTTCGCCACTGCGGCTGGTACACCGCCGATGCGGACGAAATCGTCCATGCCGTTGGCATAGGCGATGTCGGTCGGGCCGCCGAGGATGTAGATAACCGGGGAGCCGAGCTTAGCCAGTTCCGACTTGGTAAGCTCCATCCCGCGCATCCTGGCCTGCCCGTCAGGGAACAGCCCGCTATTGTGGATCACTGCGGTCTTCACGCGTGGATCCCGCGTGGCGATGGTCAACGCCTGAACGCCGCCGCAACTCCACCCGGAGACCGCCACGGCGTTGGTGTCGAGCTTGCCGAAATAGGCACTGCCCTGGCGCGCATTCTCGGCAATCGCCCAGTTGATCGCCTGCGTAAGTTGCTCGGCGCTGCTCTCCGGCGGTGGTGGCACGAACCCGGCGGCCTGCTCCGGCGGCGGCGTTCGAGGACGCGGTATCGGGGTTGTGCCGGGGCCGCTCTTTATCCCGCCATTCGCGATCACAAGATAGCCGTGCGAAGCTATCTCAGCCAGATGGAGACGCTGGCCGGCGCCGTCGCCAGCGCACCCGCCATTGCCCCAGACCACGATCG
>LJHR01000038.1 GCA_001296005.1 alpha proteobacterium AAP38 | reverse complement strand
CCTCGCCCGCTTGCGGGAGAGGGAGGGGCCCGCCCGCGTCAGCGGGTGGGAGGGTGAGGGAGCGCCCCATGCCGATCCGTCGCCTTCTGACCTTTGCTGCGATCCTGCTGTTGGCGGGGCTGGCGCCGGTGCTGCTGGTGCGGGCCGCACCGTTTTTGCAGGGGATCGAGAATTGGGTGGCGGATTACCGGGTGGCGACCATGACGCCGGCCCAGTCGCAGCAGCCCGACATCGTTATCGTCGCCATCAATGAAGATACGCTGGCGCGGTTCCCCTATCGCTCCCCCGTTGACCGGGCGTTCCTTGCCACGCTGCTGCGCACGCTGGAGGCCAAGGGGGCGAGGGCGGTGCTGCTGGACGTGCTGCTGGATCAGCCGACGGAGCCGGAGAAGGATCAGGCGCTGGCCGATGCCATCCGCGCCCTGAAAATCCCCCTGGTGGTCAGCCATGGCGGAGCGGAAGAGGGGCTGACCGAGGGGCAGGTGGCGTATCTCAACGAGTTCGTGCCGGCGGAACGGCGCGGCTGGGCCAATCTGGTGAAGGATAATCTGGACGGCACGGTGCGATGGATATTCCCCGGCAAGAACGGGGCGGATGGGCAATGGCAGGCGGGCGTGGTGCCGGCGCTAGCCGCGCATCTGGGCCTGAACCCGCCGCGCGAACTGACCCCCATCGCCTGGCGCGGCCGGCCGGATGCGCAGACGGCGGCCTTCCGGCAGTTCCCGGCCCATGCGGTGCCGCTGCTGCCGCCCGCCTGGTTCAAGGACAAGATCGTGCTAGTGGGGGCCGACCTGTCGGATCGCGACCGGCATATCACGCCGTTCCGCACGGCCTTTGCCGGCAATGCCGGGGTGCTGCCGGGGATCACCATCCATGCCCATGCCCTGTCGCAATTACTGGATGGTAGGGTGGCACCGGCGCAGGGGGTGGGGCTGGCGGTTGCTGTAGGGCTGATTGCGGCGGGGCTGGGTCTGGTGCTGGGGTTGGTGGAGATATCGCTGTGGCTGCGGGCGCTCTTGGGCCTGGGTTTGGTGGTGGCCATCTGGATGGCGGCGGGGCCGGCCTTTGCCAGGGGCAATATCCTGCTGCCGCAGATCGGGCCGTCGCTGTCGGTGATGCTGGGCCTGTGGTTGACCGATATCTGGCGCGGGCGGCGGGACCGGGACCAAAAGCGGTTCGTGCAAGCGGCCTTTGCCAAATATCTGTCACCGGCGCTGCTGGACGATATCCTGAAGGACCCGTCCAAGCTGTCCATCGATCCCAAGCGGCGCGACATGTCCTATGTCTTCACCGATGTGGCCGGCTTCACCACCATATCGGAGGGGATGGACGCCACCACGCTGGCCGATGTCATGAACCGCTATCTGGACGGGATGGTGAAGGTGGTGTTCGCCCATGGCGGCACCGTGGACAAGTTCATCGGCGATGCCGTCTTCGCCCTGTTCGGGGCGCCGCGCGACATGGCGGATCATGCGGCGCGGGCAGCGGCCTGCGCCCTGGAACTGGACCGGTTCGCGCAAGGTTTTCTGGCCGCGGAGACGGCGGCTGGCCGTCCGTTCGGCATGACGCGCATCGGCGTGCATTCCGGTCCGGCCAGCGTGGGCAATTTCGGGTCGGATGCGCGGTTTGAGTATACGGCCCTGGGCGATGCCGTGAATACGGCGGCGCGGCTGGAAGGGCTGAACAAATATTTCGGCACGCGGGTGGCGATGAGCGGGGCGACCGCGGAACGCTGCCCCGACATTCCACGCCGTGCCATCGGGCGCATCGTCCTGAAGGGCAAGACCGAACCCATCGCGGTATTCCAGCCCCTGACGGGGGAAGAGGCGGCGGGCGGGTTCATGCAGCGCTACGCCCAGGCCTATGCCGCCATGGCGGCGGGGCAGGCCGAGGCGCCGGCCCTGTTCCAGGCGCTGGCGGCGGAACGGCCCGAGGATGGGCCGGTGGCCCTGCATCTGGAGCGGCTGGGCAAGGGCGGTAGCGACGATCTGGTCGTCATGTCGGATAAGTAATCCGCTTGCCAAGGGGGCGCTGCGGGACCGATAACACGCCATCGCATTCAGAAAGGGCTGGTCATGGCCGAGGGCATTCTTAACCGCAAATTCGTGCCGGCCGGCAAGCAGCTGTTCCTGACGGGCGAGCGCGGCGAGCATATGTATCTGGTGCAGTCGGGCCGCATCCGCATCTGGCGCGGGGAGCCGGAGCATCCGGTCGTGCTGGCCGAGGTGGGGCCGAACTGCCTGTTCGGGGAAATGGCCCTGATCGATGAGGGCACGCGGTCGGCCTGCGCCCATGCGGTCGAGGATACGACCCTGATCGTGATTTCCGGCGAAAAGGTGCGCCAGCGCCTGACCGAGGCAGACCCGTTTGTGGCCAGCATCGTGCGCATCCTGGCCCGCAACCTGCGCGCCGCCAATGACCAGCTGGAAGGGCTGATGGGGCAGGTTTTGGCCGTCAGCGCCATCAAGGCCCGCGAAATCGCGCCCAACAGCGATACGCAGACGCTGGCGGATGAGGGGTGACGGTGGCGTTGTTCCCTCACCCTCCCATCCGCTGACGCTGGCGGGCCCCTCCCTCTCCCGCAAGCGGGCGAGGGGCGAAAACTTCTTCCCTCGCCCACGAATGTGGGAGGGTGAGGGTGCAAGGTGAGAAGAATCAACAGCGTTTGGATCAGCCCCGCCGCCGCGTGGAGCCGCGCACAACCAGTTTCGCCGGGATGATGGTGCGGTCCAGCATTTGGTCATTCATCAGGCGCAGCAGGTTTTCCACCAGCAATTCGCCCGCCGCCACCGTGTCCTGACGCACCGTCGTCAAGGGTGGGTTGGTGTAGCTGGCGGCCTGGATATCGTCAAAACCGATCACCGAGACATCGCCCGGCACCGACAGGCCCCGGTCGCGCAGGGCATGCAGGGCGCCGATTGCCACCAGATCGCAGGCGGCGACGACGGCATCGAAGGGCTGGCCGCTGTCCAGCAGGCGCATCGCGGCGGCGTGGCCCGCCTCTTCGGAGGTCTGGCTGTCCAGACGCAGGGCGGGGTCGGCGGATAGGCCGGCGGCGGTCAATGCCTTCAGATAGCCCTGGTGCCGGTCACGATATTCGGGGCAGTTTTCCGAGATATCGCCCAGGAAGGCGATGCGGCGATGGCCCATGGCGATCAGGTGGCTGACGGCATCGGCCATGCCCTGCACATTGTCGGACCCGATGAAATGGCCCGGCTGTCCGGGCAGGACAGGCCCCCAGGTGATGTACTGAATGCCTGCTTCATCCAGCGACGATATCTTGTCCAGGTACGAGGTGTAGTCGCCATATCCCAGAAAGATGATGCCGTCCGCCCGCTTGGACGCCGCGTAATCGGCGTGCCAGTCGTTGGAGGATTGCTGAAACGAGATCAGAAGATCATAGCCACGCTTGGCACAGGCGCGGGTCACGCTGCCCAGGATGGACAGGAAGAAGGGGTTGATCAGCGATTCAGAGGTGCCAGGATCCTCATACAGCAGCAGGGCCAGCGTGTTGGTACGCTGGGACCGCAGGTTGCGGGCATTGACATCGACCTTGTAGTTCAGCGCGCGGGCGGCCTGTTCGACCTTGAGGCGCGTATCCTCACTGACCATACTGTCCCGGCGCAGGGCGCGCGAGACCGTGGATTGTGATACGCCCGCCAGTTCGGCGATATCAAATGACGTCGGCCTTTTCGCCCGCATCGTTATCCCGGCTTCTGCCTGGTTGCTCCCTGGTTGCACCATATAGAGGGGGTAGGCCGTCTGGCAATCAGGCGAATGGGTAGGATGGGTGCTTCGCGGCACCAGTGTTGCCCTTTCGCCGTTATCTGTTCCCTCAAAAGCCGGGCGGGCACGTCCGCGCCCTGTCAGCCCAGATAGTCCCAGTCGATGCCGGCCAGCCGCCCTTCGGCCTGACCATAGGCCAGGAAATGCTTCACGGCATTCACGCCCGCCGCCGCGACATCGGGATTGAGGCGCAGATATTCCTGGGCGTTGAAATAGGCGCTGGCCTGCCGCCCTTCATTCAGACCATAGGTCAGGTAATGGTCCAGCGCCCCGATGGCGCCCGCCCGCACGGCCCCGGCCACGTCCGGGTTCTTTTCCAGATAATAGGCGGTGTCGAAATAGAGCGAGGCGGCGCGGCCTTCCGCCTGACCATATTTCAGGAAATGGGCATAGCCGCTTTCCAATGCGCCATTGCGCACGGCGGCGGCAATGTCGGGATAGCGGTCCAGATAAAACCCTTCGTTGAACAGGGTAAAGCCGGTGGCGCCGGGCCGCCCTTCGATCTGGCCATAGGCGTCGTAATGCGACTGGCCCGACACGAAAAGCCCCGCCCGCACGGCCGCGGCCACATCGGGGTTGGCAGCCAGATATCCCGCCTCATTGAACAGCGACCCGCCGGCGCCACCCAGGAACAGGGCACCACGGTTGAAGACGGCGATTTCCACACCGGTCAGGAAGTCCTGGCCATCCGGCCCCGACAGCAGAAAGCCGTCGCCATCCCGCGTCAGGGTGAAGGCTGACCGGTCGCCCGCGAACCGGGCGATATCGATGCCGCCGCCGCCGTTCAGCCGGTCATCACCAGCCCCGCCGACCAGAATGTCAAAGCCCGACCCGCCGGTCAGTGTGTCGGCCCCGCGCCCGCCATGGAGATAGCTATCCAGACTGCTGGCCTTTAGGCTGTCGTTCGCGTCACCGCCATAGGCGCGTTCGATCTCGCCCGCCCGGAACAGCGCCTTGCTGGTGGCATCCAGGCTGGCCTGCCCTGCCCCCAGATCGATCTGCACGGCGCGCGTCAGGGCGGCTCCGTTCAGCGTGTCCGCACCACCTTGCCGGTCATTCAGACGGATCTCGCCGCTTAATCGGTCATTGATCAGGAACAGATCGTCATTGCCCCGATCCTCCCCAAACACGCGCAGGGTCCAGGATTTCACCTCACCGACATTGCCATTTTGGCCGCCCGTGACCTTCAGGGTCCAGTCCCCCTGCGCCTGTTGCCCCATCAGGGCGGCGCTGGAGAAGGTGAAGCGGATATCCTGCTGCGAGGAACCATGAGTAGATATCAGCCCCGATCCGGGACGTTCCAGAAGTCGCGCGGTCGCGCCGGTCGGGCTGATCAACTGGATCGTCAGATCGCCGATCCAGGTATGGTTGATGGCCACCTCCACTTCGACATGTTCGATGGCCAGATTGGCGGCGAGCGTCACCGACGAGGTGGTGAAGCGGTCGGTCAGGATCGGCAGGCCGATATCGGGCCGATAGCTGGCGGTCAGGTTTTGTTCGTTGCCCAGTGTGCGCTGACCTTGCCAAGTTTCCGCAAGACGCACGGCGGTACGGGCGTCAACGATGCCAAAGCCCTTCTGAGTGTCGTGCCATAGCTCCGTGCCGTTCCAGCCGAGGGCGCCCGGTTTCGCGGGTTCGGACGATCGGTTGCCGCCGCTGGCGGCCAGGATCATCTGAACGTCGCGGTAGCCAAGCTTTGGATTGGCCTCCAGCATCAGTGCAACGACGCCGGAAATACCAGGGGCGGCGAAGCTGGTGCCGGACTTGGTCGTGCTGTCGCCCGTCTCATACCCCACGCTGCCGGCTCGGTCGCTGGTCAGGATATCGACGCCGGGGGCCGCCACCAGCACCGACGTGCCCGGTGTGGAGAAGTCGGCGACATTTCCCTGATTGTTCGTAGCGGCGACGGCGATGGTAAAGCGGCTGTTCTGGAAGTTATGCAGATTGCCGTTATCGCCGAATTCCCCACTATTACCGGCGGACTGCACCACCACGGTGCCCAGCCCGTCGCGGCCTTCGGCCACCAGCCGGCGCAGGGCTGCAGCACTGGCCGTCATGGTCGTGCCGAAATCATCCATGAAGGCGCTGTTGGGTGAGTGTTGGAAGGCGTTGCCCAGGCCCCAGCTGTTATTCAGCACATCCACCTTGCCCAGGGCATGGGCGAAGGCACGGGCTACGGTCTGGTCCAAGGTGGCGGGTGTGCCACCCAGCCGGCTGTAGATTGAAACAAGGTCGGCGTTATAGGCGACGCCGATGCCGCCAATATCGTTGCGTTCCGCAGCGATGACGCCGGCCACGGCAGTGCCATGATTATCCTGCGCCCGCACCGGAACCCCGCCGGGCAGGCCGGTGTCGGCATTGATCGACAGGTCGATGCGTTGATTATCGTCCAGATCGGGATGGGTGCGGTCGACCCCCTGATCCAGGACGCCCACCCGGACGCCCCGGCCCGTATAATCGGCCCAGACCGGGGTGACATTCAGGCCCTTATCCCCCAAATGCCATTGCTGTGTGAATTGCGGGTCGGTGGGAAGGCTGGTGCTGGCCGTCGCCTTGCTGCCGGACGCGGTGGGGGACAAGCCCAGGGTGGACAGGGTGTAGCCGCCCGTGGCGGCCGTATCGGCACCCGCCGCCGACAGGTAGAAGCGCCCGCTGGTGGTGGGGGTGAAGGCGATGTGGGATTGGCCGGGGCCGGCGCTGCCCGTCAGCACCGCGGCGCCATTGCCATCCAGCAGGGACAGGGCCGGATTATCCAGCCGCTGGCTGCCATCCCGGCGTGTCAGCAGGTCGAAGGCATAGGAACGCCCGGCCAGCAGATCGATGGCGAACCAATCCTGATCGCCCGCCTGATCAATGATGCCCCGCACCGATCCATTGACCGACAGCGCGCCTGCGCCCGATATCGAGGCCGCAAAATCATCGGCCAGGGCCAGATCGGCGGTGACCTGATAGAAGCCGATATCCATGATCCAGGTGGATTGGGCCACCAGATAATAGGTGCCGGTGCTTTGCGGTGTGAAGATCAGGTGGGCATTGCCGTCATCGCCACCGTCATCATCATAGGCAATCTCCCGCCCGCCGGTATCGACCAGCCGCAGCAGCGGATCGGAGACGGGGATTTTGGGTTGTGTGTTCTCATCCGCGTTCATGCGGAAGCTGTAGCGGGTGCCGCCTGTCAGTTGTACCGCGAACCAGTCCTCATCCCCGCGCCGTTCCAGGATGGAGCTGAAATTCTGGCCGATGGTAAGGCTGCGGGCGCTGGCCGCGCTGTCACCGACACTGTCGGCGGGGGCCTGCACGTCCATGACGCTGACCCGGTACTGGCCCGTGAATGTACCGCCGCCCTGGATCTTCAGATAAAGGGGCTGACTGGTGACGGCCCGGTAGACAAGGACATTGTCGCCATCCTGCGCCACTGTCCGCGCCACGACGGCGCCATCAAAACTGATCAGTTCGGCGACAGGGGCGGTTCCCGCAATGCCGCCCGACAGGGCGATGCGGTAATGCGTGCCGTTCAGTCCCGGCAGCTGCATCACGTCGATATCATCGGCCCGGTCGATGATGCCGAAGACACCCTTGCCGATGGAAGGGGCGGTGGCGAAAGTATCGCCATAGTCATCAGCGGTTGGACGCAGCAGCCGCCTTCCGTCCACATCGCGCAGGTCCAGCCACTGTTCCCGTGTCACCCCAGCAAGGGTGAAACGCAGTTGATCGGGTGTGAAGGGATAGAGGGTGACCACACTGTTGCCGGCGCTGTCGGTCGACAGTCCGACATTCTGGCTGTCATAGGTGATGCCCAGATCCAGCCTGTCCTGGGCCGGATTGAAATCAAGGATCAGATCCTGGCCTTCACCGGCGCGCAGCCTGAAAATATCGGCCCCGGCACCACCGCGCAGCGTATCATTGCCGAGACCGCCATTGATCGTATCGTCGCCGTCACCGCCGGTGAGAATGTCGTCCGCCGGTGTCCCATTGATTTGCATATCCGCGCCCCATATCGCCCCTGACGATATTTATGGCGGTAGGATTGTCGCACGGTCAAGTGAGGCCGTAATGAAATTACACCTTATAGGTAATAACCTGTCGGGATTGATATAAGCACGATCGTTCGTTATAATTCGCCCTTCAAACCCCGGATGGTGGAAATGAGCAATCCCGTGAGCGCCCCGCAGACCGAGCAGCCCGTCACCCTTTCCACCGCCGATGGCTGGACATTGGCGGGCCGCCTGTTCCTGCCGGACGGGGAGCCACTTCTGGCCATCGTGCTGCATGGGGCGACGGGGGTGCCGCGCGATTACTATGCGAAGTTCGCGGCCTGGCTGGCCGGCGCGCGGCAGGCGGCGGTGCTGATCTATGATTACCGGGATTGCGGGCAGTCGGCGCGGGGGCCGGTGTGGGCGGCACGGTCGGACATGGGCGACTGGGCCGTCAGCGATCAGGCGGCGGCCCTGGACTGGCTGGCGGCGCGATATGAGGGGCTGCCGCTGGAAGTGGTGGGGCATTCGCTGGGCGGTATGGGGCTGCCCTTTCATGAAAAGGCCGACCGGGTCCGGCGTCTGACGACGGTGGCCACCGGCCCCTCACACTGGACCCGGCATCCCCTGAATTACATCGGCAAGGCGGCAGCCTTCTGGTTCGTGCTGGGGCCGGTGGCGACGCTGCTGCTGGGCTATCTGCCGGGCCGCATCCTGGGGCAGGGGGAGGATTTGCCGGCGCGCGCCTTCTGGCAATGGCGGCGCTGGTGCACCACGCGGGGCTTCTATCGCCGCGATTGGGGCCGCGCCCTGCCGCAGCCGGACCTGACCCGCATGAGGGGGGAGGTGCGCCTGATCGCCGTGGCCGACGACCCCATGATCCCGCCGCCGGTCGTGCGCGACCATGCCGCTTTCTTCCCGGCGGCAACAGTCAGCCATCATGTGGTGAAGCCGCAGGAGGTGGGCGTCAAGGCCATCGGCCATCTACGCCTGTTCTCCGAACGCTGCAAAGCGGCGTGGCCGTTGGTGGCGGGGGTGTGATTACACCAGAATCGGTGCGCCATCGGCCAAGGCGGCCAGACCGTCGGCGGTGACGCGCAGGTGGCGGAGCGTGCCAGGGGGGCCGTTCAGGCTGGCCGCAGCCAGGACATGGCCGTCCACATCCCATTGCGACAGGCGCCAGTCGCTGGCGCGCAGCCATTCCTCTTCCGTCGTCAGGACAGGGGCGGTGTCGGCCTTGGGCGGGGTGACGGTGAAGGCGGTCAGTTCCTGCGACAGGCCACGGCCCGTGGCCTTGATGACCGCTTCCTTCAGGTTCCAGATGCGCATGAAGCGCGTGCGCTTGGCATCCTCATCCTCCTCAGCGGCGACCTGCGCCACTTCCTGGGGCGAGAACCAGCGGTCGGCGATATCCAACTCGACGGTGCGGTTGGGTACCAGCGGTTCGATATCCACGCCCACCTCGCCCTGTGCCGCGACAGCGACGGCCACCATGGAGCGCGTGTGCGACAGGTTGAAGGACGCGCCGCCACGCACCAGCACCGGCTTGCCATAGGGGCCGGCATTGAAGGCCAGGGAGCCAGCGGCCCGTCCCGTCCAGGCACCCAGGAACAGGCGGGTCAGGCCGTGCGCCGCGATATAGGCGTTGCGGTCGGCATCGAACTGGAAACGGGCCGCGCGGTCGCGTTCGGCCCGGTCCAGCGTGTGCGACAAAGGCGCCAGATCCCGCGTGCCCAGGCCATCGACGGCCAAGGTCACAACGATCACGTCATGTCGCCAGTCGCCACGCATGGCAAACCCGTCCCGCATACGATGCCCCCGTTTCCAGAAAGCGCGGATGATAGGCGGTTCATGCCGCTTTGGTAAGGACAGAAGCCCCGACGCAACGGGAAGGCCGCCCCGCGATTCCCGAAGGGCCAGGGCCCTTGCCGCCGCCGACAATGATGATCCTGCCCCGCCCCCTGTTACCGAACCGTTACAATATTCCGCCGCTTTTGCCCCTGTTTGTGCTTTGCGGGATTTCGGCGCCCGAGCATTATCAGAGCCTTGTCGGCAGCGGGTCCTTCCGGACAAGGGGCCAGGCCGTGACGCGGGGGGTATGAATGGGGTACTGGCGGGGACGGGTTGCGCGCCTGGTGGCGGCCACAGCTTTGGTGTTGTCGGCCACGATTGCAACGACGGACAGGGCAGCAGCCGATGCCATCGTACAGACCAAGGGCGACTGGCAGGACAAGTTCCGCCAGTTGGAGGTCGACCTTCCCACCCCCAATACCTACCGCACCGCATCGGGCGCGCCGGGCCATCAATATTGGCAGCAGCGCGCCGATTACCGGATCGAGGTGAAGTTGGACGCTGCTGCCAAGCGCCTGACGGGCAAGCAGAGCGTGCAGTACCACAATAACTCTCCCGATACGCTGCGGTACCTGTGGCTGCAGCTGGATCAGAATATCTACAAGGACAAGTCCATCGCCGAACTGACCCGTACGGCCAGCCCGGCCAAGGATGGCGGTGACCAGATCAGCTATGGCACGCTGGCGCGCGTCCAGGCCCTGAAGGACATCAAGTACGGGATGGAGATCGCCAGCGTCACCGATGATGGGGGGCGCAAGCTGTCTTTCACGGTGGTCGATACCATGATGCGCATCGACCTGCCCCGCCCCCTGGCCCCTGGTGCCTCGGTCGGGTTCAAGGTGGAATGGGCGTACAATATCATCAACCAGGATATTGTCGGCGGGCGCAGCGGGTATGAGCATTTCCGTGACAACAACACGGACCTGTTCTTCATCGCGCAATGGTTCCCGCGCATGGCCGCCTATACCGACTATGCCGGCTGGCAGCACAAGGCCTTTCTGGGCCGCGGCGAATTCACCCTGGAATTCGGCGATTATGATGTCGCCATCACCGTGCCCGCCGACCATCTGGTCAGCGCGTCGGGCGAATTGCAAAATCCGGGCGATGTCCTGACAGCCACGCAGCGCGACCGTCTGGCCAAAGCGGCCAAGGCCGACAAGCCCATGTTCATCGTGACGCCGGAAGAAGCCCTGGCCAACGAGAAGGACACCGACAAGGCGACCAAGACCTGGCGCTTCACGGCCAAGAACGTCCGCGATTTCGCCTTTGCCAGTTCCAACAAGTTCATCTGGGACGCGATGGGGGTGACCCAGGACAATCCGGCGGGCAACCCCGTGCTGGCCATGTCTTTCTATCCGAACGAGGCCGAACCACTCTGGTCGAAATATTCGACCTGGGCCGTGGCACACACGATCAAGACCTACAGCAAATATTCCTTTGCCTATCCGTACCCGACGGCCCAGTCGGTCAATACCTGGGACGGTGGCGGCATGGAATATCCGATGATCACCTTTAACGGATACCGGCCCAATGTCGATAAGAAGACCGGCAAGCGCACCTATACGGCTAATGCCAAATATGGGCTGATCGGCGTCGTCATCCACGAGGTCGGGCATTTCTATTACCCGATGATCGTGAATTCGGACGAACGGCAGTGGAGCTGGATGGATGAGGGCCTGAACACCTTTGTCCAGAATATCGCGCATCTGGAATGGGAGGAGAATTTCGGCGAGCATCGCCGCAATCCCAACCTGCCCGCCGAGATTACCAGCTACATGACCAGCCAGGGTCAGGTGCCGATCATGACCCAGTCGGACTCGGTGCTGCAATTCGGTCCCAACGCCTATACCAAGCCGGCAACAGCGCTGACCATCCTGCGCGAGACGGTGATGGGCCGGGAGTTGTTCGATCATGCCTTCCGCGAGTACTCGCAGCGCTGGAAATTCAAGCGCCCGACCCCGTCCGACTTCTTCCGCAGCATGGAGGATGCGTCGGGCATCGACCTGGACTGGTTCTGGCGTGGCTGGTTCTACACGACCGACCATGTCGATATCGATCTGGCCGGCGTGCGCGAATACCGCATCGCCACCGGCAATCCCGATATCGAGAAGCCGTTGCAGCGCGAGGAATATCGCCGCGACAATGCCGAGCCGCTGGCCCAGGTGCATAACCGCGAGCAGGGTCTGAAAACCCTGCTGGAGCGGGAGCCGGACCTGAAGGATTTCTATAACGAGAATGACAAGTTCACGCCCACCAACAAGGACCGCAACAAGTTCGCGGACATGGTGGAAGGGCTGGACCCGTGGGAGCGTGAGGCGCTGACCCGGGCCGAGAAGGATGGCGACTGGGTCTATTTCGTCGATTTCGCCAATAAGGGCGGTCTGGTCATGCCGCTGCCGCTGCGCCTGACCTATGCCGACGGGACCACGGAGTTCGTGATGATCCCGGCGGAGATCTGGCGCTACAACAGCAAGGCTGTGACCAAGATGCTGATCCGGCCCCGCCAAGTTGTGGGGATCGAGCTGGACCCGCGCCAGGAGATTGCCGACGCCAATGTCGCCAACAACGCCTATCCACGCAAGATCGCCTCGTCCCGTCTGGAGCTTTACAAGATGAAGGATGAGGACAAGGACCTGATGGCCGACATGCTGGTTGAGTTGAAGGCCAAGAAGGACGCGGATGGCAAGGCGGAGCCAGGCAAGGAAGTGCCCCTGACGCCCGCCGGGGGGACGCCGTGACGGCTACGGTGATCGGTCGGCGCCGGGTTCTGGCGCTGGCCGGGTTGGGAATGGTGATGGGCGTGGCGCCGATGGCCCGCGCCCACCGGGCCAAGGCGGCGCTGACCCTGGTCCGGTTTAACCGGACCAGCGGTGTTCTGGAGGTGGAGCACACGCTGCACGCCCATGATGCCGAAATGGCCCTAAACCAGATCGTGAAGATGCCCACGCCCGACCTGTCGCAGTTGGAGGACCGGGCGCGGTTGGCGCTTTATGTCGAAGCACGGTTCGGCCTGACCGTGCCGGGCGGGCCTTCGCTGGCGCTGAAACTGCTGGGGTCGGAGCTGGACGGGGAGGAGGTCCGCGTCTATCAGGAAATGCCCATGACGGCGCCGCCGGACCGGCTGTCGGTGCGCAACATGATCCTGCGCGATGTGTTTCCCGTGCAGATCAATCAGGTGAATTTCGACCTGTATAGCGATCCGGGCCGCATCCGCACCCTGACCTTTCTGGGCGGGGACGGGGAGAAAGATGTGGTGCTGGGGTAAGGCGGTGTTTTGAGCAGCCGTAGGTCAGGTCGAGCCGGTGGCGAGCCCTGACAGAACAGACCTTCGATCCTTTGCAGTCAGGGCTCGGGTCGTAAACGCCCCTCGACCTGACCTACTCCTTGACCCGGCATCCACCAAAGGGCTTCGCATTGACACCGGTATCAATTATTCTCAGCGCGCCAAGAATAAGGGGGATGGGATGCGCGGGATGGAGTTGACGCGGCGGTCGCTGCTGCTGGCCGGGGCGGCGGGGTTGGTGGCGGCGGGGCCGGTGGGTGCGGCCACGGGCAAGGGGCCGGTGGTGAAGACGGTTGCCGGCAAGGTGCGCGGTCGTACCGTCGAGGGTATCCATGTCTTCAAGGGTGTGCGCTATGGCGCCGATACCGCGACGCGCCGGTTTCAGGCCCCGCTGCCGCCGCAGCCCTGGAAGGGGGTGGTGGAGGCGGTGGAGTATGGCAATGCCAGCCCGCAGGGATCGAAGGAGGAGCGGCAGTCGGAGGATTGCCTGTTCCTGAATGTCTGGACGCCGGGCCTGGGCGACGGGGCAAAGCGGCCCATCATGGTCTATATCCATGGCGGCGCCTATGCCAACGGGTCGGGGTCGGACGCGCTTTATGACGGCACGCGGCTGTCCCGGCGCGGCGATGTGGTGGTGGTCACCCTCAATCACCGCCTGAACCTGTTTGGCTATCTCTATCTGGCGCGACTGGGCGGGCTGGATGATCCGCGCTTTGCCGACAGTGGCAATGTGGGCCAACTGGACCTGATCCTGGCCCTGCAATGGGTGCGGGACAATATCGCGGCCTTCGGCGGTGATCCCGGCAATGTCATGCTGTTCGGGCAGTCGGGCGGCGGGGCCAAGATCGCCACCCTGATGGCCATGCCGGCGGCGCGCGGCCTGTTTCACAAGGTTGCCACCATGAGCGGGCAGCAGGTGACGGCGGGCGGCCCGCGCAACGCCACGTCCCGCGCTGTGGCGGTCCTGAAACAACTGGGGCTGAGTGCCGACAGGGCGGGGGCGGAAGCGCTGCTGACGATGCCGGTGGAACAGCTGAAGGCCGGGCTGAAGGCGGTGGACCCGGTGGCGGGCTCGGGCGGTGTCTATGCCGGCCCTGTCCTGGATGGGCGCAACCTGCCGCGCCATCCCTTCTTCCCCGACGCGCCGGCGATGTCCACCGATATCCCCATGATCATCGGCAATACCCATGACGAGACGCGCAACCTGATCGGCGGAGGCGATGCGTCGACCTTCACTCTGACCTGGGAAGCATTGCCGGAGAAGCTGTTCCCCGCCATGCGGGTGGATATCGCGCCGGAGATTGTGATTGCCGAGTACCGTCGGCTTTACCCGCATTACAGCCCGTCGGACGTATTCTTTGCCGCCACCACGGCGGGCCGGTCCTGGCGCGGGGCGGTGGAGGAACTGGAGGCGCGGGCCAAGCAGGCGCCGGGGGCGGCACCTACCTGGGCCTATCAACTAGATTTCCCCTCCCCGCGCGATGGCGGCAAATGGCGCGCGCACCATATGCTGGATATCCCGCTGGCCTTCGACAATGCCAGCTTGCCCGGCAGCCCTACGGGCGACGGTGTGGAAGCGCAGACAATGGCAGGCCGGCTAGCCGATGCCTTCATCGCGCTGGCCCGCAAGGGCGACCCCAACCATCCGGGCCTGCCGGCCTGGGCACCCTATGACCTGTCGCGGCGGCAGACCATGGTGCTGAATACGCAATGCCGGCTGGTGGATGATCCGCGCGGGGCGGAACGCCGGCTGTTCAGCGCGGTGCCGTTTGTGCAGTTCGGCACGTAATGCGGGCAAGCCGGGATGACGAGAGAGATGGCTTCATTCACCCGGTAGCCCCGCCCAGATGGCCTTCACCTGTGCCGCCATGCCCATCAGGTCCAGCGGTTTGGTGATGACACCGACAGCACCCAGTGCCAGCAATTCGGCGCGCTCGGCGTCGGTATCCTTGGCGGTAACGAACAGCACGGGCAGGGAAGCCGTGAAGTCGTCGGCGCGCAGGGCCGCAAGGGTGCCGGGGCCGTCAAGTCCTGGCATCACCACATCCAGCAGCACCATCTGTGCCTGACTGACCCTGGCCAGCATCGGGGCCTGCGCCCCATCGGCGCACAGCGTCACCGCCAGCCCGCCGACGGTGCCCAAGGCCAGTTCGGCCATGGATCGCAGGTCGGGGTCATCATCAACATAAAGGACCCGGCAGAGTTCCGTCATTCCGTCTCCAACCCAACCTTTAAGGCAGGTTCTGCACCTCGACAGGCTTATTCGTACCAGCATAGAATGCAATTACAAACCACCGCCTGTTGCTGGACCGTCGATGAGCGATCCGTATCCCTCTGTTTCCGTTGTGACCCGGCAAAGGGAAATTCGTGAACAATATTTGTTGATGCTTCCCGAGCGTCTGGCCGCGCTGGCGCAGGCGGCGGGCGACGCGCGCCGGCTTTCAAGTCTGGCGCATGGCCTGATCGGATCGGCCAGCACCTTTGGCTTCACGGAGCTGGCGGACGCGGCCCGCCAGCTGGATCAGGCCACCCGTGCCCTGGTGGCGGGGGAGGAGGAAGCGGCCACCCGTATCGATGCGGCCCTGGCGCTTGCCCTGCGTCTGGGCGAACAGGTCGCGACCAGCCCGGTTCCCGACATATCGGAGGAGGAAACCAGCGTACGCGCCGAGGAAATCACCGTTTATCTTCTGGAAGATGATCCGGTGCAGGCGCACGAAATGGTGGCGCAGCTCCGCCCCTATGGCTATCACGCCATCGCCTTTGCCGATCCCGACAGTTTCGCCAATGCCGTCCGGACCTGTGCGCCTGAGGCGATGCTGGTCGATATCATCTGCGGCCCCGATACCGATGCCGGCAGCGACATCGTTTCTACCCTGGCGGCGGAAGGGCCGGTGCCGCCCGCTATCTTCCTGTCGGGCCGGGATGATTTCGAGGCGCGGCTGGCGGCGGTGCGGGCCGGTGGCGCCGGGTATCTGGTCAAGCCGGTGGACCCGGCGGTCCTGGCAGAACGGCTGGACCAGATCATCGGGCGCGACAGTGCCCGGCCCTATCGCGTGCTGCTGGTCGATGATGACCCCCTGGTCGCCGCCGAATATGCAACGGCGCTGGGCGCGGCCGGCATGGAGGTGGAGGTTCTGGGCGATCCGGTGCGGGCCATCGGCCATATCCGCCGCTTCCTGCCCGATCTTTTGCTGCTGGATAACCGCATGCCGGGCTGTTCGGGTCTGGAACTGGCCGCCGTGCTGCGTCAGCAGGAAGGGATGCTGTCGCTACCCATCCTGTTCCTGACGGCGGATGAGGAACTGACCGACAAGCGGTTGGCGTTGGACCTGGGGGCCGAGGATTTGCTGCGCAAGCCGATCAAGACCCCCAAGCTGGTGGAACAGGTGCGCGCCCGCGTGCGCCGCGCCCGACAGCTTCAGGCCATGATGGCGCGCGACAGCCTGACGGGTGCCCTGAACCATGCAATGGTGCAAGAACATCTGGCGACCGAGGTGGCGCGGGCGCGGCGAGAAGGTGTGCCTCTGTCCTTTGCCATGATCGATGTCGACAGGTTCAAGCGGGTCAATGACGAGCACGGGCATGCGGCGGGTGACCGGGTGCTGCGGTCGCTGTCACGCCTGCTGCGTCAGCGGCTGCGCCGCAGCGACATTGTGGGCCGGTATGGGGGCGAGGAATTTGCCGTCATCCTGCCCCGCACCAACCCGCAGGAGGCGGCCCTCATCCTGGATAATCTGCGCAAGGCCTTTCATGCCGTGGGTTTCCGTGGGGCTGATGACAAGCTTTTCCATATCACCTATAGCGCCGGCGTGGCTGGCCTGACCGAGACGGGCGATCTGGCATCCCTCAACCTTTCCGCCGATGCCGCGCTGTATTTCGCTAAGCGGGCCGGGCGCGACCGCGTGCATGTTTCCGGCTCCATCTCCGCCTCTGCATAAGCCTTTCCTGGCATTCGGGGTGGCAACCGCCGATAGAAGTGCTTAAAAGGAAAGGGAGGGCCCGCAACCGTGCGGGTGCAAGGGTGTAGCCGGGGCAAGGGGCCGGATGAGCACAGAGGCGCCACATCTGCTGATCGTGGAGGACAGCCCCACGCAGGCATTGCAGATGGAAATAACGCTGGCCGCCCAGGGCTGGACCGCAGAGGTATGCGCCACAGCCGAGGATGCCCTTGAAAAGCTGAACGGCGCCCTACCGGATGCGCTGCTGGTCGATTACCACCTGCCGCGCATGAGCGGGGATGAGTTCATCCGCCGTGTCCGCCTGAATGTCCGCACGCGCCAGCTACCCATCATCATGTTGACCGATGAGGTGACGGCAGAGGCGGAGTTCCGGGGCATCGAAAGCGGTGCTGACGCCTATGTCCGGAAATCTGCCGACAGCGATCTGCTGCCGGCCCGCATCAATGCCCTGCTGAAACGCCGACCGGGGACGGATTTCCATGCCTCGGCCCAGGCGCTGCGGCAATGTCGGCTGATGATCGTCGATGACAGCCCCACTTTCCTGGAATTCCTGCGCGGGATTCTGGAGGAGGAGGGGCATGATGTCGTTCCGCTTCTGTCGGGCAAGGAGGCACTGGAACGGGCGGAAACGGAAAGTTTCGACTGCATCATCGTCGATCTGAACATGCCGGAGATCGACGGGGTGGAACTGTGCGGCCGCCTGGACGGCGTGCGGCGGCGGCGCGAGGAACTGTTCCAGATCGTCATGCTGACGGCCAGCGACAGCAAGACCGACCTGATGCGCGGGCTGGAGGCTGGGGCCGACGACTACGTCACCAAATCCAACGATATTGAGATCATCAAGGCGCGCATCCGCGCCCTGCTGCGGCGTAAGCTGCTGCATGAGGAAAACCTGCGTATTTCCATGGAGTTCCGCGCCAAGGAGCGGGAACTGGAACGCGCGCATGAGGATAAAAGGCTGGTGGAGGCGCGGGCGGCCCTGGCCGACGCCCTGGAAAAGACCAACCGCGAGCTGACCCAGGCGCAGGTGGAACTAACCCGCGCCAAGGATCAGGCGGAGGCAGCCAACCGCGCCAAGTCCGAGTTCCTGGCCAATATGAGCCATGAACTGCGCACGCCGATGAATGGCATCATCGGCATGAACACCTTGCTGCTGACCACGGCCTTGACGCCCGAACAGCGGCATTCGGCGGAACTGGTGGGGTCATCGGCCAAGCTGCTGCTGAGCCTGCTGAACGATATCCTGGATATTTCCAAGCTGGAGGCCAATCAGGTCACGCTGGAACATATCGAATTCGATGTGGCCAAGCTGTTCGAGGAGACGGCCCTGCTGATGGCGCCGAAGGCCGCCGAGCATGGGATCGAGCTGGTCCTGGATATCGACCCGTCGGCCCGGCGCACCGCAGTCAGCGACCCCACCCGTATCCGGCAAGTGGTGCTGAACCTGATCGGCAACGCCATCAAGTTCACGGCCAAGGGCGGTGTCACGGTCAGCGTTGCGGTGCATGAGGGGGCGGGCGGCATCCTGACCCTGGATACGCAGGTCATTGATACCGGCATCGGCATCCCTCCCGATGCCGTGAACCGGCTGTTCGAGAAATTCGTGCAGGCAGACAGTTCCGTCAGCCGGCGGTTCGGCGGCACCGGCCTGGGGCTGGCTATCTGCCGGGAGACGGTGGGTCTGCTGGGTGGGCGCATCGGGGTGGAAAGTACCGTCGGCGCGGGATCGACCTTCTGGTTCACCATCGCGCTGGCGGCGGCGGAAGAGGCGGCGGTGCATCCGGCCCCGCTGCCCGATCTGGCCGGGAAACTGGCCCTGCTGCTGGTGCCGGAAGGGATCGTGCGGGCGCCGTTGGCCCGTGAATTGTCGCGCCTGGGCCTGCGGGTGCGGGTGGAGGAAACCGACGACGGGGTGGCGGAGATCGCGGCGGGTCTGCTCTCGCCCGACATCGTGCTGCTGGACCTGGGTGTAGTGGCGGAAGCCGGGACCGGCGTGGCGCAGCGGCTGCGCGGGATGCTGCCCCGGGCGCGGCTGATCATGCTGCGGTCCATGACGGGGGTGGCGGCGGGGCCGGCGGCCATCAATGCCACGCTGGACAAGCCTGTGCTGCGCCAGGACCTGATCGCGGTGCTGCGCGGTGGGCAGCCTGTCACGGTTGCCGAGAAACCGGTGCCGGCACCGCCCACCGGCGCCGTTGTGGCGCTGGCCGGTGAAGGGGCGCGCATCCTTCTGGCCGAGGATAATTATGTGAACCAGCAGGTGGCGCTGCATATGCTGACCGGGGCTGGCCACCGTGTCGATGTCGCCAACCATGGCGGGGAGGCGGTGGCGGCGCTGGAGGCGCGGGATTACGATCTGGTGCTGATGGATGTGCAGATGCCTGTCGTTGACGGGCTGGAGGCCACCCGCCGCATCCGCGCCCTGGGTGGGCCGCGCGGCGGCATCCCCATCATCGCCATGACGGCCAATGCCATGACGGGGGTGGAGGCTGAATACCGCGCGGCGGGCATGGATGATTACATCTCCAAGCCCGTGGAATATCAGGAATTCCTGGCCAAGGTACGCGCCTGGCTGGACCGCCGCCGCGCAGCGGGGGCCGCCGCCGCCCTGGCGGAACCGGCAGTGACGGTGGAGGCTGGCGACCTGGATCTGGTCACCGTCCGCCAGTTGCGGGAGATGATGGGGGCCGCCGCCTTTGAGCGGCTGCTGGGTCAGTTCCTGGATAACTCCCGCGCCCGTCTGGACCGTATCGGCAAGGCACTGGATGGCGGGGATAAGGTGGCCCTGGGCCGCGATATCCACGATATGATCAGCACCTCCGGCGGGTTCGGGTGCAAGGCGCTGGTCCGGCTGGGCCGTGATCTGGAACAGGCCCTGCGCGAGGCGGACATGGACGCCGTGGGAAGGCTTGGCGCCCAGCTTCTGGCCCTGGCGCCCGCGACCTGGGACAGGCTGGCGGCGGCGGTGCGCACGGCGGCGTAGGGTGTGTTGCCGTTGACCGGTGTCGGGTACCGGCGACTGTTGAGATCACTATCCCTTTGAAGGTCCTGTTTCAAACCCCGTCACTGCATCCGGTCCGCCCGGCGTCCCAGGAAAGCCTGTATCCGGCCATGCCGTTCGGCGTTCAGGCTGTAGCCGGCGACCGCCAGCATTGACAGGCCCAGGCCGAGAACGGGGGCGAGGCCGGCCAGCAGGCGGAAGCCCGTCAGGGTGCCTTGGGCCTGTACGGCGCCCGGTGCATAGCCGACACCGTCAAGCGCCAGCCCGCCCAGAAACGCGGAGCCGCCCAGGGCCAGTTTCAAGATCAGGGAGGCAAGGCCATAGACCTTGGCCTCGTCCCGGCGGCGGTGGCGCCAATGGGCGTAATCCACGGCGTCGGGCAGCATGGACCACATGGCCACGGCATGCGCTGCATGGCCAAAAAAGATCAGCGTCAGGCAGGCCAGCGTCAGCCAGAGGCTGCCCGGCGGGGTGAAGGCCAGGGCGATGCCGCCCGCGATGACCATGGCGCTGCCCACCTGCCAGGAGATGCCCTTGGACCAGGATCGCGCAACCCAGACCCAGGCCGGCACGGCGGCGATGCCGGCGGCGGAAAACCATGTCAGGGCCTGGGCCGTCAGGGTGGCATCGCCGCCCAGATCATATTTCAGCAGGAAGGGCACATTGCGCATCAGCAGGCCCAGCGACAGGTGCAGCGCCACCGTGGCCGCCAGCAGTCGCAGCAGCGGCCCGTTGCGCAGCACACCGCGCATGAAGCCACCAAGATCGGCGCGCAGGCCCAGATGCACCGGTTCCGCCACCGTTACCGGTGGCGGCAGTTCACGCACCGACAGGGCGCAGGCAACATGGGCCAGCACGGCCAGGGCGCCGATACAAGCCGCCGCCTGACTGTAGCTGTCGAACCAGCCGGCCAGCAGCGGCAGCAGGGCCGAAACGGAGGTGGAGCCGGCAAAGGCCAGCAGCATACGCCAGCCCGTCAGGCTGGCCCGTTCGTCGCTGTCCCGCGTCATGGCGGCGGTCAGCGAGGAATAAGGGATGGCCACCACCGCGTAACAGGTGCGCAGCAGCATGTGCGTACCGGTCGCGAACAGCATCATCCCCGCCGATCCCGCCACCAGGAAGGCGGGTGGCGAAAAGCAGAGCCAGAAGGCGAAGGCCAGCGGCACAGTGCCGAACAGGATGAAAGGCCGGTAGCGGCCCATCCGTGTCCGCGTGCGGTCGGAAATGATACCCATCAGCGGGTCCATGCCCGCATCCCAGACGGACGCGATCAGATAGGACAGCCCGGCATCCATCGCCGACAGGCCCAGCGCATCCATCTGAAAAAACAGAATGAACAGCAGCAGCGACTGCCAATAAAGGTTGAGGCCGAAATCGCCCACGGCATAGCCGATCTTGGCCTTGAGACCCAAAGTCCGCATGGTCGCCCGCTTGAACCCTCCCGGTGCCCGGTTTGCTACCGGACTTAGGGGCGGACGTTACGCGGTCGGCAAGGCTTGGTCGAGGGGGCATTTATCCCCGATGCCGGCGGATGGCACCCTTCCCCTGCATAAGGGGCAGCGGTTGTTTCAATCATGAGACGCTTATGTTACCTCCCTCTTAACCAACCAAGCCTCACGAACCGGTACCACAAGGGGCCTTTCAATGCGTCTCAACCTTTCCATGAAGATCCTGCTGGCCAACCTGGCCATCCTGGCGCTGCTGCTGATCGCGGCGGTCGTCATGGCCATCGGGGCCAGCCAGCAGCGCGCCCAGGTGGCCGTGGCCAAGCAGGCCGCCGAACGCGCTGCCGATCAGGCCCTGACGCTGGTCACCATGGTGAAGGATATCCGCGGCGATGTGATGCGGGTGCAGCTCTGGCTGACCGACGTGTCGGCGACGCGCGGGCTGGAGGGGCTGGATACCGGGTTCGAGGAGGCGGAGAAGGCCCGCAACGATTTGCTGCGCAACATGAGTGCGGCACGCAAACACGCGGCGGGCATGGGATTGACCGAGGTCGAGGCGGCGCTGGGCCGGGTGGAGGGGTTCGTCGCGAACTTCTATACCAAGGGGACGGCCATGGCGAAGGCCTATGTCAATAGCGGGCCGGAGGTGGGCAACATGCTGATGGGTGCCTTTGTTGGCGAAACCGATGGCATGTCAGCCGAACTGGACGCCGTGGCGGAGGATGTGCGCAAGGTGGCCGAGGCCGCCAAGCAGAAGATGCAGACAGAGCTTGCCGCCGCCGATGCCATCGCGGCCAAGCTGACCTGGCTGATCCTGGCGCTGGCCGGGGTTGGGGTGGCAATCGCCGTCATCGTGCTGCTGGCGCTGCGCGGCAATGTCGTCATGCCGCTGATCGGGCTGACGGGGGCATTGACCCGGATCGGGCGTGGGGACCTGAAGGTGGCGGTGCCGGCCATGGCCGACCGGCATGACGAGCTGGCCGATATGGCGCACGCCATCGAGGCGTTGCGCGACAGTGCCGCCGATGCCGCCCGCCTGCGCGATGAGCAGCAGGCCAAGGAGGCGGCGGCCGAGCAGCATCGCCGTACCGCCCTGCGACATATGGCAGAAACGGTGGAGGCCGAAAGCCGGGCCAGCGTGGATGGCATTGCCGTGGAAACCAAGGATATGGACAGCGCCGCCGCCGCCATGGCCGACAGCGCGTCCCAAGTGCGCGACAGTGCCGCCAATGTCGCCAGCGCCGCCATGCACGCCCTGGCCAATGCCCAGGCGGTGGCAGGCGCGACCGAGGAACTGACCGCGTCGATCAACGAGATCAGCGCCCAGGTGGCGCATGCCACCAGCCTGTCGGGTCAGGCCGTGGAGCGCAGCCAGCGCACGCGCGGCACCATCGACAGCCTATCGGACGTGGTGGAGCAGATCGGCGGTGTGGCCAACCTGATCCGCGATATTGCCGAGCAGACCAACCTTTTGGCGCTCAACGCCACCATTGAGGCGGCACGGGCCGGCGATGCCGGCAAGGGCTTTGCTGTTGTGGCGTCGGAGGTGAAGAACCTGGCGACGCAGACCACGCGGTCAACGGAAGAGATCACCGCCAAGATCATGCTGATCCAGAGCGTCACCGCCGAGGCGGTGATGGCCGTGGAAGGCATTGCCGATGCCATCCGCGCCATGGATGAGGTGTCGGCGGGCATCGCGGAGGCCATGGAGGAACAAGCCGCCGCCACCAGCGAAATCTCCCGCAATGTCACCGAAACGGCGGAAGCCGCGCAGGAGGTGGCGACCCGTATCGATACCGTGTCACAGGAAGCCGGCAGCACCGGTGAAAAAGCCGCCGCCATGCGGGAAGTCGCCATGCGCATCGTGGGATCGGTCAGCGACCTGCGCCAGACCCTGGTCCGCGTGGTGCGTACCGCCACGGTGGATGTCGACCGCCGCCACGGGGAGCGGCATGCGGTGGATATTGAGGTGTCGGTGGAGGTGGCGGGGGAACGCCGCCAGGGCCGCCTGCTGAACATTTCCGCCGGCGGGGCGCTGGTTGAAGGCTTGGCGTTGGCCGAGGGGGCGCAGGGCGCGCTATCGGTGCCGGGCCTGGACGGCACGCTGCCCTTCCGGGTGAAGACGCGCGAGGGGACGCAGAACGGTATCGCGTTCGTGCTGGATGACGGCCAGAAGTTGCAGCTGGGCGGCCGGCTGGTGGACCGGTTTGCGGCGTGAGCAGGTCAGGTCGAGGCGAAGCCTCGCCCTGACCTACGTCGGTGCTTCACGGTACGGACCAGGGATTGAGCAGGGTGGCGCCGCTGTGGGTTACGTCGTTTGTGTTGCGGGTGACGAGGCAGAGGTCGGCTTCCAGCGCGGTGGCCGCCAGCATCGTATCGATGACCGGCGGCGGGTGGTTGGTCAGTCGCCGCACTGTACCCGAGATCACGCCCCAGCAGCGGACGACCGCGTCAGAGACCGGCAGCACCCGACTGGAAAAGCGCGCCAGCAACTGATCGCGCAGGCCGGCATAGGCCAGTCGCCTTGGATCATCGCTGGCGAGGTTGGCGATGCCCTTCTCATACTCCCCAATGGTCAGGATGCTGATATGGAACAGCGCTTCATCCTGTGCTGCGGCCCAACGTTTCACACTTGGCGCCCCGGCGGGGTTGATCAGGGCGGCGATCACATTGGTGTCCAGAAGCCAGCCCTTCACAGCTCAACCTCACGGCCCGTGTCGCGTTCACGCGGGATGTCGAGATCCAGGCCGGGGACATGCAGGCTTTCCATGAAGGCCATGAAGGGCAGCTTCGGCGGAGCGGGTGTTGTCAGCCGC
Source organism: alpha proteobacterium AAP38 (assembly GCA_001296005.1). GTDB lineage: Bacteria > Pseudomonadota > Alphaproteobacteria > Azospirillales > Azospirillaceae > Niveispirillum. Next base: position 106,892 of record LJHR01000038.1, on the reverse strand, counting down.
TCCAACTCCTCCACCGCGATGACGATGACGGCGTCCTTGCCGCGTTTCGTCACCAGCTGCGGCCCCTCACTGCGCGCACGGCGCACCAGCTCGCTGAAATGCGCCTTCGCATCTTCCAGCTTCCATTCTGCTGTGGGCCTGGTCATGGGCCGATCCTCTATCTGGTCAGCTGACCAGATGATAGCCGCTTCTGCCCCTTCCCTCAACTCCCCCTGTAAGTCGAATAGCTCCATGGGCTGAGCAGCAGGGGGACGTGGTAGTGGCCGTCGGCTTCGGCGATGGCAAAGCGCAGCGGGATTTCATCCAGGAAGGGCGGGTCGGTCAGCGTCACGCCCAGGCCGCGGAAATAGTCACCGGCCTGGAACAGAAGCTCATATTGGCCAACGGGGATGGTGTCGCCCGACAGCAGGGGGCTGTCGGTGCGGCCGTCCTGGTTGGTCCATTCCGTCCTGATCAGGGTGCGCTGGCCGTCCGCCAGAAAGAACAGCTCCAGCCGCAACCCGGCGGCGGGTCGGCCCGTGGATGTGTCCAGGACATGCGTGCTCAGGCGGGCCATGTCGTGCTTACCAGTTCGGGTTGGTCGTAGGCTTTCAGGTCGGCCAGGAAATGATCCTGATCAGCCAGCCAGAGGTCGCGGATGATGCCCTGCACCAGCCGCTGCACCCCGTACTTCATGCCGCTGATCGAGGCGCCGGACAGGCCCATGGAAAGGGTGGCGCCGAAGGTGAAATTGTGGATGTTGGCCAGATGCGGGGCGCAGCCGGGTACACGCTCGGTAAACTGGAACGCATCACCCAGATAGGGGTAGCGGATCAGCAGCGGGTTGCCCTCCCCCCTTGGCGGGGTGAACCGGTCGGCCCAGGTGGCGATATCCTTGGCGAAGGCTGCCACCTCTGGCCGGAACGCTGCCTCCACGATGAAGCCGGTCCCGACCACGAGGAAATCGAAGATCATCACGCCCTTGGGCGTGCCGACATGGATCTCGTCGCCTTCCATCCGCAGCCATTCCCACGGGCAGGATGTGTGGAAGGCGAAGTTGGGATGCATGGCGCAGCGGTGGAACGTGTCCTGGGGCGGCGGCTGGTTCAGGTCGAAGATATGGCGCATGTAGCGCCAGCGGTTGAGATCGCCCATGGCGGCGAAATGGCCCAGGAAGCCCGAGAACTCCATCCAGCGATAGGGGTTCACACGCGGCAGGTCGGGCCGGCGCAGGCAGAGATCGACCGAGGCGACGCCAGCCTCCAGCGCGGTGCCGGCATTGTCGAAGGCGGACGCACCGGCGCCCAGCACGCCGATGCGTTTACCCTGTAACTGGGTGAAGTCGATAAATTCCGACGTGTGAGCATAGCGGCTTTCGGGAACCACGCCGCGGATGAAATCCGGCACATGCCAGCGCCCGGCCCCGTCAATGCCCGTCGCCAGCACCAGCTTGCGCGTCAGCAGCAGCTTTTCCCCATCGGGCGTATCGACGGTCAGGCGCAGGATGCCGGTGTCATCCTCCGGCTCCACCCGCGTCAGGTCATATTCGTTGCGCACGGGGATGTTCAGGGTCTGGCGATACCAGGACAGATATTCCTGCCAAACCTCCTTCGGCAGTTTGCCCAGACTGGCCCAGGCATCCACACCAAACCGCGCCTCATACCAGGCGCGCGGCGTGAGGGACGGTACCCCCAGGTCGGGGCCGGTCAGGTGTTTGGGCGTGCGCAGCGTGATCATGCGGGCAAAGGTCACCCACGGCCCTTCCTGCCCCGCCTTGTTGCGGTCGATCACCAGGACATTGCCGACCTTTTCCCGCATCAAACCAAAGGCGGTCGCCAGCCCCGCCTGTCCGCCGCCGACGATCACCACGTCATAGACATGGCCGTCGGCATGGGTGCGCGCCGGCACCCAGGGCCGGGCGGGATAATCCAGCAGGGTCAGGTCGCGCGCAACCTGGGCAGCGAGCGCTGCCAAACCATCATCACTCATGTCCCAAAAAGCCCCTCCAGGCGGAATTTGGCTATTTTGGCGACTTCTCCCAATGCTGTTTTCATTTCCACGGCGGGATCATTGTCCAGCCGGGTTGCCAGGGCAGCCTTGATGCTGTCCCTGGTATTTTCCTTCACCGCGATGATGAAGGGAAATCCGAAGCGGTCGCGATAGGCGCTGTTATGCCGGTCGAACCAGTCGAACTCTTCGTCGCTCAACCGGTCCAAGCCTACACCCGCCTGTTCGGCGGTGCTGTGCGCCGTCAGGCCGCCGCCGCGCGCCAGTTTGCCGGCCAGATCGGGATGTGCGCGCAACAGGGATAGCTGTGCGGCATGCCCGGCATCACGCACGGCCCGCATCATGGCGTTGTGCAGTGCAACAATATCGACGAAGGGCCGCGCCTCATACGCCGCCTCCGCCACCCAGGGGCTGTCCTCCCAAATCCCGCTCAACAGATGCACAAAGTCGGCGTGGGCCAAGCTGTTCAGCAGGGCGGGCGTGGGACGGGCGGGCACGGGTGCGGTGTCATCGGCCATGTCCCATCGTGCCATGGATTTTTTTGTGCGCAAGCGAAACGATCAATGACATCATCGCCAAGCTTTACCCCGGTCCCGGATCAGGAGTGTTTCGCGCATGACCGTTCCCTATCCCCGCGACCTTGTCGGCTATGGCGCCCATCCGCCGCATCCGCGCTGGCCGGGCGATGCCCGCATCGCGTTGCAGATCGTGATGAATTATGAGGAGGGCGGGGAGAATTGCCTGCTGCATGGCGATGGGCAGTCCGAGGCCTATTTGCAGGAGGTGGTGGGGACGCAACCCCTGGCAGGGCAGCGCAACCTGTCGGTGGAGTCCGTATATGAATATGGCAGCCGGGCCGGCTTCTGGCGGTTGATGCGGCTGTTCGACCGCTATGGGATCAAGATCACCTGCTACGCCGTCGCCATGGCCCTGGCCCGCCATCCCGATGCCGCAAGGGCCATGGTGGAGGCCGGGCATGAGATCGCGTCGCATGGCTGGCGCTGGATCGATTATCAGAATGTGCCGGAGGAGGTGGAGCGGGAGCATATGCGCCTTGCTATCGACACGATCCGGGAGCTGACGGGGGAGCGGCCCTTAGGATGGTACACGGGCCGCCTGGGGCCGAACACAAGGCGGCTGGTGGTGGAGGAGGGCGGGTTCCTGTATGATGCCGACGCCTATAATGATGACCTGCCCTATTGGCTGCCGCCCGGCACCTATGCGGGTCAGGGGGAGCCGCATCTGGTCATCCCCTATACGCTGGACGTCAATGATATGAAATTCGGGACGGCCCAGGGCTTCAACCAGGGGGACGATTTCTTCATTTATGCGCGCGACGCCTTTGACGCGCTGTATGCGGAGGGGGAGACGGCGCCCAAGATGATGTCGGTCGGGCTGCATACCCGCCTGATCGGCAGGCCGGGGCGGGTGCGCGGGCTGGAAAAATTCCTGGACCATGTCATGGCGCATGACAAGGTCTGGGTGGCCCGGCGCGTGGATATTGCGCGGCACTGGCGGGCGGTGCATCCGTGGCTTGGGTGAGGCTGCCCTGGCGGCGTTTGCTGGTTGCCCTGACAGCAGGCAGCGTCATCGGGGTGCCAATGTTCGGCATCTTTATGCTGGCGGCGATAGGCTTCATTGACCCAGAGGATGACCTGCTCGGGGTGGTGTGTTTTATGCTGGCATCGACTGTGGGTTACTGCCTGCTGATCAGCGCATCCAGCCTGATTATCGGTCATTTCCTGCTTCGGGCTGCGTCCCGGCGATGGAGATGGAATGACAATTTTGGGGGCCATATTGCCGTGGGAGCGGCAACCGGGTTTCTGGTCGGTTTACCACTGATCTGGCTTTTCCCTTACTGGTCGTTCGGGGGGCCGTTGTTCATCGGCCCGGTTTGCGGGGGCCTGACGATCCTGGCCTGGGCGGGTGCGGCAGTGCCGAAGCAGCTGTAAGATTCGGACTGAAGCGTCACGCTTCGTCATCCCGGCTTTCGCCGGGATGACGACATACAGTGATTTCACATAAGCCTGTCCGTATCGCGGATTATTTCTGGTGGTTCCTCACTCCCCGCCCCAACCACCCGGCGATGTCGGACCCGTCTCATCCGCGCGGACGCGGAACCAGGCGGCGTACATTGCGGGCAGGGAGTAGAGGGTCAGCGCGGTGGCGACGATCAGGCCGCCCATGATGGAGATGGCCATGGGTCCCCAGAAACTGGAGCGGGACAGCGGGATCATGGCCAGGACGGCAGCGGCGGCGGTGAGCGCGATGGGGCGGGCGCGGCGGACCGTGGCATCGACGATGGCGTCGAAACGGCCATGACCGGCGGCGATATCCTGTTCGATCTGATCGACCAGGATGACCGAGTTGCGCATGATCATGCCGGCCAGCGCAATCACGCCCAATTGCGCCACAAAGCCGAAGGGCTGATTGAACAGCAGCAGCGCGATGGTCACCCCGATCAGGCCCAAAGGCGCCGTCAGGAAGACCAGGATCACCCGCTGGAAGCTTTGCAGCTGTACCATCAGCACCGTCAGCATCAGGACCAGCATGACGGGCACGACCGCCATGATGGAGGCCTGACCCTTGGCACTTTCCTCCACGGCGCCGCCCACCTCAATCCGGTAGCCGGTGGGCAGCTTGGCGCGCAGCGGACCCATGACGGATTCGATCTGCGCCATGACGGTCGGGGCCTGGATATTGCCCTTCAGGTCGGCGCGGACAGTCAGGGTCAGGTCACGCGACCGGGTCCAGAGGATCGCCTCCTCCAGCCCATATTCCAGGCGCGCCACCTGCGACAGCGGTACGGGGCCGTTGGGGCCGCGCAGGCGCAGTTCGGCCAGACGGTCCGACGCCACGCGTTCATCCTGACCGGCGCGCAGCACCACATCGATCAGTTCGATGCCCTCGCGGTATTGCGTGGCGGTGTAGCCGGTCATCACCGTCTGCAAGGCCAGGGACAGATCCTGGCTGGTGACGCCCAGGGCGCGGGCCCGGTCCTGATCCACCACCAAGCGTACCGATTTCAGCTTTTCCGTCCAGTCGAGATTGACATCGACGGTGTGTGGGTTGGCGCGCATCAGGTCGCGCAGGTCGCTGGCAATGCTGCGCAGCATTTCCGGGTCGCGGCCCATGATGCGGAACTGCACCGGATAGCCCACGGGCGGGCCGTTTTCCAGCCGCGCCACGCGGGTACGCACGTCGGGGAAGCGGGTTTCCAGATCATGGGGCAGGGTGCGGGCCATCTCCACAGTCCGTTCCAGGGACGTGGTCACCACAATGAACTGCGCGAAGTTGGGGCGTTTCAGCTCCTGGTTCAGGGGCAGATAGAAGCGCGGCGCACCATTGCCGACAAAGGCGCTGTAGCTGGCGATTCCCTTATCCTGGGCGAACACTGCCTCCAGTTCCTTCACCCGCGCCTGGGTGACTGCGATCGACGTGCCTTCGGGCAGTTCCAGATCGACCACCAGTTCCAGGCGGGCGGAATTGGGGAAGAATTGCTGCTGCACAAAGCCGAAGCCGGCGATGGACAGGACAAAGGCCCCGACCGTGGCCGCGATCACCATGTAGCGGTGGCGTACGGTCCAGACCAGACTGGCCCGCAGGCGGCGGTAGAGCGGCTTCTGATAAGCGGCGTTATGATCCTCGCTATGCGCGCCTTCCAGGTTCTGCGGCAGCATCTTGTAGCCCAGATAGGGCGTGAAGATCACCGCCACCAGCCAGGAGACCAGCAGGGCCGTGGCCACCACCCAGAAGATGGCGCCCGTATATTCACCCGCCGCCGAATGGGCAAAGCCCACGGGCACGAAACCCGCCGCCGTCACCAGCGTGCCCGACAGCATGGGGAAGGCTGTGGAGGTCCAGGCGAAGGCGGCGGCCTTGGCCCGGTCCCAGCCCTGTTCCAGCTTCACCATCATCATCTCCACCGCGATGATGGCATCATCGACCAGCAGGCCCAGCGCGATGATCAGGGCGCCGATGGAGATTTTGTGCAGGTCGATGCCCGCCATCTTCATCACGCCAAAGGTGACGGCCAGCACCAGCGGCACTGACAGCGCCACCACGATGCCGGTGCGCAGGCCCAGCGACAGGAAGGTGACGACCAGCACGATGGCCAGGGCCTCGGCCAGGGCGCTGGCGAATTCATCGATGGAGCTGCGGACCACGGTCGGCTGATCGGCGACCAGGGCGATGTCGATGCCTTGCGGCAAGGCGGCCTGGATGGTTTTCATCTCCGCCTTGACGGCGTCGCCGAGCTTCAGGATATCACCACCGGCGGCCATAGCGATGGCCAGACCCGTGACCGGTTGGCCATTATGGCGCATCAGGGTTTCGGGCGGCTCCTGGCTGGTGCGGCGGATGCTGGCAATGTCGCCCAGGCGCAGCAGGCGGCCACCGGCCTGGATCGGCAGCTGTGCCACCTGTTCCTCGGTCTTCAGGGCGCCGGTGACGCGCACGCGGATACGGTCGGTGCCGGTATCAATCAGGCCGGTCGGGCTGACGGCGTTCTGCGCCGCCAGCGCCTGCCCGATCTGCTGTACCGTCACGCCCAGGGAGGCGAGGCGGCCCGTATCGAATTCCACATAGATCTTCTCATCCTGCACGCCCAGCAGGTCGACCTTGCCGATCGACGGCAGGGTCAACAAACGTTGGCGGGCGGCCAACAGCACCTGACGCATCTCGGTCTGGCTGAACCCGTCGCCCGTGAAGGCATAGATGATGCCGAACGTATCGCCGAATTCATCATTGAACTGTGGACCGATCACGCCGGCGGGCAGGGTGTGGGCCATGTCGCCCACCCGCTTGCGCACCTGATACCAGATATCGGGCAGGGTGTCGGACCGGGTGTAATCATGCAGGTTGATGAAGATCACCGTTTCGCCCGGTCGTGCATAGGACCGGGTGAAGTGATAGTTCGGCACCTGCTGCAAGGTCTGTTCGATGCGGTCGGTGACCTGTTCCTGCATTTCGCGCGCGGTGGCGCCCGGCCATTGCGCCGTCACCACCATGGTGCGGATGGCGAATTGCGGGTCTTCGGCCCGGCCCAAGGTCACGAAGGAATAGGCGCCGACAGCCAAAGACATGATGATCATGAACAGCACAAGCGCCTGATGCCGGATGGCCCAGGCGGAAAGATTCAATCCGCTCACGGCAGGCCCCCATCCCAGACGCGCACGGGCAGATTGGCATCCAGACGGTGGGCGCCGGCGGTCACCACCAACTCACCCTCCTTCACCCCGGCCTTCACGGCCACACCATCGGGACGGTAGGCCGCAACCTCCACCGGGCGCAGCAGCACCCGGTCCTTGGACGGGGCCAGCACCCAGACGGCGGGCTTGTCGCCCTGATGGAACAGGGCGGAGGAGGGGAGCAGGGCCAGGGCTGCGGCATCCGCCTCGGGGAAGCTGACGCGAGCCGTCATGCCCAGGCGCACGGCATCCGGCGCATCGGCGGGCAGGGTGACGCGCAGGCGGAAGGTGCGGCTGGCCGGGTCGGCCACCGGCGTGATTTCGCGGATGGTACCGGTCAGGCTGATATCGCCATCGGCCCAGAGTGCCACAGTCGCGGTACCGCCCACCGACAGGCGGGCAAGGTCGCCTTCCGCCACATCAATGGCCACTTCACGGCCCAGGTCGGTGGCCAGGCGCAGGACGGTCTGTCCATCGCCCACCGTCTGTCCGGCATCGGCCAGGACGGCGGTGATCACCCCGCCCTGATCCAGGGTCAGGGACCCATAGGCCCGCTGATTGCGGGAGATGGACAGGGCCGACGAGGCCTCCCGCTTCTGTGCGGCGGCGGCATCGGCGGCTGCCTTCACCCGGTCGAACTGCGCCTGGGAGACGGCGCCGGTGGAGAGCAGTGGCGTGTAGCGCTTCAGCTCGGCAGCGGTCTGCGCCGCCTGCGCCTCAGCCTGGGCCAGCCGCGCCTCGGCGGCCTTCAGCGACAGTTCCAGGTCGGTCGGGTCCAGGCGGGCCAGAACCTGGCCGGGCTTCACCCGGTCACCCACCTCCACCAGACGCGCCGCGATGCGGCCACCGACGCGGAAACCGGCTTGCACCTCCGTCCGGGGGACGATGGTGCCCGTGAAGGAACGGGCAGCGTGGGCGTCCTTGAAGCTGACCGGGGCCACGCGCACGGGGCGAACCGTGGCCTGTTCAGCCTCCTTCGCCCCGCAACCGGCCAGAACCAATGGCAGGATGACGGCCAGAACCACCCCCCGCCCCCGGATGAAACCGGTGCCCCGAACCCCCACCATGATAGTACCCCCAAAAGAACCCTGTATGATCGAGCAGGATAATGTAACGTACATTACAGTTTTCAAGTGACGGCCATCACGCCCCGTTGCAGGACTGGCACCCCGAATGCGATGATCGCGACATGAGCATAGAAAACGAAGCCGATATCGATGCCGCCGACCATACGCCCCGCATGGCAGCGCGCCGTCAGGCCATGATCGACGCCGCAGCCGCCGTGTTTTTCGAACAGGGCTTCGAACGGGCCAGTCTTTCGGCCATCGTGCGCCGGTCGGGCGGCTCACTCTCCACACTCTATCAGCTTTTCGGCAGCAAGGAGGGGTTGTTCGAGGCCATGGTGACGCAGCGCTGTGCGGAGATCATGGAGCCACTGACGGCCCCACATCTGCCTGACCAATGCCCGCGCGAAACCCTGACCCGCATTGCACGCGGCCTGATGGGCGTGCTGATGGACCCGGAGGCGCAGGGGCTGTGGCGGATGGTGATGGGGGAGGGGATCAAGTTCCCACGCCTGCCTGAGATCTATTTCCGCTGCGGGCCGGACCCGTTGCAGGCAGCCATGATCAGGTATCTGGGCGAGTTGCATGAACGCGGCGTGGTGCAGTGCCCCGATGTGGGTTCTGTGGTCAATGCCTTCTGCGGGATGATCCAGAGCGATCTTTTCTACCGCACCGTGACGGGCATGCGCCCCATCCCGGCGGCAGAGGAGATCGAACGGCATGTGCAGAAGGTCGTGGACCTGTTCATGCGGATCATTGCGGTTGGTGCCGCATCATCCGAGCATGTGCCAGGCCATGCGCCCCACCAGAAAGGCGGTCACCAGCATCAGTAGGGGTGTCACGCGGGCGGCAGTGCTGCGCCAGCGGTTGGCGGCGGCCCCGCCCAGCAGGCTGATGGCCAGCAGGGCCGGAACCGTGCCCGCCCCGAAGGCCGCCATCATGATCAACCCCGCCAGCGGATCACCCGTGCCCATGGCGGAGGCGAGGCCGGCATAGACCAGCCCGCAGGGCAGCAGTCCCAGGGTCAGGCCCAGCAGATAGCCGTTCAAGCCGATGGGACGCGCGAAAAGCGGGCGTAAGGGGGCCGTCAGACGCTGTCCCAGCCCGATGGCAAGCCCCCCGCCCGTACCGCCCGCCAGCCGAGGAAACAGGCCCACCAGCCCCTGGCGCAGGAACAGCAAGGCCGCCAGACACAGGATGAAGGCAAGCAACCAGGACACGCCCGTCATCCGCGTCACCGCCCCGCCGCCCGCCGCCACCAGGGCACCCAGGGCGGCATAGGTGGTGATACGGCCCAGATGATAGGGTAGCAGCATCGACCCGCGCGCCCGTGACAGGACGGGACCCGGCAGATTGGCGCAGGCCCCGACCTGGGCCAGCACGAACGGTCCGCACATGCCCACGCAATGCGACAGCCCGCCCAGCATCCCCGTCGTGAACATCGCCGCCGCCAGCGACCAGACCATGAAATCCATGATTTTCCCCTTGGTACAGGGTGGTTATGGCATGGGCGGCGGCGGGTGGTCGTTGACGGGGATCAATTATTTGGTGGGGACATTATGCCACCCCGCCCGCGAACAGGCCCGCGATGGTGGTGACGGCGCGTTCGGCCTCGGCCCGGTCGGGCGTGGGGTCGTCGATCCCGAAGCCGTAATATTCATTGGCCCCCGTCACCTGGAACACCCAACCGTCGCGGCGCGGCACGAAGGAGGTCTGGTTGAAATAGAGGCCGTAGCGGATATCGCCGTCGGGGATCATGCGGGCCAGCTGTCCGCGCACCGGCACCAGCGTGTCGTCGCCGAACAGGGCCTTGGCGCCATAGCCGGTGCAATTGACCAGGGTCTTCTGCGGCAGGGCCGACAGTTCCGCCGCGCTGTGGAAATCCCGAACCTCGATCCTGCCGCCCAGCGACAGGAAGCCCGACAGAAGATAGTCGGAATAGGCGGCGATGTTGAACATCAGGCCGGACGTGGTCAGCACCTCCCGGTCCCCGAACGGGTGGTTGCCGGCGGCATAGGTGATGCGGGGTGCGCGCAGCTCGGGCGCCATCTCCCGTGTCAGGCCATGGGCGAAGGCCGGGCGGTCATCGGGCACGGGCGGGGCATTGGTGAACAGGTTGTGCGTGTCGATCCATTCGATGGGCGTGCCGGGCAGGCCCAGCAGCGTCTGGTACCGGTCAAAGCTGGCCCGTGCCATGCCGGCCCATTGCGCCTTGAATTCCGGGGTCACATGCTGTTCCAGGGCAAGCCGGCTTTCCGGCGACCAGACGCCGGTGGCGAGCGAGGAGCGCGTGGCCGGCGGCAGGTCCCGCGCATAGATCGTGACCCTGGCACCGGCCCGTTGCAGCTGCAATGCCATGGTCAGGCCGATGGCGCCGCAGCCGATGACGGCAATGTCGTGCGCGCCGGTCTGCATGGCGAGATCGGTGGCGATGGCTGCCGACCCCCAGGACAGCGACCAGCCGGCGCCGCCATGGCCATAATGATGCACCAGCGCCTTGTCCCCGAACGCCACCCGCTCAATCCGTGGTCCCTGCGGCCGGAAGGGCCGGGTGCAGACGGTGATCTGGGTGATGCGGTCAATGCTGGCCCGCAGGGGCGGCAAGGCCAGCACCGGGCCCTTGGGCGCAGGAGCCACCGCCAGTTTGGCCGGCCCCGTGGCGCAGCCGGCCAGCATGCCGGCCATCAAGGTGCTGCCGCCCCCCATTATCAGGGTGCGGCGGTTGAAGGAGCGGGTGGTCATTCATAATCCCCGATATTTGGCATGCACCGGCAGGATGGGATGGTGAAGGGGGCAAAATTCAGGCGGGTGTGCCCTGCCAATGAATTGCGATCATCGGCATGATGTCGGCCATCCATTCAGAGAAGCTGGCGGCGGTCATGTGCATGACGCTGGGCCGGTCATCGGCGCGCCTTTCGGCAGGCACTGCCGCCGCCCGTCCACGCAGGCTGTCGATCAGCCAGCGGACCCGGCGCAGTTCGGCATGGCGGACATGGGCATAAAGGTTCAGCAATCCCTCGGCTTCATCGATCTGCCTGCCGCAGATATGGGCCAGCACCCACCAGGCGAGTTCCACCGGGTCGGCTTCCGGTGTCTGATAGTAGGTGCGGCAGAAATTGAACTGGAACAGGCCATGCTGTGGCAGCAGCACTTCCGCCGCCCGGCCTGTCCGCAACAGGGCACGGTTCAGCATGAAACGCGCGGGCGCATGTTCCACCCGCATCTCCAACGCCTTCTGTGCCCGGTTGATGCAGGCGGCATAGTCACCCCTGGCATAATCCTCCCCGGCTGCCCGTGTGGTCAGTGTCAGCAGGTCCGGTTTCCATTGATAGCTGGAGATCAGGCCCTGCCGCCCGTCCCACACCGCCTCATAAGGCCCGAACAGCCCGTGCTGGACCAGGGTTTGTCCCGGCAGCAGCCGGGACTGCGCCAGGAACCAATCATAGAGAAAATCGCTTTTCGAGGCGGCGTGGCGGCGATGGACCAGATCGTGGCCGGCCCCGGTAATGGTGCGTAGGCGCGCCTCATCCCGCAGCAGCAGATCCACCTTGTCCGTCAGATCATCGCCTTCCCCCATGACACAGTTCACCATGTCCTGGAATCCGTAATCCGCCAGATTCTGGATGGGCGGGGTCAGCAGCAGCGTGCCGCAGGCCGGGATTTCCAGATGCTTGCGCACCACGTAATCGAACAGCGTGCCATCGGTGAGGGAGATGCGGGCCCGCCCCATGGTGCGGAAGAAGTTCTCTCCCACAAGACCCTGTGTCACCTCACGCCCATAGCCGGGATGGGGGCTGGTCTGCACGAGATCGGGAAACCGGGCGGACAGGCCCGTCGCCGCACGAACGCGCCAGGGCCGGTCTGCCGACATGGCACCCACCAGCCAGATGGGAATGTCGCGTTCCACACCCGGATCAATGCACATCACATCGTCAAAGACATGGGGCATGCCAAAGGTCCGGTGCGCCACTTCCGGTGTCTGTTCCGTGATGCTGGTATGGGCCATCACGATCTCACAACCCCACGCATCCATATCCCGGAAATGCGGAATGCGGCTGGTGCAGAAGCTGTCGCACATGCATAGCGAAATACGCGGTATATGCCGGTTTACATGAGGGTTCGACACCTCGATCCGGTGGTGCGGCGCCGAATAGGCACCGCGATAGGCAATCAGGTCGGGGCTGTGCCGGTCACACAATGCCGCCAGATCACAGTCTTCTTCCACCAGAACCACATTGAACCGGCGGCTGAACGCGGTGATGTAGGGCTTTTCCCACAATTGATGCAGCAGGCCGCCGGTGAGCGGGTAGCGGATCAGAAGCAAGGTGGGCTTGCGCCCCGAGCCCCCGGCCTGGACATAGGTTGACAAGGAAGAAACCTCCAGCCACGCAACAGCATAAAAAGGTTAGCATATCGCCATGTTGACCGGGAACAGTCGTCGATGGATGGGTGCAGCCTGTACACGTCCCAATATCGCGTCACGGGCAATGAAACACCCGCCATGGCCCCCTTCGCCGCCGCCCGGTACCCTGCGCCAACTGACTACGTATTCAAGCCGGGTGCCCGTTGACGGGCGAAAACACCCCCCGCATGGTCGCGGTCAATAAACATAATCCTTCGGGGGGAAACGGGACCATGCAGAAGCCCAGGCTGAGCCTGATCCAGATCTGGAACATGTCTATCGGCTTCCTGGGTATCCAGGTGGCGTTCGGGTTGCAAAACGCCAATGCCAGCCGCATTTTCCAGACGCTGGGTGCGGATATCAACGAGCTGGCGATCCTGTGGGTCGCGGCTCCGCTGACCGGCCTGCTGGTCCAGCCCATTGTCGGGCATATGTCCGACAAGACCTGGGGGCGGTTGGGCCGGCGGCGGCCCTATTTCCTGGTGGGCGCTGTCCTGGTCACGCTTTCGCTGCTGATCATGCCGTCATCGCCGGCTTTGTGGTTTGCAGCGTCGATGCTGTGGATCCTGGATGCCAGCATCAATATCACCATGGAACCGTTCCGCGCCTTTGTCGGCGATCTGCTGCCCGATGAGCAGCGGATGAGCGGGTTTGCCGCGCAGAGCTTTTTCATCGGGGTGGGGGCCGTCGGTGCCTCGGCCCTGCCCTGGATGCTGACCCACTGGTTCGGCATGGATAATACGGCGGCGCCGGGCGTCGTGCCGTTGACGGTGCATATCGCCTTCTATGTCGGGGCCGCCGCCATCTTCATCGCCGTAATGTGGACGGTGCTGACCACCAAGGAATATTCGCCCGAACAGATGGCGGCGTTCGAGGCTGCACGGCTGGCGCAGCGCGGAGTGGATGCCGCGACGCGCCCTGACCGTCCTGCCGGCGATTTCCGCCGCTGGGGCCTGATGTCGGTCATTATCGGTGCCGTTGTGACGGTGGGCGTCGGCCTGCTGGGCCTGGAAAAAGAGGTCTATATCCTTGGGGCCGGCCTGATCGGTTTTGGCCTGTGCCTGCTGGTTCATGCTGCGCTGAAGAACGCCGGGAACGGCCAGAACGGGTTCAGCGAGGTGATGGAGGACCTGTTCGCCATGCCGGCGGTCATGCGCCGGCTGGCCGTTGTGCAGTTCTTCAGCTGGTTCGCGCTGTTCGCCATGTGGATCTACACCACCTCTGCCGTCACCGGCTTTCATTATGGCACCAGCGATACGGCGTCCCAGGCCTATAATGACGGGGCCGACTGGGTCGGTCTGCTGTTCGCCGTCTATAATGGCGTGGCGGCCATCGCCGCCTTCCTTCTGCCCGTGATTGCGCGGGGCATCGGGCGGCGGGGCGCGCATATGCTTAGCCTGTGCCTGGGTGGGGTCGGCCTGATCAGCTTCATGTTCATCAAGGACCCGGCCCTGTTGTGGCTGCCCATGATCGGGGTGGGCTTTGCCTGGTCGTCGATCCTCTCCTCACCCTATTCCATCCTGTCGGCGGCGGTGCCGGCGGCGAAGATGGGTGTCTATATGGGCATCTTCAACATCTTCATCGTGGTGCCGCAGGTCCTGGCCGCCAGCATCCTGGGTGCCGTGCTGCGCGCGGCGTTCGGCGGTGAGGCCATCTGGGCCCTAGTTCTGGGTGGGGTGTCGATGATCCTGGCGGCGCTGTCGATGCTGGCCGTGAAGGACGAGGTGTAAGGTCAACAGCCGTCTTTGACGGCTGTTACACTGCCCTTTTCCCTCAAGCGCCGGGCGCCGCCATCCGGCGGCTTGACTTGGGCCGCATGTGCGGCGCGTCGGCAGTCGCCGCCGGAACTGTTTCCGGTCAACCGAAAACAGTTCAAGTCATGGTGCGATGCGGCGAAATCCGCGCCCGAAATCAGCCACTTGCCTTTGTTGCCGAACCCGGTCATTCCATCCGTAACGGATAACAACACCGGGTGAGGCAATCCATGTCCATGCATTCCATCTGGCGCCGCCGTCTGGCAGGGGCCGTGGCGTCTGTTGCGCTGTTGACCGGGGCGGCGGGGGCCGAAACGGTGTTGATCCATGCCGGTACCCTGCTGGCCGTGCCGGGGCAGAAGCCGTTGAGCCAGCAGACCCTGGTCGTCACCGACGGCAAGGTCAGCGCGGTCAAGGCCGGCTATCTGGATGCCACCTCCGCCGGTGCGCCCGCCGATGCGCGGACCATCGACCTGAAAAATGCCTTTGTCCTGCCCGGCCTGATTGATTGCCATGTGCATATCACAGGCGAACTGAATGCCCGGTCGCAACTGGCCGAGGTGCAGGATGATCCGGAGGAGACGGTGCTGGACGGTGTCGTCTATGCCAACCGCACCCTGATGGCCGGCTTTACCACGGTTCGTGACTTAGGCTCCCCCGCCCGCACCGGCTTTGCCCTGCGCGATGCCATCAATAAGGGTGAGGTCGCGGGGCCATCCATCCTGGCCGCCGGCATGATGATTTCCATCACCGCCGGGCATGGCGACGTCAACGGCTTCAGCGAGGAAGTGACCCACGCCCTGCGGCCCGAAAGCATCTGCAACGGTGCCGATGATTGCCGCCGCGCCGTGCGGGAGCAGATCCGCAAGGGCGCCGATGTCATCAAGCTGGCCACCACAGGCGGCGTGCTGTCCAACATCGCCGCGGGCACCGGCCAGCAGATGTTCGAGGATGAGGCCAAGGCCATCATCGACACCGCCCATATGATGGGCAAGAAGGTCGCCAGCCACGCCCACGCGGCAGGCGGCGTCAACCTGGCCCTGCGCAGCGGTGTGGACAGCGTGGAGCACGGGTCCTTCATGGATGCTGACAGTATCAAGCTGTTCAAGCAGTCCGGCGCCTATCTGGTGCCCACATTGCTGGCCGGCCATACCGTCGTCAACATGGCCAAGAACAGCACCACCCTGACCCCGGCTCAGGCCGCCAAGGCCCTGGATGTGGGCGAGCGGATGAAGATCAGCTTCGGCAATGCCGTGAAGAACGGCGTCAAGGTCGCCTTCGGCACCGATAGCGGCGTGTCGCAGCATGGCGAGAACGCCTATGAGTTCAAGCTGATGGTCGATGCCGGCATGCCGGCCGCTGACGCTATCAAGGCCGCCACCGTGAACGCCGCCGACCTTCTGGACCGGGGCAGCCGCATTGGCACCCTGGAAGCCGGCAAGGATGCCGACATCATCGCCGTCGCCAAGAGCCCCATCGAGGATGTGACCGAACTGAGCCGCGTGCAGTTCGTCATGCGCCGGGGCACGGTGCACAAGCAGGACGGGGCGCCGGTAACGTTCGTGCCGAAGATCTGATGAGAGGACGAAAATCCGGGGTGGTGCGTGGTGCCATCCCGGATTTTCAGCACGGATGCAACGTTGTGAAACATGATTTTTACCTCTGTTGCACGGAACCTGGATTTTCGGTGTGAACGGACCTAGGTGGTTGCAGGATAATAAACCTATATCATGGGCTGGGCCGACGGGGCAACGGATCGGGACGGCTGAAACTTCAGTGGGCGCGGGGCATGCCGCTTTATCAGGATAATCACGGCCAACTTTACTGGCATGAGCGTGTCACGCCGCTGCTTGAACCGCCTGTCCTGTCGGCGGAGCGGGTGGCGCAGGGGATCAGGCCGCGTATTGCCCGCATTCGGAGTGATCGGATGGGCTGGCTGCAAGGTGGCTGCGTCGCGGCCATGGCGGCGGGGCTGGGGCTAACGCTGGCGTCGCTGTTGCTTGCGGAGCGGGACTGGCCTTTGGCGCTGGCCCTGGCGGTTGCTGGGTTCCTGTGGTGTACCGCGCTGCGGCTGTTCTTTGTGACGGAGCTCTGTGCGCGGGGTGTGCCGTTTGAGGGGGCGCTGCGGCTTGCCCCAGAACAGCCCTGGCCGCCGCGCCTGCTGCGGCTGGTCCTGATCTTGTCGCTGGCGGGGCCGCTTTATGTGCTGACCTGGGTCAAGGGGCTGGATGTGATGGACGGGGATGGGCCGTCCATCTTTATGGCGCTGGTCTGGGCCTGGATGCTCTGGGGCCGGGTGAAGGCGGTCAGGCGGGAGGGCCGGGCGTTGCGGGCGGCGTTTGACGGGGCGTAGGGAATGAGGAGATTGATTGCGGTTTAGCCAATCTCAAGGGGCTGTTGATAGACGCACTTGGCGCCGCGACAAGAGTGATATCGGCGCTGACCGCGCCTCACGCTGGGTCCCGGCCTTCGCCGGGATGACGGTGTGGGGTGTTTCCAGTCAATGTGAAGTGGCGCCTAAGTTCAGAATCCATGGCTGCGCAGCCAGTCCACCAGCGCCCTGAGCGGTCCCGGCACATGCCGGCGGCTGCTGTAATAAAGGAAGGGGCCGGAGAAGGACAGCGACCAGTCGGGCAGGGCGGGGACCAAGGTGCCGGCGGCGAAATGGTCGGCCAGCAGATCCTCGAACGTGTAGATCCAGCCCAGACCGTCCAGGGCGGCGCGCAGCAGCAGGGGCGTGTTGGAACTGACCAGCGGTCCCTCCGGGTGCAGTTTCAGCACTTCCCCTCGCCTTTCAAACTCCCAGGCCAGGGGGCCGGCATCGTGGAAACGGTGGCGCAGGCAGGGGCGGGACAGCAGGTCGGTCGGGTGTTGCGGCATTCCATGCTGCGCAATATGGGATGGCGCGGCGGCTAGGATGTAGCGCTGCATGCGGGGGCCGATGGGGAGGGCCACCATGTCCTGGGCCAGCGCCTCCTCATACCGCACACCAGCATCGAAGCCGGCAGCGAAGATATCGACCAGGGCGTTATTATCCTCCACATCCAGCCTTATGCCGGGATGGGCCGTCAGGAATGGGGCCAGCAGATCGGGCAGGACCGTGCGCGCCACGATGGACGGCACGTTGAGGCGCAGGGTGCCGAACGTGCTGTCGCGATAATCGTTCAAACCGTCCAGCGCCTGGGTCACGGCATCCATAGCCGGGGACAGGCTGTCGATCAGGCGCTGGCCCGCCTCCGTCGGGGTTACGCTGCGCGTTGTGCGATGCAGCAAACGAATGCCGATGGCTTCTTCCAGATCGCGCACGGCCTGGGACAAGGTAGAGGCCGACACGCCCCGGTCACGGGCCGCACGGCGGAAGCTGCGGTGACGGGCGACCGACAGGAAGGCATCGAGATCGGCAAGGGAGTGGGGTCGCATTGTACGGATTTCCGAACGAGTCATGTTGACTTGGATGGATTATCGCACAGTGGGGGCGATGGCACGATAGGGCATCAAAACCTGAACAGGGAGCCGCATCATGCTGACGCACCGCACTATCTGGGCCCATGGGCCTGCCACCGCGCCCCTGGCCCTGGGCTGCATGGGCATGTCCGACATGTATGGCCCCGCCGACCGGGCCGAAAGCATCGCCACCATCCATGCGGCACTGGATGCCGGCATCAATGTCCTGGATACGGGCGATTTCTATGGCATGGGCCACAATGAGATGCTGATCGCCGAGGCTTTGAAGGGACGGCGGCGTGAGGATGTGGTGCTGTCGGTGAAGTTTGGGGCCGTGCGCGGGCCGGACGGGGCCTTCCTTGGCTATGACGGGCGGGCGAAATCGGTGCGCAATTTCTTGGCCTACAGCCTGAAACGACTGGGCACCGACTATATCGACATTTACCGTCCTTCGCGCCTGGACAGCGAGGTGCCGATCGAGGAGACGGTGGGCGCCATCGCCGATCTGGTCCGGGAAGGGTATGTCCGCCACATCGGCCTGTCGGAGGTGGGGGTGGACACGATCCGCCGCGCCGCCTCTGTGCATCCGATCAGTGACCTGCAGATCGAATATTCCCTGATCAGCCGAGGGATCGAGGCCGCGATCCTGCCCACCTGCCGCGAGTTGGGCATCGGCATCACGGCCTATGGCGTGCTGTCACGCGGGCTGATCAGCGGCCATTGGTCGAAGGAGACCAACAATGCCGGCTTCCGCGCCATGAGCCCGCGTTTCCAGGGTCCGAACCTGGATCATAACCTGACCCTGGTCGAGGCGCTGCGCGGTGTGGCGGACCGGATCGGGGCCAGCGTGGCGCAGGTGGCCATCGCCTGGGTCGCCTCACGCGGGGCGGATATCGTGCCGGTGATTGGGGCGCGGCGGCGGGACCGGCTGACCGAGAGCTTGGGCGCGGCAGGTCTGGTGCTGTCGGCAGCGGAGTTGGCGGCCATCGAGGCGGCGGTGCCGAAGGATGCGGCGGCGGGGGAGCGGTATCCGGCGGCGTTGCTGGCGCATATGGATAGTGAACGGTGAGGGTTTGCCCTTACGTCCCGCGCTTATCCACGAACCCCGGTGGGCGCAGCTTAATCAAATGGTCGGGGTGGGCGGGGGTGCCGTCGGGGTTGAGGCCGAGATAATAGCTTTTCTGCCATTTCTCGGCCTGGGCCGCCGATCCGGGCTGGGCCAGATCGGCGTTGAAGCGCAGGCGGCCTGTGGACCATTCCTGGAAACGGTGTTCCAGTTCGGGGTCGTCCTTCAATGAGCGGATTTCCGGTTCCACGCTTTCCAGCAGGCGGCGCTGGATGGGGAAGATCGCGCAGAAGGCCTCCCCCGCGTCGAACCGCGCCACGCGGCCCGGGGCGGTGAATCTCCAGTTCATGGTGAAGCTGTAGGGCGCCCAGTCAGTCTCGATGATGCCGGTCAGGGGCGATATGCCGTCCTTCGGGCTGTTCACGGGACCCTGGGCATAGAGGCTCCATCCCGGTTCGGTGCGAAACACCGCCTCGATATGGAAGGTCAGGATGCCGGAGCCGAAATGGCTTATGGCCGGCGCCACGGTGCCGGGATCGGGCGTGATCGCGATGGCGTCCTTGGATGCGCCGCCATCCCAATGGGCGGTAAAGCCGGTACGGCACAGGATTTCCCAGCCATGGGCATTGGCGATGTTCAGCGGCAGGCAGCGATAGGCATAGGCCTGCGGCGTGCCATCCATCCAGTCACGGGTGGCGGGGGCCGCGCGCAGCAAAGGCGGTTCCCCGTGCATGGCGAAGCAGGTGAGCTTCATGGCTCAGGACCGCATGGGGTTGAGCGCGGCGCCGATATCGATGCCGGGCTGATCAGAGATCTGCATTAGCAGTTCATCCACCTCACGCTCCGCCGTGTCCGCGAATTTGTCGAACAGGGCTTCCAGCACCAGCTGCTGGTAATGTTCGCGCGGACAGTCGCCGCTGGCGAACTCCGTCTCCAGCGCCACCTGCTGCGCCGTGCGGAAGGGGCCGGTCAGGGTGCCGGGGATATTCGCTGCCTCCATCAGGCAATGCAGGCCCAGGATACCGTCATCCCAGGCCAGGATGCCGGCGGCCTGTGGCGTGATGTTGGCGCGGGCCGCCATGCCGGCCACGAAAAACTCCAGGTCACCGGCGCACAGCGCGCGGAACAGGACCTGCGGCGTCAGCCGGCCCTGGCGGTAAAGATGCTTGGCCACCATCTCCGCATCCTCCCGCGACAGCAGCAGGGGCTGCAGCACGCGCAGGGTGGCGGCCTCGCGCCCACCCTCGGCCAGACGCTTGGCCAGGGCCGGTTCGATATTGTGATCGCGGATCAGCTGCTGTCGCACATCCTCCGACACCAGCGCGATCATGCGTTCCACGATGGCGATGGTCACTTCCGGCCTAGCGGCGATGCTGTCGGCCACGATGCGGAACTGCCCGAACCGTTCGGCGGCGCGTGTCAGCGTCGCCTCCCGCACGGCGGCACCGCGATTGCGCAGCAGATGGACGACGGTGACGACATTGCCGGTTTCGACCAGGGCAGCGGACACCGCCTCTGACACGGTGCGGCGGCCGGCGATGGCCAGCTGCTTTTGCGGATCGCGTTCGGCCACGATCTCCAGCAGCAGCTTTTCGGGCAGGCCATCCACATATTTCAGGATGGGAACCGCCACCTGCGCCACGTCGCGGGCCAGCTTTTCCGCCATGTTGGCGGTCAGGATGGGGCTGTTATGGATCTGCCAGGCAACGGCGGCCCGCACCTCTGCCTCCGCATCCGACGCGAAGGCGCGCAGGATATCCAGCGCCAGACGCTTTTCAGCGTCGGTCAGGTCGCCTTCCTCCATCTCCATGACCAGCTTGGTCATCGTATCGATGCGGGGCTTGGCGCCGGGCTGATGCAGCAGCCGGTCCACATCGCTGCTGTTCAGGCGGGAACGCAGGATGGGACGCATGGGCGCGTCGGGGTCCCCGGAATTCGGGGGGGGCATCATCGGATCAGTCCTGGCCGCGGTTGTCGTAGCGTACGACATCTCCCCATAGCCGCTCCAGCCGGCGCAGCATGCGATAGGTGGTTTCCAGGTCGGTGGCATCGGTGTTGGTGCGCAGCAATTGTGCCGCTTGCCGGCTTTCCAACTTGCCGATCTCCGCACACAGCCATTCACCCTTTTCCGACAAACGCAGGCGGGCGGCGCGGCGGTCGCGCGCCGAGGCGCCGCGATCCACATAGCCCTGTTCAACCAGATGCTTCAGATTATAGGACGCGTTGGAACCCAGATAATAGCCGCGTTCCATCAGGTCGCGGACGGTCAGTTCATCGCTGCCGATATTCAGCAGCATCAGAACCTGCATTGGGCTGATGTCATCCACGCCGATGCGGCCCAGTTCGACCCGGACCACATCATGCAGGCGGCGCTGCATATGATCGATGACGCGCGCGATGTCGGCGTAAAGCGCGACCTCGCTGACCGGGGCTTCGGCCCGGTCGCCCGCCACATGCTCAATCGGCGCGTCGCCCATGCGGGCCAGCTTGATCATCGTCCCAAAGCCCCGACCTTCGTCACCAGCCATCATGACCGCCTCTTGGCTTGTCGGGCCCACAATAAACCATTCCGCCCGGTCCATAGATTATCGCGTATGGCGTTTACCGCAAGTGCGTAGGTCGTATTCCTGCCCTTGCGTGCGACATAGACCTTTTGGAAGTTTTGGGTTAACGCGCGAAGATCATCGCCTCGTCGCGAAAGGCCTTGAATTCCAGGGCGTTGCCGGACGGGTCCAGCAGGAACATGGTGGCCTGTTCGCCTACCTGGCCCTTGAAGCGGATGCCGGGTTCGATGATGAAGCGCTGACCCACCGCACGGAACCGGTCGGCCAGGGCGTGCCAGGCGTCCCAATCCAGGATCAGGCCGAAATGGCGCACGGGCACCTCATGCCCGTCCACGGGGTTGGTATCGGCCGATCCGCATTCATCAGGCGCCAGATGGGCCACGATCTGATGACCATACAGGTCGAAATCCACCCATTCCGGCGATGACCGCCCTTCCGGACAGCCCAGCAGATCGCCGTAGAAGCCACGGGCGGCGGCCAGATCATGGACGGGGAAGGCGAGGTGGAAGCGGGGATGGGACATGGGAAAGGTTGACTCCGGTGGTGTTACTTGGCGGCGATGGCGATGGTGACCGTATCCTCATAATCGCCGGCCTGACGCTGGGTCCCGGCAGGCACGGAGACGGACAGAACCGTCTGCCGCGCCGTGCCCGAGACGGTCCTTCCCGCCGTCAGGTTGCCATCGGCGGTGCTGCTGCTGTCACCATAATGCAGGGTGTAGGCGATGCTGGATGTGCCGGAGGACAGGGCGCCGCCATTCTTGGAGGACAGGCTGACCGTATAGCCATTGGCGGCATTGCAGCGTTCCTCCACCGTTGCCACGGGCACGATGGCGGCGCTGCTCAGGTTCAGGGAAATATTCTCGGTCGATAGGCTGACGGCACAAGTGGCGGGTACAGACGCCCGCAGTGTGATGGTGCCCTGGGCGCTGTTCTGGGCCGGGGTGGGGCCGGCGGACAGCAGAAGCATTAGCACCAGGGGGCCATATCCCCGTCCTGTGAAACGCCAGGCCATGGCGATCCTTTCCGCCCATTCTGGGCACCCACGGCGGTTTGTCCGCGCCGTGACGGTCAATCATGGCCTGATCTTAATTGGCGGTGATGGTCAGAAGCAAGCTGTCCGAATAGGTACCTGCCAGGGCTTGTGCCGCACCATCGGTCTGTACCTGCAGCCCATAGCGACCCGACCCGCCCAGATCGACAGTGGTGCCGCGTGCCAGCGAGACGGCGCGACCCGAAACATAAAGCTGATAGCCGATGCTGTCCCCGCCGGTACCCACCAGCCGCCCGCCATTGCTGGAGGACAGCGACAGGGAATAGTCGCCATTGCCTGAAATATCGAGATCGAAGCGGCCACCGCCGCCGCGTGTCAGGTCACCCAGGTCCAGCGTGCCGACGGAACCGTTCAGCGGGCGGGTGACGCCATCGACGATTACGCTGGCGCTGACCACCGACCGCACCTTGGTCCGCACCTGTGCCGTGCGCGAGGCGATGGGGCCATAGGGGGTGCCGTCGATCAACTGATAGACATTGACGGTCACGCGGTCGGAATAGGTGCCCTTCTGCACCAACTGCCCGCCGGGGATGTTGGAGAAGAACTGGACAGTGGCATTGTCATTCTTGCTGTCCATCGACAGGGCGAACATGTTGGACTCACTGCCCCGCACATCGTCCACCCGCTGGCTGAGGCGGCTATCCTTGTAGAGATCATAGACCAGCCGGTCCTTGGAGCTTTCCAGAACGCGGCTGCCATTGCCGCCATCATCGATGCCGACCAGGATGGCGCAGGCGGGGCCGTCATCATGTTCCAGCTCGATCTGGTGATAGCCTGTGGCGCCGCCCGAATAGGGATCATACTCATCCGTCGGCTCGATCCGGTCGATGCTGCTGATATCGATCTCGCAGCGGTCCTTATCCTTGGACCAGGCCGGCAGGACGGCCAGCAGACCCAGGGCCAGGGCGGACAGGAACGGCAGGGGGCGGAACAGGATCGGCATTTTCATTCCAGCATCATCGGCACCACCAAAGATGGATGCAATGACAATGCCAGCAGACGGAAGGTGATCCAAGGTTTTCAGTGGAAACCGTGATAAGATCGGGCTTCTGTTGTCAAATCCATTACGGTGTCCCATCTCCCGGCAATAGTTGGCCCGGCTTGGCCTTGGGGCCGCTGCCACTGCTCAGGTCCGAAGAGTGAAAGCACCATGACCGATTTCACCTCCATCGCTGAAACTGCCCTTGCCGGCATCGCCCGGCTTGATCCGCATTTGAAGGCTTTTGCCCTGGTGGAGCCGGAATGGGTGCGGGAGGAGGCGTGGCGGCAGGGTAAGGCTGGGGTCAAGGGGCCGCTGGCCGGTCTGACCCTGGCGGTCAAGGATCTGCTCGATGTGCGCGGCCTGCCCACCGGTGGCGGCTGCCGTACCCCGGTGGTGGGGGAGGCATCGGCGCATGCGGCGGCTGTCGGTGCGCTGATCGGGGCGGGGATGCTGGCGCTGGGCAAGGCGCATACGGTGGAACTGGCCTTCGGCACTTGGGGGATCAACCGTGCCACCGCCAGCCCGCGCAACCCGTGGGATGCGAAGACGGTGCGGGTGGCGGGCGGATCGTCCAGCGGGTCGGCGGTGGCGGTGGCCGCCGGGCTGGCCGATGCGGCATTGGGCAGTGATACGGGCGGGTCGATCCGCATTCCGTGCGCCCTGAACAATCTGGCGGGCCTGAAGCCCACCATGGGCCGGGTGCCGATGGGCGGCTGTCTACCGCTCTGTCCCGAACTGGATACGATCGGCCCTATGGCGCGTACGGTGGAGCGGGTGGCGCGGATGCTGGCCATTATGCGCGATCCGCAGGCGGGACCGGCATGGCCCAGTCGCAAGCTGGCCCAACAAGCCGTCTTCGACACCGACGCCGCCCTTGCCGGTAGTCCGCGCGGTCTGGTGCTGGCTGTGCTGCCTGACCGCTTCCTGGACGGGGTCGATCAGGCCGTGGGCACCGCCTATCTGACGGCCCTGGCTCAGTTGGAGGCACTCGGTGCCAAGTTGGTGGAGGCGGCCCCCGTCATTGATCCGCCCGCCTGTGTGGAGCCGTCAGGCCTTCTGATGGCGGGTCGGGCCTGGCGGTTGTGGCAACCGCGGATAGATCATTTTGAGTCCGAAATGGACCCAGGTGTGCTGGGGCGCTTACGGGCAGGAGAGGATGTTTCGGAAGCGGAACTATCCAGGCTTATCCGGGTTCAGGCCCAGGAACAGGCCCGGTTCCATGCCTGGGCCCAGGAATATGATGCCATCCTGACGCCAACCGTGCCCATTCCGGCCCCCGCCCTGGCCGACGCGGATGAGGGGCGGCTGCCCTTCAGCCGGTTCGTGCGCATGGCCAATTGGCTGAACCTGCCGGCGCTGGCGGTGCCATGCGGGGCGGATGCCGGTGGCTTGCCGCTGTCGCTGCAAATCCTGTCCACGCCCTGGCGGGAGGCGGCGCTGGTGACGCTGGGCCATGCGTACCAGTGCGCCACCGATTGGGCCGACCGTCGCCCGGACCTGGAGGCGTTGGTCAAGGCCGGGCCGGCAGGCGCAGCGGCCCCAGTTTGACCAGACCTTCGGCTTCCTTGGTCACTGTGATGGGTAGGGGCGTCTTTTCCATGCCGGCCACAATCAACAGCCAGTCGCCGGGACGCACGCTGTCGATCCGGAACAGGCCGCTTCGGTTGGTGAAGAAGGCCAGATCCTTGGCATCCTTGATACCCTGCGGTCGCAAGGTGCCGGACAAGAGCGCCATGGGCTTGTCATCCGGCCCGAGCAGGGTGCCGACCAGCGAGGCGACGGCATCGGTGCCGATGGTGATGATCGTACCGGACTTGTATCCCGGCTGCACCGCGGGCCGGTCATCACCCAGATCATAGTTCGCGGGTGCGTCGGGCACGTCCAGCAGGATGGGGCGCACCAGATAGGCGGAGATGTTGGGGACGATGGGCACGCCCAGCCAGTCAGTCTGGGCGGCGTAACGGTCATCCACGGGATCGACACCGATATCCTTGCCCGCCAGACGCGGGTGCGGGGTGACGATGGCGAAGCTGTTGGTGATGGGGCGGGTGACGCCATAATGCCCGTCGGCGAAGGCGAGTGCCGTGCCGAAGGTCATGGAGGTCCGGCTTTCGATGCCCTTGCTGTCATTCAGCGACCGACGAACAGTATCCTGGCGCACCTGCGCTTCGAAGCGCTGATGCGTGTAGTTCAGGTTGCCCTGAACCCGGTCCCCGGCCTGCCCGCCCTCGTTCAGCATTTCCAGCCCGCCCGACAGGGCATTCACGGCGTAGAGCGACTGGAACCGCCAATCCAGGCGCTGCTGCTTTGAGATGGTGTCGACATTCAGACCTGCGCTCTGCCGTCCGCTGTCGAACACGAAGCGGGTGGTGAGATAGACGCCCGTATCCTTCGCCCCGAACCCGTCCTTGCCATGGCTGAAGGTCAGGTCGACGCTGCCGGTTTCGAACAGGCGGCGGCGCAGGGCCAGATCCACCGAATAGCTGTCCCTTTCTGAGCTGCCGCGCGTTTCGCGGTAGCGCCCGCCCAGCGAGGTGGTCAGGTTCTCGAACAAGGGCTGGGAGATGCGGACAGCCGCGTCAAGCTTAGTGTTGGAGACGAAGGTCGATCCGAAACTGCGGTAATTGGGATCATACCAGCTGACCTGGGCCGTGATGGCCTGACTGTCCAGGACGGACGCAC
Organism: alpha proteobacterium AAP38; assembly: GCA_001296005.1. Taxonomy (GTDB): domain Bacteria; phylum Pseudomonadota; class Alphaproteobacteria; order Azospirillales; family Azospirillaceae; genus Niveispirillum. Next base: position 80,706 of record LJHR01000038.1, on the reverse strand, counting down.
CGTTGGAATAGGAGCGGTAGCGCAAGGTGCCGCCATAGCCCTGTTTCTTGTCGGCGGCTGTTTCGGTAGGTCCCCAATCCTTGCGCCGCAGATAGGCCGACGGCTCCACACTGAACGTGCCGAGGCCGGTGGCCACCAGCGCCTCTGCCGTGACCGTGGTTTCCGTCTTGTCGACCTGGGTGCCCAGGGTAAAGGTGAAATTGTCAGTCACGCCCACGCGATGATAGGCAGAAAGGACCGGGTCCTTTTCGTCATAGAGGTAACGGTCCTTATCGATCCGCGACGGCACGCCGATCGAATAACCATATTCCTGTATTCCCGTTGCCAACAGCTGGCTATCGAAGAAGAAAGGAAAGTCGATGGTCTGTTCGCGGCCATAGGCATCGGTGATGCGGATCTGCACATCATTGGTGCCGGACGCGCCGGGGAAGTTATTCAGATTGTAGGGGCCGGGTTCCAGGCGGAAGGTGCGGGTGGGGCGGCCATTGACGATGACCTCCACCATCGACGGATTGTCGAGGATGAATTCACGGTTACCGCCGGGCTGCACCATGTCATAGGGGCGGATCGAGAAATTCTTGGCGACCGAGATGCCGGCCACGGCACGACCCACCTGATTGCCGATCACCGGCATGGTGAAATCGCCCAACTGCGTGCGGATGCCGGCATCGGTGAAGTCATGGATCAGGCGGACGGGGCCGCGCGACAGGGTACGGACCGCATCCTCGCGGTAATTGATCTCCCCCTCCACAACCCAGCCCTTCCAGTTGATGGCGGGTTCCATGGAGACGGACAGGGGCCCCAGCCCATCCTTGCCAAAGCCGGTGGGGACGGACAGATATTCGATGGCGGCCCGCATGTTCATCTGTGCCGACAGATCGGCCTGCGGGATGACCGTATAGGCCCGCGCCGCAGCACCGCGTTCCAGCACCGACAGATCGCGCGGACGGCGGGCGGCGGCGGGGACCGTGACCTTCACGATCTGGTCGCCGCCATCATAGGCCAGCTGGATGCCCGACCGGGTCATGCGGGCAGGCGCAGCGTTGCCGTCCGGCCCAGCCTGGGCCAGCAGCGCCTTGATCGGCTCTTCCTGTGCGATGGGGCGCAGCAGTTCGGACAGCTTGTTGAGATCGACCAGCGTGTCGGCGGGGTTGATGGAAACCTGGCCCGGCACCTGCCCGATCTCGTACCCGTCGAAATAGACGGGCAGGTCGGCCTTCTGGCTGCTCTGCGCCTGCTTCTTCTGTCCGAACGCCTTCTTGAACAGCTCATCCGCCGAAATCTTCGGCTGGGCCGGGGCGGCGGTCGGCGTCGGCGTTTCAGACCCCGCGCCGGAGGCCAGCCGGGCCGGCGCCAGGGTCAGCGCCAATGCCGACGGGCCGGCAATAGCCAGCCTCAAGCATTGTCGATACCGTGAGCGCAGGGGGCGGGGCATGGCGGGAAGGCGTGACCGGGCGCGATCAGGGCAGGTTCAGCTTGGCATTCAGCGGACCCTTGGGCAGGTCCCCCGGCCAGGGCAACAGGAAGCTGCGCGTGACACCGGGCAGCACATTCTCGCCAGCCAGACCACCCAGACGGTCGGTCGGGATGGAGACGGACTTGCCGCCCGCCTCCACCACCAGGGTCGGGTCCTTCAGGATCTTGTGGGCGGTGCCGTCATTGCGAAGCTTCACCTCCATCACGACCCCGTCGCTGAGCTGACGCGGGCCGGCGGAGGCGACATTGATCTGCGCCTTTACACCCGGCGGGGTGACATAGATGGAAGCCTTGTACTGCACCAGCAGCTTGACCTTGCCCCCCTCCACCGGTGCCTGCCCGATATCGACATCCAGCTGTTCGGCAATGAGCCGGTAGGCCAGTTCCTGATCCGGCTTGGGATTGCCGGTCCATTGCACGCGCACCGACTGATTCTGGTTGGGTTCCAGCACCAGCTGTTCGGGGAAGATCACCCATTCATCCGACGGTTCGGCGGGCAGATCCTCCCCATCCGGTCCCATCTTGCGGCCCGTGATGTGGATTTCGATGGCGATGGGCAGCTGGGTATCATTCTCCACCCGGAAAATCTGGGTGGCGCCGCGCCCTGTCGGCTCGAACTCCATCTCGATCGGGATCAGGCGGAAGGCAGAGGCGGGCAGCGTGCCCAGCAGCATTGCCCCCAGCATCAGCATCAGACCGCGAAGATAATGTTTCATGACCGCGCCCCGCATTGGCGTTCCCCCTGCCGCCCCGCCGGCGGCATGACCTGTCCCGATGGGTTAAGTATATCGGGCAATCCTTTGAATCATAAGCGTGCGGGATTTGCCACAACGAAGCGTGGGACAAGAGGGTCGCAACGCGCGAGCCCTGCCCGGCATCCCGCCCGCCCACCATAGCCGCGAACCGGCGCATTGTTCAAGTTGATGAGAAAAAAATGACGAAAATACATGTTAATGTGTTCACGCGTGGATTCACGTTAAAAGCATCCGCGAATATAGATGGGGCCATGAGCGGCCATCTTGCCTGTTAAGATTGCGTATTCGTCGCCTTTGTTGCAAGATGTCGGCTCTGCTCAATCTTCTGTTTATGGCTGCCGCTGCCATTTTGACGAACATCGATCTTGAACGCGCTTTGCTGTTGGTGAATGCGGCCCCCCTTCTGGGTGCCGCAGCGCTGCTGGCCGCGATCTGGTGGAATAGCCGGCGGGAAACCTATGCGCTGTGGTGGGCGCTGTCCTTTGTCACGGTGATGCTGTCCGTCCCCTTGCTGGAGACTGTCGGCACGCCCATGGACCCGGTCATGGCCGGTGCCGCGCTGCTGGCCGATTGTCTTTACAATCTGGCCTATTATCTGTTCGCGCATGGGGTCGCCATCTATGCCGGCCACCGGTACCGCTGGCGCCGCTGGCTGTCGGCGGGTGCGCTGGTGGCGCTTCTGGTTGGGCTGGCCCTGCTGCGCCGTGACGGGGTCCTGCGCGAACTGCTGAATGTCGGCTTCATCGAGGCGGTGCTGGCCATGGCGCTGCTGTCGCTGCTGCGGATACGTCCCCGCCGGGGGCCGGAATGGGTGCTGCTGGGCGCGGTGGCCGCCACTTTGGCAGCCAATACGCTCTATGGGCTGGACATCCTGTTGAACCGGCCGCAGGACGCGTTCGACCCGGCCACACTGGGCAACCGTCTCATCGATTATATCCAGCCCTTCGTGGTGATGGCCATCGCCATGGGTGCGGCGGGCGGTGCCCTGCTGCGCATGACGGACCGGCTGGCCGCTGAACGCGCAGCGGCGGAGGTGGCGGCCGAGCAGGCCCGCGCCGCCGACCGCGCCAAGTCCGAATTCCTGGCCACCATCAGCCATGAAATCCGTACCCCCATCAATGCCATCCAGGGCTGTCTCCAGATATTGGAGACGCATAATCTCAATGCAGGTCAGATCCGCCTGCTGGAGGTCATGGGCAGTTCCAGCGCCTCGCTGCTGACGCTGATCGATGATGTGCTGGATATGGCGCGGCTGGAGGCCGGGCGGCTTGAGATGGAGCAGGGGCCTGTCGATCTGGGCCTGCTGCTGGGCGATCTGATGTCCAATGTCGGGCCGCGGGCGGAGCGCAAGGGCCTGATCCTGTCCTTGCGGACGGGGGACGGGGTGCCGTCGGGCGTGGTGACCGATGCCAAGCGACTGCGCCAGATATTGCTCTGCCTTCTGGACAATGCCGTCAAGTTCACCGACCAGGGCCGGGTCACCCTGTCGGTGGACCGGGTGGAGGCACCGGGGTCGGTGCCGGGCCTGGCCGTGCCGTCGCCCATGCATTGGGTGCGGTTCCAAGTGGTGGACACCGGTGTCGGCATCCCATCCGAAAAACTGGACCAGATTTTCGATGTGTTCAGCCAGGCGGACAGTTCCAGCACCCGCCGCTTCGGCGGGGCGGGACTGGGTCTGGCCATTGCCCGGTCCCTGACCGACATGCTGGGCGGCAGCCTGACCGTGGAAAGTGAGGCGGGGGAAGGCAGCCAGTTCACCCTGTGCCTGCCGCTGGTGCCGCTGGCTGTGGACCGTCCGCGCCAGGACGCCCCCATCCAGGGCGCCCTTCCCACCGTTGGCACGGGCCGCCCCGTCATCCTTCTGGTGGAGGATGACGAGGTGAACCGGTTTGTGGCCACCGAATTGCTGATCCAGCGCGGGGCGCAGGTTCTGCAGGCCGGCAATGGCGGGGATGCCATCGCCATCGTCAAGGAACGCCCCGTCGATGCCATCATCATGGACCTGTCTATGCCCGACATGGACGGGCTGGAGGCCGCACGACGGCTGCGTGCCATGGGCGGACAGGGTGCGCAGGTGCCCATCGTTGCCCTGACGGCCAACCTGTCGGCGGAAATCCGCCAGCAATGCCGCGATGCCGGCATGCAGGCCTTCCTGGCCAAGCCCATCAAGCTGGATCATCTGATCGCCACCCTGTCGGCGGTGCTGCCGCCCGTGCGCGACCCGGCGGCCTGATATCCCGCCAATTTTCATTATTTCTGTCCTTTCCCTGTAAGGAACGGATGCTGGGTCCTGTCTAATCCATCGGATCGAACGGGAGCGGATGATGGATGCGGGACGCGAGGCGATGTTCAGGCAATGGATGCGGGAGCATCTGACCCTGTTGCACCGGATCGCGCGCGGTTTTGCCCACCCTGCCGACCAGCCGGACCTGATGCAGGAACTGATGCTGGCCGTTTGGCGGGCCTTGCCGGCCTTTCGCGGCGACAGCCAGCCCGTCACCTTCATCTATCGCGTTGCCCATAACCGGGCGCTGACCTGGCAGGGCAGCCAGGGGGGCAAGGCGCGGCGTGATGCCGACGCGGCGGCAGAGGCCATGCGGCGCCACGCCCTGTCCGCCGATCCGGATGAGGTGCGGATGCTGGACCGGCTCTATGCCGCCATCCGGCAATTGCCGACGCTCGACCGGTCGATCCTGCTGCTGTCGCTGGACGGGGTGCCGTACCGCGATATCGGCCAGATGCATGATTTGAGCGAAAGCAATGTCGGCGTTCGCCTGACACGGGCCAAGGCCCGTTTGACAGGAATTATATCCCAGATCGAAGCGCAGGAGGAAGAGAAATGAGCATGGATATGGCAAGGCTGGAACGTGCCTGGACCGGGGCCGCCAACCGGGCAGAGGAAGTGGCGGGCCTGTACCTGATCGACAGTGCCATGGCGGAGGTGGCGCGGCGGGGCCGGGATTTCCGCCTGCGTATGGGGTTGATCGGTGTGGCGCTGGGTGGGTGGAGCCTGGTGGCGGCCTATGGCATCGCCGGGCGTGGCAATGTCGATCCCGCGCGGGAATGGGGCAGCCTGCTGCTGCTGGCCATTGCCTGGGCCGTCCTGGCCCTGGTGGTGCGGCGGGGATGGGAGGGGGCGGTGACGCCGCCGCCCGAAAACCTGCCGGGCAGCCTGCGCGCCCTGCTGTCGCAGGTGGAAGGGGCGATGGGGCGCATCCGGGTGATGGGGGTGGCGGTGCCCATCTTTCTGTTGGCGCTGGGGCTGGCCGTTATGCAGCTGGGTGATGTGGGCAAGATGACGGGCGGCAATATCCGGGATTTCGCCCTGCTGGCGATGGTGGGATTTGGCCTGTCGGGCAGCATCATGGCCGTGCGTTACTTCAAGGTGCTGAAGCCGGAGGCGGAACGGCTGCGCCGTCTGCTGCGCCAGTATGAGGATGGGATTGGTTGAGGGACGGTCCGGCGGCATCCGTGGGGATGCCGCCGGTGTACCGCCTATCAGGAGCCGCGGATTTCCAGGTTTTCGATCTGCGGTTCCGCCCGGTCGGCCCAGGCCGGGGTGGGGACGAGGCGCAGGTCCATCTGCCCCCCGGCCTTGGCCACAACCGCCGGGTCCAGGGACACGGCATAGGTGACGCGGTGCTGCATGTCGGATGTGTGGCTGCCGAAGAAGGAGATGCTGCCGGCATAATAGGGGCTGTCGATGCCCGCCACCTTCAGGTCCGCCGGCGCGTTGACGACCAGCGCATATTCGCGGGCCGAACTGGCGGGGCGGGTGAAGGTGATGATGGCCTGCACCTGACGAGCATTCAGGCCGATGGGCCATTTCGCCAGCCCATCCACGGACTTTTCATCCGATGCCGCCGCCAGCAGGCGCGGCGCCGCAGTCGGTTTCTTCAGCTCTTCCACCATGTCCAGAAGCGTCTTGTCCACCGGCGGGCCGTAATAATACCAGAACTGCTTGGGATCGATGTAATCCCCGGCCTTGCCGTTCAGGATCGGCTCCCCCTTCTCGTTCCAGAAGAACAGGAACGGTTCGCGTTCGAACTGCGCCAACTCGTCCTTGTTGGTGGGCAGGGTGGGCAGGCCCTTGGCCTTCTGTTTCTCCTCCCACAGCCACCACAGCCGGTCCATGTTGGAATGGTGCAGGAAGAAGATGGGATCAACGGGGGACAGGTTGTTGGTCATGTTGCCGAAGGGGCCGCTGCCCCAATTGCCCGGACCATCGAACGCGCCGCCGATGAAGTTATGGACCTTGTTATGCGGCTCTCCCTCCAGCTTGGAGAAGACGGAGCCACTGGCCGGCATGGCATTGTGGGATGCGGTCTTCACGCTGGTGAAGCTGTCCACCATGTTGGCGCTGTTGAACTGGTTCGGCGCCAGACCCAGGGCGATGTTGGCCGGCAGACAATATTTGGCGACCGACGGGGCGATGTCGGGATTGCTGCGGGTCGGGTAACGGGCCTTCAGGGTGGGCGAAAGGTCGGTGGGCGCAAAGGCGCGGTCGCCCTTATCCACCCCGCCCGTCCCGGCCACGCCGTCCCACAGCTTCTGGAAATTTGTGTTGCCGCGCAGGTTCTGCTGGTTTTTCTGCGCCGCGGTCATGCGGCTGTAATAGCTTTCCAGCGGAGCCTGGATGAAATTGGTGAAGGTCGGCAGGTCGCGCGCGTATCGGGCGAAGGCATCGGCGACGGGCGTCAGCACGCCGTCGAACATGCCATCGGGCAGCGCCTGTTTCTGGCTCCAGTCCCAATAGGGGAAGGCGAAATCGGACATGCCGGAATATTTGCGAACCGTCTGTTCGAAATAGCCCAGATAGCCCCGGTGCCAGACATAGAACCACCAATTGCCATGCGGGCAATCCATGTAATGCACAAAGGCATTGCGGAACCAATTATGGGGATGGGTGGGCGGCAGGGCCAGCATCGCCTCCACAGCGGTCTTGTAGCCCTTCAACATGCGCTGGCCTTCGCTGCTCCACACATCATAGCGGACCCAGGGTGCGGGCAGCTTCTTGGTGGCGGCACCGGCCACCCCGCTGAACGCCCCAAGACCCGCCAGCGCCCCGCCGGTGGCCAGCACATTGCGTCGTGATACGCGCATAACCCTATCCTCCCCATGCCAAATGGTGGAGGAGAGGATAGGGCATCCCGGCGAACAAGTCACGCCATCATACGCGGAATGGTAGTTTAAGGCCTACACCTGCCGGGCATCACCGCGCCAGCACCTCCGCCGCTTGCCGTGTCTTGGTCACGGCGGCGGCGACCTTGCCGACCGCCGACGAGATGGTGTCGATATTGGCCGACACCTGGGTCACGGCGTTGGAGGTGACGTCCATACGGGTGCTGATTTCACGGGTTACGGCGCTTTGCTGTTCCATGGCGGCGGCGGTGGAATTGACATAGCCGCTGACGCTGCCGATGGCGCCGGTGATGCCGCGGACGGCACTGGCTACCTCGGCACTGGTGCGCTGAATGCTCTCAATTTCGGCGGAGATCTGTTCGGTGGCGCGGGCCGACTGATTGGCCAGGCCCTTGACCTCTGATGCCACGACGGCAAAGCCCTTGCCGGCCTCGCCAGCGCGTGCCGCCTCGATGGTGGCGTTCAGCGACAGAAGGTTGATCTGGCCGGCAATGTCGCGGATCAGTTCCACCACACTGTTCATGGCCTGGGCGGCATTGATCAGGCGGTCGGCCTGCTGTGCCACCAGTTCCGCCTCCTTGCCCGCCGCCTCTACCGCGGTACGGGAGTGGGTCATGGTCTGGGCAATCTCGGCCACGGATTTGGCCATGTCGCGCGCGCCGTCCAGGACGGTACGCATATTGGTCAGCGAGCCGGCAACGGCGGACGTCGCCCCGCTGCAATCCTTGGAGGATTGCTGAACCGCGCCGTCGATCTCCGCAAAATTCTCGTCGATCAGGCTTTTCAGATCGGCCAGCAGGCGCACTTGATCGGTGACATTGCTGGCCAGCTTGACCACCTTTGTCACCTTGCCATTACCGTCCAGCACGGGGTTGTAGGAACCCTCGATCCAGACATCCGCCCCGGTCTTGGACAGGCGACGGAAGCGGCCCGACTGAAACTCCCCCTTGCGCAGCTTATCCCAGAAGGCGCGATAGGTTTCGCTTTCCCGCTGGTCCGGTGCCATGAAGATGGAGTGGTGGCGGCCCTTCACCTCGTCCAGGCGATAGCCCATGGCCGTCAGGAAAATCTCGTTGGCCTCCAGAATATTGCCGTCGGGCGTGAATTCGGTGATGGCGGCGTTGCGGCCAATGGCCTTGCTCTGCGCCGCATAAGCGAGGTTGGCCAACCGTTCGGCGGCATTGGCCCATTCCACGACATAGCCGGAGCGCACGCCATTGGTGGTGATCGGGCTGACCAGCAGGTCGAACATGCGGGTACCGACCTTGATCGTCGCCTCATGCGCGCGGGTGAGTGCCGACAGCATGGTGCGCTGAAGCGTGGGGTTCTTGTGGAAAATGTCGATGTTGGAGCCGATCAGGCTGGCCATGCTGAAGCGCGGCAGCTCCTTCCTCAGATCGGCCTCTGCCTCTGACAGAAAACCCTGCAGCGACGGGTTTACATAGGTGATCACCAGATCCGCGTTCGCGATCATGATGTTCGCCCGCACCAGATCCATGGCTTGTGACTTCAACCGCCCCTGATTGTCCGCCTTTGCCAATCCAAACATGACCCTTTCCCCCTGATATGCACTGGTTCGCCCGTGATCGGCCCGGCGTTGCCACCTGTTTCGCCCGGCCAATCGTTTTCAGGATGGCGAGATACGACGTTCGGTCTAGGCCACAATGTATATAGAGGGATAGACGGGGACGGTGCCGTGCAACCGGATGCAACAGAAAAACAACCCCTGTTGCAGGGGCGGACGGGCCGGGCCCCGGCGGTCAGGGCCAGCGGTAATCCCGCAAGGGGCGATAGGGGTTGAGCGGTCCGTCATTGTCGCAGACGGGACGGCCCAGCCCCTGATACCGGCAGTTTTGCAGCAAGGTGTCGGTGACACGGGTATCCGGATGGTCCGCCAGCGGCGGGCAGGGCGGACGCCGGCAGGCCAGCAAGCGGCGCAGCGGTTCCCAGGCCCGGCGGGGGGCCAGGGTGCGTTTGGCAGGCTTACGGGGGCTGTTGGCGGGGTGGGGGGAGGCAGCGGGTTTGGTGGCAGCCTTGGTGCCTTTGGCGGGTGTGGCGGCGCGGCTGTCGGGGGCGGGGGCCGGGACGGGTTTGGGTGGCGGCGGGGGTGGAGCGGGCGGAACCGGGGCGTCGGCCTGTGCGGCAGCACGGGTCAGGATGGCGCGCACCGGTGCGGGCGCACGCTCGCGCCGGGGGCGGGACGGGGCGGCATCGCCCGCGGCGGCACGCAGGATGGACCCGCCCAGATCCATGCGCTTGGCGGCCCAGAGCAGGACACGGACATTGCCGGCACTGATCGCCTCGATCAGGCCGGTAACCACGGCATCGCGCAGGGCGGCAAAGCGGTTGTCGCTTTCCCGCTGCAACATCCGCCGTTCCGACAGGATGCGGCGGCGCAGACCCGAAGAACGCTGCATCCCGCGCCAGATGGTGGTGCGCGACACGCCGAAATGTTTCGCCACCTCCGTCACCGACACGCCCTTGGCAATGAAATAGGCCACCCGCGCCCAATCCTCGTCCTTAAGGCGGGAGCGGTGCAGGCCGGAGGGAAAATGTTCCTCCGTCGCCCATTCCACATCATCGCCGGCCTGCACCGCCTGTTCATCATCCGACCCGCGCCACCAGGCCTCGCGCTGTTCCGCGCTGGTCAGGGAGTCAAAGGCCGGGTCGAGGGCGGGGGAGGTGGGGATCGGTTGGGGATAGGCGGGGTTGGGCATGGGGGCGCTCCGGCAGGTAGGATGATAATCGCAGACAATATTCCTATCACTCGGGGCCGTTGGGGGCAAGAGTTGCGGGGGGGTCGCGGGGTGGGGGCGATGGGGTAGGGTAGGGGGGAGGCCGTTGTTGGTTTGGGGGGCGTATGCCGCTGTACCGTGATGATCGGGGAAATATCTATCATTCCCATAGCGTGCTGCTGACGGGAGAGGCGGTGCGGCCCGGCCCGATCGCCATGCCCGAGGATGCGTGGCTGCGTGTGGCACGGGTGCATCCGGCCTGGGTGCAGCAGTTGCCGCGCGCCGCACTGGCCCTGGTGGCGCTGTCGGTGCTGCTGCTGGTAGCACTGGTGCCGCTTTGGCTGCTGGTGGGGCCGGTCGCGGCGGTGGCGGCGATGATCGGCATCTGGCTGATCCTCAATATCGGCTATTTCCCGCTGCTGTCCATGGCTGCCAAGCAGGTGCCCATGGACCGGCCCCTGCGCCTGATCGTGCCGCAGCCGGGCGGGCTGACCGCGCTTGAACTGCTGCGGCTGTGGGGCGCGCTGATCCCGCTGGCGGGGCTGATTGTGATGATCGCGCAGGACGAGGACAAGGCGGACATGGTGCCCTGGATGCTGCTGGCCCTGGGCGGGCTGGCGGTGGTGGTGCTGGTCCTGAATGTGCGGTTCGTGCTGCGCTTGAAGCGCGGGGCGGCGGGGATGCGGGTGATGGGGTAGGGGTGGACGGGGTGAATTTTTCGCGCCACATTAGGGGTATCGGGACCGGCGGAGGTCGATGCCATGGATGGCAGCCTGTATGACCTTTATGAAAAGGACTTCTACGCCTGGACACAGAAACAGGCAGCGCGGCTGCGCGCTCGCAAGCTGTCCGAGATCGACATTGCCGGCCTTCTGGACGATAACCCAGCCTGCGGGCTGGGTTGGATGTGGCCTTGGATGCCCCGTATCGCAAGGCGGTGTTGTTGACGGTGGCTGAAAAGGGGTTGGCCCATTGGCATCTTCCGGATATCTGCCCGTGGGGGGGAGCGACGTGTTGGGGTGAAACGAAATGGCGTCGATTCAAGATAAAAACTCTGAAACAATAAGTGTTCCGTTTAAGAGGGGAGAATGGTACTCGGTGTCATCTTTAAGGGAATTTATTGACGGTGTTTTTCAGCATATAATCAGGAAAAATTCAAATGGATACAATAGTGAAGTGTTAACTTGCGGGGATTCAAAATCTGTTTTTGAAGAGTTCTGGCCGTTTATATTGTATCTAGATCACAATAATTTCGATGGCGACTTCCAATGGACGGCTAAGGGGGCCGCCGCTGATATCCTTTTTCGACCTCACCTTGCTTGTCATCAAGTGGAGGGTTTTCAGGTCACTTGTGCGTTCCCTGACTGGGACGCTGTCCGACCTCACCAAGTGGAGCCAAGAAACCACGGTTACATTGCGAGTCTTGAGAGAGCAGAGCTTAAGCGCAGTGGGGCAGTTTTCCTTGGAGGTGACATTGGTAAAGGAGAGCCTTCTAAGCCCAGTTCAATTTCTCCTGAACAGTATTTCGGTGCTTGGCGATCTTCGATTTGCAACGCAATAAGTTCAAAGAGTAAAAATAGGAGATATCATGGCGAAGAATTTATTCTCATTGTGAGCGCTTGTAGAATAAGATTTGATTTGTTAACTCTCAATGTAGATGAGTTTTTGATGGAGATTGCTGAATTTGTCAAATTCCAACTCGGCGGATCGTGTTTTCGTTCCATAAAGATTATCGATACGTCTCGTAGGGATGTTGTGTGGAAGTTGGTGTAAAAATTGTAGAACACGCAAAATTTATCTTACATTATTGTTGTTTTGCCTTTTGTGTGTACAGATTTTGTTTTTATGCAGACTAACATGGTCTTCGCCCGCTCCATCGCGACTTCCAGCTGGTCGCGGTGGAGTTGCAGTACTGTCCCAGCGACGGATTTCGAGGCGTGGATGGGTGGGGTCGGAAACTGGGTCATGTCGTTGCTACTCCTTCATACGTGCGCCCCTTGTTCAAAACTCGAACATGACCGGGAAACTTGTTAAAAAATCCGGCATTTTCGAACATATCGGGCGCGTCATGTTAAGACCGTCCTACATCCTGCCTGACCTGCCATCAGTGACCAATGTCGAGAAGGTCGCCGTTTTGAAGGCGACGGCAGAGGCGCATCGGTATCTGGCGGAGGTGAACGGGATGGCGGTCGCCCCGCAATCATGATAAATTCCCACCCACGAAAACTCATCGCACCGACCTCCGCCGGGCGGCTAGGACCGGCCAGTTTGTCCTCACCAGCGCGCGGGGGGAGAAGATCAGTGCGGTTGAGGGCTTGACGCTGTCGGGCCGGATGGCGGCAACGTTGAGCCAAGAGGCGGCGCAGGGACTGTCCGGGGATGAACGCCGGGCGATGGTTCTGGAAACGCTGCGCCGGAAGTAGGGTTTTCACGCCTGGACCGGGCGGGGGCCATATCGGCGCTGATCGCGCCTTATGCTGGGTCCCGGCTTTCGCCGGGATGACGGAGGGGCGCTGAGGTTTGTGTTGCAGTGTGGAGGGCTTCTCCGGGCTGTCGGCGTCTCGCCCTCACCCTCCCGCCGGCTGACGCCGGCGGGCCCCTCCCTCTCCCACCTTCGTGGGCGAGGGGCGGTTCAGGGGAGGTGGGTTATGCGATATGCTTCCCCCTGATCATCCCCATAATCTCCGCCGCTGCCTTAGGGATGTTCGTCCCCGGCCCGTAGATGGCGGACGCACCGGCGTTCAGGAGGAAGTCGTAATCCTGGGGCGGGATGACGCCGCCGCAGACGATGAGGATGTCGCCGGCACCCTGTTCCTTCAGGGCGGCGGCCAGTTGCGGGACGAGGGTTTTGTGGCCGGCGGCGAGGCTGGAGACGCCGACGACGTGGACGTCGTTTTCGATGGCCTGGCGGGCGGCCTCTTCCGGGGTTTGGAACAGGGCGCCGACATCGACGTCGAAGCCGATATCGGCGAAGGCGGTGGCGATGACCTTGGCGCCGCGATCATGGCCGTCCTGGCCCATCTTCACCACCAGCATGCGGGGGCGGCGGCCCTCTTCCTCGGCAAAGTCGGCCACGTCCTTCTGGATCTGCGCGAAGCCGGCATCGCCCTCATACGCCGCGCCATAGACGCCGGAGACGGAGCGGATGGTGGCGCGGTGGCGCGTGAAAACCTCTTCCATGGCGTCGGAAATCTCCCCAACGGTGGCGCGCGCGCGGGCGGCGTTGACGGCGAGCGCCAGGAGGTTGCCGGATTTCTCACCCGCCGCCTGGGTCAAGGCGGCCAGGGTTTCGCGGACCTTGGCTTCGTCACGGCTGGCGCGGATTTGTTTCAGACGGGCGACCTGGGCCTCGCGCACGGCGGTATTGTCGATGTCGAGCACATCGACGGTTTCGGGGTTCTGGGGGCGGTATTTATTGACGCCGACGATCACCTCTTCGCCCCGGTCGATGCGGGCCTGACGCCTTGCGGCGGCTTCCTCGATCATCAGCTTGGGCAGGCCGCTTTCCACGGCCTTGGTCATGCCGCCCATTTCTTCGACCTGGGCGATCAGCTTTTCCGCCGCCTCGGCCAGGGACGCGGTCAGGTGTTCGACATAATAGCTGCCGCCCAGGGGATCGACGACGTGGGGGATGCGGGTTTCCTCGGCGATGATCAGCTGGGTATTGCGGGCGATGCGGGCGCTGAACGGTGTGGGCAGGCCCAGGGCCTCGTCAAAGCTGTTGGTGTGCAGGCTTTGCGTGCCGCCCATGATGGCGGCCATGGCCTCGATCGTGGTGCGTATGACGTTGTTGTAGGGGTCCTGCTCCGTCAAGGACACGCCCGATGTCTGGCAATGGGTGCGCAGCGCCAGGGAGCGGGCATCCTTGGGCTGGAAATGTTTGTCCATCAGCTTGGCCCAGAGCAGGCGGGCGGCGCGCAGCTTCGCCACCTCCATGAAGAAGTCCATGCCGATGGCGAAGAAGAAGGACAGGCGCGGGGCGAACTTGTCCACGTTCAGGCCCTTGGCCAGGGCGGCGCGGACATATTCCATGCCGTCGGCCAGCGTGAAGGCCAGTTCCTGCACCGCCGTGGCGCCTGCCTCCTGCATATGATAGCCAGAGATGGAGATGGAGTTGAATTTGGGCATGTGGTTGGCCGTGTATTCGATGATATCGGCGATGATCCGCATGCTGGGTTCGGGCGGGTAGATATAGGTGTTGCGGACCATGAACTCCTTCAGAATGTCATTCTGAATGGTGCCGGACAGCTTGGCCGTGTCGACACCCTGTTCCTCACCGGCCACGATATACATGGCCAGGATGGGCAGGACGGCGCCGTTCATGGTCATGGAGACGGACATCTTGTCCAGCGGGATGCCGTCGAACAGGATCTTCATATCCTCCACGCTGTCGATGGCCACGCCCGCCTTGCCGACATCGCCCACCACGCGGGGATGGTCGCTGTCATAACCGCGATGGGTGGCCAGATCGAAGGCGACCGACAGGCCCATCTGACCCGCCGCCAGATTGGCGCGGTAGAATTTGTTGCTGGCCTCAGCGGTAGAGAAGCCCGCGTATTGCCGGATGGTCCAGGGCTTCACCGCATACATCGTGGCGCGGGGGCCGCGCACGAAGGGGGCGAAGCCGGGCAAGGTGCCGGTCGTCTCCAGCCCCTCCAGGTCTTCGGCCGTGTAAAGCGGCTTCACCGCCAGACCCTCCGCCGTGGTGCGGGTCAGGTCGGAGAGCTGCGCGTCGGCACCGGCATCCTTGGCGGCGAGCGCTTCCCAGTCGGCGAGGGTCTTGGGGGGGAAGGTGGTCATGGGAAGGCTCCGGGGGAATGGGGCGGCGCGGTGCGCCAGGCCAGGAAGATGGGGAGAAGGGCGAGAAGGGTCAGGGCGGCTGGATCGACTTGGCCCTGCTGCTTGAAGGGGGCGGCGTTCATGGCTTATCTGTGGGTCCGAGAGCGGCAGGGTAGGGACGCCACCGGTGCCATGCCAGCGCCATGCCGGACAGGGCCGCGCCGAGGATCAGCGGCTGTGTCGGCCATGCCTCCGCCAGATCGCGCCCCGCCTGGACGAACAGTTTCCACAGCGCAGCAGCGTGCAGCAGCACCAGGGCCGCCAGCATGTAACCTACGGCGCGGCGCGGCGGGTAATGTTTGGACACGGTCAATCCCACATTCAGCATGGCGTAACCGGCGACCAGGGCCGCTGAGGCCGGTGCCACCATATTCGTCGACCAGGGCAGAACCATGCCGATCACGGCAGACAGCAACCCATAGGACAGCAGAAACCCAAAGGCAAAGAGCAACCCTGTGCCGGACAGGGCCATTATCTCGGCGATGCGATCACTATGGCTGTGCGGGTTCATCCCGGCCTCTCGCCCTGTAATGACGGGTGCGGCGGGGTTGGCGCGGCGTGCCGCGTACAGGCCAGCGATAGTGGTCAGGATCATCAAAATAGAGATCGGTCCCCAGTCGGTTATGCGGTCAAATGGCGGGGCGGAGACGCGGGGTGAGGTCAGGTCCCGGATGAGCATGGCCACGGCCAACGCCGCCCAACACAGGGTGATCAAGCCCCCGCACCAGCGCACCGCCGTCATAGCCCGTCGCGGATTGGCCCGGTGCAGGATGTGCCCTGTGACAAAGGCGGATGCAAGGTTCAGCGCCATGACCACGGGTATGCCCCACCATGGCATCGCCCATGTCCAATCGCTGGCCATCTGAAACGGCAAGGTGACGATCAGCAAAGAGAGGGTGAGCAGCAGGAATTGGCCGGGGACCCCGAGGATCACCGATAAGACAAACCTTTCCAGATCGCTGGCCCCTTCCTCCCAACGCTCCATGGTCTGTTCTTACCTAAGCGCGATGAAATGTTTGACGGTGACGCCCGTGGTAGCCAGCGTCTGCCGGTCGGCGAGGGTCTTGGGCGGGAAGGTGGTCATCTGGAGGCTCCGGGCTTCAGCGTTTTGCTCGTCATCCCGGCGAAAGCCGGGACCCAGGATTACAGGCGCTTCGGCTGGGTCTGCCGTGGCAAGCGGTGTAACGTCAGGCTTTTGCCCCCTTGGTCCCGGCTTTCGCCGGGATGACGGTGAAAGAAACTAGCGTGCGTCTAAGGTTCACTCAAACTCGATGATCTTTTCATCCACCGCGAGGCTCGCCCCCTTCACGGCGTGGACCTTTTTCACGGTTCCGTCGGCCTCGGCCCGCAGGATGTTTTCCATTTTCATGGCTTCCACCACGGCCAGTTCCTGACCGGCCTTCACCGCTTCACCTTCCTTGACCGACACCGAGACCAGCAGGCCGGGCATGGGGGAGAGCAGGTATTTGGACATGTCGGGGGGCAGCTTCACCGGCATCAGGTCGGCCAGTTCCGCCGCGCGCGGGGTCAGGACGTCCACCACGAAGGCGAAGCCGCCGTGGGTGAGGACCAGCGACGTGCCCTTGATGTCCACCTGGACCGTCATGGCGACGCCGGCGACCGTGCCCTGCCACAGGCTTTGGCCGATTTCCCAGTCGCCCAGGATGGTGTGCGGGCCGCTGTCGAGCGTGACGGTGGCGGCACCGCCGGCGAAGGACAGATGGGTTTTGTGGTTCTGGCGGTCGGCGCGCGCCACCCAGTCCTGGGCCACGTGGAACCCATGGCCAGCGACTTGACCGGAGATCATGGCGTCGCGGCTGGCGCGGCGGTGGTGCAGAACGGTGGCGAGCGCCAGGAGACGGTCGCGCACGGCGGGCTCGGGCGTCAGGCCATGGAAGCCGTCGGGATATTCCTCCGCGATGAAGTTGGTGGTCAGGCGACCGTCGCGGAAGCGCTGCTTCTGCATCAAGGAGGTGAGGAAGGAGATATTGTGGCCCACACCCCGGATCTGGAACCCGTCCAGCGCGTCGGCCATGGCATCGGTCGCCTGATCACGCGTGGGGGCCCAGGTGATCAGCTTGGCGATCATGGGATCGTAATACATGCTGATCTCGCCCCCCTCATACACGCCGGTATCGACGCGGACGATGGAGCCATCGGGGCGGGTGCCCTCCGTGGGCGGGCGGTAGCGGGTGACGCGGCCCGTGGAGGGCAGGAAGCCACGGGTCGGTTCTTCGGCATAGACGCGTGCCTCCAGGGACCAGCCATTGATGCCGACATCGGCCTGGGTGACGGGCAGATGTTCGCCGGCGGCCACGCGGATCATCAGTTCGACAAGGTCGAGGCCGGTGATCATTTCGGTCACGGGATGTTCGACCTGTAACCGCGTGTTCATTTCCAGGAAATAGAAATTGCGGTCCTTGTCGACGATGAATTCCACCGTACCGGCGGAACGGTACTGCACCGCCTTGGCGAGCGCCACCGACTGTTCGCCCATGGCCTTGCGGGTGGCCTCATCCAGGAACGGCGACGGAGCTTCCTCAATCACCTTCTGGTGGCGGCGCTGGATCGAGCATTCACGCTCATTCAGGTAGACGGCGTTGCCATGGCTGTCGGCCAGCAGCTGGATTTCAATATGGCGCGGTTCGGTGATGTACTTTTCGATGAAAACACGGTCATCGGCGAAGCTGGACCGCGCCTCGTTGGTGGCGGAGCGGAAGCCGTCGCGGGCTTCGGCGTCGTTCCAGGCCACGCGCATGCCCTTGCCGCCGCCGCCGGCGGACGCCTTGATCATGACGGGGTAGCCGATGTCGCGGGCGATGGCGACCGCTTCCTCATCATCCTTGATGACGCCCAGGTAACCGGGGACGGTGGAGACCCCGGCGGCCTTGGCCAGCTTCTTGCTCTCGATCTTGTCGCCCATGGCGCCGATGGCATGCACATCGGGGCCGATAAAGACGATGCCGTTCTGTTTCAGCGCCTCACAGAAGGGCGCCTTTTCCGACAGGAAGCCATAGCCGGGATGGACGGCCTCGGCGCCGGTCTGCTTGCAGGCGGCGATGATCTTGTCGGCGATCAGGTAGGATTGGGCCGACGGGGCGGGGCCGATATGCACCGCCTCATCCGCCATTTCCACATGCAGGGCGCCGGCATCGGCGTCGGAATAGACGGCCACCGTCTTGATGCCCATGCGGCGAGCGGTCTTGATGACGCGGCAGGCGATTTCGCCACGGTTGGCGATGAGGATCTTCTTGAACATTTTACGGTGCCTCTTCGTGCGGGCGCGTCGGATCAGAGCGGCAGGTTGTCGTGCTTCTTCCAGGGGTTCTGGAGCTGCTTGTTCTTCAGCATCGACAGCGCCTTGCACAGGCGGCGGCGGGTATTGTGGGGCATAATGACATCGTCGATATAGCCGCGACCCGCCGCCACGAAGGGGTTGGCGAATTTCTGGCGATATTCCTCGGTCCGCGCCTCGATCTTGGCTTGGTCGCCGATATCGCCGCGGAAGATGATCTCCACCGCGCCCTTGGGCCCCATCACCGCGATTTCGGCGGTGGGCCAGGCATAGTTGACATCGCCGCGCAGATGCTTGGACGCCATCACATCATAGGCGCCGCCATAGGCCTTGCGGGTGATCAGGGTGACCTTGGGCACGGTGGCCTCGGCATAGGCGAACAGCAGCTTCGCGCCATGCTTGATGATGCCATTATATTCCTGGGACGTGCCGGGCAGGAAGCCGGGGACATCCACCAGGGTTACGATGGGGATGTTGAAGGCGTCGCAGAAACGCACGAAGCGGGCGGCCTTGATCGAGCTGTCGATATCAAGGCAGCCGGCCAGCACCATGGGCTGGTTCGCCACGAAACCGACGGTCGAACCCTGCATGCGGGCGAAACCGGTGATGATGTTCTTGGCATATTCCGGCTGAATCTCGAAGAAATCGCCCTCGTCCACGATCTTCGAGATCAGTTCCTTCATGTCATACGGCTTGTTGGGATTGGCCGGGACCAGGGTGTCGAGCGACATTTCCGGGCGGTCGGCCAGATCGGGCGTGGGGCGCGAGGGCGGCTTTTCCCGGTTAGACAGCGGCAGGAAATCGACCAGACGGCGGGTTTCCAGCAGCGCCTGCACGTCATTCTCAAAGGCCAGATCGGCCACGCCGGACTTGGCCGTGTGCGTCACGGCCCCGCCCAACTCCTCCGCCGTCACCACCTCATGCGTCACCGTCTTCACCACGTCGGGGCCGGTGACGAACATGTAGGAGCTGTCCTTCACCATGAAGATGAAGTCGGTCATTGCGGGGGAATAGACGGCACCACCGGCGCAGGGGCCCATGATCAGGCTGATCTGAGGGACGACGCCTGAGGCCAGGACATTGCGCTGGAACACTTCGGCATAGCCGCCCAGCGAGGCCACACCTTCCTGAATGCGGGCACCGCCACTGTCATTCAGGCCGATGACGGGGGCACCCACCTTCATCGCCTGGTCCATGATCTTGCAGATCTTCTCGGCATGCGCCTCTGACAGCGATCCGCCGAAGACTGTGAAATCCTGGGAGAAGACGAAGACCAGACGGCCATTGATGGTGCCGTGACCGGTGACGACGCCGTCACCGGGAACCTTCTGCGTTTCCATCCCGAAATCGGCGCAGCGATGTTCGACGAACATGTCCCATTCTTCGAACGAACCTTCGTCCAGCAGGATCTCAATCCGCTCCCGCGCGGTCAGCTTGCCCTTGGAATGCTGGCCCGCGATGCGCTTTTCACCGCCGCCCAGCCGGGCGCCGGCCCGCATCTTTTCCAACCGTACCAGCACGTCCTGCATGGGAAATCCGCCCCGTAGAATGGTTCATGGGAGTTTGGGCGGAGTTTGCGAATTATGCCGCAGCAGGGGAAGGCGTGGATGGGTGTGGATTTGCGAAGGTGATCGGCAAAGATTGCAAATTTTGCGAATTTGCAAATCGTTCATGTGAGGAAGCGACCCAACAGCCCAAAACAAAACCGCCACCGCCTTTCCGAAGAAAGGGGTGGCGGTTGCGGCGTGCGGCGTCGCCGCAAGGTTCATCAGGGATTGATGTTGATGAACGGGTCCCAGCTATAGGTGTTGGGGTCGTTGGCGATCTGCAGGTTGAAATGATAGGTGACCGACCCGCTGCCCAGGCAGTTGGCCGTCCACTGGGTCGACGAAAGCTGCCGCGTCGACAGCACGCCGGTGCCGGAGGTCTGCACGAAACTGGTGAAGGACACCGTCATGAAGTTGAGCAGCGGGTCCAGATTCCAGGTGATGACGTCGCCGACATTGACGGTGATCGTCAGTTCATTGGTGCCCTGGCCCGCCGCATGGGGACCCTGGTCGCTGATCATATAGACGGTGGCGCCAACATTGGGGCCGTTTTCCTGCGTCGTCTCGGTGTCGAACACGCAGATCACATTCACGCTCTGTTGAGACATAGCCCATGCTCCATTTAGAAATTGTTGATTTGGTCTTGGCGGTTCAAGGCGAAGCGCCGGCGGGCACCTCGTGGGGTGCGGTTTGACTTATAGCGTCGCTGGTAATATGACTATATGCTCTTAATAGCGTATTTATACTAATGTATTCTATTTTAACGAAATGATCATGAGGGCGCCCGCCGTCCTGCACATGAGCCGAATTTCTTTGGGCGGTACGCAACGAAGCGCATGGCGCGGCCCTATACACGGCTCTATTCCTAAAACTATTCATGGGAGAATGAGTGGGGGCGTGTTTGTACGGTTTGCCGGGGGCATCACTTTACAAAAGCCTTCAAAACAGTGGTATTCGTAGGTCTGGCCCGTCTAATAGTCATATGGCCAACAATAATTTTAGCGCCTGTCCCCTGACGGCAAAGGATCTCCCTTGAAAAGCAGCAGCTTCAAGTTTGGCGATTGGCAGGTGGATGTAAGGATGTGTCGGGTCCGCCATGTCGCGGAAACCGCCGAAACACAGATCGAACCCCGCGCCATGGATGTGCTGTCGGCGCTCTGCCACCGGGCGGGCACGATACTGAGCGCCGATGACCTGCTGCATCTGTGCTGGGACGGTGTGGTGGTGGGGGAAAATCAGGTCCATAAGGCCATTGCCCAGCTGCGCCGCGCCTTGCGCGACAGTTCCACCGACCCCGTCTATATCGAGAATATCCGCAAACGCGGCTATCGCACCCTGGCCCCGGTCACGTTCCCGCCGGGATATGGGGCCGCCGTGGTGGAGGAAACCTGGACGCGGGCATCACCCTATATTGGGCTGGACCCGTTCGACGCGGCCCATGCCGATGTGTTTTTCGGGCGGGAAACCGCCGTCACGCGGCTTTGCGCGGCGATGGCGGGGCGGCTGGCGGCGGGGCGGCCCTTCGTTCTGGTCTTAGGTCCCAGCGGCAGTGGTAAGACCTCCCTGATCCAGGCGGGGCTGCTGCCGGCCCTGATCGCCGGAAGCGGTGGATTCCGGGTGGAGGGCATTGCCAGCCTGGATCTGGGCGATGTCGCCAATCTGCCGCTGCCCACGGCGCTGGGGGGCGCGCTGCTGGACCTGGAGCGCGATGGTGAGCCGCTATTTGCGGGCCACAGCGCCGAAAGCATCGGCACCGCCCTGACCGGCGAGGGGGAAAGCCTGCCGCCCGGTGCCCGGCATCCCGACGAGCCGGGCCGTAATCCCGCGCGCTTCATCCTGTTCATCGACCGGATGGAGGCCCTGTTCAACACGCCCATGGCGGGCATTCTGCAGCGCTCACAATTCCTGACAGCCTTGGACCGGCTGGCCCGGCTGGGGCCGTTTGCCGTGATCGGCGCCTGTCGCAACGATTTCTACCCCGATCTGGCGCGCGAGCCGCTGTTGATGGCCGGCAAGGAAACGGGCGCGCATTTCGATCTGGAACCGCCGACCCGCGCCGAGATTGCCCAGATGATCCGCCGGCCGGCGGAGATGGCCGGCCTCAGTTTCGGTATCGATCTGAACAGCAACGAACATCTGGATGATCTTCTGTGCGAGGGGGTTGCCAACAACACCGATGCATTGCCGCTTCTGCAATATACGCTGCAACAGCTCTACCTTCAGCGCAGCCCGACGCGCGAGCTGACCATTGAGGCGTACCGCAAGCTGGGCGGCATTGACGGGGCCATCGGAAGGCGGGCGGAAGCCATCCTGGAAGGGTTGCCGCCACAGGCCCAGGCGGCCCTTCCCCGCATCTTCTCCCTGATCGTGGCGGCGGGCGGGGCCGATGGCAATGCCCGCAGCCTGCGTGCGCCCTGGTCCGTTCTGGCCACGGCGGAAGAACGGCAACTGGTCACGAATTTTGTCGATCAGCGGCTGTTCGTCAGCCTTTCGCATGGGCGGGAGCCTGTGTTCGGGGTCGCGCATGAGGCATTGCTGCGGCAATGGCCGCGCGCCGTCGCCTGGATCGCCGAACACCGCCAGGCCCTGCGCATCCGGGCGCGGTTGGAGGCCGAAGCGCAGCAATGGATCGCGGATGGGCGCCGGACCGACCGCCTGCTGCGACAGGGCCGGCCATTGGAAGAGGCCCGCGAGCTGCTGAAAACCCGTGCGGTACCGCTGTCACCCGATATATCGGCGCTGATCACGGCATCGGCCCGGCAGGCGCGGCGGGCCGACCGTCTGCGCCTGGGCGCCGTGGTCGGCTTTGCCGTGATCGCCATGGTGGCGGTTGTGCAGGGCTATCAGGCCCGTCAGGCCGAGGCGTTGGCCGCGCAACGCCGACAGGAGGCGGAGGGGCTGGTCGATTTCATGCTGGGCGACCTGACCCAGAAATTGCAGCCGCTGGCCCGGCTCGACCTGCTGGGCGGGGTGGCGGAAAAGGCGCTCGCCTATCTGACGGAGGAGGATGCCGGGCGGGTGCCGGGGCCGCTGCGTCTGCGCCAAGCCAAGGCGCTTTTGACGCTGGCGGATGTGAACCGGTCACGCGGCAATGTCGATGCCGCCCTGACCGCCCTGGGCCGGGCGGAAACATTGCTGCGGGTCAATCTGGCCGAGGGGCCGGTGGATGGGGCATTGCTGAAAACGGCGGGGGCCGTTGCCTTCTGGTTCGGGCAGATCGCGCTGGATCGCCGCAATCTGGATGAGGCCGAACGGCATTTCATCCGCTATCGCGATCTGGCCCAGAGCATGGTGGCGCTGAACGCCGCGGACGAGGATGCGAGCCTGGAGCTGTCCTATGCCCTGGCCAGCCTGGGCAGTTTGCGGTTGCGCCGGGATCAGGTCAGCGAGGCCGCCCAGGATTTTGAGGAATCCAACCGGCTGAAGCGCGCGGTCATGGCCAAGCGCCCGGATGACCGCGCCCTGGCCGTCAGCATGGCCAATGGCCTGTCCTGGCTGGCCAATGCCCGCGCGCAGGACGGCCGCCTGGACGATGCCGTCACGCTGTATGGCCAGCAGAAGGACATGCTGGAAGGGCTGCGCAAGGCCGAGCCGGACGCGCTTGAATGGTCCAACCGGCTGGCCCTGGCCTATAAGCTGGAAGCCATCCTGCTGGCGGCGCGCGGCAGGACCGAGGCGGCCCTGGCCTCCTTGCAGAAATCATCCGACCTGATCGGCTATCTGCTGGACAAGGAGCCGGAAAACAGCCTGTGGCAGCGGCAGAAGACAGAGAATGACGTGCTGGGCGCGCGGTTCCATCTGTTTGCAAATGACCTGACGGGGGCGTCGTCCCGATTGTCCGGCTCGCTGGTCTGGCTTGAGCAGGCATTGGCCGCAAAGCCGGGCGACGGCTATGTCCGCCGCCTGTTGGGGCAGGCCCTGGCCAACCGCGCGGAATTGCTGCTGCTGACCGGCGATGTGAAGGGGGCGGGCGCCAGTGCCGCCAAAGCCGAAGCGATTGTTCGCGAGGGTCCGCAGGATGCCAGCCGTACGGTTCTGACCGCCAATATCCTGCTGGTTCAGGCCGCCGTCGAACGGGCGCGGCGCAACGTGGACGCCGCCGCCGCCTTCTGCGGAGAGGCGGTCCGGCTGCTGGGTCCCATCGCGGCAACCACCCATGACTACAAGATCCTCGATCCCTGGGTCCGGGCCAATATCTGCGCCGGCACCCTTTCCGCTGCCGTGGGAGGCATGAGCAGGTTGGAGAAAATCGGCTACGCCGATGTCCAATACCAACGCTTGATCAGTTCAACCCTCAAACAAGGAGACGTAAAATGAGCAGCCAGGACGTCGTCAATCATGTTCTGACCATTCCGGTGACGTGTAAAATGCAGGGAACGGGCGGTGGGTTGCCGCAGCCGACCCTTTTCTATGAGAAGAATGTCTCTACCAATGATGTGATCACGGCGAATGCGAATATCAGCCAGATTGTTTTCACGAAAGATCCGACCACCCAAATCGATTTCATCTTCACCGGCGTGAATGTGACGCCGGCGGTTGATGGGTCAAAGATACTCAAAGACCTCAAGATCGTGAGTGTCAGCGAAACGGAGGTCAAGATATCCGACGGCCAGGAGAATCAGAACAAGCAGGCGGTCGGCAATATAACCCTGTTCTTCCTGGTCGAAGACCCCGAGACGCAGGCAACCCTGATTTCGGCGGGCAGTAAGGTGGTTTACAGCTCCGACCCGGAAGTGGTGAATGATGGCAGCATTGTTTGACGGGTTGCTGTAACAGCGCTCCAGATTTCAGGGGGCGGACTGGTGGCCGGATCGGGCCCTGGTCCGCCCCTTTTCTATTCCGGCTTCCTTCCTGTTTTCTTCCGATTAAAACTCAATAAAATCAATGCATTGATTTTCGGAAGGATAACAGAAGAGAGAATTCTTCCGATCCCTGGCAGGGTCTGGTCATCGCCAACCAGCCAGGGATTTTCCGCCATGTCGCCGATGCTGACCCCCCGAGAACGCCAGGTTCTGACGCTGACCGGGCGTGGGCTGAAGAATGGCGAGATCGCCGCACTGCTGGGTGTTTCCGA
Source organism: alpha proteobacterium AAP38 (assembly GCA_001296005.1). Lineage (GTDB taxonomy): Bacteria > Pseudomonadota > Alphaproteobacteria > Azospirillales > Azospirillaceae > Niveispirillum. Next base: position 55,843 of record LJHR01000038.1, on the reverse strand, counting down.
ACTGACCATCCGCAAGCATCGCTCCTCCATCATGCAGAAGGCGGGGCTGCGGTCCACGGCACAGCTGATCGCCTTTGCCGGGGGCAGCAGCCCGTCGGTTGCCGACGAGCAGGCCCCGGTGGAGCCAGCGCCCCTGTCCTGGGACCAGCTGCGCCCGCGCGAGGCGGAAGTGGTGCGGCATATCGTGTCGGGCTGTACCAGCAAGGAGATCGCCCGGCTGTTGAAGATCAGCCCCCTGACGGTGCAAAAACACCGCGAGCGGGCGCGGGAAAAGCTGGGCGTGCATACGGTGGGGGAGATGATCACGCGGGGGCGTGTGGCGCTGCCTGCGTGAAACGCTGTCGCCCTGTCCGCGTGAAACCCTATGGCGCTGTGCCCGAGACCGGGTAACATCCCCGCCCGAGAGGGAAGCGTACGGGGAACGGAGAGCGCCGCAGCATGACCGCCAAAATCTATGCCGGTGAACGCATCCGCCGCCTGCGGGAAACACGCGGCATCAGTCAGGCGCAACTGGCGACCGAGGTGGGGCTGTCCACGTCGTACCTGAACCAGATCGAGAATAACCAGCGGCCCCTGTCCGCCGCCGCTGTCATCCGCCTGTCCACCTTCTTCCAGGTGGAGCCCAGCCATTTTGCCGATGACAGCGACACAAGGCTGGCGTCCGAACTGCGCGAGGTGCTGGGCGATCCACTGTTTGGCGACGCGTCGGTGACTTTTGCCGGCATCCGCGATGCGGTGCGGGCCGCCCCCGCCATCATGGGATCGCTGCTGAAGCTGTATCGCGCCTATCAGGGCCTGGACGAGGAATATAAGGCGCTGGTCGACAAGGTGGGGGGCGGGGATGCCGTGGCGGGGCCGGCTGCCTTCCCCTATGACGAGGTGCGCGATTACGTGCAGGCGCAGCGTAACCATTTCGAAACGTTGGATCGCTCGGCCGAGGATTTGTTTGAGGGTGGGCATTTCTCCAAGGACCGGTTGCTGGAACATCTGGCCCAGCATCTGGCCGACCGGCATGGGGTGACCATCCGGGTCTCACCGATGCTGGCCCGCCATGATGTGCTGTGGCGGTACGATCCGGACGACAAGGAACTGCTGGTTTCGGAAGGCACGCCGCGCGAAAGCCGCACCTTCTTTGCTGCGCACCAGATCGCGCTGCTGGATTTCGGGGTGGAGATCGAGCGGCTGGTGGCCGATGCCGGACTTTCCAGCATCGAGGCACGGTCGATCCTGCGCGTGGGCCTTGCCAATTACTTCGCAGGCGCATTGATCCTGCCCTATAAGCGCTTCCTGACCGAGGCGCAGCGCATGCGGTACGACATTGACCGGCTGTCGGCGCATTTCAATGTCAGCTTCGAACAGGTCTGTCACCGCCTGTCCACTATGCAGCGGCCCGGCATGCCGGGCGTGCCCTTTTATTTCGTGAAGGTGGACATGGCCGGCAATATCGCCAAACGGTCCAGCGCCACACGGTTCCAGTTCGCGCGGTTCGGGGGGGCCTGCCCGCTCTGGAATGTGCATCAGGCCTTTGCCCAGCCGGGGCGCATCCTGGTGCAGCAGGCGCGCATGCCGGATGGGGCCACCTATCTGTGCATCGCGCGGACCGTGGTGGCGAAGGGGAACTCCTATCTGTCCAGGCCGCGCGAGGCGGCGGTGGGGCTGGGCTGTGAGATCGCCTATGCCGACCAGCTGGTTTATTCCGCCGGGCTGGATTTGCGCAATGTCGATGCCGCGGTGCCCATCGGGTCCAACTGCAAGGTCTGCGACCGCGAGGATTGCCGCCACCGCGCCTTCCCACCCATCGGCAAGGCATTGCGCGTGGATGCGCATGAGCGGCGGGTGGTGCCGTATTCGGTCAGTTGAGGGTGTAACCGGTTACGAATGACCGGCTTCGGCCCCATGGGCGGTGCGCAGGAAGGTCAGTGCTTCCACCACCAGCCGGCCCCAGAGTTCGAGGCTGGCCAATATCTGATCACCGGTGATGCCGACGGCCAGATTGTCCATTTCCAGGACCAGGAAATCATCGCGCAGGGAGAAGCGGGCAAAGCGCTTGTGCCGGTTCCATTGGTTCAGGATGGCGGCGTCGAAACTGTCCTGCACCTGGAACATCAGGTTGAAGTTGTAATCGCCGAAACGGGCGGCCTCGGGGTCCAGCTGCGCGCCGGGGCGGATATTGAAGGTCAGGCCACCAATGGCGGAGCGCAGGACGGGGGCGCCGCTGGGCGTCAGATCCTGGGTGGCGGGCAGGCCCAGCTGTTCCAGGGCCGCTTCCAGATCCGTCAGCGTCACGCCGCGCAACAGCTTGTCCAACATCGCATCCTTCCCAAATCGTCGTCGCGGGCGACCATGCATGAGGGGCGGGGTGGGTGGCAATCATTTCAACGCTGCGTCGATGCTGTCCTTCAAGGTCAGCATGGGGGTGGGATCGACCGTAATGAAACCGCGACGCGGGCGGTCGACATCAATGATTATCATGGCCACCAGCACGATCAGCAGGCCGAACATGTGCGCCACGGTCGAAGGGCGGTGGCCATTCAGGCCACAGGTGTAGCCGGTCACGGCACCGGTGAGCAGGATGGTGCCATAAAGCAGCAGCAGCACGAGTTCCGGCACATGCCGGGCCAGCAGCGCATCACGCGCGCCGAAGGCATCGATCATGCCGTTCAGGGCCTGGATGTAAAGCCCGCTGGTCACGGGGCTTTTGTCCAGTTCCGCGGCTTGTCGGGCCTGTTGCCAGAGCTGATCCTGCACCGCGATGGCACGTGCGTTGACGGCGGCGCGGTCGCCGGCCTGGTCCAGGCTGATGGAACCCGCCTCCACCCGCAGATGGGTATAATCGCGTAGCAGCGCCTTGGTTTGCGCGGCCACAAGCTCGGGGAGAAGCCCGGCGCGCAGCCAGGTGGTGCCGATGGCGTTCGCCTCCTCCACCAGTGCCTGCGACCGCGCGTCATAGCGCTGCAACGACATGGAGAAGGTGAAACCCATCAGCAGGGCCAGCAGACCCAGCAGGGAGCCCTGCGCAGCCGACACATGGGCACGATAAGCCTCGGTCCCCGTGCCGGCCCGCCGCCGGCCCAGGCGCAACCCGCCCCAGGTGATGCCGGCCAGCGAGACCAGCAGAAGCAGGGCGATCAGCGGGGCGGGCAGTGCATAGAGCAATTCACGCATGATGGGCCTGTCGCAACCGGGGATGGCTGATTTCACCATGGGTTGCGGGCCGGCGCCAGCCCTGATCAGAAGCTGGTGCGGATGCCGGCAAAGCCCGTCAAGGTGAGGCCGGGGCGGCCCGGCTGTCCCGTGAAGCCCGCCACCTGCGTATAGAAACGCAGCACGCGCCGCCAGCGGGGGCCTTTGGTGCGCCAGGGTTGATAGGTTGCCTCCACCCAGGGGTTCAGTCCTGAAAAACTGTCAGCGGCGGGACCGTCGCCTTTGCGCGTCCAATAGGCCATGGCGACGACATCGATGACCAGCCGGCCTTCATCCAGGCGCAGCTTCTGTTCGGCTGCGATGTGCAGGCTGTCATAGGCGCGGGTGAAACCCTTGAAGAAGCGCACCCCCTCATAGCCCGCGAAGAAGCGCAGGTCGTCGGACGCGTAATGGATGAAGTCATGGTAGAGGGCGGCGGCCGGGTGCCCATCCTCGATCCGGAAGCCGTAATCGGTGAAGGCGGCGATGTCGTCGGAGAGGCGGTAGAAAGTGCCGGCGGTCAGGTTGATCACCCGCCCCGCCGCCTCGTCCGGCTTTGACCGGTCCAGGGAATGGAAGATGCCCAGATGCAGGCGGCCCAGGTCGGGGACATGCTGACTGTAGACGCCGCCGCAGACGGGGGACGCGGTCAGGATGATGCCGGGACGATAGAGATCGGGGCCGCAGCGCAGGTCGGTGGTTTGCGCGGCGGCGGGGAGGGGGAGGAGGGCCAGGAGCAGGAACAGGAGCAGGGCGCGCAAGGGCTGGGTCCCGATGGGGGCGGACCGTGGGATATTCGCATGGGATGGGGGAAAGGTTACGGGGGATTTGAGGGATGATGGCGAACGGCTGGTTTGCGCCCATCTTTGCCCTCCGGCTCCAACTTTCCAGCGCTGGGAAGCGGACCTTCAGCTATGACGTGGTCTGGGACAAAGCCGTCTTCCGCAGGCTCTTTGGCCAATGGCGGATTTCCGGCAGGAGCAGCCTTGATCTTGTAGATTGTTGATTTCATGCGGCCGGGTGAATGACGATCGCGGGCGCGACTGAAATGCCGCCGAGCTGAGCGAGCGTTTCCCGAATTCTCGTACCCTGCTCGGCGGCCATGCCCATATTTATTTCCATCTGCCGGATGGTAGCGAATAGCTCCGCCTGGCTAAGCTCAGGAAACACTTTGGTTGCAGCAAACAATGTCGGCACCTGCTTTTCAAGGATAGCACGAAGCGACTTGTGCGCCTTCGCGCTGCGCACCTCTGATAGGATTGCTGCCAAAACCCAACGAGAGATAATCGTCAACGTTGTAATCTGGATTGGGAGTGCGTCGGCCTCGGTCGAGAACTGCAAACGTCGGATCAGGCTTCGTGCAAAATCGGGTCCCCAGATCGCTGCGATCGATTGCGCGGCGACGAACAAAAAACTCTCTCGAAAGTCTTCGCCCGGGTCGCCTGCAAACGGAATGAGGACTGCCTCGTCGCCAACCTCGGTTTTGTACAGCTTGGTGCAACCGTGCAGCATGAGGTACAGCATGAACAGCGATCGGGTTACGAAATTGAGGTCCAGCGCGGCATTCGTGTTTTTGGCCCGCCCCAAAAAGCTCTGGAATTTCTCGATCCCACGCCAAAGCGCGTATTGGTTGCGCTCGAACTCGCTGGCGGAGACAAGCTGGGGTTCAACATCTGCGGCCGAGAGCAAGAGACGGTTCGGAGCGACGTCGTCGGATTCCCCAACGTCATTCTGATCCTCACCAACATCATGCCCCTTTGCCTTGGCGGCGTCTTCGGCATCGATACTGGCGGCGGTTTCGACGTGGACCATGCCGCGCAGCACTATCTGGAGAAGTGCCTGAAGCACCGGGTTCTCGCCGTGGGCAAGGCCGGCCGACTTCATACTGGCGCGTAGGTTGAGCGCGTTCCTGAACTCTTCAGCGGTCGCGAAATCATAGCCCGCGATCCGGGGTGTCGCGCCGCGTCCGCCAGCGGCGCGGACTCTCTCCAACGAAGGACCTTTCTTGGCTTCGTCGTCCAGCAGCAGATGGATATCCTTTGCCAATCCGATTAGATCGCCGCCACCATTGAGGACGGCATCGAGTTTCTTCCGAATGGAATCGGCAACCGGGAACGGCGCGAAGCGCATGAGCTCTTCGGGATTGGCGATGATCACGGGCCGACTGATCCGACCGTCAACGAGACAGACACGCGCGATGTTTGAGTCCAGCGTCGCATCCCCCAATTCGGCGATCCAAAGACCGTCGGCGTGGCGAGTCAGCGGAAATTGCCGGTCATCGACCTTTATCAACCTGCCCGCCCCCTTGATGGGCGCGCGCGGCGACCAGATTAGCCGTCGCCCGCGGTGCTCGACCGTGCCTGCCGTAAATGTGGTCGGATCACGTGCTGCATTGGCCTTTTCCGGAGGGGTCGCGATGTCGATGATCGCGATCCTGGACCTGTAAGAAAGGTTCAGCAGCTTTTTTACCGCACCGCGCGGGAGCTTCCGAAACAGGAGGCACTCGTAATTGACTCCGGTTTTGCCCGGCACGCCCAAAGCCGCGGTCGTACAATTGGCGCTGCCGATGAACAGGAAATCGTGGCCCGTGCCCTGGAATAGAAACATCTTGGCATGCAGGAAGCGCGCGTTGCTTGCACCCTCGGGTCCAACCGGGTGAAATTTGAGAGGCAATTTGCCAATGGCCTCAACCGGAAAAGTGGACGATCGCGACGGATTCAGCGCATTCTGTGCGATGAAGACGCGCAGGTCCGGATTCCCGACCGCCGCACTCAAGTGCTTGAGTGCACCAAGCTGCTCGTCCCAATAGGGCGATATGATCGTCAACCGCTCAATCGGTTCATCGATCAGGCCGAGCATGCGATCGCCCAGACCAATCGCATCCGTCGGAGCGGACAGCAAGAGGTCAATTAGAGATCCGTCCGACAGGGTGAAGGCAAAGTCGCCCTCAAGCACGGCATCATCGATCCACGGCGACTGGCTGCGGAGTAACTCGAGTTTATAATTCGCCTTGCCGTCGTCGGCGGGAGCGATCAACGCCGACAGCCATTGGTGCGCCTTGATGAAAAGCGTCCGATGGATATCGCTATCCTTGTGCTTGTCCCGCGCCTGCCATGACAATGTCGATACCAGTTCGAGATTGCCAGCCCAGCCCGCCGATGTAACGTTCGCGGACCCGACAATCAGTCTGGCTTTTGCCTTGCCATACCGCAGGGCCAATTTGGGGTGGAAACACGAGGTCGCTTCGACGGGCACAACGAGATACTTCCGACCGGCATTCGTGAAGGCGTCCGGGATTGCCTCAAGTGACTGCTCCAGCATCGCTGCGTCAGCAAGCAGCATGTTGTTCTGGCACCCCAGCCCACGCAGCCGGAGTTGCAGGCTCGCATCGTAGAAGGCCGGATCGACGCTAAAGGTTGAAAGGATCGAGCTGTGAAACCCGGTTTCCTTGAAGTCGTCGAAGAGGCTATGCGGCATTGAGGAATTCCGTCCCGGCCGCTGCGATAAGCCCGGATCCCGCGTCAATCAGACCGGCGTCGTACGAAAATCTGAGCAAATTCTCTATTCGGGGCTGCGTGTAGGTGTATTCGCCCAGCACACCGTCCACGAGACAACCATCATCGAGCGTGAACCGGTATGTGAAGCGCCCTCCGGTCGCGAGCTTCTGTCCGGCTATCGTCAGGTGGTTCGACACCACGAACTTCTTGATCAGCTTGGCAACCGTAGTCCTAGCATTTTCATCAGGATGGAGATCGAGAAATCTGAGGATACCTTCGGCCGACCGGCCTTCAGCGGTCGCCAGGCTCAGCTCGTTCCGCACATCCGAATTTCCTCTCCAGCGATGCCAGAGTGAGAAAATGAGCTTGGTGCTGCCCATGATCGCCGCGACGTCAGGCATCTTTTTCACGGATGCGACGGCGAGTAAGTCTGCTCCGAGATCATGATCTTCTCCGAGACTCTTGGTCGCGAGAGCCGTCGCAGCATTGTCCGTGGAAGCCTCGCCGTCAGCTACGGCGAGCGCTGCGAGACTGGTTGCTAGTTCTTCGACGGAAGTCGGCTCGGCAACCCGGTTGGAAAGCCCGACGATCGCATTGAGCCAGACCTCGAGCGCGATATGACAAAACTCGTTTAGGAAATAGGCGCGCCACCGCGTGAGATTTTCTGAGGCTTGAGACGCGGGTTTGACCTGTCGATGCTGCACATAGAGCTCCCGACGCAGATCGAAATCGCCCTTGGCGTCCGATACGACGCCCAACACGTTGCGGAGCGAGGTCCGCCTGGCGTCGGCAGTTGGATCATCGGCGCGACCGCCTTGAAGGAAGACCTTCAGCAATCGCGCCTCTTCGCTGGTCGGATCCAGGTAGGATGGATGTAGAGCGTCGGAAATCGCTTCACAATCCGAGCGCGAAATCAGGCCAGATTTCACAGCTTTCAGGATGAGACCGCAGGCGTCCGCATGCTCATCCTGAACCGCCATCGCGAGCGCTTTGCCGGCGCTGCCGGTTACGCCGTAAACACGGTCGGACACGTTCTGGATCATGCGCATCTCGAGCATGCTGGCCGTATAGAACTGACCGAAATTGCCGTACTTTGCCTTCAGATATTGACCATCCTCACCGGGCCGTTCGGTTGGCTTGATAAGGTCGAACATCTTCTTCGAAGGGTCCGCGGCTTCCTGCCTCCCCCAGTCAGAGCCCGCCATACCATACGCATTCGGCGCATCGCCAATCTGACACGCTAGCGCGATCACCGCCTCGCAGCGGCGGATGAATTCAATCCATCTATCCTCCTTGGTCGTGTGGTGGATTCTCTCGAACTGCCACACCGCCCAGCAGTAGAAGGAATAATATCGAAGCCTATTGGTCACGTTGGTGAGCCCTGGCACCAGCGAGGTGTAGAGCCGCACCGACGCTGCCTGGAATCCGAGCGGATCGCGGCCGGCCGAGAAGCTCCCCGGCCTCGTCCAGTCTGTAATGTGCGTCATATCTCCCCTCGTACGACGAACCTATCAAAGCATTAGTCTGTTTGGCAAAGGATGAGCGGGTACACCCTAGCTCGCCGCTTCAAAAGGGACACGCCGTTCTTTGCCAACATCACAGCGCGCCGAGGCCGCCGGCATACTGTCATCTGTATTGAAGCGGACGGTCGCAATTGGGAGCAGCGGCTCTGCGTGGAGACGATGATAATTGGCGCGTTGCCGATCGTCCGTTTCGATCAGCGCGATCGGCAGCTTTCGGCAGGACCGGACGTTTGCCGGAGCAGATGTGAACGGTCGGTCTGGTCGGCAGCCAACACCTTGTGAGCGTCAGCTTTCCCCGCAACCCGGTTCCAAACGCGGCATTCTCCTTCCGGCCCCATGCACGAACCCGCTTCGCGGGATAGGCGCGAGTTGTGCTGTCGCGAGAGGCAGGGAGGCGTTGAGCCGGGCTGAACCGCAGCCTGACCATGGAGGTTCCTTCAATGCGAGAGGAACCTTGCCATGGACAATGTTTCGCCTTCCACACCGGTCAGCCCGCTCCGCCAGCGCATGCTCGACGACATGCTCATCCGGGGGCTGCCAACTCTCCTGACGCCATTAAGGTACATTGCTCGATCAAGGCATCGAGCACCTTCTCAATGTTGCCGGTCTGGTAGCCCGTCGTCGCCAGTTTGTCGGGTGTGAGCTTCAAGAATGCCTTGGTATAGGCCTCCTTATATTCGAGCGCACCTTGATAGGTGTCGGTTTCCTTCTTGTAATTGGACCAAATGATGCGCGGTGGCGGATAGTCTTTGAGCCGGTGGTCTAGATAGCATTCGATCGCTGCAGCGCGTCCGTTGATGTCGGCCTCATGGTCGCCTTGGGGACCCTTGGCCGGAAATGATCCGAAGGCGTCTAGCGAAGGCAAAAGCATCGCTCGCAGGTTAGATGGCAGTACCAGTGCGCCGAGCTTGTTGTAAGCTTCGGTGCCCTCGGCATCATTGTCGAATACGAAGATGGTTTGGTTGTGGACGTCGATCTTCGCGAGGCCCTCGGCGAACTTGAGAAGATTGCCCGTGCCGGGAAACGGGTGGCGGTCGCTTACATCGATGAATCGAAAAAAGTCGGCTACCTCAGGCCGCAGTAGCTCAAAGCCATGGCGTAGGATATGTGCGTCCGAACTGCCCTCAGTGGCAATCAGGAAAGTCTCAGTACGGCGTGCGAGGGGCGTGAATTCGGTAACCATGGCCCACCCGGCCTCGACCAGCGGGCCGTATTGCCAAACTACGTCGGTCTCAAGGTTGACTGCGTTTCCGGCCAAGATGCGTAGCATCAGATAGGGATGGAGGATGTTGATGCGACTACCAAAATAGCTGCGCTCGGACCAGTACAGGTCGTCATGATCGAAGCTACGCGGAATTCGGTCGAGCGTTGCCTCGTCATCAATGAAGCGCCCCTTACCATCGTCGTCAAGGAAGCTGTCGCCGAGCTCGGTGACAGGCTGGCGATTGACGAATGCGCAGTATTCCTCAAACGAAAGCAGCTCTGGGATGGGAGGGGCTTCAGGATCGGCGATCCCTTCACGCTCTTCCTTCCATCGCACTGTCCAATGATCATAGACACTTCTGGCCTGTTCGAGCGTGAAGCCGAGCAGGTCGAGCCTGGGGACGATTTGTTTGAGCTTGCGGACGAAGGCCATTTCCATTGGGGAGGGATCTTCGTTTTCCTCCTGGAAATATACATGGTCGATCTGGTCGCTGCGAACCGCGCGCCGATCCCCTTCCTGGAACAATGCGCCATGGTCGGGCCCGCGATGGTTCTTGGCCCAGGATAGGGCGAGTCCACCAAGTTCAAGATAAATTTCCGCGCCCATGCGATTTGATCACCCTTGCCGACCTAGACGCACCTGGAGCATAAAAAGCCAGCGCCGACGTTGTTGGCGTTGGCTCGTGCGCCGTTGAGAAGAGTGCTCAGCAACTTGAGACGCTCGATCCGTCCGGCTGTGGCGGTTCCGTTAAGGCAGGCCATGTGCTCGTTATCGGTCAATTGCGGCTGGAGCACGATCAGTCGCCGCTTGTAGTCGGGGCGCAGCGCGCGCGCCGCTGAAATGATTCCCTTGCGATTGGTTTGGCGGATGCCGTTGTGCCATACGGCCCGGGCGATCTTCTTGTGTTTGCCCTTGTGAAGAGCGTCGGCAAGATGGCGGTGATCAAGGTGGCGCAGGTTTTTGATCGCTTGGGCAACAACGATTTCATAGGCCGACACCGACACCTCTCGAGTGGCGACATTGGAGTTGGCCGCCTTGACATGGACTAGAGTGACTACCTGCGCCGCCGGATCGATATGGACGAAATCAGCAAACTCCATTGAGCCGTCATCGCTGGCCAGCCAGCCGTAACGATTGCCCTTGGCATCCTTGAACATCTGTTCGACGACATAGGCAAAGAGCGAAGTATCCTGTTTGCCATTTTTGTCGAGCGCCGCGATGCAACGGATCAGTGGATGAGCCTTGTCATGCTCGGGCTTTTCGACGTCGACGTCGTAACCGGTAAAATCAAGCGACACGCCCCAATCAAAGGGGGCGTCCCGGAACCTTGGCCGGAAGAGCTGGCACTGAGTCAGAGTGTGACCGCTGTCGTAGTAGATGCTGATCCAGCCCAGTTCGATCAGATACTCCAGGCCCGTTTCTCTCGCATCATTTTGCTTAGCCGCAATCTCCGGGTTGGGATCGACCACGCGGCGTGTCCATTTGCCCTCAACCAGATGTCTGTCGGCTTGAGGGGTAATTGTGATCGATAGTTCGCCCAGCATCAGGCCTTGCAGACTTACCGCCAGGACCATGTTGGTCGCTGCACTGACCCTATTAATGACCAGTTTGGCATCATAAGCCCAGGCCACGGCCATTTCGCGCTGGGCAGCTGAAACGTCATTTTCCGAGAGCAGTTCGGGCGGCAGGACAACGACGGAGTACGGCATCCCCACCGTTGCAAAGTCGGTAACTCTTTGGGCCAGGGCGTTGAAGAGGTTCGTCCCAGCATGCGCCCCGGCGGCGTGATCAATCAACGCTTCCAACTCGTCAACAAACGCTGTCCAGTCCTTGGGCCGACCAATCCAAATACGCGCGTTGGCGGGCGAGACGCCGACAATGCGCGCAGTTCGCTGCCCGCCCTGATCGATGGTGACTGTGCTGCGCATGGCCGAGTAGTAGAAACTCTGGTCACCGAGCGGGTCGATCGCGTACTCGAGCGCCGAGCCCATCAAAGTCTTGGCGCTCGGTTTGACAGCGGTCGGCGCATGGACCCCATTCATCCAGATCGCCTTGGCTTGGTTGCCGACGAACGCGCTCTCCATGCGTGCTCGGTTGAGCGGCGAAAAGCCTCCAGCAACCGCCCGCACCAACGCCGAATAGACAGAAGTGTCGGAGGCGCAGATGGCGGCTCTGTCGCCTTTGGCTGCGATGACCACTAGGTGCTGCGCCACATCATTAGGGATACCTGAGCCCGTCGTCGCCCAGGCCGGTGGCGCGGACTGGCTGTAGATGATGGAGGAAATCCAGAGGCGACCCTGCAGGCTCGCCGCGCTCGGCAAACCGACCGTGCGCGCTCGCCCCGTTGTCGGAGCGGCCGGCGGTGCTGCGGAAGCGGCAGGACGCGTCGCAGGCACCGCCACAACTGGCGGCGACAAGGCGTTGTGGACAAGGGACGCCAACATGTCAGCCGACTGCCGATCCACTCCTCCGGAGTTATCGATTAGCAGCAGCGGAGCAAGATAGGGGCGAAACGGAAACGAGGGGGGCGGAGCGGGCGAGATCGACACGGCAGGTGCCGGAGGTGCGGGCACAGTCGTCATGATTTCACGTCTCCATACTTCAAATGGTAATATATAAGCTAGAATCCTAAGCAAATAGCAATTATTAATCTATAGCTATTTTGGTGGTTTCTAGCCGTCTAGAGTGAGGGCGCCGTCACCTAGACAACCAATCTTAACCGTGGCCAGCGCAACTCGTTAAACTGAGACGGTCGAGGTTGAGAGACAGGTTCCGTGACTTTCCGCTCGAAAGCCGATGGTCCGCTCCCGGCCCCAAAGCCCCCCTGTAACACCCCGTTACAAATCCCTACCATCCATTAACCAAGCCCAACGGACAGGTTACACGGTCCCGCCTATGGTGATCCCATGGGCGGGTCGGTTTCGGACGGCTGTAACCGCCCCTTTGCACAAGTCCCGAACGGACAGGGGTTGGTCATGGATGTCATCAAGCTGGGTCTGCGCAATCCGGCGGCGCTGGCGGTTTCGGTGCTGCTTGTGCTGGGGCTGGGGGTCTGGTCGATCCTGACCTTGCCGGTGCAGCTTTTCCCCGAGGTCAAGCAGCCCACGCTGGGCATTGAGGCGTCGTGGCGCGCCGCGTCCCCGCAGGAGATCGAGAGCGAGATCCTGGAGCCTATCGAGGATGTGATGAAGGGCCTGCCCGGTGTGACCGAGATGCAGGGCTTTGCCAATCCCGGTGGGGCGTTTGTCAGCCTGGAGTTTGATGCCAAGACCGACATGCAGCAGACCATGCTGGATGTCATCAGCCGGTTGAACCGCATCCCCTCGCGCCCCGCCGATGCCGATCCGCCGCGCCTGATCATGGGCGGGGGCGACAATGCCAATGAGACCTTGATCTATTACTTCGTGCAGAAGATGCCGGGCACGCCCGGCGCCCTGACCGACCATTACCATTACCTCATCGAGGATGTGATCCCCCGGATCGAGGCGATCCAGGGCGTGGCGCGCGTGGATTTCGGCGGACAGGCCGAGGCGCCGCAGCAGGAAGTGCAGATCATCTTCGACCCGTTCAAGATGGCGCAGTATGGCATCACCATCCCCACCGTGTCGGGCCTGGTCGGCCGGGCGCAGGATGTGACGGGCGGTTTCGTCGATGATGGACGGCGCATCTATACCGTCCGCTACAAGGGCCGGTTCAAGCCCGAACAGTTCAGCGATCTGGTCCTGGAATGGCGCGATGGCCGCCCGGTGAAGCTGGGCGATGTGGCCGAGGTCAAGGTGCAGCTGGGCCGGCAGTGGCAATATGCCTTCCAGAATGGCAATGAAGCCATCGGGTTGCGCGTCATCCGCCGGGAAGGCGCCAATGTCCTGGCCACCCTGACCGAGGTCAAGGACCTCATGGCGGAGCTGCGCGACGGGGAGATGAAGGCCAAGGGCCTGACCAATAATCAGAGCTTCGACCCGTCCGTCTATATCGAGAGCGCCATCGGCCTGCTGACTGGTAATCTTTTGTCGGGCATCCTGCTGGCCGTGGCCGTGCTGTGGCTGTTCCTGCGGCGCACGCAGCTGACGCTGCTGGTCGCCATGACCATTCCCATCTCGCTGTTGTCCTTGTTCGCGGTGCTTTCCATCACGGGGCGGTCGATCAATGTCATTTCGCTGGCCGGTCTGGCCTTTGCGGTTGGCATGGTGATCGATAGTGCCATCGTGGTGCTGGAAAACATCGTGCGCATGCGCGACCGGGGCATGGGCAATGACGAGGCCAGCCATGAGGGCACGCGGCGCGTCATTTCCGCCCTGTTCGCGTCGGCCGCCACCACCGTGATCACCTTTGTGCCCATCGTGTTCATGCGCGAGGTGGAGGGGCAGATCTTTGCCGATCTGGCGCTGACCATCGCGGTCGGTGTCACGATCAGCCTGATCGTCTGCGCCACGGTGCTGCCGGTCGCGGCGGCCAAGCTGATGAAGGTGACGCCGCGCATGGGCGGCGAGGCGCGCTGGGTCGAGTGGCTGTCCTTGAAGATCATGGACCTGACCAGCAACAATAAAAAGCGGGCTGCGGTGATCGCCGGGCTGGTCACCCTGTCGCTGGGCGGGTCGTACCTGTTGTTCCCGTCCATGTCGTACCTGCCGCCCGTGAAGCGTGACAGTGTCGACGCCTTCCTGAACTTCCCCGTCGGCACCTCGGTCGATCTGGCGAAGGAGGAGGTGGCCAAGGTCGTGGTCGACCGGTTCATGCCCTATTACACGGGCGAGAAGCAGCCCAAGGCCAAGAATTTCTACTTCATCGGCTGGCCGGGCGGCGGGTCCATCGCGGTGCGCCTGGAAGACCCGGAGCGGTTGGATGAGATGATGGGGATCGTCAAGAACGAGATTCTGGCCGGCTTCCCCGATGTGCAGGGCTTCCCCAACCGTGGCAACCTGTTCGGTGGGTTGGGGGCGGAGGGTAATGTCTCCATCCTGCTGCAATCCAGCGATCCGGCGGCCCTGTCGGAAGCGGCATCCAAGGGCTTGGCTCTGCTGCGCGAAAAGCTGCCGGATGTGCAATCCTGGTCCAACCCCAACCCGGAGATGGCGCAGCCGCAACTGACCGTCATGCCCAATGACCGCCGCATCTCCGAAGTGGGCTGGACCCGCGTGCAGGTGGGCCAGGTGGTCCGCGCGCTGGGCGATGGTCTGTGGCTGGGCGAGCATTTTGACGGGCAGAACCGGCTGGATATCATCCTGCGCTCCCCCGAATGGACGGGGCCGGAGGAGCTGGAGCAGGTGCCGGTGGCGACGCCGTCGGGAACGGTGGTGCCGCTGGGCCAACTGGTCAATGTCTCCCGGGAGGTCGGGCCGTCCGGCATCACCCGCGTCGATGGCCGCCGCACCATCACGCTGAACCTCCAGCCCGGCGAGAATATCGCCCTGGAGGATGTGATGGTGATGCTGAAGCGGGATATCGAACCGCAGCTTCGCGCCTTCCTGCCGGCGGATGGCACCTTGCGCTATGGCGGGTCGGCGGACCGGCTGGACGCCACCGTTGCGGCCATGGGCAAGAACTTCATCATCGCGTTGGGCCTGCTGTTCTTGTTGATGGCGCTGCTGTTCAAGTCGGCCAAGGACAGCGCCATGGTGATGATCTCCATCCCGCTGGCGACCGTGGGCGGGCTGGCGCTGCTGGATGTCACCAACCTGTTCACGTTCCAGCCGCTGGACCTGTTGACCATGATCGGCTTCATCATCCTGCTGGGCATCGTGGTCAATAATGCCATCCTGCTGGTCGATGAGACGCGTATGTGCGAGGCCGAAGGCAAGGGCAGGGCGGAGGCCGTGCATCAGGCCCTGCGGTCGCGCATCCAGCCGATCTTCATGGGCACCCTGACGACCGTGGCCGGCATGGCCCCGATGATCGTGGTGCCGGGGGAGGGCAGTGTCATCTATCGCGGCATCGCCGCCGTGCTGACGGGTGGGTTGGCGGTGTCGACGGTGTTTACGCTTCTGCTGCTGCCGGCCTTGCTGCGGCTGGGCGAAAAGGACAAGGCGGAAGCGGCGCCGGCGCCGGATTATGGGCAGAAGGTGACGCGGCTGGCGGCGGAGTGACATGGGAGGCGTGGATCCCTCACCCTCCCAAGCCTTTGCAGGCTTGGGCCCCTCCCTCTCCCACGTTCGTGGGCGAGGGGAGAATTTACGCCCCTCGCCCGCTTGGCGGGAGAAGGAGGGGCCCGAACGCGTCAGCGTTTGGGAGGGTGAGGGGGCACCCGTCCTCACACGCCCGGCAGCTCCATACCGCCCGCCGTCACTGTCCTGATCAGGGCACCGCTGCGGACCAGGGTCAAGGCGGTGTCGATGTCGGCGTGGAAATAGCGGTCGTCGGTGAGGGTGGGAACGACATCGCGCAGGGTGGCGCGCAGGGTTTCCAGAACGGTCGAACTGGTCAACGGCGCGTGGAAGTCGCAGCCCTGCACGGCGGCCAGATACTCAATCGCCAGCACGCTGTCGGCGTTCTGCACCATGGAGAGCAGGCGGCGGGCACCATGGGCGGCCATGGAGACATGGTCTTCCTGGTTGGCCGAGGTGGGGATGCTGTCGACGCTGGCGGGATAGGCGCGCTGCTTGTTTTCGGAGACGAGGGCGGCGGCGGTGACCTGTGGGATCATGAAGCCGGAATTCAGGCCCGGCTTCGGCGTCAGGAAGGCGGGCAGGCCGGACAGGGCCGGGTCAACCAGCATGGCGATGCGGCGTTCGGACAAGCTACCGATCTCGCACACGGCCATGGCGATCATGTCGGCGGCAAAGGCGACGGGTTCGGCGTGGAAATTGCCGCCGGACAGCACGCTGTCATCCTCGGCAAAGACCAGGGGATTGTCGGAGACGGCGTTGGCCTCCGTCAAAAGCGTGTGGCCCGCCTGACGCAGCAGGTCCAGGGCCGCCCCCATCACCTGCGGCTGGCAGCGCAGGCAGTAGGGGTCCTGGACACGGATATCATCCTCGCGGTGCGAGGCGCGGATGGCGGAGCCGTCCATCAGGCGGCGAAGCGTGTCGGCGACCGCAATCTGGCCCTTGTGACCGCGCAGCAGATGGATGCGCGGATCAAACGGCGTGTCGGAGCCTTTGGCGGCCTCGGTGGACAAAGCACCGGTGGCCAGTGCGGAGCCGTGCAGGCGTTCGGCCTCAAACAGGCCGGCCAAGGCATAGGCCGTCGAGAACTGCGTGCCGTTCAGCAGCGCCAAGCCTTCCTTCGGCCCCAGGGTCAGGGGCGACAGGCCGGCGGCCTTCAGCGCTTCGGATGCTGGCATGCGGGTGCCGTTGGCGAAGACCTCCCCATGGCCGATCATGGCCGCCGCCATATGGGACAAGGGGGCGAGATCGCCCGATGCCCCCACCGAACCCTGAGCCGGGACCACGGGCAGGATGTCGTGGGTCAGCAGCGCTTCCAGCAGGTCGAGGGTTGCCGGCTTCACGCCGGATGCGCCGACGCCCAGGCTGGACAGCTTCAGCGCCATCATCAGGCGCAGGACGTTGCGCGGCATCGGCTCGCCCACGCCAGCGGCATGGGAGAGTACGATGTTGCGTTGCAGCAATTCGAGATCGTCCGCAGCAATACGGACGGATGCCAGCTTGCCGAAGCCGGTATTCACGCCATAGACGGGGTCGCCCTTGGCGATTATGCGGGCGATGGTGGCCGCACTGCGTTCCACCGCCGGACGGCAGGCGGGGTCCAGCGTCACGGCGGCGCCATTATAGATGCGGCGCCATTCGCCCAGGCTGACAGTGCCGGGGCGCAGCGTGACGGACATGGAATGCGGCATCAGATCCCCCTGTGGATACGGGCATGCAGGGGGTTGAACCCCATGCGGTAAACAAGTTCGGCGGGACGCTCAATGTCCCAGATGGCGAGGTCGCAGGATTTCCCCGCCTCCAGCGTGCCGATATCGGCCTGGCGGCCCAAGGCCTTTGCCGCAACGCGGGTGGCGCCCAGCAGACATTCCTCCACACTCATCCGGAACAAGGTGGCGGCCATGTTGAGCGACAGCAGCAGCGAGGTCAGCGGGGCCGTGCCGGGATTGCAGTCGGTCGCGACCGCCATGGGCACGCCGTGGGTGCGGAACAGGTCGATGGGCGGCAGCTTGGTATCGCGCGTGAAGTAGAAGGCGCCGGGCAGCATGACAGCGACGGTGCCGGATTGCGCCATGGCGCGCACGGCGGGTTCGTCCACATGTTCCAGATGGTCGGCGGACAGCGCCCCGCACTGTGCCGCGAGGGCGGCACCATTCAGGTTGGACAGCTGTTCGGCGTGGAGTTTCAGGGCCAGACCATTGGCCTTGGCGGCGTGGAACACCCGGCGGACCTGGGCCAGGGAAAAGCCGATACCTTCGCAGAAGCCATCCACGGCGTCGGCCAGCTTATGCTGCGCCACATGCGGGATCATGGTTCGGCAGACCAGATCGATATAGGCGTCGTGATCTTCCGCATATTCCGGCGGAACGGCATGGGCGCCCAGGAAGGTGGTGGCGACATCGACGGGGCGGTGGTCGGATAGCGCACGGGCGGCGCGCAGCATCTTCACTTCATCCGCCAGGGTCAGGCCGTAACCGGACTTCACCTCCACCGTCGTCACCCCTTCGGCCAGCAGGGCATCGAGGCGGGGCAGCGCCTCGCAGATCAGCGTATCCAGGGTGGCGGCACGGGTGGCGCGCATGGTGGAGACGATGCCGCCGCCGGCCCGCGCAATCTCCTCATACGTCGCACCCCGCAGGCGCAGTTCGAATTCATGTGCGCGATCGCCGGCATGGACCAGATGCGTGTGGCAATCGATCAGGCCGGGGGTGACCCAGCGGCCCTGGAGGTCGGTGGTTTGTGTGGCGGTGAGGGCGGGGGCGTCGGCCTTGGGGCCGGCAAAGATGATGCGGCCATTGTGCGCAGCAATCACCCCATCCTCCACGATCCCCAGACCGGGCAGGTCGGGGCGCATGGTGGCCAGCCGCGCGTGGGTCCAGAGGTGGTCAGCGTGCATGGGCCTGGCTTTCCGTCCATTCAACGCCTTCCCGGCGAAGGCCGGGACCCAGGGGCCAGACGCCCGACCGGACGGGCTTGTTATAGAACGGTTCCATCCAGGGCGTGGCAGCAGCGGCCCCTGGGTCCCGGCCTTCGCCGGGAAGGCGGATGGGGGATGTCATCACGGGATGACCACTGAATCCATGCCGCATGTCCGAACCTTTTCCCCGCTGAACCGTTCATCATGGCGTCTGGCGCGCCTGTTTTCCCCTCTTTTATGTCTATACATAATTAATGTCTATACATTAATATGGGCCTTGAGACGAAATTCGGGGGTATGGGTGATGGCCGGGTTCTGGTTCCAGCAGGCGCTGCTGCCGGGCGGATGGGCGGATGGGGTGCGGGTGGTGGAGCAGGGCGGGGTGATCGCGTCTGTCACCGCCGGCACCGCCCCTGAACCCACCGATGAGCGTCATGCCATCGCCGTGCCGGGCCTGCCCAACCTGCATTCCCACGCGTTTCAGCGCGGGATGGCCGGGCTGGCGGAGGTGCGGGGGCCGGGGGAGGATAGTTTCTGGACCTGGCGGGAGGTGATGTACCGCTTCGCCCACCGTATCGGCCCCGATGAGATGCAGGCCATCGCTGCCATGGCCTTTGTCGAGATGCTGGAGGGCGGGTTCACGCGCGTGGGGGAGTTCCACTATATCCACCAGGATGTCGATGGTGCCGCCTATGCCAACCCGGCGGAGATGGGGGTGAGGCTGGCGGCTGCGGCTGCGGAAACGGGGATTGCGCTGACCCTGCTGCCGGTGCTGTATCAGTATGGCGGGTTCGGCGGGCAGGCGCCGGGGCCTGGGCAGAAGCGGTTCATCAACAGCATTGACGGGTTCGCGCGGGTGATGGAGGCCAGCCGAACCGCCCTGTCCACGCTGCCCGATGGCGTGGTGGGTGTGGCCCCGCACAGCCTGCGCGCCGTCACGCCGGACAGCCTGTCCTTCGTTCCCGCCCTGGCGGCGGGCGGGCCCATCCATATCCATATCGCTGAGCAGATCCGGGAAGTGGCCGATTGCCATGCCTGGTGCGGGCAGCGGCCCGTCGCCTGGCTGTTCGACCATGCCGATGTCGATGGGCAATGGTGCCTGGTGCATGCCACGCATATGGATGCGGCGGAGACGGCGACGCTGTCCGCATCGGGTGCCGTGGCGGGCCTGTGCCCGATTACCGAGGCCAATCTGGGCGACGGCATCTTCAATGGCCGCGATTATCAGGCGGCGGGCGGGCTGTTCGGCATCGGGTCGGACAGCAATGTCCTGATCGATGCGGCAGAGGAACTGCGCAGCATGGAATATGCCCAGCGTCTGGCCCATCGGGCGCGCAATGTGCTGGGCCGGGCCGATACGCCCTCAACCGGGCGGGTGCTGTTCGAGGGGGCGCTGACCGGGGGGGCGCGGGCGCTGGGGCAGAAGGATGTTGGCCTATCTGTTGGGGCTGCGGCGGATTTCGTGACCCTGGATGCAACACAGCCCAGCCTGGCGGCGCGGCGCGGGGACGCCCTGCTGGACGGGTTCATCTTTGCAGGGCAGCGCATGGTGGACGGGGTTTGGCGGCGGGGCCGGCGCGTGGTAAGCGGGGGCCGCCATATCGTGCGCGACGCCGTCGCCGCGCGTTACCGTCTGGCGCTGGGAACCATCCTGTCATGAGCATGGCCGAGAATGCCGCACCGCTGCATGCCCGCATCCGGGCCGATATCGAAGGGGCCATCCTGTCGGGTGCATTAAAGGCCGGCGACCGTATCCCGTTCGAACATGAGCTGATGGCGCAGTATGGCTGTGCGCGCATGACGGTGAACAAGGCGCTGACCGGGCTGGTGGAGGCGGGGCTGCTGGAGCGGCGCAAGCGGGCCGGCACCTTTGTGTCGCGCCCGCAGATCCATATGGCGGCGCTGGCCATTCCCGATATCCAGGCGGAAGTGACGGGGCGGGGGCGGATTTACCGCCTGGAACTGCTGTCGCGCGACGTGTTACCCGCGGTGTCGGTCGATCCCGACCGGATGCGGCCACCACGTGGGGCCAAGGTGCTGGCCCTGACCTGTCGGCATCTGGCCGATGGCGTGCCCTTTGCCGTGGAGGAGCGGTTGATCAGCCTGAAGGCGGTGCCAGACGCGGCGAGCGTTGACTTTACCCAGGTGGCGCCCGGTTCCTGGCTGCTGGCGCATGTGCCCTGGACGGAAGCCGAGCATCGCATCACCGCCGCCCCCGCCGGGCGGCTGGCCGGTGCGTTGGGGGTGGATGAGGGCACGGCATGCCTGCTGCTGGACCGCCGCACCTGGCGCGGGGACCAGCCCATCACCCATGTGAGGCAGGTATTTCCGGGTGCCGGCTTCGATCTGGTGGCGCGGTTCACCGGGGCCGCCGGGGGTGCAGCATGAGCGGGCTTCTGCTGCGCGCGGCGGACCGCGCCTGGACAGCGTGGAAGAATGGCGGGGGCGAGACGGCGACCGTTGCCCTGTTCCCGGAAGGCGCGGGTCTATCGGATTTCGACTGGCGCGTCTCCATCGCGCGGGTGGATGGGGACGGGCCGTTCTCCGCCTTTCCCGGCATCGACCGGACGCTGACCGTGCTGTCGGGCGGGTCGATGGCGCTGAACGGCCATGTGCTGACGCCCGACAGCGCGCCGTTTGCCTTTGACGGCGGGGAGGCAGTGCAGGCCGTGGTCAGCGGCGGGCCGGTACATGATCTGAACGTCATGACACGGCGCGGGCGTTTCACCCATTCGGTGGCACGCGTGCGCGGGCCGGTGGCGCTGGGCGGGGTACCGGCGGTGCGGCTGCTGCTGGCGCTGGATAGCGGCTATCGGGGCTTGGGGGTCTGGGATGCGCTGCTGGTTGGGCCTGAGGAAGTGGCGACCGTGACGGGCGATGGGGCGGGGCTGCTGGTGGTGATTTCGGGGGTGTGAGGGGCAGGCGGGGTTGCCCTCACCCTCCCAAGCCTTGGCAGGCTTGGGCCCCTCCCTCTCCCACCTTCGTGGGCGAGGGGTGAAACTTTGGTGATGGATGAAATTTTGCCCCTCGCCCGCTTGGTGGGAGGGTGAGGGGGCTAGGCCGCCGCCCGCGTCCGCCGGTTCAGCAGGAACAGGGTGACCGCGATGGCGGCCATGGGGATGAGCGCCATGTAGAAGGCGGTATGCCCGCCCAGCCGGTCGAACAGGAAGCCGGTGACGAAGGAGCCGAAGGTGCCGCCCAATGCTGAGAAGACCACGATCAGGCCGGTCATGGCCGCATGGTCATGCTTGGGCAGGGCCGACAGGATGACCGAGTTGATCACCGGGTAGATCGGCGCCATGAACAGGCCGATCAATGGCAGCATGAAGGCCGCAATGGGGGCGGAAAGCCAGTTGGCCTCTGCCATCGGTTGCACCCCTTCGGCCAGCGGCAGGGTCAGCAGGACCAGGGCCGTCATGGCGGCAAGGCAGCCGGCCAGGAACGGGAACCAGCCGATGCGGGCCAGGGCGACACCCGCCCCCAGCCGGCCCAGCGCGATGCCGGCGGCAAAGATGCTTGTGGCCTGGATCGACATGGCGGCGGGGAGATGCAGCACCTCTGCGTTGAAGGTGGGCAGCCAGGTGCCGATGGCCTGTTCGATCAGGACATAGAGGAAGGCGGATGCCAGGAACACGACCGCAATGGGGGTGACGGCGAGGCGGGCCATCTGCCGGATGCCGGGCTTGGCATCGGGGGCCTGGGCCTCGCTCTCGTCCAGCGGCGTCACGGACCAGAGTGCGGCGGCGGCGAAGGCGAAGGCGGACAGGACCCAGTAGACGTTGAGCCAGGACGGATCGGCGGGGTTGTCATGGTTCACGAACAGGCTGAACAGCCAGTAGCTGCCCAGGACACCCAGCATGAACACGCCCTCGATCGTGTTGGTCAGGCTGGCATGGCCCTGTTTGTCACGCGTCAGCAGGCCGATGGAGGAATATGCCGCCACCTTCACATGCGCAAAGCCGACGCCGATGCAGAAGAACATCAGCTTCATGGCCCAGAAGGCCGATAGGAACGGCATCAATGCCGCCGCCAGCCCCTGCAGAACCAGGGCCGCGATCATGGCGCGGCGATAGCCGATGCGGGGCAGGAAGCTGGCGACGATGAAGCTGGTAATGGCGATGGGCAGGTCCTTGTAGGCCTCCAGCCTTCCTGCCTCCAGCTTGGTCACGCCGAAGCTCTGGATCGATTGCAGGATGACCGTGCCCACCGAATTCAACAGCATGGCAAAGACCACATAGGTCAGCCCCACCGCCAGTACCGCCCGTCCGTTGCGCATTCGCTCACTCCTCCCGTTTGTCGTTCTTGTTGGTTTGGCGCTGTTTGTCAAAGTGCCGGTGGTTTGACGGCCAGGTAGACCGTGCTCCATAGCTGGGCAGCGTTGGATTCCGTCTGGTCCCCGCCACCCTGGCCGAAGGGGCGGTAGGTGAAGCGGCCATCGCCATAGGCCCAGGACCAGAGTTCCGACGTCCGCTGATCCGCCGGGACAGCGCGGATCGCTTGCCACAGCGCGCGCTGGGCCGATTGCAGGCGGGCGCGCGTGGCGGTGGGCAGGTCGGCGCGGGCCAGTTGCCGTTCCAGGCCGCCGGCCATCAGCGCCTGCTGCCAGGACCAGATGACAGCGCCATGATAGTAACCGGGGCCGAATTCAGCACGGATGGAGGCCGGTGCCCAGGCGGCATTGGCAACCACCATGCCGGCATCGGTCATCAGCCCGGCGGGCAGGCGGTGCAGCAGGGGGGCGATGGCGCGGTCCAGCGTCGCGGCATCCGGTGTCAGGAACAGCAGGGCAAAGCCCGTGTCGGAATGCATCACGGGCAGGGGCCTGCCGGTATCATCCAGGGCCAGCGCGTCGAAATGCAGGGGGCCTTGGGGCAGGGGAGCGGTTTGGATGCCCAGTTCGGTGGCGAAACGGGTGGCAGCGGCCTGGGCTTGCGTTGCCGGGATGGTGACGGCGAACAGGGCGGGGGCTTTGTCGGCCCAGACCCTTTCCATAGGTTCTGCGTGTGACAGGTCACGGGTATAGGGATAGATCAGACCGGATTTGTGCAGTCGGGCGATGGCGTTGAGTGCCGCCGGGGCCAGGACGGCATTGACGCTGTAGGAATAGCGGCCACCGGCCAGCCCCTCCTGGCTGTCGCGCCAGTCCCCCACCTTGTGCCCCGCCGGCAGGGGGATCAGGTTGCTGGCTAGCGGGTTGGCGGCAAAGGCGGCGGTTCGAGACAGGACGAAGGACAGGTTGCGGGCCAGCAGCGTGCCGTAAGCATCGCCCGACGGCGTGCGCCGCGCCAGGAAAAGCTGGGCGTCGCGGGCGGGGATGCTTTCCAGATAATCGGCCAGAATGGGGGCCAGCATCAGATCATCATCGACCATCTTGTAATCAAAGATGGGATCGGCGCTGTTGCTGCCCTGTTCCAGGCGATGGCGCAGGACGGCGAATTCGCCCACATCCTCCTCATGCGCGACATCGCCGGTCGGGCTGAGCCGTTCCAGGACCGCACCCAGCCCGGCCTCGATGGCAGCAGGTTTCAGGACCGGCATCAACAGGCGCAGCGACATCAGCGTGTCGCGCCCGAAATAGGTGTTGTAGGCCCAGGACCCGGCCATCAGCTTTTCCCGGTAGCTGAGGAAATCCAGCACCTGGCGGGCCTTGGCGTCTGGGGCGGCCTTGTCGGTCAGCAGGTCGGAAAGGGCGATGGGGGTCAGCGGTGTTTCCCCGCTGGCCGCCGTCAGGTTCAGGCGAAGGGCGGGGTCGGGGGTGGTCAGCGTGACGGTACCGTCGGGATTGGCCGTGGCGGTGCCGTTCAGCAGGGTCAGGGACAGCATGAGGCCGGGGGCGCCGTCCAGGCGGTCGCGCTGCCAGCGGACGGTCGTGCCATCGATGGTGGGGGCGGTTTCCACCAGGGGCTGACGCGTGGAGGAATGCTGATAATCGCGAAGGGTGCGGATGCTGGACAGGATCGTCTGACGGATGTTCAGGGTTTGGGTGGCGATTTCCAGCGTGGTTTTGATGCCGTGCAGGGGGCGGCCCCCGGCGTCCGGGATCGTCAGGGGGGACAGGGGACCGGCGGTGATCGCGGCCTTGGCATCGGTCCACAGGCCGATCCCGGCATTGCCGGCGGGAAAGGCCACCACGATCCGGCCCGCGCCTGCCACCAGATGGGCGGAGACGGGGCCGTCACGCAGGAACAGGTTCTGATGCTGCCCGACCGTCAGGTCGAACCGCAGCGCATCCTCCCCCCAAGCGGGACCGGCCAGAAGCAGGGCCAGCAGCGGCAGGGTCTTGCCGAGGCGGGTCAGGCGGGGCATGGGCGGGCTCCGTTGGGGGATGCTGGCGGGTTTACCCTCACCCTCCCGCTGGCTGGCGCCAACGGGCCCCTCCCTCTCCCACGTTCGTGGGCGAGGGGCGGAAGTTGGGGGTGAGCCTTGTTTCGCCCCTCGCCCGCCTGGCGGGAGAGGGAGGGGCCCGAACGCGGTAGCGTTGGGGAGGGTGAGGGAGCGACGGTGGAGGTTTAGAACTTCGTCGCCACTGACATCTTCACATTACGCCCGAAGATCGGGCGGCCCATGAAGACGCCGCTGGTGTTGGCACCGCCGATGATGCGGGCATTGCCTTCGGTCAGGCCCAGCTCGTCCGTCAGGTTGGTGCCCGACAGCATCACCGTCACGTCATCGCCGATATCGGCGGAGATGCCGGCATCGATGGTGTTGAAGCTGGGCAGACGCTGGGCGTTTTCCACATCGGCCCACCGCGCGCCGGTGTAGTTGTAGCTGGCGAAGAAGCGCAGCTTGCCCCAGTCCATGGGCACGTCATAAGAGGGCGAGAAGGTGAACTGGATCTTCGGCTGGCGCTGCACCTGATTGCCGCTATTGGGGCCGAAATCCTTGAACTCGCCCTTCTGGTAATTGCCACGCAGGGCCAGGTTCAGGTTTTCGACCGGCATGACCATCAGTTCGAATTCCACGCCATAGGCCTTGGAACCGCCGATGCGGGTCAACTGCGTCTGGCTGCCGTCCGGGTTGATGATGAACTGCTGGAAGGGCAGGCCTTCAAACTTGTTATGGAAGAAGGTGACATAGGCGGCGTAGTCAGACGTGCGGGTCTTCAGGCCAACCTCCTGCTGATCGATCTTCTGCATCTGGTCCTGACCATCACGCAGATTGTCGAATTGCGGGAACTTGAAGCCGCTGTTGAGGCGGCCGAACACCGACAGGTCGCCCGTCAGGTAATAATTCACGCCCGCCGTCCAGGAGGTTTCCGTGTTGGCATAGTCCAGCGTGCGGAAGCTGCCATTCAGGACGGAGGTGGCGTTGTTGGCCAAGGTCAGCGGATTGCCGTCCAGGTCCATGGTCGACACATTTTCCAGCGTTGCATTGACCTTTTGCCGTTCGACGCGGCCACCGATATCGATACGCAGATCGTCGGTCAGGGCCCATTCATCGGCGATGAAGGCGGCGACGTTCTGGCCGTTATAGGAGGCATTCACGTCGAAAAAGGAAGTGCCGACAAAGCCGTTGCGGGTGACCTTGGCGCCGTTGTTGAGCGTCAGGTTGATCAGCTTGGCATTGGGCGTGGCCGTCATCAGGACATTGTTGCCCAGGTACCAGAGATCCTTGGACGAATAATCGGCGAAATAGGCGCCGATGGTGATGGTGTTGCCGTCGAAGATCTCACGGCTGAAACGGATATCGTCGGTGAAGCTTTCGATATCCTTGTCCACCGACCACAGGCCGGCGGTGATCACCTGCATATTCAGGTCGGTGATGGCGGCCCCGCCATTGGCGAAGCTGGCCGATCCCGCCGTGGCGGTGCGGCCGGCGGCGGCAACGACGGCAGCGTTGGCGTTGGCGGCAGTGATCTGGCCGTTGATGAAGCTGCCCAGCGTCTGCGGGTTGGCGCCCGTGAACAGGCCGCGTGTATCGGCCTGGCCCTTCAGGTAGTTCATCTTATTGCTGACCGTCCATTCCCCGAAGGTCAGGTCGATCGTGTTGCCCACAACGGCGGCCTTCACACCACGGCCATCGGCGAAATCGCGGCGGATGGTGCCGGGCGTGGCGCCGGGGGTGACCTCCAGCACGACATTGCGCAGCTCATTACCCAGGAAGGTGCCCTTGCCGGCATCAAAGCCCGGAAACTCCTTGATGGTCTTGCCATTGTTGGAGGACAGCAGCGGGATGGCCGTGTAGAAGGCGTTCTTGTCGTCGGTATAACGACCGTAGAAAGTGACCTCGCCGTTTTCCAGGACCTTGGTGATGTTACCGCTGACCTGACCGCCGCGATCGGCGGGGAACTCGGTGTCGCGGATACCATCCGACGTGCGGTAGAAGCCGCCGACCGAGAACAGCAGATCCTTATCCAGGGCGCCCTGGTAATAGGTGTCGAAACGGTAGAGCCCTTCGTCGCCCACGGTCAGCTTCAGGCTACCCTCGGGGTCCACCTTGCCCTTGCGCTGGATGAAGTTGATGGTGGCACCGGGCTGGCCGTTGGAGAAAATGGGCGAGGGGCCGCCGCGCAGCACCTCCACCCGCTCCACCGTGTCATCCAGGCGGAACAGGGTGCTGTTTTCCAGGAAGGAAAGGGTGGGCGGTGGGAACAGCGGCGAGCCGTCGAGCTGTACCGTGATGAAGGGCGCGTCGCCGCCGCCGGGGAAACCACGCACGTCGATATTCGCACCCGACGTGCCCGAAGAGCTTTCAACCCAGACGCCGGGGACGATCTTCAGGAGGTCGGCGGTGCTGGCGGGCTGCTGCTCGGCGATGGCTTCGGCATCGGCGGTGGTGATGGAGAAGCTGGCATCCAGCTTCTTGATACCGTCGGAGCGCGCCACGCCGGTGACGATGATTTCTTCCAGCAGGCCACCCTGCTGGGCATCCTGCGCCTGCGCAGCGCCGATGGCGGGCAGCAGCAGGGCCGCGAAGGCAGCACCCGTCAGCAGCTTCTTGTCAAACTTAGTCATAGGGACCTCCCGTATGAGCATCACCCGGATGCTTCTTGATTGATGGGCTGTGCTTGTTTTCCGTCCGGGCGACACTCCCCCCTCTCGGGATGGCGCCCGGATTGTCATGCCGGGCGGACGAAACGGTCCAGCCGGAATTCGCGTATATGGCCGATGACCTCATCGGCTTCGGTCAGGATGGCGGGATCACCGATACCCAGCGCCGGCATGCCGGCTTCTTTGATGGCGGTGATCCCGGCCATGCTGTCCTCCACGCCCAGGCACGCGGGCGGGGGGACATCCAGAGCCTTGGCCACGGACAGGAAAATGTCTGGGGCAGGCTTGGGATTGGGGATGGCACCCGCATCGGCGACATGGTCGAACAGGTCGATGATGCCAAGGCGCGTCAAAAGGGTGGGGGCGTTGCGGCTGGCCGACGCCACGCCCAGCTTCAGCCCGGCTGCCTTGGCGGCCAGCAGCAGGTCGCGGACGCCGTCGAACAAATCGTCGGGGCTGAACCTTGCGATCAGGTCCTGGTAATAGCCGTTCTTCCGCGATGCGGCGTCCAGCTTCTCGGCTTCGGTCAGGGTGATGGCAGAGCCGGCCAGGATGCGTTCCAGGCTGCCCATGCGGTCGATGCCCTTCAGCGCTTCGTTCTTTTCGCGGTTGAAGGGCACGCGCAGTTCGTTCGCCAGACGCTGCCAAGCCTGATAATGGCCCTCCGCCGTGTCGGTCAGAACGCCATCCAGGTCGAAGATGATGGCCTTGACCGGGGCGGGGAAGGGGCTGTGGGCGATGGCGGTATCCTGACCCGGCGTCAAGGTAACGGGTGCGCCCTGGTGATGGATGGTCAGGGCCTCGCCCGACAGCAGGCGATAGGTGGTGCCCACCTGATCAACCGTTACCCGCAGGCGGCGGCCCTGCCAGGTGATGCCGAAGCCATAGCGGGTCCAGCCGGGGGGCAGGATGGGGGCAAAGCGCGCGATGCCCCCCTGCCAACGCAGGCCGCCAAAGCCCCAGGCGATGCCCAGCCAGCTTCCGGCCATGGCTGCCATATGCACGCCGTGGCTGGCATTGCCATGCAGGTCATCCAGATCGATGCGGGCCGTTTCGGTAAAGTAACGAATTGCCTTTTCGCTGTCGCCCAGCTCTGCGGCCAGGATGCCGTAGCTGCTGGGCGACAGAGTGCTGTCATGAACTGTTACGGCTTCGTAATAATCGAAATTGCGGCGCTTCAGGCCCGCATCGAAACGGTCGCCGGCCAGCAGCATGGCCAGCACCACGTCGGCCTGCTTGCACACCTGATGGCGATAGATGGCCAGCGGGTGATAATGCAGCAGCAGCGGATATTTGTCGGCCGGCGTGTCGGCGAAGGGCCAGACGGGCTTGGACAGGAAGTCGTCATCCTGCGGGCTGACGCCCAGGTCGGGGTCGGTGGGCAGGTACATGCTATCCGCCGCCCGCTGCCACAGGGCCACCTCTGTCTCGGTCAGGCCGATGCGGGTGGCGAGGGTGGACAGCGCGCCGGGCGCGTCGGTGCCCATGCGGCGATAGAGATCGGCGGCATGGGCCAGATGGGCGGCGGCCATGGCGTTGGTGTAGAAATTATTGTTCACGAGTGCCGTGTACTCGTCCGGCCCCGTCACCTCATGAATGGTGAAGGCCCCGCCCTTGCGGGCGTTGAAATGCCCCACCTGCGGCCAGATGCGGGCCGTTTCGAACAGCATCTCGGCGGCCTGGGCGTAAAGAAAGGCGCTGTCGCCGGTCGCTTCCTCATAAAGGCGCGCGGCAAAGGCGATGTCGGCATTGATGTGATACTGCGCCGACCCGCTGGGGTAGTGCGCCGAGCATTCATCGCCGGCGATGGTGCGCCAGGGGAACAGGGCACCGGTGCTGTGCCCCATGCCGCGCGCATGGGCGCGGGCGCGGTCCAGCCGGCCGATCCGGTATTCCAGCATGCGCCGCGCCAGTTGCGGGGCCGTGAAAGCCAGCACGGGCAGGATGAAGGTTTCCGTGTCCCAGAAATAATGGCCCTCATAGCCTTCCCCCGTCAGGCCCTTGGCCGCGATGGAGGTGGCGCCGTCACGGCCCGTGGACTGGTACAGGTGGAACAGGTTGAAACGGATGGCCTGCTGCAGGCCCGCATCGCCATCGATCACCACATCGGCATCGGCCCAGAAGCGGGCCAGATCATCGGCCTGTTCCTGTGCGACCCGGTCCCAGCCGGCAGCAAGCGCGGCGGCCAGGGTGGCACCGGCATCGGCGAACAGGGCGGCGACA
Organism: alpha proteobacterium AAP38; assembly: GCA_001296005.1. Taxonomy (GTDB): domain Bacteria; phylum Pseudomonadota; class Alphaproteobacteria; order Azospirillales; family Azospirillaceae; genus Niveispirillum. The sequence goes on along the minus strand of LJHR01000038.1, from coordinate 26,205 downwards.
TCGCCATCATGATCGGCCCAGGCATAGGCGGCAAACTTCACCAGCCCGGCCTCTGTTCCGGGCGTCAGGTCGGCATGGAAGGCCTGGCTGATGCTATCTAGTGTCAGGAAAGGTTGATCGGATGACAGACCGTGACCGGGCACATAATCCTGACGCAGCAGACAGGTGCGGCGCGACAGGCGGGCCGTCTGACGCAGGGCGACGGGGATGCCGTCTTCCTCCACCGGGAAACTGTCCACCCCACCGCTGCCCAATGAGACGCCGATGCGTGGGTCATCCCCCTGCCCCTCCGCCCGGCGGCCCCAGCGCAGGTCCGACAGCAAGGTGACGGGGCCGGTATAATCCAGGGAACGGATGGTCAGGCGCAGGGCCAGCAGGCCGGGGTGGGCAAGGCTGACCAAACGGTCGGTGGTGATCTCCACGGTGCCAGCCTTGGCCGTATAGCGCATGGAGGTGCGCAAGCGGCCCGTGGACAGGTCCAACTCGCGGACAAGGCCGGAATCCGGCGTCAGGGTGACGGTTTCCCCGTCCAGCACGATCCGCACATGCTTGGCATCGGCCACGGGCACGCGGGTATCGGTGGAAAGCGCAAAGCCGGTGAATTTCTCATGATAATGGATCGGCGCCTGTTCGAAGAAGGCCGCCAGAAAGGCGCCGTCGCTGGCACTGTCCACGCCGTCGATGCCGCCGCGTACGCCCAGCGCGCCATTGGCCAGCGCGAACAGGCTTTCGTCACGCGCCGCGGTTTCCGGATTGAACCCGGCAACCCGGATGGTCCAGCCATCCCCGGCATCGGCACGCACATCTCCTGCGCGGACGTGAGATGCTCTCTCCGCCACGGCAAACCTCCCCAAGATACGCTTGATCCACCGCCATGATGCGGTGGTTGACGCTTAAGCTAACATCAATGTTATCGATGTCAAGATATCGATGTCATTTTTCTGACTACGTATGGAGAGGGGGGCTGGGCCTATGCGATTGGGTGTTGCCAAACCCTTGGAAAAAATCGCCTTCCATGCCAATGTCGGCTTCCCCGCCCGTCACCCGCCGAAAGCCAGATGATCAAGCCCGCAGCCGCCCGCGGACCCGAGATTGAAGTCAAGGCCGCACCCGCCGGCCGCTTGACCATGGCCGACCTGGCGGAATTGGCGCAGGTATCGAAGATCACGGTGTCGCGCGCCCTGCGTGACAGCCCGACGGTAAAGCCCGATACGCGGGCCAAAATCCAGGCCCTGGCCAAGGAACATGGCTATAAGCTGAACCTGTCGGCGCGCAGCCTGCGCCTGCAACGGTCCAACAGCGTGGCCGTGGTGGTGGAGATGAAGCCCAGCCCCGACCGGCCCCTGTCCGACCCGTTCCCCATGGCGCTGATGGGCGGCATCTGCCAGGAACTGACCAGCATCGGCTATGCCGTCGTCCTGACCACGCGGGACGGGGTGCATATGCCGGCGGTGCAGACGGCAGACGGCATCATCCTGCTGGGCCAGGGCAGCCATGACGAGGCGGCGGTGCAACTGGCCGACAGCGACGTGCCCCTGGTCGTCTGGGGTGCCGAGGCGCCGGAGCATGATTATGTGACGGTCGGGTCGGACAACCGGCAGGGCGGGGCGCTGGCCGCCGACCGTTTCCTGTCCATGGGACGCCGGCGCGGCCTTTTTCTGGGTGACACCAGCCACGCCGAGATCGCGCAGCGCCATGACGGATTTCGCGATGCCCTGGCCACCGGCGGCGGACATCTGGTGGGCGGCATTTCCTGCCCATTCAGCATCGCGGCGGGGTCGGCGGCGATTGCCCAGTGGATCGATGAGGGAGGGGCCGCGTTCGACTGTCTGCTGGCCGCCAGCGATCTTCTGGCCATCGGGGCGCTGCAGGCCTTACAGGAACGGGGTATTCCCGTGCCGGAGCGGATTTCCGTGATCGGTTACGACGATACGCCCCTGGGCGCCTGTCTGACACCGCCGCTGTCGTCGGTCCATCAGGATTGGCAGGCGGGTGGCGAACTGCTGGCGCGGCGTATTCTCTCCCTGATCAACGGAGAGGAAGTGGCGTCGGTCAGCCTTCCCGCGCGGCTGGTGGTTCGGGGGACTTGAGGTCTATGCGCGCCCTCAGGCGCCGGGCGCCGCCATCCGTCGGCTTGGCTTACGCGACCATGGGGTCGCGGGCCGGCGGTCGCCGGCCTGCAGCGGCAGGCCGCTGATTGCACGCCCTCAGGCGCCGGGCGCCGACATCCGGCGGCTTGGCTTACGCGACCATGGGGTCGCGGGCCGGCGGTCGCCGGCCTGCAGCATAGGACGGCTGCTTGGCGTATGAATTGCTTGTACAGGGTCAGGGCGCCGGGAATCCCCTTGCGTCCTGGGAATTATTTACCGCCCGGAGTCCGCCCATGCCCAGCCTGAAGACCGTCCTTGATGCCGCGATCGCCGCTGGTGAGCCGGTGGCGGACGAAATGGAACTGTTCCGCACCGTCCTGAACGATGCGGGCATGATCTTTGGCGGCGAACGGGTGACCAACGGGTCCACCGACACGGTGGTGATGGTGGATGACCGGCTGGATAGCTGGTCCGATTACCGGACGGTGGCGGTCAAAGACCTGAAGAACATGTACCGGAATTTGCAGACGGGCGAGATCCTGCATTTCTTCTGGAACAACGGCACCATCGTGGAGCCGCACAGCGTCATCATCTATGCCGTCGACAAGACCACGGGCACCATCACCGCCTTTGACAATGAGGGGACGGGCAGTGCGCCGCGCCTGTTCAGCCTGCAGGTGGAGATGATCCAGGGGCCGGTGCAGATCCAGACCTTTGACAACAGCACTGCCGAGCGGCTGCGCGGTGATATCAAGGACCGGTTCGAGAACTATATCGATGGCGGCGACGGCAACGACACGATCGATGGCGGCCTGGGCAATGATACCCTGATCGGCGGATCGGGTGATGACAGCCTGATCGGCGGCTATGGCAATGACAGTCTGGTGGGGGGACAGGGCAATGATACTCTGATCGCCACCGCCGGCGATGATGTGCTGGTCGGCGGGCTGGGGCTGGACAGGCTGGTTGCCGGATCAGGGGCGGACCGGTTCGTTTTCTCCCGCGTTTCCGAAACGCGCAAGGAATCCACCCTGACCTTCAATAGCATGGATACGCTGGTCGGTATCGATTTCGGCGGCAATGGCGTGGCGCTGGCCGATAGTGTGGAACTGCCGTTTGCGGTCACTTCCGTGGCGTCGGGCGGAGTGCTGCGGGCCACGGGCAATTCCTTCTACGCCGCCATGAACTTCCTGTTCGCGAAGGGACAGCCGCTTTATGAAAATAACAGGGCCGGACTGTTCAGCTATCTGGGCGAGGTTTATCTGGTGGTTTCCGGGCCGGGGCGCAGCAGCAACCTAGGGGCCGATGATTTCATCTTCCGGGTGCAGGGGTTCACCGGCACCCTGGATACGTCCGACTTCGGCTATTCCTATGAAACGGTGGACAGTACGGGGCGGGTGACGGTTAACACCACGGCCTCCACCTTTACCCTGACCGGCACGCAGAACAATCTGCTGTATCTGGGCACCAGCAATTTCAATGGCATAGGCAACAGCCTGGACAATTCCATCACCGGCGGTATCGGCAATGACACCCTGGATGGCGGTGCGGGCGCTGATACGCTGACCGGTGGGGCCGGCAACGACACCTATGTCGTCGACAGCCTTGCCGATGTCATCAATGAGGCGGCGGGTGCGGGCACCGATACTGTGCGAACCAGCCTCGCCACCTATACGCTGCTGACCGATTTCGAGAATTTGCAATATACGGGGGCCGGCAACTTCACCGGCCTTGGCAATGCCGCTGATAACAGCATCCGGGGCGGGGGCGGCGATGACACGCTGACGGGGCTGGCCGGCAATGACACGCTGGATGGCGGGTCGGGGGCCGACAGCATGACGGGCGGTGTCGGCAACGACACCTATGTCGTCGATGATGCCGGTGATGTGATCGTTGAACTGGCGGGTGAGGGGACCGATACGGTCAATTCCCGCCTGGCATCCTATACGCTGGCCGCCGATCTGGAGCATCTGGCCTTTATCGGTATCGGCGATTTTACGGGCACGGGCAATGCTGTGGCCAATTCCATCACGGGCGGGGCGGGTGCCGATACGCTGGATGGTGGGGCTGGTGATGACACGCTGGATGGCGGTGCGGGAATTGACCAGTTGACCGGCGGGGCCGGCAACGATGTCTATATCGTCAATGCCGGCAGCGATAGCATCACCGAACTGGCCGGCGAAGGGACGGACACCGTCCGCACATCCCTGGCCAGCTTCACCCTGGCCGCCGAGGTGGAGAACCTGACCTATTCGGGGACGGTCGCCTTCACCGGCACAGGCAATGACAGCGCCAACCTGATCTCGGGCGGGACCGGCAATGACACCCTGACGGGTGGGGCTGGCAACGACAGTCTGGATGGCGGCGGCGGCAGCGACCGCATGATCGGCGGGACCGGCGAAGATACCTATATCATCGACGCGGCCACGGATGTGGTGGTCGAGGCGGCGGGCGAGGGGACGGATACGGTCCGCACCAGTGCGGCCAGCCTGACGCTGGCGGCCAATGTCGAGGTGATGACCTATACGGGCAGCGGCAATTTCGCGGGCACCGGCAATGCGCTGGACAACACCATCACGGGTGGCGGCGGCGATGACGTGCTGGATGGTGGGGCCGGCAGCGACAGCATGACCGGCGGGCTGGGCAATGATGTCTATGTTGTCGATGCCGCCACGGATGTGGTGGTGGAACTGGCCGGTGAGGGGACGGACACGATCCGCACCGATCTGGCCAGCCTGACCTTGGTGGCCGAGGTCGAAAACCTGACCTATGCGGGCACGGGCACCTTTACGGGCACCGGCAACGCGCTGGCCAATGTCATAACGGGCGGGGCCGGTGCCGATACCCTGACCGGTGGTGGCGGGGCGGATACGCTGACCGGCGGGCTGGGCGGTGACAGTTTCGTTCTGGCCACCGTGGCCGACAGCCCGGCGGCGACCCCCGTTACCATCAGCGATTTCGTGGTGGCGCAGGGCGACCAGATCGACCTGACCGCCATCGATGCCAACAGCGCCACGGCGGGCGACGATGCCTTCACCTTCGTCGGCACGGCGGCCTTCAGCAATGTCGCCGGGCAGCTGCGCATCCAGGTGGTGGGCGCTGATCTGCAGGTGCTGGGCGACGTGGATGGGGACGGCAATGCCGATTTCGCCATCAGCCTGACGGGCGTCGGAACCTTGGCGGCGGGGTCGATCGGGCTGTAACCGGGTCAGGCGCTGCGCAGGTCGGCGTCTGTCAGGGGGTTTGCCACCTCCACCCGGTTGCGGCCATTGCGCTTGGCACAGTAAAGCGCGCTGTCGGCGGCCTTCAGCAGGGTCGGCCAGTCATGGCCATGGGTGCCGTACCAGGCGACACCGAAACTGGCGGCCACAGCGACGGGGCCGCTGGTGCTGCTGATGTTCAGCCCCTCCAGCGAGCGGCGCAGCCGTTCCGCCATATCCACGGCACCGTCACCGGTCACGTCGGGCAGCAGCAGACAGAATTCCTCGCCACCCAACCGGGCGACGGCATCGACAGGCCGCAGCAGGGTGCCGGCGGCATTCACCACGCCCACCAGGGTGGCGTCGCCCACGACATGGCCGTGCGTGTCGTTCAACAGTTTGAAATGATCCAGGTCAAAGGTGGCCAGTGCGAAGCCGCCGCCTTCGCGCATCACGCGGGCCCGTTCCTGTTCCAAGCGTGCCTGCAGTGCCCGGCGGTTCAAGGCCCCGGTCAGCGGGTCGGTCGCGGCCTGATGCACCAGATGTTCTTGCATGCGGCCCACGATCATCCAGACCAGACCCAGGGCGTGGCAGGTCAGCAGGAAGGTGCCGCCCAGCATGGAGACGGGCATCATGGAAATGGCGACCTGCGTGTCGAACCCTGTGCCGATGATGAACAGGGCGCGTATCAGGCTGAGCAGCGCCCAAAGCGCATGGAGCACTGCCAATGTCAGTGCCGCCGGACGCATCGCCCCGCTGGCATGGCGGCGCAGCAGCAGGAAGTTGAACGTGCTGATCACGCCCTGTGCCGTGACGGTCGCGGCCATGATGTAGCCCGGTTCCTCCAGCACCATCGACACGACGAGGCAGAAGCCGACCACCAGCAGGAAGAAGGCCAGACCATAGGGTTCCGGCCGGCCCGGCAGGCGCAGGAAGCGGTAAAAGCCCAGGCTGGTCAGCAGGGTGCCGCCAATGGCGAAGAAGAAGCCGGGCAGGGATGACCGTTGAAACGGGTCCATCATGGAGAAGTAAAGAAGGACGAACCCGACCGCGTAACAGGCCTGCCCCAAGGCCCAATGGCCGATACCCGCCAGATCGGGATGATAGCGCCGGATAAAACGCAGGACGAGCGCCGCCACACCCGTGACGACGGCATTCGCAATGAAGATCGAGGCCAAATCCAGGGCCGGCAGCATCACTGAACCCATGTTGTTCGCCTTAATGCTACACCTTTCCGGTTATCCGGCAATGGGTAAGCAGAAAGAATACGTGCGTATGGGGTTTAGCGTGTCCATTCCTGCAAGGGGAACGGGCAAGGAGAGGCCGGATCAGATGCCGCGTTCGATGCGCCCCACATAGGAATTGATCAGCTGACGAATCAGCGTCGGGGCGGCGCGCAGCAGTTCTTCAAACCGCTGGCGCTGGATCACCTCGCACACGGTCAGGTCCACGGCGGTCACCGTGGCAGCGCGGTTGGCATCGCGCAGCAGGGCCATTTCACCGAAGACGGAGCCGGCGCCGGCATGGCCCAGCACCATCGATTGACCGTCGGGCATTTCGCGCGTGATCTCCACCAGACCCGACTGGATCAGATAGGCGCAGTGCGCCTCATCCCCCCGGCGGAAGATGGTGCGGCCCGGCGCGAATGTGTCACGGCGCAGCAACTTGTGCGTGCGCTCCGACACAATGGGATCATCGCTGAAGATCGGGTCGCCATTGTCGGTGGGAATGCCGTTCAGGGCGCGGAGCGTGCGGACCAGCGAATGCAGCACGAACCGCACCAGCGGCGGGGCCGCGCGCAGCTGCTTCACGAATACGTCACGGGAAATGACGATCAGGCGCGTCGGCTCCATCGTCGCGATGCAGGCCGAGCGTGGGGCATTGTCGATCAGCCCCATCTCCCCCGCAATCTCGCCCGGCCCCAGCGTGGCCAGCCGGTTCTTGACACCATTGACGGCGCGGAACACCTCCACCCGGCCGGCGGTGATCAGAAACGCATCGCCCGACCAGTCCCCCTCCTTGATCAGCAACTTGCCGGGGGCGACATTGATCTCATCCAATTCCGGTATCCTGCACGGTTTGCGGTCGGGCGCAGCATGCGCGTGGAATATTGAATATTCATTTACGTTTTCGGCAGGTGTGACGGCAAGCACCACCTATCCTGATTTCCTGCGTCACCGTGGCGGTGGGCTGTTGCCCTTTTCCAATCCTTGGCTGAAAGTGCGGGTCGGCGAGAGGGCGGCGGATCACCAGGACATGAGCGACGACAGCTTCTTTGTGCGGTTCTGGGGGGTGCGCGGCAGCATCGCCACCACGGGTGCGGACACGCTGCGCTATGGCGGCAATACCACCTGTCTGGAAATGCGCTGCGGCCCGCATCTTCTGATCTTTGATGCCGGAACGGGTATCCGGCTGCTGGGGGACGCGCTGGAGGATGGGGGCGATCCGGTCACCGCGGACCTGTTCTTTACCCACACCCATATCGACCATGTCGTGGGCTTTCCGTTCTTCGCCCCCTTTCATGACAAGCGCAGCCGCATCAGCCTGTGGGAAGGGCATTTGGGGCCGGGCCTGAGCCTGGGGCAGGTGTTGGGCAGTCTGATGGCGGCACCCCTGTTTCCCGTCCCGCTGCGCGGGCTGGAACGCTGTATGGATTATCGGAAGTTCACGGGCGGTCAGGTGCTGGAGCCGCGGCCCGGTCTGATCGTGCGGACCTGTCCGTTGAACCATCCCAACGGGGCCACAGGATACCGGGTCGATTATCAGGGCAGGTCCATCTGCCTGATCACCGATACCGAACATCCGGCGGATGGGCGGGACGAAACCATCGCCGATCTGGTGCGCGGGGCCGACGTCATGATCTATGACGCCAGCTACAGCGATGCCGAATATGCCGACCATGTCGGCTGGGGCCATTCCACCTGGGAAGAGGCGCTGCGTCTGGCCGATCATGCCGGGGTGCGCCACCCTGTGATCTTCCACCATTGCCCCGAACGCACCGACGCCAATCTGGACGCCATCGCCGCGCAGGCCCGCGCGCGCCATCCCGGCGCCCTGGTGGCGCGTGAAGGGCAGGTGATCACACCGGATGGCGAGTTGGTACGCTGAACCAAGCAAAGCCGGCACGCAGCAGGCGAGTAACCACCAAAGCGTGTGTATAGCCCAACGGACAGTCGTGTTTCTTCTTGGTCGTCACCATGGTTAATGCCATGCGGATTGAGATGTTAACGCATAAACGACTGGCACGCGCCGCCCCCTTCGGCTTAAAACTTAAGCGAAGCATCAAAGCGTTGGGGTCATATGCGTCGTCGGCTGGCAATTATGGGAATGGTTGCCGTGATGGCGCCTGCTGCTGCGCATGCGCAGACGGCACCATCGCGCCTGCCCGGTGCCGTGGAACCGGGGCGGCCCACGGTTCCCGCCCCCCTGGAAGAAATGCGCAAGGCGCCCAAGGCGCAGCTGCAATTCTCCATCCCGGCGCAGCGCAAGGGCGCGCCCGCCGCCGGGGCCAATGACCTGCGCTTCACCCTGACCCGCGTGGCGGTGGAAGGCGCGTCGGTCTTTGACCCGCAGACGGAGTTTGCCGAGGATATAAGGGCCACCATCGCCAAGCCCGTGACCCTGGCCGATATCTCGGCTTTGGCCGACCGCATCCAGGCCCGGTATCTGGCCCTTGGTTTCGGCCTGACCCGCGTGTTCGTGCCGGCGCAGGAGATCAAGGACCAGACCATCAGCATCCGTGTGATCGAAGGCCATCTGGAGCGGGTGCGCGTGGAAGGCGGCGGCCCGCGTGAGCGGGCGCGGGTGGAGGCACGGCTGGCCGATGCCGTCGCGGCGCGACCGGCGCGGGTCGACCTTATCGAACGCGGGCTGCTGCTGGTCGATGATCTGCCGGGGGTCACGGTCACGGGGCTGGTGCGGCCCGGCGACAGTTTCGGGGCGGCGGAACTGCTGGTCGGGTACAGCGAAACGCCCTATGCGCTGGTGGCCGGTATCGGCAACCGGGGGTCGGATTTCGCAGGCCCCTGGTCGGCCTTTATCGATATGGCGGCCAACTCGACACTGGGTTGGGGGGAGCAGTTGGGCCTGACCCTGTCGGCCACGCCGCAGATCAAGGAACAAAGATCGGTCAATGGCCGCTGGGTACAGCCCCTGGACGGTAGCGGGTTGAGCCTGACCAGCAATGCCAATTACAGCCGGGGGCGGCCCGGTGCGGCACTGAAGCCGTTTGCGGTCGCGACCGAGGGCTATGGCATGGGCCAGCGACTGTCGCTGCCCCTGATCCGGTCACGCGCGCGGAACCTGACCATTGAGGCCGGGTGGAACGCGCAGAAGGCGACGGTGGAACTGCTGGCCCTACCCTTCAGCCGGGACCAGTGGCGCAGTGTCGATGCGCGCATCAGCTACAGCCAGTTGCGGTTCGCGGGCGGTGACCTGTTTGCGCAGGCGGGCGTGACCCAGGGGCTGGACGTCGCGGGTGCCACGGGACGGGGCGACCGCGACGCGTCGCGTCTGCGGCCCAACCCCTGGTATTCGAAATTCACTGCGGAGGTGGCCTATGGACGCCGCCTGTTCGCCGATATCGGCGCCACCCTGACGGTGGCGGGGCAGTATACGCCCGACACCCTGCTGGCAGGTGAGGAATTCGCCCTGGGCGGCAGCCGGTTCGGGCGCGGCTATAATGGCGGAGACCTGTCGGGGCCGAACGGGGTGGGGGCCGGCCTGGAACTGCGCCGGTCGTTCAATCCCGGGATCGAGCGTGTGGATGGGTTCACGCTGTATGGCTTTGTCGATGGGGGCCGCGTCTGGGACAGTGTGGCGGCCAATACGCATCTGCTGTCGGCGGGGGGCGGGGTGCGGCTGGGTCTGTTCGGCAAGGCCAACCTGTCGGCGGAACTGGCGCGGACCCTGCGGTCGCTGCCCATTCCGGGGGCGGAAGGACGGGATACGCGCCTGTTCATCGACCTGACGGTTCAGCTTTAAGGGGGATGGGATGCAGGGCGCGCGGCGGCAGAGGGCGGGGCAGAGGCAGTGGGGGCGCGGCTTTCGCGCCCTGACGCTGGCATCAGTCTTCACCCTGCCGGCGGCGGCGCAATCCCCGCAGGGCGGGGCCGTCGTGGTGGGCGGGGCGGGGATCAGCGCCCAGGGCAGCCAGACGCTCATCAACCAGACGACCGACCGCGCCCTGATCGACTGGCGCAGTTTTGATATCGGGGCGGGGCAGTCGGTTGCCGTGACGCAGCCGGGGGCGGGGTCGCTGCTGATCAATCGCGTGATCGGTCACGGTGCCGGCACACGGATTGACGGCAGCCTGACGGCTAATGGCCAGGTCGTGGTGATCGACAAGGCCGGGATCGTGATGGGGCGAGGGGCGCGCATTGATGCCGGCGCGTTTCTGGCCACGACGGCGGATATCGACAATGCCGATTTTGCCGCTGGGCGCCTGACCTTCGGCAAGGCGGGGCAGGCCGGGGCGGCGGTGGTCAATGAGGGCACCATCCGCGTGGCCGATGGTGGCTATGCCGTTCTGGCGGCACCCGACGTGCGCAATAGCGGACTGATCGAGGCGCGGTTTGGCCGGGTCGTTCTGGCCGGGGCGGAGCGGTTCACGCTGGATCTGGCGGGCGATGGCCTGCTGCGGTTTGAAATCCCGGCGGAACTGGCGGGACGGGTCCTGAATGATGGGACCCTCACGGGCGCGCAGGTCCTGATGACGGCACGGGCGGCGCGCGATGGGCTGGCCGGTGTGGTCAATGCCGGGGGGCTGGTGGAGGCGACGGCAGCGCGGGAGGTGGATGGCCGCATCATCATCGGCGGGGAGGGGGTGGAAACGGAGGTTTCCGGAACCGTCCGCGCCGAAGGCGGGTCCATCGATGTGCTGGGTGACAAGGTCACGCTGACCGGGGCGACGGTTGACGCGTCGGGGCCGGTCGGTGGCGGGTCGGTGCGGATCGGCGGGGACTTCCAGGGCGGGGGCGATCTGCACCGGTCGCAGACGACGCGCATCGATGCCGGCAGCCGGGTGATGGCCGATGGCCGCGGGGGCGATGGCGGGCGCATCATCATCTGGTCCGATGGGCGCACTGTGCATGAAGGGGCCGTCAGCGCGCGCGGTGCCGCCGATGGCGGCTTTGCCGAAGTGTCGGGCAAGGGCAGCCTGCGCTTTGCCGGCACCGCCGATCTGGCTGGCGGGGCGGGCGGCAAGGCCGGCGAATTGCTGCTGGACCCGACGAATATCACCATCGGTGGCACGCCCAACCTGAATGGCGACGGCACAACCGGGGACGATCTGGAAAATGCCGGCGATCTGGACAATGTGGGTGACCAGGGTGCGGTCAACAGTGTGATCACGGCGGGAGCCATTGAGACCCTGTTGAACAGCGGCACCAGCGTCACCCTGGCGGCCAGTGACGATATCAATATCAACAGTTCCATCGCCAAGACCGGCGGGACGGGCGCCGCCCTGACCCTTAATGCCGGGCAGGATATCAGCTTTGCCAGCGGCATCGGGGTCAGTTCCAGCAGCGGCACCCTGTCCATGAGCTTCAATGCCGGTCGGTCGTTCCAGGCCACGGGCGGCAGTTTCAGCAGCAATGGCGGCAGCATCACCGTGACCGCTACGGGAACCGGGGCCACGACGGGCGTCAACCTGTCGGGTGCCGGTTTCAGCACGGGGTCGGGGGCGCTGTCCCTGACCGGTACGGGCAGCGCCACGGGCGTGCTGCTGACCGGGAACAGTACGCTGTCGAGCGGTAATGGTGCCCTTTCCGTGACCGGTACGGGTTCTGTCGGCGTAGATTTTGCCCGTGCTACAGCTACGACCGGGTCCGGTGCGGTCAGTATCACCGGTACGGCCAATGGCAGCGGTACCGGATCCGTCGGTATCCGGCTGGACGGCAGCAGCGGCGGCGGGATCAGCAGCACATCGGGCACCGTCGGCCTGACCGGGACCGGCAGCAGCAGCGGGACGGGCACGGCCAATCATGGCGTGCTGGTCATGGGCGGGTTCGGCGTGACGTCGGGCAGCGGCAAGACGACCGTGACGGCGACGGAGGGGGCGGGCAGTGTCGGCCTGCTGTTCAGCGGCAGCGGCAATGTCGGCGGGGCCAGCAGCAGCCAGGCGGGCGATGTCGAGTTGCGTGCCGACAGCATGTACCTGACGGGCGCCAGCATCCGGTCGGCGGGCCGCGTCACCCTGCGTACCCGCAGCAACAGCACCAATCTGATCATCGGCGGGACCGACGATACGGCGGGTCTGGCCCTGTCCACGGCGGAGCTGGGCACCGTTACCGCCGGCACCCTGACCCTTGGTCATGGACAGCATACGGGCACCGTCACGGTTTCGGCCAACCCATCCACGACCGGCATCGGTGCGTTTGAGCTGATCAGCAGCAGCCTGACCATCGGGAGTTCCATCGCCAGCCTTTTGCAGACCTTCCTGGACGCGGGCAAGAATGCCCTGGCCGAGGCAGGGGTGGGCGACATTACCGTCGGCAATTCCATCGCCAAATCGGCGGGCGGGGATGCCACCCTGACCCTGCGTGCGGCCCAGGACCTGACCTTCAATGCCGGGATCGGGGCCGGTTCCAGCACGGGCAAGCTGAATGTCGATGCCACCGCCGGATATGGGGGCAGCAGCGGCACCCTGACGGCGGGCAATGGCAGCTTCACCAGCAATGGCGGCGATGTCAGCCTGCGCGGGCGGGACAGTCTGGTGCTGAATAGCACGACTGTGTCGGCGGGGGCGGGGACCATTATCCTGGCCGGCGGCGATATCGCCCTGTCCAGCACCAGCATCACCAGCACAGGCCGCGTGCAACTGCGCCCCTTCGCCACGGGCGGGCAGATGGATGTGGGGGCCACGGGCGCGGGGTCGGGCAAGGCCCATGTTTCGCGAACGGAAATCGGCCAGATCAGTGCCGGCGTGATCCGCCTGGGCGCGTTGGATGGCGGCAATCTGGTGATCAGTGATGGCCTGTCCTATTCCAGCAATGTCATCGAACTGGCCAGCGCCGGGACGGTGACGCAGAGTGCCGATATCAATGTGACGAACCTGTCGCTGCTGGGCAGCGGCGGAAATTATACGCTGACCCGATCAGGCAACAGTGTGACGACGCTGGCCGGCAATACCGGGTCGGTGGATTTCAAGAGTAATGTCAGTTTTGTGGTTGGCACCGTGGCGGGCACGACGGGAATTACCTTTACGGGCAATACGCGCCTTTACGCCGCTGATAGCCTTATCACGCTGGATCAAGCTGCGCGGTATAACGGGTCGGGCGTGGCGACATTGGTCCTGTCCAGCGACATCAATGTCGCGGTGGCTTCCGATATCAAATCGATTGGCTCTGGCAGCTTAAATCTGGTTCTGGCCGCCGACGGCAATGTGACCGGTACGCGTGGTCAGGTATCAATCACCAATGCTAATTTCGAGACGAAGGGCGGCCACATATATGTGGGACGAGTCCGAGCCAACGATGATCCGGTCAATGTCAGCGCTCTGACCTATTCCTGTACCAGCCTTATTGGGAACAATTGTTCGGGCACCCTCAGTGCAGCCCTGGGCGGGGCTTCCACGGGTTCTGGCATCAATATTACGGACAGCGTGATAAACGCCGGCACCGGCGGCAATATTCTGATGATCGGGGAAGGTGCCGCATCCGGCACCAATTCCGCCACCGGCATCGGCATCAATGTCAGCGCCGGCAGCCTGATTGCCGCCGGGTCCGGGACCATCACGTTGAACGGGGCCGGGGGCACTGGCAATACACTGACCGCCGGCATTGCCATCGGCAATGGCAGTACCATCCGCAGCGCCAGTGGCGCCATCGCCATAAATGGCGAGCAGGTGGCGTCGGGGACCAATCGCTATGGCATCCTGCTGCGCGATGATCCGGGCACGCGCAGTGCCATCTATAGTACGGGCGGTGGGCCGCTGGGCCTGACGGCCACGGGGACCAATGGCGTGATCGCAGCCAATGGCGGGTCGTCGGACAGCAGCCGGGCCTATATCGGCTGGGACGGCACCAACGCCTATGCCGGGCCCGTCGCCCTGACCGCCGACCGCATGACCCTGACCAGCGGGACGGGCACGGCGGCGATCAGCATCGGCGGGACGGGCAACCTTATCCTGCGGCCCAACAGCACATCCGCCAGCATTGGCGTTGGCGATGGGGCGACGTCCAGCGATCTGGAACTGGACCAGACGGAACTGGACAGCCTCCGCGCCGGGTTCAGCAGCGTCACGGTGGGGCGGTCGGACGGGACGGGGGCGGTCAGCGTTGCCGGGGCCGCGTTCAAGGATAACACCAGCCTGATTAGCAATGATGGCGCCATTACCATCAGCGGCGCCCTGTCCACGGGCAGCGGGGCGGATGCGGGCAGCCTGTCGGCCAATACCAAGGGCTTGCTGACCGTCAGTGCGGCCATCAGCACGCAGAACCAGGATATCACCCTGACGGCCGACCGGTTGAACCTGACCGGGTCGGTGTATGCCGGGACGGCCACGGCCACCCTGACAACATCCACCGCCGCGCGGGGGATCGACCTGGGCTCCGCCACCGACAGCGGCAGCGGGCTGGAGATTTCGTCGGCGGAACTGAACCGCGTGACGGCGGGGACCATCCGCATTGGATCGGGCAGCGCCGGGGCGATCAGCGTGACGGGGGCCATCGCACCCACAGGCAGCAGCACGCTGCATCTGCGCAGCGGTGGGGCGATTGGGCAGACGGGTGCGATTACCGTCACCAGTCTGGCGGTGACGGCGGACGGGGCGGTGGCGCTGTCGGGCGTGAACAATGCCGTCACGAGTTTTGCGGCCACGACCGGCAGCAGCAATGGCGCTATCGCCCTTCGTGATGATACCGGCTTTGCCATCGGTACCGTGGACGGGGTGGCGGGGGTTAATGCCGGTACGGGCAATCTGACCCTAACCAGCATAGGCACGGTAACGCAGAGTGCCGCCATCACGGCATCGGGCCTGTCGCTGAACGGGGCGGGCGGTGCCTATACGCTGGCCCATGCGTCCAACGCCGTCAGTACGGTGGCGGCCAATACCGGTTCTGTCGATGTCGGCCTGTCCGGGGCGGTCACTATCGGCACCATCGGGTCGGTGGCGGGGGTCAATGCCACAGGCACGGTGAAGCTGACCAGTGGTGGCAATCTGACCCTGGCGTCGGGGGCCAGTGTGGCGGCCAATGGCAGCGGCGATGCCCTGATCCTGGCCGCCAACGGCACCTTTACCAATAGCGCCGGGTCCAGCGCCCTGTCGGTGACGGGTGGGGGGCGGTTCCTGGTATTCTCCAATAGTCCGCTGACCAGCAGCACGGGCGGTATTTCGGCCCTGCCGCTTTATAACCGCAGCTTCAGCTTTACCGACCATACTTATACGGCGGTGTCCAACAGCGGCAGCCGGTTCGTCTATGGCTATGCCCCCACCCTGACAGTGACGCCCGATAGCGTCAGCCGGGTCTATACCGGGTCCACCATCACAGGCTTGAACTATACGATCACCGGACTGGTGACGGGTGACACGCTGGGCAATGCCGTCAGTGGGACCGGTGCCATTACCGGGGCGGGGCGGAATGTCGGTTCCTACACCCTGACGGCGGGGGGCGGGACGCTGGCGTCGGACCTGGGCTATGGGTTCAGTTACGGCACAGGCACCCTGACGGTGACTAAGAAGTCTCTGACCTATTCCATCACCAACAGCAGCAGCACCTATGGCACCACCGCCACGGGCGGCACGGTGACGCTGGGTGGGCTGGTGGATGGGGATGGGGTGACGGGAACGGTCACCACCTATCGCGGTGCCGATGCGGTGACCCTGGCTCCGCGCACTGCCGTAGGCAGCCTGACGCAGAAGGTGACGGCCGTAACCGGCAGCGATGTCGGCAATTATGAGCTGGCGGCGTCGGGCCACACGGACGGTACCCTGACCATCGCGGCCAAGGAACTGACCTACAGCGTCGGCGCGGTCAACAGCATCTATGGCACCTTGGCGACGCTGGGCACCGCCACCCTGACGGGGGTGGTGAACGGGGATGATGTGACGGCCAGTGTCAGCCTGTCGGGGGTGACACTGTCAGATCGGCTGTCGGCGGGGACCTATGATCAGACGGTGACGCTGGGCGGCGGCGATGTCAGCAACTACCGGCTGGCCAATAGCGGCAGCAGTGCCGGCAACCTGACGGTTGCGCGAAAAACGGTGAATTTCAGCATCGCCAATGTTGCCAGCACTTATGGCACCCTGGCCGTGCTGGGCACGCCCAGCCTGACGGGCGTTCTGTCGGGGGATGATGTCAGCGGTGCCTTGACGCTGGTGTCCGGCACCCTGTCGGACCGGTTGAAGGTCGGGGCCTATGACCTGACCCTGACGGCGCTGGGTGGCGGGTCGGCATCGAACTATGTGCTTGCCGGGTCGGGCAACAGCAATGGGGTGCTGACCATTGCGGCCAAGGCCCTGACGGCCAGCGTGGCATCGGTCACCGCCACCTATGGCCAGAATGCAGCCACGGGTGCGGTCACCCTGACCGGTCTGCTGGCCGGCGATGATGTGAAGGCCGATGTCAGCGTGGAAGGGGCCGGCGGCGCCGTGACGCCGGGGCCGAAACTGGGGGCGGGGACCTATACGCAGCGCATCAACGGCCTGACCGGTGCCGATGCCGGCAATTATGTGATGGAAGGCGGGCAGGGGGCGACAGGCACCCTGACCATCAATCCCGCCGCCCTGACCGTGACAGCGAACAGCCTGACGCGGGTCTATGGTGCGGATGATCCAACCTTGACCTATAGCGTGACCGGTCTGGTCAATGGCGATGGTTTGACGGGTGGGTTGACACGGGCGGAGGGGCGGAATGCCGGCACCTATGCCATCGGCCAGGGCAGCCTGTCGGCGGGGCCGAACTATACCCTGACCTTCAATGGCGGGATGCTGACCATCACGCCTGCCGCCCTGACGGTGACGGCGGCATCGGCAACCAAGGTCTATGGCAGTGATGACCCGGCCCTGACCTACAGCGTGTCCGGTCTGGTGGCGGGGGACAGTGTGTCGGGCGCCCTGACGCGGGCGGCGGGGCGGAATGCCGGCACCTATGCCATCAGCCAGGGCAGCCTGTCGGCGGGTGCGAACTATACCCTGACCTTCAACGGCGGGACGCTGACCATCACGCCTGCCGCCCTGACGGTGACGGCGGCATCGGCAACCAAGATCTATGGCAGGGATGATCCGGCCCTGACCTACAGCGTGTCCGGTCTGGTGGCAGGGGACAGTGTGTCGGGTGCCCTGGCGCGGGCGGCGGGCCGGGATGTCGGCACCTATGCGATCAGCCAGGGCAGCCTGTCGGCGGGGGCGAACTATACGCTGACCTTCAATGGCGGCACCCTGACCATCACGCCCGCCGCCCTGACGGTGACGGCGGGGTCGGGGACCAAGATCTATGGCGATGCCGATCCGGTCCTGGGTTTCACAGCCGCAGGCCTGGTGGCGGGCGACAGCCTGACCGGGGAGATCAAACGCGCGGCGGGGGAGAATGCCGGCACCTATGCGGTGGAACAGGGCAGTCTGTTGGCAGGCGCCAATTATACGCTGAGTTTCAATGCCGGGACCCTGACCATCACGCCCGCGGCCTTGTCGGTGACGGCCAATGCCGTCAGCCGGATCTATATGGATGAGGATCCGGAACTGACCTTTACCGTCAACGGCCTGAAGCGTGGCGACAGCGCGGCATCGGCCCTGTCGGGTGCGTTGAGCCGCGCGGGCGGCGAGGATGTCGGCACCTATGCCATCGCCCAAGGCAGCCTGACGGCCAATGCCAATTACAAGCTGAGCTTTACCGGCGCGGATTTTGCCATCCGGCCCGCCAACCTGACCCTGGCCGTGATGGCGGCCAACCTGTCCAAGATCTATGGCGATGCCGATCCGGCCCTGACCTATACGGCCACAGGCCTGCGCGGCAAGGACAGTTTGGACAAGGTACTGTCCGGTGCCTTGAGCCGGGCAGGCGGAGAGGATGCCGGCATCTACGCCATCAACCAGGGCAGCCTGACCAGCATCAGCCCCAACTATACCGTCAGTTTCACCCCCGGCACCCTGACCATCAGCCCGGCTAACCTGTCGGTGGCGGCGGCCATGGTGACGCGCACCTATGGCGACGGTGACCCGGCGCTGACCTATGCCGTTTCCGGCCTGAAGCGCGGGGACAGTGCGGGGGCGGTGCTATCGGGCAGCCTGGGCCGGGCGGCGGGAGAGGATGTCGGCACCTATGCCATCAACCAGGACAGCCTGGCCCTGACCTCGCGCAATTACACCCTGTCCTTCACAGGTGCGCAGATGGTGATCAACCCGGCCCTACTGTCGGTCACGGCCAATGCCGTGTCCCGGATCTATGGTGCCGCCGATCCGGCCCTGACCTTTACGGTATCGGGATTGAAGCGGGATGACAGTGCCACGGGCGTGCTGACCGGCGGGTTGGTGCGGGCTGCTGGCAGCAATGCCGGACGCTATGCCATTACACAGGGCAGCCTGTCGGCCAATGGCAATTACCGGGTCAGCTATACGGGTGCCGATTTCGTCATTACGCCCGCGCCGCTGTCGGTGCTGGTCGATAATGCCACCCGGCAGGCGGGGGCGGCGAACCCGGTCTTTACTGCGCGCTTCCAGGGTCTGGTGAATGGCGATGGGGCGGCGGTGCTGACGGGGCTGCGGTTCCAGACGCTGGCCGATACGGCGTCGCCCGCCGGGAACTATGCCATCAATGCCGACGGCATCAGCAATGGCAATTACCAGATTACTTACGTTGACGGCCTGCTAACCGTGACCGGTGGCGGTATTCTGCCGCCTGTAGTGGCTGAGACGGCGCCCGTGACGACCATTACCAAGCCCGTGACCGCGCCCGTGGTGACCGTTGTCGCGGCACCGGTGGCGGTGGCAAGCCCGGTTGTGACGCCGCCACCGGCCCCGGTGGCTGCCAGCCCGGCACCGGCGGGCGATGGCGGGTCCGCGGCGTTGGCGGCGGTGAACCAAAGCGTGCAGTCGGCCAGCGGGTCGGCGGCGGATGATGACAGCGCGGCGGAGGAGATGATCCCTGGCCTTCTGTCGCAGCAGCGCCGCCTGCCTGGTGAGACGCCGGACGGCACGCCGGGCCTGGAACAGCAATTCCCCAATCTGGGACGGGTGTGGTGATGGGCCGGCTGCCGCTTGCGATCCTGTCCCTGCTGTTGCTGTCCGCCTGTGCGGGCAAAGGGCCGGTGGCCGCCACCAAGGGGCCTGAGGGGCCAATCCCGCTGGGCCGCAATGCCATTGGCGAGGAATGCCGTGCCATCCCCATGGAAGCCGCCGAGGGCAAGGCTTTTGCGCTTTATTGCGGGGATTGGGAACAGGCCAGCGGGTCCATCGCCGTCACCGACCTGTATGATCCGCTGCCCGAAGGGGCCGAGGCCAAGGCCCGGCAATTGGCGGTGGAGGCGAACCGCACCGCCTGGGCCGGCAACCTGGCACAGAAGGCCATCTGCCAGGGCGCACAGCCCCTGCCGGCTGGCGCGGGGCTGCTGGCCCAGTGCCAGCTGCGCGAGGGTGGCTGGCCCTATGTCGGGGTGACGCAGGTCGATGGGCGGCGGATGGTGCAGGCGGACGGCATTCCCGCCGTTGTCGACTTGCTGATGGCCGCACCCAGGCTTTTGGACGCACGACCGGTCACGGGCGGGGCTGATGTGGTGGCCCTATTGCGCGCCGCACTGGGGGATGAGGCGCTGCGCTTCGGGCGTGGCGACCTGAACAATTTTGAGCGATTGGCTGAGGTGGGGCGCCTGTCCAATTCCGTGGAGGATTATGCAGGGGCGGAGGCCGCCTATCGCCGGGCGCTGGATATCCAGGCCAAGGCCTTGGGCGCCGACAGTCCGGGGGCGGGTGACACGCTGATGGCGCTGGCCCTGGAAGTGTCGAACCAGGGTCGGGGACCGGAGGCGGATGCCCTGTTCCGCCGCGCCGATGCGCTGTTGCAGAAGAGTTTCGACAAGGCGGCGCGGGCGCGGCTGGGCAGTTACATGGCGTTTCATGCCGCCAATAGCGGTGATGCGCGGCGCGCCTTGTCGCTGGGCCGGGACAGCAGCGCCATCCGCCGCGCCATCGTCGATGATTTGGAGGAACAGGCGGGCGGCGGGGCCAATCGCGCCGTCCTGGGCAGTCTGGCGGCGGCGCGTGGCGACCTGATCCATTCGCTGCTGCTGGAGGCCACGGTCTCTCTGCGGCTGGAGCAATATGGCTTGGCGGAGGCGGCGACCATCGAGGCGGCCAACCTGTTCAGCCGTACGCGCGGCCTGCCGCCCTGGTGGCATGCGCGCATCCTGGGCATCCAGGGACTGGCGCGGGCCGGCAAGGGCGATGAGGCGGGTGGTGCGGCCCTGATGTCCAAGGCCGTGGGGTCGAACAAGCAGCTGTTCGGGGCGGGATGGCCGGTGGCGTCCAGCATGCTGGAACTGGGCCGCGTCTATGCCCAGGCCGGCATGGATGCCGAAGCCCTGGCCATTTACCGCGAGGCGCTGTCCATGCTGGCGGCATTGGATACCGAACGCGGGCAATTGCCGTTGGACCGTCTGGCCCCATTCCTGGATGTGCTGTACCGGCAGGGGCAGGCGGATGCAGGCCAGCGCGCGGCCCTGCATGCGGAAATGTTCGCGGCCCTGCAGATGGTGCGCGAGGGCGTGGTGGGCCAGACCATCACGCGCGCTGCCGCCCGCTTCGCCAGCAGCGACCCCGCCGTTGCCGACCTGATCCGCCGGCAGCAGGACGCTGTACGCAGCCGCGACCGGTTGCGGATCGAGGCGGCGGCGGAAACCGCGAAGCCGGATGCGCAGCGCGACAAGGCGCGCGAGGCAGAGCTGTTGAAGCAGTTGCAGGCATCGACGGCGGACGCCCAGGGACTGGAGCGGCAGTTGCAGGCCGCCTTTCCGGACTATGCAAGGCTGACCAAGCCGGCACCCGTGACCGCCGCCGCCCTGTCGGCCCGGTTGGGGGAGGGGCAGGCGCTGGTGCAGTTTGCGTTTGCGGCCAGCGGGTCCTATGGGTTCATTCTGACAAAATCCGGCATCCTGGCGTATCCAGTTACGGTCAACCGTAACGATTTGCAGGAGAAGGTGGGGGAACTGCGCCGGTCCATCACGCCGCGCGCGGGCGTGCTGCCGCCGTTTGACCTGGATCTGTCGCATGATCTCTATGTCCGGCTGTTCGGCGGGGCGGGAGAGGTGCTGTCGGGGGTGAGGCATCTGGTGCTGGTGCCCTCTGCCGCCCTGTCCAGCCTGCCGCCGGCGCTGCTGGTGCGGGAAAAGCCTTTAGGTCGCGATTATGCCCGCGCGGCCTGGATGGTGCGGGACATGGCCCTGTCGGTGGTACCGTCGGTGCCGTCCTTCCTGGCGCTGAACGCCGCACAGATGCGACCGGCGGCGGCGAAACCCTTTATCGGCTTTGCTGCCCCGTCGTTCCAGGGCGGCCAAGCGGGCGGGTTGAAGGCGCTGGGTGAGGAATGCCGCACCGATGCGCCGCTGGACCCCGGTTTGCTGCGCGCACTCGCCCCGTTACCGGAAACGGCGGATGAAATCCGCGCCATTGGCGGGCGGCTGGGTGCGGCGTCGGGTGACCTGATCACGGGGTCGGCGGTGACCAAGGCGGCGGTGCGCGGGGCGGGGCTGGAGCAGTACCGCATCGTCTATTTCGCCACGCATGGGTTGCTGCCGGGTGAGTTGCGCTGTCAGGCGCAGCCAGGCTTGGCGCTGTCCCCGCCCGACGCGATGCCGGCCAGCGCCGCCGATGACGGCTTGCTGACCGCGTCCGATATCGCGCTTTTGCGCCTGAATGCCGAGCTGGTGGTTCTGTCGGCCTGCAACACTGCGGGCGGGGATGCGCGGCTGGGTGGTGAGGCGCTGTCGGGTCTGGCGGAGAGCTTCTTCTTTGCGGGTGCGCGGTCACTGCTGGTCAGCCATTGGCAGGTGCCATCGGCGCCGACAGTGCGGCTGATGACGGGGCTGTTTGCCGGCGGGGGCGACACCGCCCAGGCGCTGGCGCGGGCGCAAAGGCTTCTGGCGTCCGATCCCGCGACGGCGCATCCTTTCAATTGGGCGGCCTTCACCCTGGTCGGTGCCGCCCCACAATCCGAAAAGGGAGTTTGATCCATGGTTCGTTCTGCCCCGCTTCTGGCGCTTGCCCTGCTGCTGGCCGGTCCTGTCCAGGCGGCACCCCTGGTGGTGGTGGAGGCCAAGGGCAGCGATCTGGCGCCCGGCGCCACCATCGACGATAAGGCGCCCCTGACCCTGGCCGATGGCGCGCGCGTGGTCCTGATCGGGGAAGATGGGGCGCAGGTGACATTGCGCGGGCCGTTCAAGGGCACGCCGGCCAGTGCCGGACAGGGAGCGACGCAGCAACTGGCGGGCCTGCTGTCGGCACGCGGGGCTGATACGACCAGCCTGGGTGCCGTGCGTGATGCCGGTGCGCCGGGACCTTTGCCCGAGGCCTGGGTGGTGGACCCGGCGGTATCGGGTGCGGCATGCGTGAAGCCGGGACAGGAGGTGGTGTTGTGGCGGGCTGATGTGGCCAAACCTGCCAGCCTGACCCTGATGCCCGCCGACCGCGCCTGGACCGCCAATGCCGAATGGCCGGCGGGGGAGGGGCGGCTGGCCCTGCCGGAACTGCCCATCGCCGATGGCGGGACCTTGCTGTTTGAGCTGAACGGGGCGGCGTCGGCGGTGACGTTCCATATGCTGCCGGCCAGCGTGACGGCGCCGAAGATGGCGGCGGGGTGGATGGCGGCCAAACAATGCGACCGGCAGGCGCGAGCCTTGCTGGCGGGGGGATGAGGGTGGCAGAGCGATTTGCCCTCACCCTCCCAAGCCTTGACAGGCTTGGGCCCCTCCCTCTCCCACGTTCGTGGGCGAGGGGCTTGAATTTCGCCCCTCGCCCGCTTGCGGGAGAGGGAGGGGCCCGCCCGCGTCAGCGGGTGGGAGGGTGAGGGTACCCCTGTCAATCCCGATACCCCGGAGACACCCGGTCCAGCTTGCGCAGCAATGCCGGCCAGATCAGGTGGTTGGCGGCAGGGGCCACGGCCATGCGGCCCAGCGCCATGTTCTTGTCGATCACGCCGGCGTCGGTGTCGTAAAGGACGCGCCCGGCCATGGACAGGGTGCGCACCTGCATGGTGCAGGCCCGCTCCAGGAAATACATGCGGGTGAACGCCTCTGCCACGGTTGCCCCCACCGTCAAGGTGCCGTGGTTGCGCAGCAGCATGGTGGATTTGGTCCCCAGATCGGCCTGCAAGCGCGGCTTTTCGGCATGGTCCAGCGCTACCCCTTCATAATCATGATAGGCAAGGTCGGCCAGGACCAGCTGTGCCGTCTGGTTCAGGGGCAGCAGCCCCTCGGCCAGGGTGGCGACGGCGGTGCCGTCGGGCGTGTGCAGATGCATGACACAGCCGGCATCGTCCCGCACCTCATGCACCGCCGAATGGATGGTGAAGCCGGCGGGGTTCACAGGATAGGGGCTGTCATCCAGCTTGTTCCCGTGCATGTCGATGCGGACCAGGGAGGAGGCGGTGATCTCCTCAAACAGCATGCCATAGGGGTTGATCAGGAAGTGATGATCGGGGCCGGGCAGGCGGGCGGAGATATGGGTGAAGACCAGATCGTCCCAGCCGTAAAGTGCCGTCAGCCGGTAGGCCGCCGCCAGATCACGGCGGATCGCCGCCTCATCCTTAACCGCCGCACCGGCGCCGGCGGCCCCGGCAATCGCCATGCTCTGTGTCATCGCACTCCCCATTCAAACGCTTGTTTGGATGGAGTGTAGCGCGGTTTTGCCCGCCTGTCTTTACCCCAACACGCGGTACCAGGCCTTGAAGGCATTGGTGTAAAAGCCGGGATTGAACAAGGTCCAGGCGCCCAGGCTGGCCGGCAGGGTGAATGCCCTGGCGGCATCCTCCATGGCCATGCCGGCGGTATGGGCGCGCCGCGCCGCCGCCTCCACCGCGTCCAATACGCCCTTGTAACCCGACAGGTCGGCGGCATCGGACAGGGGGCCGTGGCCCGGCACGATGGTGGCGGTGCCGTCGGACAGCAGGGCCGTGACGGCGGTTGAGAGCTTCAGCGGATCGGCGTCGACATAATTGGGGAAAATGCCGTTCCACAGCAGGTCGCCACCGAAAATCACGCGCGGATCATCCAGTTCCACGGTCACGTCGCTGTCGGTATGGCCGGTGCGGGCGATCAGGCGCACGGTGCGCCCGCCCAGGTCCAACTTGGCCTCGCCCTCTGGCAGGATCAAGGTGGGCAGAAGGATGGGCGGGGCCTTGGGGAAGGGGCTGCCGTCGGTGAGTTTGGCCAGGGCGTTGCGTTCGGCGGAAAGCGCGCCGGTGCGCGCCGTCATCAGCAGTTCCGGTCCGTCGGCCCCCTGCCGGAACCCCGCCAGACCGCCGATATGGTCCAGATGGTAATGGGTGGCGACGACATGGGTGGGGCGGCGACCCGTCAGGGCCAGCGCCTGATCCGACAGCCATTGGCCGCCGGCGGGGGTGAAGAACCCCTCCACCACCAGCACGGCATCCCGGCCCGCGATGATGCCGCCATTGGACAGGGTGGTGCGGTCGCCGCGCCCGCCATCGGACCCGAACGGCGTGCTGACCACGGCCCAGACGCCGTCGGCAATCTTCTCAATGCGCGCGAAGGGGGTGGTGGTGACGGGGTCGGCCAGGGTGCGGGCCTGTGCCTGACGTGCCTGTGTGGTGCCAGCGGCCAGCGCCACGGCAACCCAGGCACCGCATCCGAAAGCATGCCCGAAGAAACCCCGGCGGTTGCAGTCGCATGAGTTCATTTTTGTTCCCCACCCGTTTTTGTTTCCGGCATTGGACATGAGGCATGATGTGGGTGCAAGGCCGGAAACGGACAGGGGGCGGACGGGATTCACACCTTGATCGTCAGATCGATCTGGGCGCCGGCGTCCAGTTGATAGGGACCCCAGATGGTGCTGCTGCTGACGGTGCCGCTGCTGTCGGTGGCGTCCAGGCGGATCGACCACTGGCCGGGCGTCAGGGCAAAGCCGCCATCGGTGGGGAAACGGCCCTTTTCCTGAAGAAAAAAGGCGCGCCAGCCGGTGGGGTCGCGGCCCACGCTGGGGCCGGCCACGGTGCCCAATGAATGGCTGCTGCCCGTGCTGTCGATGCCGACGACGGTGACGCAGGCAATGTCGCAATTGGCCGATTTCGGCATGGGCACCACCGAGACAAAGGCATTGGTCGGCGGTGGCGCGTTGTCATCCTTCAGGTTCAGATTGCTGCGAACCCCCATGCGCTGCAGGATGCGGTTGATGCCGCCGCTGCCGCCGGCCAGGACCAGGGCCGTTACCAGCTTTGATACGATGCCGATGCCGTCCTGATCACCGCCATAGGCCTTGATCAGGGTGGCGACCACGTCCAGGCCGAATTCATGCACGATGCCGGCGGCGAACAGGAAGCTGACGATGGGCTTCACCGCCGACCGGTCAAAGGTCTCCCGGAACGGCTTCCAGTCGAAGATCAGGGCCAGGGCCTGTTCCAGGATCACCGCGATCATGGCCAGTTTGGTCAGGGCCGCAACGGAAGCGTCATAGATATTGCTGCCGCCCGCCATGGTGGCAATCTGCGGCATCGCTGCCGCTCCGGTGGCAGCCCCGCTGCCATCCACCTGGGCCATCGCCCCCGCCACGGGCAGCGCCAATGCCACGCCCACCACACACGCCCGCCACAGCCAGATCCGCGACATGACATCCCCCGCCGGTGTTAAGCCCTTATGGCTATAACTGATAACCGTAATGGGTGGATCGGGCAATGAGTGCGTACACGTGAAGGGTGTTGTGAGGCCTATGGCAGGCCGGTCAGGTCACGGCATCCTTGGCCTGGAACCGTTCG
>LJHR01000037.1 GCA_001296005.1 alpha proteobacterium AAP38 | reverse complement strand
CTATGCCGACACCGTCACCGTGACCATCGCCGCCAAGTAAGCGGTTTTCAGTTCCCCCACTGCTTCATCGGGCAGTTCCAGCCTGCTCCCCCGTCCGGGAAACCGGGCGGGGGTTTTTTAATTGCAGGGGTGATTGTTCGCATTTTATCTAGTTCTGCTATAGTCCAAGACCTGTGCCCCCGGCGGACTTGGGGGCAGCTTTGAGGATGTGATGGCCGACTGGCAGACAAAAATGGTCAAGACCAGCGCGCAGGCCGGCAAGCTGAGCGCCGCCGAGATTGTGGCCATTGCCCGGTCAAATCTGGGGCTGGCCGTGGGTGCCGCCGCCGATATGGATTTTGTGCGCGAGGTTGCGACCATCGCCGAAGGGGCCAACAATTCCTTCTTCGTGGCCGATGGCGAAACACGGGGCAGCGTGCTGGCTGCTGTGCGCTATGAATTGATCAATGCCCGTGCCCAGAACGACCATTGGCTGCTGGCCGGTGCCTTTGTGGGCACCCCGCCGGACGATTGGACCAGCAGCCTGCGCGCCGGCGACATTGTGCGCCTGAACTGGACGCCCAGCGCCAGCGCGGGCGAAACCGATCATACCTTCATTGTGACGGGCACGGTGGATGGTGGCCTGACGCTGATCGATAATCGCGGACGCGGCAACATCACGGCAGAGACCACCCTTACCGCCACTGCCCTGGCCGCCATGGCCCCCAACGAGGTGGTGATCTATCGTCTGCGGGCGGAGTTCGAGGCCGGCAAGGGCACGGCAACCGCCGACCGGCTGACCATCGGCGCCAACGGCTCCGCCTCCGTCGATGGCGGCAATGGCAATGATGCCATCACCGGCGGTGCCTTCGCCGATCTGCTGATCGGTGGGTCCGGCAATGATGTGCTGGTGGGGGCTGGCGGTTCCGACCTGTTGCGCGGCGGGCTGGGCGTCGATGAGATGCTGGGCGGCATCGGCAACGACCATTATGAGGTGGATGCCACCACCGACAAGGTCGCGGAAAATGCCGGGGAAGGCACCGACACGGTCTATACCCTGGTCAGCTATACCCTGCCTGACAATGTCGAGAATCTGGTGATCACCGGCGTGGCCAGCCAGATCGCCACGGGCAACGCGCTGGACAACGTCATCTGGGGCTATAACGGCAATGACACGCTGCTGGGCGGAGCTGGCAACGACACGCTGTCGGGCGGCACGGGCAACGATTTGCTGAACGGTGGCACCGGTGTCGATGTGATGGCCGGCGGCACCGGCAACGATATCTATGTGGTCGATGATGAAGGCGATCAGGTCACCGAACTGAACCTGGGCGGCACGGACGAGGTGCAGACCACGCTTGCCAGCTATCGCCTGGGCATCTATGTCGAGAACTTGGCCTATAAGGGCAGTGCTGCCTTTACCGGGCTTGGCAACACGCTGGCCAACAAGATCACGGGCGGGGCCGGGGCGGACACGCTGGATGGCGGCACCGGCAATGACACGCTGATCGGCGGGGCCGGCAACGATGTCTATATCATCGACGCCACCGGCGATGTGGTGACGGAAGCGACGGGCGGCGGCACCGATACCGTGATGAGCGGGATTGTGCGCTATGCCCTGGGCGCCGAGGTTGAGAACCTGACCTATACCGGCAGCGCGGGTTTCACCGGTACCGGCAATGCGCTCAACAATGTGATCACCGGCGGTGATGGCGCCGACCGGCTGAATGGCGGCAACGGCAATGACACGCTGGTCGGCGGCGCGGGCGTCGATACGCTGGTGGGCAGCAGTGGTGTCGATGTGCTGACGGGCGGGGCGGACAAGGATCTGTTCCAATATGCCTCCGTCATTGAAAGCCGGGTCGCCGGCACCCTGACCGCGACCATCATGGACCGGATCACCGATCTTGACCTGGGCAGTACCGGCGGCGACTGGCAGGACAGGTTCGACCTGCCCTTCACCGTGAAAACCGTGCTGGACGGCACCACGACACTGACCGGCACCACCCTGGCCGCCGCCATCTTCAACCTGTTCTCCACCGGCCCCCTGGCCAAGACCACCTTGACGGCGGGCCTGTTCAGCTATGGCGAGCAGACCTACCTGATCGTCACCGGCGCCACCGCCGGCTCGGTCTTCAGCACCGACGATTTCATCGTCAACATCACGGGCTTTACCGGCACGCTGGATATGGGTGATCTGATCTGAGGGTTATGCATGTTGACGGATCATATCCGATATCGGATGGTTTTGGCCCACCCGAACCGGAGATGACCCGTGATGTTCATGTTGACCCTGCCGGCGCGGCTTGCCCGGCTTCTGGCCCCGATCCCCCGCCCCTATCCCGACCTGCCGGATGTGATTCTGCGCGATCTGGATGCTGATACCCGCCACGCGCTGGAGCGGGGTGCGCGACAGGCCCGACGGCCTTTTTCGTTCCGCATTCATCCGATCTCGGAACTGACGGAATACAGGGACAGATTGTTCCTTGCAACCTTCCCGTCCTTCGGCGATAAATCCCTCTGAACCCATCCCGCCACCCCCCAGCCAAGAGGAGAATTTTCTATGGATAATCTGTTTAATCGTACCGGTACCCAGCGTGGGCACGGCCTGCGCGGTACCGGCTGCATGACCTCTGCACGACAAATCCCCCTCAACCAACAAACGATCTTCCGAACAATCGAGGGCAGTGATGAGCTTCTTCATGTCGTTGGGCAACGGCCCGAAATTATTCTTTGAACTGACCGCGCGGCCCCATCGGGACGCCCCACGCACGCGCGGCTATGAAGTTCGGCGCGAGAATGGCGAAACCCTGATCTGGCTTGGCCGCCTCCATGTGATTTATACGCCGGGCCGTTGGCGCCCGGTGGCCAGGGGACCCACAAACGATGGCCGTCACCACGATGCCTACCAATCCAGGGACCGCCGCATGGCATCCTGAAACGCTGGACCCGCTGGTCCGCGTTCTGGAAGCGCTCCGCACGCTGGACCCCGACCTGCCCATTCAGTATGCGCTGTCATTCCTGACCATCGCGCAGAATGAGGGGCTGTCGATCCGTGACCTGTCGGAGCGTCTGGGCATCGCGCAATCCTCTGCCTCCCGCAACGTGGCCGCCTTGTCGAAGTGGCACAGCTTCGGCAAGGCCGGTCACGATCTGGTGCAGGCAGAGGAAGACCCGCGTGAGCGCCGGCGCAAGATCATCACCCTGACCGACCGGGGCCGGGAACTGGCGGCACAGCTGTCCGACCTGATCCAGCCCCATAAAAGCCCGCCCATGCGCCGCACGGCCTGAACCGGGAACGGGTGGTGATAAAGAACAAGGGGCGGTCCCGACGGGGCCGCCCCTTGCTGTTTTCAGCCGCTTATTTCAGCGCCCATAGGCGGCCATGAAGACCCGAACCGCCGCATCAACGCGTGTCTGCCGCTCCGCATCGCCCATCGCGGGCAGCACGCCAAGCAGGCCGCGCAGCTGCACATGGCCGTTCAGCAGGCCGAAAAACTGTTCCGCGGCCAGCATCGGATCAGGGATGGATAACCGCCCCTCATCATGCTGGCGCTTCAGATAGGAACCCAGGCGGGAGAGGGAGACGGCGGGACCGGTCTGATAGAAATGACCGGACATATCGCTCTGCGCCCCCGCCGACAGCATGGTGCGCAGCAGACAGTTCAGCTGCCCCTCCACCATCAGTTCCAGAAAGCGCAGACCCAGATTGGTCAGCACCTCGGCGGGCGGGGCGGCGGGATCGCCCATGGTGACGGGTTCGGTCATGCGTTCCGACCGGCGCACCACCATGGCATCGAACAGCCGGTCCTTGGCGGAGAAATGCTTGTAGATGGTCTGCTTGGACACGCCCGCCACCTCGGCCACGCGGTCCATGCTGGCGCCATAGCCTTCGCGGGCAAAGACATCCTCGGCGGCGTCCAGGATGGCGTCGCGCTTGGTCATGTCCAGGGGCCGTCCGGCCCCCCGGCGCCCCTCGCGTACGTCGTCGGCCACCACCATGCTCACCGTCATGACACACTCCATCCCTCAATGCCCGCCCAGATCGGCAGCGCCCCGCATCACGGGCCGCTTCACGAAGGGCAGGGTCAGCAGCGCCAGGGTGAAGACCACGCCCATGGCCAGGAACAGATCGGAGAAGGTCATCACCGTCACCTGTTTCTGGATGGTCGCGGCCAGCACCGGCAGACCGGCGGTGGCCGGATCGGCCCCCGTGGCATCCGCCACCCGCGCCCCGACACCGGACAGGAAGTTTTGCACCTCAGGCCGGGTCGGGTCGATCCAGTCATAAAGCACGCGGCCATGTTGGGCCATACGCTGCGTGATCAGGGTATTGATCCCGGCCAGGCCAAAGGCGCCGCCCAGATTGCGCATCAGGTTGAACAGGCCGGAGGCATTGGGCACCTGATGCGCCGGCAGGGTGCCCATGGCCAGCGAGGTGATGGGGATGATGCAGAACATCAGGCCCACACCCCGGATCATCTGTGGCACCAGCAGCTGGTCGAACTGCCAGTCCGCGGTGACGGGGACGGAGATGTAAAAGCTGGTGGCCAGCAGGGTGAAGCCGATGGCCAGCACCTTGCGTACATCCATCTTGGAAGACAGTATGCCGGCGATGGGCGACGACAGGAACTGACAGATGCCCGTCACCACCATGGTCGACCCGATCTGCTGTGCATTCAGGCCGCGCACCTGCCCCAGATAAAGCGGCAGCATATAGACCGAGCCATAAAGCCCGATACCGACGATGAAGCCATAGATGGAACCCATGGCGAAATTCACATTGCGCAGGGCCTTCAGGTCCACGATGGCCCTTTCATAGGTCAGGACCCGCCAGAAGAAGCCGATCCCAGCGATCAGGGCCAGCAGGGCGAAGTCGCGGATCGTTTCATCCTGAAACCACTGCTCCCGCGCGCCTTCCTCGATCACATAATCCAGGCTGGCCAGGAACAGGGCCATCAGAGCGATGCCGGGCAGGTCGATGCCTTTCAGCAGGGAAAAGTTCGGCTTGTCGATATCGATGCAGGTCCAGACAATGGCCGCCACGGCCAGGCCCGGCAGCAGATTGATCATGAACAGCCAGTGCCAGGAAAACTGCTCCGTCAGGAACCCGCCCAGCGTCGGCCCAACCGTGGGGCCCAGCGTGGCCACCAGACCGATGACGACGGTCACGGGCGCGCGGCGGGCCGGGGGAAAGGCGGTGAAGCTGGTGGCGAACACGGTGGGGATCATCCCGCCACCGATAAAGCCCTGCAAGGTGCGCCACAGCACCAGTTCCTCCAGCGAGGAGGATTGGGCACACAGCATGCTGGTGATGGTGAAGCCCAGCGCCGCCGCCGTGAACAGCACGCGGGTGGACAGAAGCCGCGTCAGGTAACCCGACAGCGGGATCATCACCACTTCGGCGATCAGATAGCTGGTCTGGACCCAGACAATCTCATCGGCGCTGGCCGCCACGCCGGCCTGGATCTGCCGCAGGCTGCTGGCCACGATCTGGATATCCAGGATGGCCATGAACATGCCGAACACCATGGCGACGAAACCGACCAGGGTCCGCGTCGATATGCCCGCCGTGATGGGGGGCGGTTCTATAGCCGGGATCGTATCCAGTGTGGCGGCGGTACTGCTCATGGCCGCACCGCGACCTGCTGGGGAATGGCCGTATCGGCCTTGGCGATGCCGATCAGGTCACGCCCGTCATGACGGGTATCCACACTGACCTCCACCGACAGGCCGGGACGCAGACGGCCGGCCAGCGGCCCATCCTTGGGCAGGGCCACGCGCACGGGCACGCGCTGCACGATCTTGGTGAAGTTGCCGGTGGCGTTTTCCGGGGGCAGCAGGCTGAACTGCGCGCCCGATGCAGGCGACAGGCTGTCAATCCGACCCTCAACCTTCATGCCCGGATAGGCATCGATCGACAGTTCCACAGGCTGACCCACACGCAGGCGACCGATCTGGGTTTCCTTGAAATTGGCGGTGATATAGGCGTCCTGGACGGGGACCAGGGCCATCAGCTGTGTCCCGGCCTTCACGAACTGCCCCACCCGCGCCCCGGAACTGCCGATCACACCGGCGATGGGCGCGCGGATCACGCTTTTCTCCAGGTCATTTTCCGCCAGCACCAGGGCGGCGTTTGCCTCCTCCAGCGCTGCTTCGGCCTTGGCACGTTCGGTGGACAGGACCGACAACTGATCACGTTCGGCGGTCAGGGCCGCCTGCGCCTTGGTCAGGGCAGCGCCGGCCTTCTGCGCGTCGGCCTGGGTGGTGGCCAGTTTCTGCTGGCTGGCGAATTCGCGGGTGGCAAGCGCGGTATAGCGCTGGGCATCGGCGCCGGCCCGGCGCTGTTCGGCCTGGGCGGCGGCGACACCGGCATCTGCCTGACGGATCAGGGCGCCGGACAGGGTCAGGCGGCTGTCGATATTGGCGATGGATGCCGCGGCAGCATCGCGGCGGGCGCGGGCCTGATCAGCCTTGGCCGCCAGATCGCGGTCATCCAGGCGCAGCAGCACATCGCCCGCCTGCACCATCTGGTTTTCCACCACCTCCACCGCGCCGACATAGCCTTCGACGCGCGGGCTGATCATGGTGATGTCGGCCTCGACATAGGCGTTGTCCGTCGCCTCCTGGAACCGCGCCACGGACCACCAATGCCAGCCGCCATAGGTACCGGCAACCAGCAGCGGCACGGCCAACGCCAAGGCGATCTTCCTGTTCATAGGTCTATTCCCGGTCTGGATATTTTCGGAACTGGACAGTCCAGTATTGAAACGCAAAATGCACCTTGTCCGGCTGGTGGTCAATCTGGATTAATGGACTGGATGGTTTGATAATCGCCGCGACAGGCATGCGGTGGCTGCATACTCACCGGAAGGACATAAGGGTGGGCTTGCGGGACGGGGACGTTTACCGCTTACTGCTGTCCTGTGACGGGGCATCACAAGGGGCGTTCTTATGAAGGTGCGGATGGCGGACAGGCGCCAGATCCTGGGGCTTGGCATGGCGGTACTGACCGGCGTTGCCCTGCCGGGACAGGTCTGGGCAGAAGGCAGCCCAGCCGATGATCCCAAATTGCGCTTCATTAATGTCCCGCCCCTGCTGCTGCCGGGCAAGGAGCGCTATGCCTTCATCCGGCTGGTCATGCAGCTGGTGGTGCGCAAGACGGAACAATTGCCGGCGGAATCGGCATTGGTCACCGCCTATATGCCGCGCATCGTTGGCAAGCTGACCGAAGAACTGCCGGTGGATGGCAGCCTGTCGCGCAATTCCGGCCCCAACGAACTGGCCGATGTGAAGCGCCATGTCCGCAATCTGGCCAATGACATCATCGGCCAGCCCGTGGTCGAGGATGTGCTGATCACCAGCCTGCTGACCGGTTGATCAGCCCAGCAGACCCCGCAGCCGGTACAGCGCCTCCAGCGCCTGACGGGGTGTCAGCTCATCCGGGTTGATGGTGCGCAGTTCAGTTTCCACAACAGATGGTTCCGGCTCCGAAACGACCTGACGCGGGGCGGGTTTCACGGCCATGGCGGCGAACAGGGGAAGATCATCGGCCAGCCGGCTTGCAGCACTTGCCTGATCGCCTTTCTCAAGGATCTGCAACACCTGTTCCGCACGCGAAATGACCTGCGGCGGCAGCCCGGCCAGACGCGCGACATGGATGCCATAGGACCGGTCGGCGGCACCGGCGGCCACCTCATGCAGGAAGATGACGTCGCCCCGCCATTCCTTGATCCGCATCGTGTGACAGGACAGGTCGGGCAGTTTCGACGACAGTGCCGTCAGCTCGTGATAATGCGTGGCGAACAGGCCGCGACAGCGCGCCGCCTCATGCAGATGTTCCACACAGGCCCAGGCGATGGACAGGCCGTCGAAGGTGGCGGTGCCGCGCCCGATCTCATCCAGGATGACCAGCGAATGGCGGGTGGCCTGGTTCAGGATGGTGGCGGTTTCCACCATCTCCACCATGAAGGTAGAGCGCCCGCGCGCCAGATCATCGGCGGCCCCCACACGGCTGAACAACTTGTCCACAGTGCCGATACGGGCGGTGCGGGCCGGCACATAGGACCCCATCTGCGCCAGCACCGCAATCAGGGCATTCTGGCGCAGGAAGGTGGATTTACCGGCCATGTTGGGACCGGTCAGCAGCCACAGGCGCTGTCCCGGCGACAGGTCGCAATCATTGGCCACGAACGGCCCACCGCCATTTTCGGCCAGCGCCAGTTCGACCACGGGATGCCGCCCGCCGCGCACGTCAAAGGACAGGTCATTGGCCATTTCGGGCCGGCACCAGCCGCCATCGACCGCCAGATCGGCCAGCGAGGCGGTGACATCCAGGGTCGCCAGTGCGCGGGCCGTGGTGGCGATCGGGTCGGCCAGATCGATGACAGCCTTCACCAGCTGCCCAAAAATCTCCAACTCCAGCGCCAGGGACCGGTCGCCCGCTTCGGCCACCTTGCGTTCCAGTTCCGACAGAGCGACGGTAGTGAAGCGCACAGCCCCCGCCATGGTCTGGCGATGGATGAAATCGGCCCGGTGCTTATCCGACATCAGCTTGTCGGCATGAACCGCCGTGACCTCGATATAATAGCCCAGCACATTGTTATGCCGGATCTTCAGGGACGCGATGCCGGTGGCGTCCACATATTGCGCCTGAAGGTTG
The DNA here is from genome assembly GCA_001296005.1 of alpha proteobacterium AAP38. Classification (GTDB taxonomy): domain Bacteria; phylum Pseudomonadota; class Alphaproteobacteria; order Azospirillales; family Azospirillaceae; genus Niveispirillum. Next base: position 173,836 of record LJHR01000037.1, on the reverse strand, counting down.
GCGATGTGCCGGCGGCTGTCGTCGCGCAGCGCCCGCAATTCATCCAGCGGACCGGAATATCCCGCCGCCACGAAGCCGCCATCACGGGCCAGCATGGGCAGATCGGGGCCCAGTGCGCGCGACAGAAGCGCAATCAGCGCCTCATGATCGGCCCCCTGCCCGCCCGCCAGACCATCGACGATGCGGGCCATGCCCGTCGGCAGGGGCGTGCCAATGCCGCCATTGCCATAAGCCAGACGCCCACGCAGGGACACGGCGCGTTCCAGCGCATCGCGCACGGCGGCCAGATCGCGCGGGCTGCCCCGGTCCAGCGTCAGGCGCGTCAGGGCGCGTTCGACATCCGGCGTGCGGCGCAATTCCTCACGGATATCAACGCGCAAGGGCGTTTCACCGGCCAGATAGGCGACCATGTCCAGCCGCCGCTCAATACGCGCCGGATCGGTCAGCGGGGCCGACAGCCGCCCGGCCAGCAGCCGGGCACCGGCCCCCGTGACGGTGCGGTCGATGGCGGCCAGCAGGCTGCCGCGCCGTTCGCCGGTCAGAGTGCGGGTCAGTTCCAGGTTACGGCGGGTGGCGGGGTCGATCTCCATCACCTGACCCGCGGCCAGACGGCGCGGCACGTCAAAGCGCGGCAGGCGGCCCTTCTGCGTCAGTTCCACATAATCGACCAGGGCGCCGGCGGCTGCCACCTCCGCCCGGCCAAAGGCGCCGAATGCATCCAGGGTGCCGACATTATAGAGCGCCAGCAGGCGCTTGCGCCCATTCTCGCTGTCGAATCGCGCATTGGGCTGGATGGTCAGGCGCGACCGCCATTCATCCCAAAGGGGTGACAACTCCTCCACCTGGCTCAACCGTTCCGGCAGCAGCAATTCGCCGGGCGACAGGCGGGCCAGCAGCGAAGGCAGATTGGCACGTTCCACCGGCGACAGGGTCAGCTCGCCCGTGGACAGGTCCAGCCAGGCCAGCGCCCCCTCGCCCCCTGCCTCTGCCAGTGCCGCCAGATAATTGTTGGAGCGCGCGTCCAGCAAGCCATCCTCGGTGATGGTGCCGGGGGTGACCACGCGCACCACATCGCGGCGGACCACCGATTTACTGCCGCGCTTCTTGGCCTCTGCCGGGTCTTCGGTCTGTTCACAGATGGCAACGCGGAAGCCGGCGCGGATCAGGCGGGACAGGTATTGTTCATGGGAATGCACGGGCACGCCGCACATGGGGATGTCTTCCCCCTGATGCTGGCCGCGCTTGGTCAGGGTGATGTCGAGCGCGCCCGCCGCCTGCACCGCGTCGTCAAAGAACAGCTCATAGAAATCGCCCATGCGGTAGAACAGCAGCGAGCCTGGATGCTGCCGCTTGATCTCCAGATATTGCGCCATCATGGGGGAGACAGGGGCGCTGGCGGTGCTGTCGGGGCGGGTGCTGCTGTCGGTCACTTGGGTCATAGGTCTGCCGGGAGGGGCCGCCACCGTAGCACCCTGCCGCTGCCGTCTCAAACCGTCAGTGGGGCCGCCTCGAACGAGACCAGTTGATCCTCGACCACCTCATCGGCGGGACGCAGCAGGGGGGAGGCGCGGTGGCGGACAGAAGCGCCCATCAGCCCGCAGAGCAGCATGTCGATGCGGCCCGGCTGATGATTGGACAGCGGCAGGATGACGGCATCCAGCCGCAGCCGCCCGCGCCGCGTATTGACCAGGGCGGAACTGGCCACAGGGCAGGCCTCCTGGCTGGCCCGGTCCATCCAGTGCCGCCAATGGTCACCCAGATGGGCGGGCCAGGATTGGCGCAGGGTGCTGCCCGTCAGGGCACGCCCGAACAGGCCATCCAGGCCGGTACCCACCAGACGGTAACGGTAGTCCCCGGTCATAACGTCCAGCAGCATGACCCAGGGCAGCAAAGGCTGCATGTCGGCGGGGTTCAGGTCATTGCGGGCGGGTGCCGCCCGTCCGGCCCCGCGCACACGGGCCCAGTATTCGACAAGGGCGCGCAACCGGCCATCGAAAATGGCATCCGCGGCAATCCCCGTCATGTCCTGGACATTGGCAACGCCACTCACATCACACTCCGCACCCCAAGGCCGGCTGTTCGCCGGCGGGGGACAGAATGCACCCACAGGGGTAAAGAAAGCCTTATCTGACCCCCAACAAAGGCCCCAGCAGCTTTACCCGCCGCGCCAACTCGTACGTGGCGAAGCATCCGGCCACCGTGGCCGCGATCAGTAGCAGGGACTCGACCGCCACGGGCAGGTTCAAGGGCGTCAGATGATGGCCGACCACCACGATCAGGGTCTGGTGGATGATGTAGAAGGGGAACACCCCGAGGCTGAGATAGCGCAGCAGTGGCGTGGAGCGGTTGAAATGCCGGCGGGCAAAGCCCAAGACCGCCAGGATCATGGCCCATTGTTCCACGCCATAGGATGTGCGGGCGATCAGGCGCAGGACATCGCCGCTGAACGGCATGTCATTCTCATGAAAGGTCCAGAGCGACCAGCAATAGACATAAGCACCCCAGGCCAGCAGCGCCACGCCCAGCGCCCCCCAGCGCATCCGCGCCAGCCGGTCGAACAGGTCACCATTGCGGGCGATGGCATAGCCCAGCAGGAACATGCCGAAACTGACGGCATGATTGTACCAGTCCCAGGTCAGGTTGTGAGTGACGGGAAACCGGTCATAAAGGCTGAGGCGCAACCCGACCAGGATCAGTATGGGCAGCAGAAGCAGCATCCAGGGCCGCCGCGTCCACGCCCCCTGCCCCAATCGGATCAGGAAGCGCCCGCCGCCCGCCACCAGGATCAGCGACAGCAGGCCCGTATAAAGCAGCAGATAGGCCACGAACCACATATGGTTCCAGGTAGGCAGGGTCAGGCAGTCATCGCCCCGGCAGAAGCCCTGATAAAAGGACAGGTAGCGGCCATAGAAGGCCAGGAACCCGTCGGCATAGTTGATCTTCTCCACCACCTCATAATAAGGCTGCGGCACCACCAGCACCGCCATCACGAACAGCAGCGGAATGCCCAGGCGCGGCAGGCGGGACCGGGCCAGTTCGCCCGGCCCCATGCGGTCGGCCATGAAGCGGGTGGCGACGCCGGAGATCAGGAAAAGCAGCGACAGGCGCCAGGGATTGGACAGCAGCATCAGCGGCTCCAGCGCTGGCCCCACATGCTGGCTCTTCACATGCCAATCCCAGGTCACATAGAACATGCCGACATGGTAAAGGATCAACAGAGCAAAGGCGCCGACCCGGACCCAGTCCAGGAATGGCAGGCGCTGGCCAGGGGCAGGCGGGACGGATGGGGCAGGGTTTGTCATCGTCATCTTCATCATCCGAAAAGCGGGAAACGGGTGCCGGCCCCCGCTTCTGGCCCTGGCGCGCCCAGGCCGGCAAGGCGGCGGGGACGGGCGGAACCGGCCCTGACACGGGCGTGACGGACGGCATGATGGCTGTGACGAGCGGCGGGACGAACGGCGAAAGCCCCGGTTTGGGCGGCTTTCGCCCCTATCTGGTGCTGGTGCCGCTGACCCTGCTGTTCGCCCTGGTCAACACTATGTCAGCCTGGGACGACCGCGATGGCTGGCCTTTCTGGCTGCCCATCCTGACGGAATTCAGCAGCGCCGTTTCCATCCTGTGCCTGTGCTGGATCCCTGCCTGGACCCTGGGCCGGGCGCCACTGACCCCGCCTTGGGGACGCGCACTGCTGCTGCATCTGCCGGCGGCCCTGCTGTTCAGCCTGCTGCACAGTGCAGGCATGGCGCTGCTGCGCAATGGGGCTGGCATCCTGTTCGATCTGGATTACCGGTTCAATCTGACGGCTGGCGTCCTGGTCTATGAGGGCCGCAAGGATGTGATGACCTATGTGGTGGTCTGCGGCATTTTCCTGCTGTTCGGGCATGGGCGCGGCCATAAGGCGCAACCGCCCGTCCCGGCAGCCGAAACGCTTCCACCGTTCAGCACGCCGCCATCAGCGGCACAGTTTGATATCCGCGACGGTGCCCGGCTGCTGCGCGTTGCCGTGGCTGATATCCTGGCCGTGCGGTCGGCGGGGAATTATGCAGAATTCCTGCTGGCCGATGGACGGCAGCCCTTGATGCGGGCCACCCTGACACAGCTGACCGGGGAACTGTCCGTGCATGGCTTGCTGCGGACGCACCGGTCCTGGCTGGTCAACCGCGCGCATGTAAGGGGGCTGGAACCGGAAGGATCAGGCGATTACGCGATCACCCTGTCGGATGGCAGCAAGGCCCCCCTGTCACGGCGCTTCCCAGACGCGCTGGAGCGCTTGCGCAAAGGCAAAGTTTAGCGGCTGACGCGGGCCAGCAGGGTCTTGGTACCTGCCTCCACCATGTCCAGCACCTCCACAAACCCCGCCGCACCGCCATAATAGGGGTCGGGCACGTCGCGCCCGGTCCAGGGGGCCGGCGCGTGATCGGCGAACAGCGACAGTTTGGCGGTGGAGCCGGCGGGCGCCATGCGACGCATGATGTCCAGATGGCCGCGATCCATGGCCAGGATCAGATCGAATCGCGTGAAATCCGCCGCCACCAGCTTTCGCGCCCGCAAGGGAGATAAGTCATAGCCGCGTGTGCGGGCAGCCTGGATGCTGCGCGGATCGGGCGGGTCGCCAATGTGATAGCCATGGGTTCCCGCGCCATCGACCAGCACATCCAGCCCCGCATCGGCCACCAGCTTTCGGAACACCCCGTCCGCCGTGGGGGAGCGACAGATATTGCCGGTACAGACGAAAAGCACGGAACGCATCTGGGTTACCCGGATGAAGGCAGGGGTTCCTGTCTTAACATCTGTCCAGGGGCTTGTCCCGCGCGCATGTCCGTGCCACCCTGACAGCGCTATCTTTTCAGCTTGCCCAGATTTCTCCCATGATTGACCCCCATCTGAAACGCCTGTTGCAGGGGCTGCGGCCCGATGCCGGCCTGTTCATCCTGACTGGTGCCGGCATCAGCCGGGAATCGGGCCTGCTGACCTTTCGCGACGGCGACGGGCTGTGGGAGAAGGAGCGGCTGGAGGATGTGGCGACGCCGCAGGCCTTCGCGCGGGACCCGGCGCGCGTCCAGGGTTTCTACAATGCCCGCCGCCGCGCTGTTCTGCATCCGGATGTACAGCCGAACGTCGCGCACCAGGCGCTGGTGCGGTTGGAACGGGAATGGCGGGGGCCGTTCCTGCTGGTCACCCAGAATGTCGATGATCTGCATGACCGGGCGGGGTCCGCGCGGATGCTGCATATGCATGGGGAATTGCTGAAAATCAGCTGCGCCGCCTGTGACCGGATGGCGGCCTTCAGCGGCGATCTGGCCGTGGACAATGTCTGCCCGGATTGCGGGGGCCGAGGCACCCTGCGGCCCCACATCGTCTGGTTCGGGGAAATGCCGCTTTACATGGATGAGATCGGGCAGGCGTTGGACGAGGCGGCCCTGTTCATCGCCATCGGCACATCGGGGACGGTTTATCCCGCCGCCGGATTCGTGGCCGCCACGCGGGCCAATGGCGCCGTGACGGTGGAGGTTAATATGGAGGAAACGGGCGGCGCCTTTGATGGCGGCCTGTATGGGCCAGCGACACAGACCGTGCCGGCCCTGGTGAATGGTTTGCTGGAGATTGTTCGATGACCCATTTCACGGTGGAACTGGCCGATCCGACCCTGCCGGAGGCCCGCGCCCTGATCGCCGACCTGGATCATTATCTGGGGGAACTGTATCAGCCGGAGGAAAACCATCTGCTGGGCCCGCAGCAGCTGAAATCCCCGGATATCCGCTTCCTTCTGGCCCGCCGCGATGGCCGCGCCGTCGGCTGCGGCGCCATCCGCATCGATGCCGACGGCTATGCGGAGGTGAAGCGCATGTATGTCGATCCCGTGCATCGCGGGCGCGGCATCGCCGGTCTGGTCATGACCCGGCTGGAGGAACTGGCCCGTGCGGAGGGGATCAGGCTTTTGAAGCTGGAAACCGGGGAGTTGCAGCGCGAGGCCGTGGGGCTGTACCGCCGGCTGGGCTTCACCCCTTGCGCCGCCTTCGGGGATTATCCCTGCGGCGGCGGGGCCAGTATCTTCATGGAAAAACAGCTATGATTATTCCCTTCCCTGCCCGCCCTTGCTGATCCATAGTGCGGTCAAAATTGACAGCGCTATCAATCAAAAGGGAGGCAGGGATGCGGATTGTTGCAGGGCGGGGATTGGCCGTTCTTTTCCTGATGCTGGCCGGTATGCCGGCGATGGCGGAAACAGAACCGAAGCTTGAGACCATCCTGGCCGGTGATCCGGTGTTCAAGCCACAGCGTCTGACCCTGACCGAGATCCCGTCGCCCACCGGTCCGGCCACTCCCCTGCTGAATGGCAAGGATTTGTCGGACTGGGATATCTGGCTGGGCTATCGCGACCCGTCCATCACCTATGTGAACAAGAGTGAGAAGCCGATCGGCGCGCGGCCCGGTGGCGACCCGATGTTCACGGCGCTGCTGCTGGATGGTGAACCGGCCCTGCGTGTCGATGGCGCCACCTGGGGCTCCATCGTGCATAAGGGCGTGTATGGGAACTATCATCTGCGCCTGGAATATAAATGGACGGGCAAGCGCCACGCCCCGCGCCTGGATTTGCCGGAGAATAATGGCCTGCTCTACCATTCCTTTGGAACCGATGGGTCGGTCTACGGCACCTGGAAGCCGGCGGTGGAGTTCGAGATCATGTTTGGTTCCACCGGCATGGTCGTGCCCGTGGGCACCATGGTGAAGCCAGTGACCGACGCTGCGCGTGACCGGTCCCTGATCGACCCTCAGCGCCGCTATATGGTGGGCGGGCGCGCCGTCACCGTGGAACAGCCGGCCTGGAACGTGGAGGCGGCGACCGACGCCGAACGCCCGGTCGGCCAATGGAACGTGCTGGACCTTTATGTCCTGGGTGACAAGGCCATCCATGTGGTCAATGGCGTGCCGGTCATGGAACTGCGCGACCTGTCGGTACTGAACGAGGATGGCAGCCGCACAGCCCTGACCAAGGGCCGTATCCAGTTTCAGTCGGAAGGGGCGGAAACCCTGTTCCGCCGCGTCACCCTGACGCCCATCGAGCGGCTGCCGCGCATTGTCGTGAGGTAAAGAAAAGGGCGCTCCCCATTGGCACGCGCCCTTTTTTTACTTTCTACAGCAGGCCGGTTTCCGGCGGTCCGGGCAAAGCGATCCGTCCCAGAAACGCCTCCAGCCGTAGCCAAAGCTGATTGATCTGCTGGGCTGATCGCGGATCGAAATGGCGTAGCATGTCCATCGTCGCGTCATCCAGGCGCGGATAGGCCATCAGCAACCCCTCCGCTTCGCCCTGCGGGGCCCGGGCGTAAAGCCGGAAACGCAGGGAATTCACCACGAAGAAGGCAAGCAGCGCCACGAAGCCTGCCTTGTTCTCCAGAAAATATGTCGGGCATTCGACATAGGCCGCATCCGGAACCATGCCCTGCCAGGTTGCGTCTGGAATAACCAGACAGTTGGCGGGCAGTTCGCATTCGGCGATGCCCCGCGCAAGATCGCGCGGGGCAGCCTGGATGCGCCAGATGAGACCGGAGCCACCCTGCGTCGGGATCATGCTCCGCCCTCCCGTTCATCAGGTTTCCTTGAAGGCCTTGAAGAAGCTGTCGGTCAGCGGACGCATCAGATACTCAATGATGGTACGTTCGCCAGCCTTGATCAGCACTTCCGCCGGCATGCCGGGGATCAACTTCTGACCGTTCAGATGCACCAGCTGATCCTTGCCGACGCGGACCCGCGCCATAAAGAAGCGATTACCATGCTGGTCGGTCGTCGCGTCGGCTGCAACCGTCTCAACGGTCCCGACCAGGATGGGGATATGGCGGGTGGACAGAGAGGAGAACTTGATCTCCGCCTCCATGCCCGGCGCCGCAACATCCACGTCCATGGGCGAAACCATGGCCTCAATGATCAGGTCGTCATTGGTCGGCACCAGTTCCATCAACGGATCACCGGGGCGTGCCACCCCACCGACGGTGTGGATGCGGGAATTGACGATGATACCATCCGCCGGCGCTTTGACCTCACGGCGCTGCAACACGTCGATGGCGCTGGTCAACCGATCCTGCAAGTCAAAGACCTTGGCCTGTGCATCGGCCAATCCCTTGGCCACATCCTCTTCGAACTGCTTGCGGACCTGGATGGCCTGAAGGCGGGCCTCGCCACTGGCGACCTTGTTGCGGGCGATCTCGGCTTCATAATTGCCGCGGTCACCGTCCAGTTCGGCCCGGCGGCGCTGCAATTCCAGCAGACGGGTCTTGGATGCATACCCCTTCTCGAACAGCTGCTGAAGACCTTCAAGCTCGCTGTCGATCAGGTTAATCTGTTGGGTGTTCGCAGTCACCTGTGCTGCCAAACCCTTGCTCTGCTCCTCCAACTGCTTGACGCGCTGGTCCAGGATGGAAAGCTGGCCGCTGATGGCATCCCGCCGGGACTTGAAGACCTCTTCTTCCGACTGGCGAATAGCCGCGTTGCGGCCATTGTCACCGGGGCCAAGCAGTTCCTTGGGGAAACTGATCGCCTTCTGCCCGTCACGCTCTGCGATGAAGCGCGCCTCCTGTGCCTTGGCGGTCAGGAACTGACCGTAGAGTACGTCACGCTGCGCCTGAGAGGTCACCTCGTCCAGACGCAGCAACACGTCTCCCGCCTTCACAACAGTACCGTCGCGGACAAATATCTCAGAGACGATGCCGCCTTCCAGATGCTGAATGGTCTTGCGGTTGCTATCCACGCCCACCAGACCGGAAGCAACAACACCCTTGGCGATGGGCGCTGCCAGAGACCAGATCAGCAGACTGCCGAATGCAGCTGCGATCAGCATGAGACCCATGCGCACCACAGGCATCTCATCCGTGGGAGGCTGCGGAATCTCACCTGTCTCCGGCAGGGCCGGAAGTGCCGTCTTGGTCGTCAGTAGTTTCATCATGTTCGACACTTTCAATGAGGGTCGACCAGCGGCGCTCAATCAGGCGCTCGTGCTGGCGGAAGGGGCGATCTGACCAACACCGGGCTGCTGCTGCACCTGCTGAGGCTGCGCAACAGGGCGGGTCAGACGGGCCAGAACATCCTGCTTGGGTCCGAACATCTCCACCAGACCATCGCGCAGAACCAGGATCTTATCGACATGGTTCATGACACTGGGACGGTGGGAGATCAGGATGACCGTGGATTTCAGCTCCTTCAGCTTTTGCAGACCCTGAACCAGGGCCGCCTCGCCTTCACTGTCGAGATTCGAGTTGGGTTCATCCAGAACCACAAAACGGGGATGGTCATAAACCGCACGGGCAAGGCCCAGACGCTGACGCTGACCACCGGAGAGGGCAATGCCGCCGGGCCCGATCAGCGTATCGTACCCGCTCGGCAGGCGCAGAATCATATCATGCACCCCAGCCAACTGAGCGGCCTGCACAACCTTTACAGGGTCGACTTCACCAAACCGGGCAATGTTCTCCTTGATGGTGCCATCGAAAATTTCGACGTCCTGGGGCAGGTATCCGATATACGGCCCAAGGCTTTCATGCTTCCAGGCATAGACATCAGCACCGTCCAACCGCACCGATCCGCTATGGGCCGGCCACACGCCCACCAACAGGCGGGCCAACGTGGACTTGCCAGCAGCACTGGGACCGACAATGGCAAGCGATTCACCGGCGGTCAGACCAAAACTGACCCCCTTGATCGTCGGATTATTGCCGCCCGGCGGCACGGCCACCACCCGCTCTACCGCAAGATTACCCTGCGGCGGAGGCAGTTCCATCGTTTCCTTGTCATTGTCAAAGGCCATCAGCAGTTCATTGAGGCGGCTGTAAGCACCACGCGCCCCGACGAACATTTTCCACGACCCGATGGCCTGCTCAACCGGTGCCAGACCACGCCCCATGATGATGGAGGCCGCAATCATGATACCCGGTGTAATCTCATTCTCCAGTGCCAGATAGGCACCCATACCCAGAATAGCCGACTGCACGAACATGCGGGTGAACTTGGTCATCGCGCTGATGAAGCCGGCATTGTCGCTGGCAATCGCCTGCAGCAGCATGGCCTTGTCCTGGTTGACACGCCACCGGCGGCGGATGCCGGGCAGCATCCCCATGGCAGCAAGAACCTCACTGTTCTTCAGGCTGGCCTCGGCAAAGGCAGTAGCGCGCAAGGCATGGCCATTGGCCTCCGACAGGGGCTTCTTCGTCACCACCTCGGTCGCCCATGCTAGTGCGAACAGCACCGCGGCGCCCCCAAGGGCAACCAGCCCCAACAGCGGATGCATCAGGCAGACAATACCAATGAAAACCGGCGCCCAAGGAGCATCGAAGAAGGCGAAAGGTCCCTGCGATGTGATGAACTGGCGCACCGTATCCAGATCACGCAGTGACTGGCTGCGATTTGCAGCGGGAGAACGCAGGTTCAATGCGAAAATGGAATCGAAGACCTTGCTGCCCAAGGTCTTGTCCATTTTACCGCTGACACGGACCAAAACGCGCGACCGAATAACCTCCAGCAGTGCCATGACGAACATCATGGCCGCGATGATCAAGCTGATGTACAGCAAGGTCGCTTCGCTACGCGCCGTCAGCACACGATCATAGACCTGCAACATGTAAATGGGCGAGGCCAGCATCAACAGATTGATGAAGAAGCTGAACACCCCGACGAAGCCGAACGCACGCGCGGACTTCTGTAGCGCCTGCCGCAGCGGAGACTGAGCGCCTGCGGGGCGTTTGGGTACCGTGATTTTCATCGCATTCGCCTAACAAAGGTCAATTCCGGGATGCCACCCTGAATAGGCGCGACATCGGAATACCGGGCCGCACTTTATCGTCGTCCCTTAGGCAACGCAACATCAGTGAGTTACTGTAGTTCTGCATGTTGCCCGCGAAACTGTGTCGAAAACTGCGCATTCCCCGGGCGCGCGGCAATTCGCCCTGGTTAATGCGGCCAGATCAAGCCTGGCTTTCAAGATGGGCGAAGACCGTTCGGGATGACAATGTTAGCCCGACGGTCGATCCAGTCGAACTCGGAAAATCCCCAACAGGCATCGCGGCATTTGACCATCAACACATGAATGAGCTGATGGCCCACATCCCGTGGAAAGCGGAACTCCACCACATGGTCGCTGGTGGAGACCAATCGCATCTGTAAATTGGCATCCGCAACCGAGAGGTCAATCTTCTGAAGCAACTGTGGCGGCAGGACAGATGGTTCATCCGAAACCGTGTCGGTGGTCTTCGAAGCGGCTGGGTTGGCACCGGACACAGGGCGCCGCTCCAGCACTGAAACATGCTCGAACAGCAGGACATCATGCCGCTGAAAAGCCGGGGCCCGTCGTGCATCCTCATTGGACCGGACCATGATCTCCACCAACGCCCCCAACAGAGATCGCGCCAATTTACGCGTCAACGAGAGGTTGCTGCTGCGCGTACCAACGGCACGCGCAGTCAGCAGAAGACGGTCTTCGATCATGTCATAGCGAATGTCGAGATCAGTCGCATGGAAAGTTCCTGCAACCGCAGCCATCACGGTTAAATAATCCCCAGGCGCTTCGTAAAAGGCAGAACCTTTGTCTGGAAGTCCGCAAAGCGCGCACGCAACTCCGCCAGGTTTTCCTCCGGCGTTTCAAGGGCCTTTCCGTCCTTGAGCAGGCGCTGATTCTGCTGGCGCAGATTGTTCCAGACAAACTCCGGCGCATCCCCCCCCTTACGCATGGCAGTCAGGAAAAGCATCTGGATCCGGTCATAGGTGTGACCGCTGCCGGATACCGGCGACGCCAGATACTGAAGATCGCTGGAGCTTTCGGCAATCTCCAGAACGGCCTTGTTGAAGGCGTCGGTCCGGGAGCGCCGTCGCGCCTCACCCTTTTGCGGCAAAGCCGGATAGATATGGCCGGTACCAGTGATAACGGTCAGAACCTGGATGACGCGCTGCACGCCGACCGCCGCAATCGCGGGCTCTGCCAGAAGTTCTCCAAGCGTCTTGGAACCACGCTCCAAGGAGTCCAGCACGGGGCGGTAAGTCTCCTCATGCAGCTTCACCTGCCCGGCCGTGGTATTAATGGTCAGCGGCACGTCAGCGGCATTTACAGCAAGCACAAACCGGGTGGACAGCAACTGCCGGCTGGCGATCGGCGTCGGCAGCGTGCGGCTGCCGCGCACGAATATATCGCGCCGGAACTGCTGATTGACCAGATAGTCGCGAATGGACTCGCGGCGCACAGCGTCGCCAATCTCATTCAGAATGGCTTGATGATCGGGTGCCAGCGAGATGTTTTCAACGTGGTCTGTAAGATTTGCCGACGCTGTCCAGCCAAGCTTGGCATCCGACAATTCGTTGACGACATCGGCAAAATAGAACGGCGTCCAGTCGCGGTTCATGTATTCGTGGGCCAGATACTGCCGTGGCTGCTTCTGCAGCTGCTCGACACGCTCCTTCAGCACCGGATTGGCTGTGAAGTAACGGGCTTTGCCGTCCATCAGCTTCGTCGCAAAAGCCAAGGCCTGATCGATACGGGGCACAATCGGTCCCGTTGAGGTGGCCGCCTGCTGCACCAGCAGCTGGCGCAGCGGCATGATCGACGCCCAACCCGGCATGGTGTTGTAAGAGATGTACACCGCGCCACCCGGCTTCAGATGACGAGCGATAAACCGGACAATCGCCTGACGATTCTCCTGGCTGATCCAGCTGTAGATACCGTGCAGCGAGATGAAATCGAAGGCCGGCAGGTCGGGATTGTCGATGAACTCCTGAAAGCTCTGGTCGTAGAAATGCACATTGGTGGTGCCGGCAGCCTTCGCCAATGCCTGAGCGCCAGCGATCTGTGAAGGATTGAAATCGGTGGCGTAAAACTCGATCTCAGGGTTTGCTGCGGCAAGAAGGTTAGAGGTTATCCCCTGCCCGCAACCCAGTTCACAATAGGCGAGCTTATCATCCAGGGATGCGGTTGCCTGGTTCCGCAACGCCAGTGCCATATTCAACATGGCGGGAGTTAGTTCCCGATAGAAACCATAGGTATATCCGATATCGGCGACATAGCCGGAGGTCCAGGAACCACTCATAAAAACCCCGCAATAATTCGGTGTGATTGAGCCTGCCGCTTGTCGGCAGACGGTTATACCATTCTTGGCAGCACTGGCAATCGCATCAAGGAGCAGCGCCCGGGACCATCGACTCTACCAACGCGATCTGCTTGGGCAGACAGACCCTTTTCAGATCATAGCGGTCAATGATGGTCTGACGGGCAGCCACACGCATTTCACGATAGCGCTCAGGCTCACCCAGAATCGATGCCACGCGGTCAGCCAATCCCTCATAGTCGCGGAAGCCGACCAGAAGACCGTTATGCCCGTCCTTGACCACCTCCTCAACGGGCGGAGTAGCGCTACCGATAAGAGGCACGCCGCAGGACATAGCTTCCAGCATCGACCAGCTAAGCACGAACGGGTAGGTCAGATAGACATGACAGGCCGATACCTGCATCAACGTCCTGAATGCTTGGTAGGGAATGCTGCCGACAAAGAGCAGACGCGACATGTCCACACGGTCGGCAACCTCATCGAGGAAAATCTGCTTCCAGGTATTTCCATCCGGCGCTTTGGCGCCATAGGAGACGCTCTCCCCGCCAACAATCACGATCAGGGCGTTCGGGCGGGCCTTCATCAGGGCTGGAAGCGACCGCATGAAGCTGTGATAGCCACGATACGGTTCCAGATTGCGGTTGATGAAAGTGACAATCTCCATGCCGGTATGCAATGTGAGATTGCGTGAATTGACCGTCAGCTTGGCATCATTGGCCGGTACCATATGGTCCGTATCGATCCCATCATGGATGACTTCGATCCGTTGATGAAGATTGTCGGGATATGAGGTGCGTTGCCATTCGGTCGGACTATAGGCGGCATCCATACAAGACAAGCTAAGCAAGCCCGACGCATTCTTGGCACGGATCCTGGCCGCAGCTTGCCAACCGTCCTGAGGAAACTCAGGATCGAAACTCACATCGAGATCGACCCGGTAAAAGAACTCCAAGAAGTGCAGCTGTGGTGCCGCGGGCCAGATATCACGCAGAAAAAGCATCTCCCCCCAACCAGGATGGCCGACGATGATATCAGGCGACCACCCGGCCTCTCGCATCGCAACCGCAGCTCTGGCGCAGGCTTCACCTCTGATGATCTTGGTCTCATAGTCGCTGGCCCAGGGGTGTATGGCCGGCGTTGTGCTTCGGGTGGGCTTATAGGCCATGGCCTGAACACCATCCCCAGGGTGCCCGGAAATATGAAGGGCACGCACCTCATGGCCACGCTTAGACAAGCTTGGGGCAAGGTTCTTGAACTGGCCAGGGAAGTTCTGGTGTACGAACAGGATTTTCACGATAAATATCCCACGTCAGACAAAACACAGCGGAGCCGTAAAGGGACAAAAATGGTACAGTATTCCCTCAGGAACCACACGACAAACAATGATCTGCGTTGCCATTGGACGACGCAACCATTCTAAGCACTGATCATGTCGTTTGGATGTCGACAATGTCGAACTTCCACAACCACATCAGCGCTCTTACACTATGGTTATCCGAAAGGCCCGCTCGCTCAAGGAGGGGGCCGATCTCGGCGCCATGCTCACCTTCAGGAACCAGATCGAGCAGTTTTCCGGGCAGGGCCGCCGGCCAGACCCGTTCGGCGAAGCCATAATTGGCGATTGCCAACTGCGTCAAGGCTTCAAGACGCTGCCGGCTGTCTTGCCGATGACGCACGCGCCAACTGCCGGAAAGCGTGGCCGTGGGGAAATGACGGAAACGTTGATAAGGATCCGCAAACCGGGGATCCTTCCAGGCTGCAATGTTGGTGTACTTGCCGCGAATAGCCGCCAGTTCCTCGGCCAGCTCCCCATATCGGCCCAGGATAACGGGCCAATCGAAGTCTGCGATGGCGCGAGCACGGCCCGCAGCCCCCATGGCAGCACGTCTGTCCGGATCTGCAGCCAGCTCCGTCATGGCTTTTGCCAACATGCCCGGATGAACGACCGTCGCCAGGCTGCTCCGGCCAATGAACATGTCGTAGGTATCGGCTCCGCAGCTATGGCGTCGCGCAAGATCTCCCCCGGTCCCGGCGGGTGGTAATATCGTTGGCACGCGCAGACCATCAATGCCAGCACGCACAGTGTCCTTGTAACCATCCCAGTCCGAAACGATCACTGGCAGTCCGGCAGCCATTGCCTCTACGGGTGTGAGGCCGAACGTTTCCTGGATATTGTCCGACAGAGACACAAATATGTCGGCCGCATGCCATGTCTGGTAATAGGCGGAGTGATCACCGCCTTTCACCCGAATGAACCGGACGGAGGGGGCCAGCACTCGTTGAGCATCCCGCAAGGCCTGTTCAACCGATTCATTAGGGGCGATACCGGCTTCAATACAGACTAGTTTCTTTCCCGATGCTGTGGCGGCGGCCTGCAAGGCCTGATAGGTCGGACCTGGATTGGCTTTTGCATGGAAAGTCAGACGGCCCGCAAACAGAAACACGACCTCATGATCGTCTAATGCCAGGGCTGCCCGCGCAGCTGACCGGGCACCATCTGGCACCGTGAAAGCAGGCACATTGACGCCAAGTGGGATGACAGGCAGTTGCGGCGTGTTGATGCGCGTCACCCCGAGACTGCCCTGCAAATAATCAATCTGCTCCTCATGCAGGCCCTTGACCAGGGTTCTGGCGGCTTGCGAGGTGCAGATCAATGCGTCCCACGGACGAAAGGGGGGCTGAATGAGATCGGCAAGCTGATCGATGGCAGACTGGGATGAGAGCGTGTGTGTCACCCCCATGAGGCTGAAGGAGGTAGGCCCTGCATCCTCGCGCAACTGTGCAATCACACGCGTCGGCACTGCCGGATAATATAGGCATCCCGCATTAACAGCCGCCTCAAGATTGGGCATGCTGCTCCACACGACACGCCCACGGAAACCTTCCGCTTTGAGCAGCTTGATAAAGTCACTCGGCGACCCGTAACCGGTCGCTGCCAATGTTCCAACCGGGATCCGCCGGGCGACACCATTCAAGAATGACTTACCTGCCGACTGGCGGCCCATGATTTTCTTTGCAGTAGAATAGGCATCGCCGGAAGAGAAAATAGCAAATGGCAGCATGGCGGGGTCGACAGCAGACATGGAACGGTTGAGCCTTTGGACAACAGATGTGGTCAAGTCACGGCGGTCCTTGTAGATAGCACCATGGTTGCGGGTCACCAACCACCATCATCAGCCTGTTGCGAGAGGCCGTAGTTTGAGCAGCACCACACACAATGGACATGCCGATCAGCCGGCCATTGGCCTGGCCGATGCCGACCGCCTGCTCATCGACGGAAAGCCGCACGCGGCGCTCGCAGCCTACCAACTCTTGGCCAAGGATCGGGATGATCCGCTGCTTTGGCAGCGGCAGGGAGCCGCCTTGTTGATGCTTCGGCGTCCCATGGAAGCGTTCGAACTGTTGAGCCGAGCGGTGGAAAGGGCGCCGCAGCTTCACAACGCCCGACACCACTTGGCCGTTGCCTTGACGTTACTGCGACGGCATGTGGAGGCGACCGCCTTGTTTGATGCCTTGCTTTCGGAGCTGGCGGCTGAAAACGACGCAGTTCTGCGCCATCACGCATCCCGTGCCTTTCGCGATCTGGGTGATCTGGATAAGGCACGCGCACTTTGCCGCGAGGCGGTTGGCCTGGCTCCAGCAAACCCAAAGTTTCGTTTTAGTTGCGGAATAATCGCGCTTATGCAGGGTGACTGGGCCGCCGGTTGGGAGGATTACGCTTGTCGCTGGCGGGGTTGGGATCGTGAAGCGGTCGAAAGGCCACCCGAAACGTCTTTGCCACAATGGCAAGGCGAAGCAGTATCGCATAAAGCTGGCTTGGTGGTTCATGCAGAGCAGGGGTTCGGAGATTGTCTCCAGTTCTGTCGTTACGTTCTCGGTACGATCGATATATTCCCTAAGGTTCGCTTTGTTGTTCCCGGTGCCTTGCGTAACTTGATCACCCGCTCAATGGCTCCTGGAATAGAGGTTTGTGATAAATCTCAGCACGGGGCCGCCAGCGATGATGCCTTCACGCACCATGCGATGTTGATGGATCTGCCTCGCCTGCTCAATCGCCCAACACCTGAGCAGGCGCCGGGCGGAGGAACGCCGTACTTGAAAGCAGATTCGGGGCTCGTTTCGGAGTGGAATCGAAAACTCCCTGGACTAGCGCCCAGGATCGGTTTTGTCTGGGCGGGCGGGCACCAGACGGCAGTCACGGGACGTGACATGCCATTGGATAGTTTGAAGCCGTTGCTGATTCTACCAAACCTGCACTTTATCAGCCTACAGCGCGACCTTCGTCTGACTGGCGGTACTGTGCTTGATCCGTTGGTCAACGCCCGTAGCTTTGACGACACCGCCGCCATCATTGCAAATCTTGACCTTGTGATCAGCGTCGATACTGCGGTTGCGCATCTGGCAGCCGGGCTTGGACGACCTGTCTGGCTGTTGAACCGATACGAAAGTGAATGGCGATGGGGACGCGGGCGGCAGCGCACGGGCTGGTATCAGTGCATGCGGATATTCACGCAACCCCGCCCCGGAGACTGGGACGCTGTGGTTGATGCCGTTGTTGAGGCAATGAAGGCCAGCATGGGGTCGCCTGAGCGCTTCAGATGAACTGATCTGAAGCGCAATTTATCCGACACAACATAAGTTTAGGCACGGTCAGTCGCATCTACGAGCGCATGACCAACTCCAAGCTGCGCTGATAAGGCGACAATTGCGCTGTTACAGAGTGCAAGAGATCCGTTCGCCCTGGCTACACCGGGGGGCGCTGGCACTGGATCGTGCATCACATAACTTCCGGCCCTGGAACCACCCAGCATAAAAAAAGGGCCGACCCTTGCGGGTCGGCCCCTACTTCAAGCGTTACGATTGTTCATTAAGAGATGAACAGATCGTTAGCGCCGGTGCCGTTGGTCGTGATCAGGGTGTCGGCAAGGACGCCCGTCAGCTTGACCACAACATCGTCGGCATTCGTCGTGCCATCGGCGCTGCCCTGCGTGAACACCCAGGTGTTGGTACCGTCGGTGAAGAACACGGTGGAACCGGTCGTCCCGATGTCATTCGCCTGCAGGTACTCGATCACAGCGGCGACGTTAGCATCGGAAGTGATGCTCACTGCCGCAGCAAAGGTGTCAGCGTCATCGAACGTGATCAGACCCGACGCCGCGATGGCGTGCGACTTGATAGCGTTGCCACCGATGGTCAGGGTGCTGTCGGTACCGTCGGTACCGGCAGTGGTCGTGGCAATCGTAGCCGTACCAGCCACGTCCAGGGTCTCGGAGTTAGCGGAACCCGAACCCAGGGTGAAGTCGGTGATCGTGTCGAAGCCAGCGATGGTGCCGGAGTTACCCGTCCCACCAATGGTCACCGACGTATCACCGGCCGCGATGATGAAGGTGTCGAGACCAGCACCACCCGTCACCGAGTCTGCACCGGTGCCAGAAGTGATCGTGTCAACACCAGCGCCACCGAGGATGGTGTCGTTGCCCGCACCGCCGACCAGGCTGTCATTGCCAGCACCGCCGTCGATGCTGTCGTTACCAGCGCCACCGTCGATGCTGTCATCACCAGCGTCGCCGCTGATGCTGTCATTGTCAGCACCACCAGCGATGCTGTCATTGCCGTCGCCACCTGCAACCGTGTCATCACCGGCGCCAGCGTCGATCGTATCGTTACCGGCAGCACCAGAGATGCTGTCGTTACCGGCCAGACCAGAGATGCTGTCGCCGTTGGCGCTACCCGTCACGGTGTCGTTACCGGCAGTACCCGTGATGTTGTAGTAGATCGAGGTCGAGTCGACCTTGGTGGCACCGCTCAGGGTGACAACCAGATCGCTGGACTGGATCAGACCATCACCATTCAGATCGACGACGAACTGAGAGGTGGTGGTGTTGAAGTAGGACTCACCGGTCTTGCTGCTCAGCAGGGTCAGGCCGGTGGAGGTGTCCACGGCATTGCCCTGATGGCTGAAGGAGGCGGCCTTGCCCGAGGTCAGAGTGATCTGAAGCTCAAGCGTGTCCGTACCCGTCACGAAGTCGGTGATGGTGTCGGTCGACACAGAGGTGGACTGCGCATCGACGAAGATGAAGCGGTCAGCACCTGCACCACCGGTCATGGTGTCGGAACCCGCACCACCGATGATCGTGTCGGCACCGTCGCCACCGTCGATGCTGTCATTGCCAGCACCAGCGTCGATGCTGTCGGCACCTGCACCGCCGAGCACGATGTCGTTGCCCGTGCCAGAGGTGATGGTGTCAGCGCCCGCACCGGCGGAAATGCTGTCATTGCCAGCACCGGTGGTCAGACCATCGGCACCCGCGCCGCCCGTGACGGTCACGTTCTTGGTTGCGCTACCGCCGGTCAGGGTCAGTGCACCAACCAGAGCCGAACCGTTGATGGACACGGCAGTTGCGTAGCTGCCGAGATCCAGCGTCATCGTCTCGCCGCCATCAGTGCCGTCCAGCAGCGTGACAGATTCGACCGAGGTGATGTTGGTGAAGACCGAGGTGCCCTTGTCGGCAGTGATCTTCAGCGAGTCGGTGCCGGTACCGCCGGTGATCGTGGTGGTGGCCACGAAGTCCTTGGCGTTACCCGTGACAGTCAGCGCAATACCAGCAGCATTGACCAGCTTGTCGGCATCGGTGGTGTGACCGGTGATATCAACCGTCGTGGCGGCAGTGTAGCCGACCGCGAAGGTGATGACATTGGCCGAACCCGTCGCCTGCTTGACCGTGGTGAAGCTGCCAGCGCCCGTCAGCAGCGTGACATCGGTCGCGCCGGACAGTTCCAGAATTTCCACGCCGCTGACATTGGCGAACACGCCGCTGTCGGTGACGGTGGAGCTGATCACCAGGGTGTCGGTGCCATCGCCGCCAACAATCGTGTCCTTGGCGTCGAAGCTGCTGACCACGAAGCGGTCATTGCCAGCGCCGCCGGACAGATTGTCGTCGCCGGAGCCGGAGGTGATGCTGTCAGCACCATCGCCGCCCGTGACGCTGTCGTTGCCCGAACCCGTCGTGATGGTGTCGTTGCCGCCACCACCGATGACGGTGATGTTCTTCGTGGCGCTGCCGCCATTCAGAGTCAGGGTCTCGGACTTGGTGCTGTCGGTGTTGCCATCCAGAGCAGCGGCATCGATGGAGATGGCCGTAGCATAGGAGCCCAGGGTGATGGTGACATCGTCACCCAGCAGCGTGCCACCGGAACCAGCAGTGCCGGTTGCAGCGTCGCCGCCGTCAACGATGGTGATGCCGTCAACGCCGGTCACCGCAGACAGGTTTGCCGAGCTGCCATCAGCCGTCAGGGTCAGCGTATCCGTACCGGTGCCACCGGTGATGGACACGGTGCTCAGAATATCGCCGGCATTGGCAGTAACAACCAGCGTGGCATTGGCGGTGTTGACGATCGCGTCCTTGCCGTTGGTGTCACCCGTCAGCTTGACCGAAGCAACGCCGGTGTAGCCGGTGTCGAGCGTCAGCGTCTGAGCCGTAGTATCGGACAGATCGATCGTGGTGATGCCCGACAGGGCAGCAGCCAGCGTCGCCGAGGAACCGCCGCCCGTCAGGGACAGGGCTTCGACATTGGTCACGCCAGACAGAACGGAAGCCGTGATCGAGCCCGAGACAACCAGGGTATCGATGCCGTCGCCGCCATCGATGCTGTCGCCAGAGGCCAGGTTGGAACCGACATTGATCGTGTCGTTACCAGCACCCGCATTGACCGTGTCGTTGCCAGCACCCGTAACGATGCTGTCATCGCCGTCACCACCGATCAGCGAGTCGTTGCCGGCCTCACCGTCGATCGTGTCGTTACCAGCGCCACCGTCAATGGTATCAGCACCAGCGCCGCCACCGACATCATCAGCGCCCGCACCGGAAACGATCGAGTCGTTACCAGCGCCACCATCAATGGTGTCAGCACCAGCACCGGTAGTGATCACCACAGACTTGGTGTTCGTCGAGATGTCAGAGGCATCAACCGTAGCAGCAGCCGTCAGGGCGGAACCATTGATGGTCAGCGAAGACTTAGCGGCGATAACGGCGTCGTCACCCAGATCAAGGGCGATCGTGTTGGTACCGTCGGCAACCAGATTGATGACCTCGAAACCGGTCACATTGGCGCTCAACGCAGCCGAACCACCATCAGCCGTGAGGGTCAGCGTGTCGGTGCCGGTGCCGCCGGTCAGAGTGTCGCTACCGTCGATCGCGGAGGCCGCCGCCGTCACCGTAAGAGCAACATTGGCGCTGTTAACCACCTTGTCCTTACCGGTCGACACTGCGACGGTCAGGGCCGAGGTGAAGTCAACAGCCGTCAGCGTGACCACGTCGTTGCCCGTCGTGCCGGTGACCGTGGCGATGCCAGCGGCAACAGCCTTCGTACCCAGCGTCAGGTCGATGCTAGCACCACCGAAAGCCAGGCTTTCAATGGAGGAGAGACCAGCCAGATCAGCATCAGCAACCGAGGTGTCGCTGACCGTCAGCTTATCAACACCAGCGCCACCGGCGATGATGTCGGCCTTGGTCAGAGCCGTCTCGGACAGGGTGAAGGTGTCGTTGCCCGAACCACCGGTGATCGCGTAATCGATGCCGGTATTGTCGCTCTTGAACGTGACCTTACCCGTGGCAGCCGACGCGTCGAAGGTCTTGACCTTGTCGTCATTGGCCGTCAGTTCGATGGCGTTCGCACCAGAAACGGTAACCTTCGCCAGAGTGGCATCGGCGCTGTCGTCCAGCTCGATGACGTTGGTCGACGTGCCATTGCTGGTCAGAGCGATGGTCTCGACGCCGTTCACCGCGAACTTCGAACCCGTGCCGGTGTTGGTGACCGTCAGGTTCTGGGTGTCGGCGGCGCCGGAAACGACCGACGAGGCGTAGGTCAGGGCCAGGTCGCCCTTGCCGCTGGCCATCGAGGCCGACACCAGACCGTTCAGATTGCTGAACTTGGTGTCCGCAGAGTCGCCGCTGCTGGTCTGGTTGATGGCGGTCAGCGCGCTGGAGAACAGCGTACCGTCGATTTCAACCGCAGCTGTCTCGAAGGCAGAAACGTTCAGCGTCTCGACACCGGTCAACGTCACGGACGAAACCGTCCCCGGCGTGCCCGTGATCGACAGGTTGACGGTATCGGCACCGCCACCCAGGTTGATCACGTCGCCAGCCGTCAGGGTAGAGGCAGACGAAAGGGTCGCAGTCACGGTATCGGCAGCGGCACCACCGGTCACGCTGTCAGCGGACGAGGTCAGCGTGAAGTTCTGCGGAGCGTTCTGGCTGTTATCGATGATAATGCCGGTCTTGCTGCCAACCACAGCCAGCAGGCTGTTGAAGACGGTGACCTTGAAGCCTTCCAGGCCTTCAAGCGTGGTATCCAGCGTCGGCGTGATCGTGAAGGTGACGCTGGTGGAGCCAGCGCTGATCGACACGGAACCGGAGACGCCGTTGAAGTCGGCATTCACAGCGGCGTCGATGGTGCCGCCGTTAGTGTCGCCCGTCACGTTGTAGGTGAAGGACGTATCGGCGGTGACCGGCAGGGCCGACGTGATCGTGTAGGTGATCGCGCTGCCTTCGGAAACCTGCGTCGCCGACTGGGTCAGGGTGAAGCTCTGGGCCAGCTGCGGGAAGGCGCGACCTTCAAAGGCGCCGTAGGTGTACCAGTGACCACGGGCAACGCTGTCGGTCAGACCAGCCAGATCAGGATTGGCAGCCTTGTAGGCGGCGACGGAGAAGTTCTCGGTCGCAGCGCGGCCTTCAGCGGCGCCGTACTCATAGAAATGCGCGGTGATCTGCGCGTCGGTCAGGCCCAGATCAACCAGGTCCTGATTGTTCGCCTTGTAATATTCCAGGTTGAAGACCTGCGAGGAGACGCCAATGCGACCCTCGGCAGCGCCATACGTGGACCAGTGGGCGCGCAGCTGGGCTTCGGTGGTGATGCCTGCTTCTGCCAGATCCGGGTTATTGGCGGCATAGACAGTGGCGTTGAACAACGGGGAGGCCACGCGACCCTCAGCGGCACCATAGGCGTCGAAGTGCTGCTTGCCGGAAGTGAACAGGGTCACACCATCGGGCTGCAGTACACCGATCGCGGCGGCCACGTCCGGATTCTGGGCCCGGTAGTAAGCCTCGTTGAAGACGAAAGCCGAATTGAAAGCCATCGTAGGATTCTCCGTGAGTTGGCTATTTAGGCAGCGCCAAACTGATACGCGTGCTCAACAAGAAACAACACCGAGCCCAAAGGGCAAATCGCAGCCGAGTCCGGCCGCATATGGCAGTTGGTAAGACCGTGCGGTCTGATTGCCGACCGCACACCGCGGGATCAACGACCATTCTGAAAGTTAATTTGCTCGGTTGCCGTACCTTCGAGAACACCTGCACCAGAGTTGCGCATTAGGTTCTTTATGCGAGGGATCAACGCCACGCAAGAGGCAATTTGGCGAAACAGACACAGGGGATTCCCAAAAGTTCAGCAACTCACTAACATGAGGTCGCTGTTGATTTGCGGCACTTGAAGAATGGTCGGCAACATATTGATTTTATTGTGATATTTTTGAACCGTTAAAATAGTGATAATTTCGCAACACGAGGGCAGCAAAATTTGCCGGGCAGATGTCGTGTCAACGTCCGCCTTCTCCCCCTACCTGCACACCTGCGAGCAGCTCCAACAAGCCCTTTGATTCGTGGAATTTGCTGCGACGCGGGACCCGACCCGCGTTGACGGGGCGGCGCGGTCGGGGCTATGCCGGACCGAGGCTATATAGAGGATGTATCATGGGCACCGCGGACCGGCCGGTATGGGTAGTGCTGTTGAACTGGAAGGGGGCGGATGACACCATCGCCTGCATCCGCAGCCTGCTGGCCATGGATGATCAGGGTTGGCGGCTGGCCGTCTGTGACAACGCATCCCCCGACGATTCCATGCCCCGCCTGCGGGCCGCGATGGACACCGGCTTCGGCGAGGACTGGACCGAACTGACCGAGGCGGAGGTCGACACGACAATACCGACAACGCGTGCTTTCCTGATCTGCAATGCGGGCAATCATGGCTATGCCGGTGGCAACAATGTCGGTCTGCGGCTGGCCCTGAAGGATTCGGGGATGAGCCATTGCTGGGTTCTGAACAACGATACGGAAGTGGCCGCCGACGCGCTGTCGCAGGTGCTGCGTCACGCTGCCGCCCACCCGGACCAGGGCATCATCGGCTCCACCCTCGCCTATTATGACAGGCCGCAGATCATGCAGGCCGCAGGCGGGGCGCAGTATAACCGCTGGACCGGCATGGTGCGGCTGATCGGCCACGCCCAACCGGTCGCCGATGCGGCGGCATATGCGGGGACCAGGCTGGATTTCGTGGTGGGGGCCGCCATGCTGATCCGCCGTTCCTGGCTGGAGCAGGTCGGGTTGATGGATGCCAGCTACTTCCTCTATCTGGAGGAGATCGACTATTGCCGCAAAGGCGCCGACCGCTTCTCCCTGGGCTTTGCGCCGGCCAGCGTCGTGCTGCACAAGGAAGGCGGGTCCACCGGCGGCAAGCGCGCGGATATCAGCGAGCTGGCGGATTTCTACAATATCCGCAACCGGCTGCGGGTGACGTGGCGGCACTTCCCCTATGCGATGCCGACCGTGATGGCCGGTCTGTTCATCACCATCGTCAACCGCATCCGCCGTAAACAATGGGGCCGGGTCGGCATGGTCGTCCGCATCATGTTCAACTTCAAGCGCATCGACTACAAGGATATCCGCTGAACCCGCCGCTTTGCTGGCGTCTTGACGGGCGCGGATGGGCGTGAGAGAAGCCGTCGCCCACCCCCCGGACTTAACTTTCCAGACAAGACAGGGTCGGGATATGCCCGGTCTGCGACCGGCCCGGTGGAATTAAAGCGGGGATTGTGCGTGGAACATCGAAGCATGAAGAAGAATTTCTTCTTCAACCTTATTGGCATGGCCCTGCCGATCGTTTCCTCTCTGGTGACGGTACCGATCTATATCCATCATATGGGGGTGGAGCGGTACGGCGTACTTTCTGTTGTCTGGATCCTTCTTGGATATCTGGGCTTTCTGGATTTCGGCCTGTCGCGCGCATCCGCCCATGCCCTGGCCCGTCTGGCCCATGCACCCGCCGAGGAACGGGGACGTGTCCTGATGTCCGCCCTGTACCTGAACACAGGTCTGGGCCTTGTCGGCGGGATCGTCATCTATCTGGGCGCCGGCGTCCTGTTCAAGACGGTTTTCGGCCTGCCGCCCGCCATCTGGGCGGAGGTTCAGACCAGCCTGCCCTGGATCGCGTGCATGCTGCCCCTGGCCCTGCTGACGGGGGTGGGGGTCGGCGCCCTGGAATCGCGTGAGCGGTTCCTGGCGGCCAACCTTCTGCAAACCTCCGCCCTGGTCAGCGGGCAGGTGTTGCCGGCGCTTGCGGCCATGTTCATCTCCCCCGCCCTGGACACGGTTCTGCCCACCGCATTCGGCGTCCGCCTTGTCGCACTGCTGCTTCTGCTGACGGTGCTGGCGCGGTGGGAGAAGCTGCGTCTCTACCGCTATGACCGGCGGGCCGGCACCTCGCTTTTCCAATATGGGGCCTGGGCCACCGTCACCAATGTGGTCAGCCCCATCCTGGCCTCCGTTGACCAGTTCTTTCTGGGGGCAAAGGCGGGTGCGGGTGCCGTCTCCTACTATGCGGTGCCGATGAATCTGGCCACCCGCATGCAGATCGTGGCCGCCGCCCTGTCGCGGGCCGTATTCCCCCGCTTCGCGCGGTATGAGGAACAGGAGGCCCGCGATCTGGCTGCACGCGCCACCACCGCGCTGGCCTATCTGTTCGGAGCCTGCTGTGCAGCCGGCCTGTTCTTGATCGGCCCCTTCCTGGCCCTTTGGATCAGCCCAGATTTCGCGCAGACGGCCGCACCGGTCGGCCGGGTTCTGATTTTGGGCGCCTGGATCAACGGCCTGGCCTTCATCGCCTTGTCGCTGCTGCAGGGCCGCGGGCGGCCAGATCTGGCTGCCCGCATCCATCTCCTGGAACTGCTGCCCTTTGTCCTGATTCTCTGGTTCCTGGTCGACCGTTTCGGCACCATCGGGGCCGCCTGGGCCTGGACGATCCGGGTCACGGTCGATGCCTTGCTGCTGATGTGGTTCGGGGGGATTCGCGAGCGGGCGATGGCGGCCCTGTTACCCGCCCTGGCCATGCTGGTCGGCAGTTTCCTGCTGATCGAGTATGATATCGCAGTGGGCGGCTGGCAGGCCCTGCTGGAAGCCAGCCTTGCCTTTATCCTTGTCGGGTCCCTGGGCCTGATGGTGGACCGGCATCTGCGCCGTCTGGTGCAACAGCTTCTGTCGGGTCTCCGGCAACGATTTCTGTCATGATTGGCAGCCTGCGCGGGGTCACGACATGAACGGATCGGTCGATATTCTGCTGGCCACCTACAATGGTGCCCGGTACCTGCCGGCCCTGCTGGCCTCGTTGGAGGGACAGACCGAGGCGGGGTTCCGGGTGCTGGTGGCCGATGACGGATCTTCGGATGGCACCACCGCGATTCTCAATGATTGGGCCGCCAGAAGGGGCCCGCAGCGCGCGCAAGTTCTGACATTCCCTGACCGGGCCGGTGGTGCGCGGGGCAATTTCGCGCGCCTGCTGGCCGCCAGCGATGCCGACTATGTGCTGTTTGCCGACCAGGATGATGTCTGGCACCCGACAAAACTGGCCCGCACGCTGGCGGTGCTAAAGGCACTGGAAGACGCTCACGGGGCGGACGCGCCGTGCATGGCCTTCTGCGACCTGCGCGTCGTGGAGGCGGACCTGACGGTGCGCCATCCCAGTCTCTGGGCGTTCCAGGGGCTGGATACGGAGGCCGGGCTGCATCCCCGCCACCTGCTGATGGAGAATGTCGTCACGGGCTGCGCCATGGGGATCAACGCGGCTGCCCGCCGCATCGCCCTGCCCATCCCCGCCGTTGCCATCATGCATGATTGGTGGCTGGCGCTGTGCTGTGTCTTCGCAGGCCATGTCACGGCGATTCCCGAAGCCCTGATCGACTATCGCCAGCATGGCGGCAACGATGTCGGCGCCAGCCGCTGGAGCCTGTATCAGCGGCTTGTGGCCCGGTTGCGCCCCCGCCAAGACGGGGATGGCTATCGGCAGTTCTTGAACCAGCGGCTGGATCAGGCGGGCGCTATCCTGCAACAGGTTGGCCCTGGCCTTGATGGGGACCATCGCACATTGCTGGAAAGCTTCGCGGGCTTGCGCAGCCGATCCTGGCTGGTCCGCCGCCTGACGGCCCTGAAATACGGGTTCGGCCCCCGCGACCTGCGCAAGCGGGCCGGCTTCCTGCTGCGCCTGTAGGCGATCAGTCCTGCCGTTCCTTCAGCAGAATGGAGCGCGGCAGGATCAGCAGGGCAAAGAACAGCCAGAAGATCAGAGCCTGGGTCGGCTGATAGGTCAGGCCATTGGCGAAGGGCAGGTTGGCCACATAGCTGGCCATCACCACCACCATGCAGGTGAAGAACAGCCGCTGTCGGTGCAGCCCCATCCGGTGGCAATACCCGACCAGGGTTAGCAGGCGGACGGCGACCATGGCCAGGAAGGCCAGGAACACCAGCAGGTAGAACACCCCGCCCAGCGCCCAGAACTCCACCAGCTGGTTATGCGCCATGATGGACAGCTCATCGGGCTGCGGCACCAAGGCCGTAGAGGACATGCCGAATCCGCCCCCCGTTAGATGGCCCGTAGGTCCCTCCACCCGGTCCAGGTTGAAGAAGACCTTGGCCGGATGCTGGAACAGACGCTCATGGAAGGAGGTGCCAACATCCACATCGTCCACTAGCACCGCTTCCTGGCTGCTGACACCGAAGCTGGCAAGACTGACCAGCACTCGACCGCGCACGGACGGGACCAGGATGGCGATGCAGATCACCCCGATGACCATCAAGGTGAAACCGGCCATGGCCCGGAACGGGAACTTCTGAAACACGCGGAAGCGCGGGAGGAAGTTCAGGCCGACCAGGGTGACCACGGGAATGGCCAGATTGAAGATCGCTGCCTTGGACAGGCTGGCGATGGCTGCCACGACAATGGCCAGCCCCACCAGCATCTTCCACAGGCCGGGCCGCATCAGGATCAGGATGATGGCGAAGTAGAAGCCGGCGGAAATGCCGATGGCCGTCACATTGCCCAGGACGCTGGCATAGCGGTCGAAGCCACCCCGCTTATAGTCCGACCCCAGCCATTTCATTTCCCCTAACATCATCTGCCAGGGCACCGACAGATTGCCGATGGCCATGAAGATGGCAACGCCGACCACCGCCGCCACCAGGGTCTGGAAATCCCGGACATAGAGCAGGAAGGCCACCAGGATAGGGAAGGCGAACAGGAACCGCCCCAGACCGACCATGGCCCCCACCGGCGAGATATTGGTCAGCGACATGGTGAAGGAGAGCAGCGCGAAAAACAGATAGGCCAGCAGCAGGGCAGCGCCGGCAATCCCGTCCGCCTCCAGCCGCAGGGGGCGGCGGAACAGGTCCACCGCCATGATCAGCAGCGCGCCCCCCAACAACGGCGCGTAAAGCACCGGCGACAGCTTTGCCAGACTGTTCAGGGCGACCGCCGCGCAGACGAAGATGATCTTCAGCGCATCCCAGTCGATACGGGACAGTACGCCACGGGAGGGAGACAGCACCATCGTCATCGCCCACCCCCGACGGGACCAGGGCGCAGGACGGGGGCCGTGGAATCGCGCCCCCCAAGCCCCGACAGGAAGGCACCGATGCGGCGGCAACCCAGGGCACGGCCATCGCGGCCCCGCAGCAGCAGCAGGACGCTGCGTCCCAGGAACAACACCGCCCGGAACAGGAAATAGGGGCGGTCATCCGACGTCGGATACCGCAGATACTGACCCACCAGATAGCCCTGCCCCAGGGCATAGCGCCATTCCTTGGCCGCCAGATCAGGCCGGGGCAGGCGCCGCACGGGGCGGCCCGGCAAATAGGGAATGCGGGTCAGGCCGAGGCGGGTGACGATCCGATGCAGCAGGCGGGCATCCTCCCCCGACTGATGCGGGGATGTGGTGCCGGGACCGATCGTTTCATCGAAACGAAGACCGGTCAGAGCGTCGGCCCGAAACAGGCTGGACCAGATGAAGCCGCGGAAAACCACGAATCCTGCCCGCACAGGGTGCAGTTGGTCGCTGCCGCCGGTAACCGGTTCGCTTGCGAAACAAACCGGCGCGCTGACCATCGGCGCGTCGCGCAAGGCCGAAACCGCCGCCGCAAGGAAAGCAGCGTCAGGCCGCACGGAGACATCCGTGAACATGACGGCATCCACAAGACCCAGCGCCGCATCCAGGCCCCGGTTGCGGGCCGCCGATGCCCCGATGCGGTCCAGCGTCAGAAGCCGGATGCGCGGATCGTCGGGCAGAACCGGTGCCACGCCATCGGCGGACTGCCAGCAGACGACGATCAATGCGGAGAGATGCGCCAACAAGGACAATTCCGTCAGCAGATTGCCGACGCAATCCACCAGAAGGTCCCCTTCCCCCTCCACCGCGGGCACGATGAAGCCGACGCGGGTCAAGGCCGACATCTGCGGCCCGCTGCTCATGACGCCGCCGATGCCCGCGCCAGAAGCCGGGCAAAGCCGATGATCGCCAGGATGAACAGGCTGCCCAGCAGGGCGGCGATGAAGCTGATCACCACCGACAGCAGCGGTTGCGGGCTCACCGGCTCCACCGTCACGCTGATCGGGTCCAGCACCTGGAAGGAGAAGTACTCAGCACTCTCCGCCTTCACGATCTTGCTTTCATTCTCCGATATCCAGCGGATCATATATTCCTGAACGCCCCGGCTCTGCTCGCCATTGAAGCGTTCGCGCAGGGCCGCATTTTCCTTCTCATAGACCGAAAGCTTCTGCTTGCGCAGGATCTCGTCCTGCTCGCGGATCACCTGTGACAGGAACAGCCGCGCGAAGGCCGGATCGTAATGACGGAAGGACAGGCGTGTCGACCGGCTATCGGAATTTTTGGAGACATCCAGGCTGGACAGGACAAAGGCCCGCATCTCGAACGGGGTCGGCGCCTCCGCCGCCTTCATCCCGAAGACGAAGCGCAGGACGCGCCCCGCCAGTGCCACCGGTGAGGAAGACGGCTTCCACCGCTTCTGTTCGGCATCCCAGCGGTCGATGAAGACCGTCTGCGCGATCTTCGGTTCGGTCAGCAGCCGTTCGGCCAGTTGGATCGACCCCATTGAGGCCAGGAAATTGGCAAAGTCCGGATTGGTGCTGCCGCCGCCCATCAGTGCCTGGGCCAGGGACCCACCCGTGGCGGCGCTCAACCCGTCCATCCGCGTGTCGGGCGGCAGCATTTCCAGGGAGGCCTGATACTGCTTGGTCGACAGCAGAAAAATGGAAACAGTCACCAGGAAAATGCCGACGAACAAGGTCAGCAGCAGCCTGGAACGGCGCCGGTAGAACCGGATAATGTCATAGATGGTGAAATCCATTTATCAAATCCTTGCCAGGTTGCTGTCAGGCGGCGCCATCAATCCATCAACAGGTTCCAGTTGCGCCGCAGAGCGGCGCCATCGGCCGTATTCACCTGGCCGATCAGGGGCCGGCGGCTGCTCAGCGTCTGACCACCGTCACGCGTCAAGGGACGCCACAGCCAACCCAGGCTGCCACGGGTGGACTTCACATAGAGATTGTCCAGCGGGATGACGAAGTAAATGCCCTTGTCGAACCGTCCCTCGCCAAACTGCTTGGCGGAAACATTGGTGAAAGTGGCAAAGGCACCGACCGTGATGCCGCTGTCGAAGGTGCGCGAAAGCTCCAACGTGCCCCCCTCGTCCCCCGCCAGATAGCGGCCCACCTTGACGCTGGCATCAACGCCCAGCGGTTCATAATGGTAGTAGGCGGTCAGGTGACCGGTCACGACATCATAGGGGCGGAACTTGAACCACTGGTCATAGTCACGCTGCTTGGCCCAGGCCACGTCCAGCCCGATGGCCCATTCCTTGCCGAACGGCTTGTACAGGACCTCGCTGCCCACGCCGCCGAACATTTCTTCCAGATAGCCGCCATAGACGCGGGCATAGGTGTCGGTCCCGATCTCCCGCGTATAGTCGGCCTGGAGATAGGTCATCGCGGTCGTACCCTGTTGCAGGTACTCCTTGATGTCGGACCGGACACGCGGCAGCAGGCTGTCAGACGGGATGCGCATCTTGTCGAAATTGTTCGACACATCGATGCCCAACCCGCCGGCAAGGTTCAGGCCCGGTGCCAGGACCAGCGTGCCGTTCAGACGCACCCAGGCCTGATACAGGATGAAGCTTTCGGGGCGACCCAGGGTCTGACGCAGGGCCGGACGGATGTTCCAGCCGACGCCGGGATATTCCACGTCCTCGGGATGGCTGGCATCCTCGGCCTTGGCGGAGGGCCGTTCGATGCGGGTGCGCATCCAGGCTTC
Source organism: alpha proteobacterium AAP38 (assembly GCA_001296005.1). Taxonomy (GTDB): domain Bacteria; phylum Pseudomonadota; class Alphaproteobacteria; order Azospirillales; family Azospirillaceae; genus Niveispirillum. The sequence continues at coordinate 142,336 of LJHR01000037.1, read as the reverse complement.
CTCAATGGAGCCGCCATAGGGGGACAAGGCGCGTTCCAGATCGACCCGGAACATCGTGGCCGACAGCATCTCGATGCCATTGTCCACGAAGATGATCTCGATCTCCTGATATTCCGGCGGCAGGACGGCAGCGGCGGTGCGGGCCGCACGCCCGATGGCCTTCGGCACCTGCCGATAGCGGCCATTGCCAAGGAACAGGGTGACCTTCGGGGCCTTGTAATCGACCGCTGACAAGAAGAAGCCCTGCTTCTGCAGCTGCGCCGACAGTTCCTTGCGCACCGTCTCATCCGGTGCCTTGCCCGTGACGGGCGGGACGGGATAGAGGGCGGGGACAGGGGCGGGGCTGGTAACGCGCAAGCCCGCGTCCCGGCGCAGGCTGTCGGCCTCAAAACTGGTCACCATCCAGGGCAGGTTATATTCAACCCGCGTCACCTGGATGCGGCCCGTGAAATCGGGCGCCAGTTCCGCCGCGCGGCGGGCCAGATCATAGGATACGGCCACGCTGTCACGCGCGGGCGTTCCCGCCACCGTGATATGAATCTCACCGGCCATGCGGGCAAAATGCTGAAGCGCCAGACCATCCAGTGCGGCCTGCCGGCCCAGGCCCGTCCGCACATCATCCGCCGGCGCGGAAGCAGAACGCGGCGCATCGGTCACGGCAGCAGGCGCCGCCGTGGGGGTGGCGGCAGGGGCCGTGGGCATCAACGGGGGCGGGGGCGCGTCGATCTTGCCCGGCCCCTTTGCCTTGTGGAAATTCGTTGTTGTTACGAAACGAAGCATGGCGCGGTTGCCACGCTCCAATGCAGCACCGACCTGCAACCAATCCCACGGCTTGTAATCAAAGCCGATATTGATGGGGATGGACTGTTTCAGGTCATTGTCCAGCGGCTCGCTCTGATAGTCGTTCGGGTCATATTCCAGCTTCAGGCGAAGGCCTTCCAGCGGGGTTTGCCAGGCAACACCGCCGAAAAGCGAGACGGGTCCCCGGAAAAAGTCCGTCGAGAGGGCGCCACCGCCCTCTGTGAAGCCGGTGGGGCGTGTCTTGAACTTCTTGGAGATCAGGCCCAGCGGATTGCTGAACTTGTTCTGGGTGCCCATATTGCCCCAGCCCATACCCAGGGACAGGTCAAAGTCACCGAAGCTTTGATCCGCAACGATATATTCGGAACCGAAAAGACCGGTGCCGGCAATATCGCGCATGCCGACGGCGACGTTCGGCCAAGTAGCATCGCCTTCGACCAGCCGCACCTTCACGTCGATGCCGCGGTCCTTGTAGGACTGCAACCCGGAGAAATCCTCCGGCCCGTAATAGCGGTTGGCGACGCTGGTATAGCGCAGGGTGGCTTCCAACCAGGGCAGCCCCTGCACCGTGATGAAATAGCGCGAATAGGGCCAGACATAGGTGAAGCCTGCATAGGCCTGACCATCGGGTGCTGCCCGTGCAACGGGCGTCTGGATCAGGCCCGTGCCGCCGAAATCGTTCACCGTCTCCGGTGGCCGCCAGGGCAGGAAGGGATTGTTCTCCTGGGCGGCGACCGGGGCCGCCATCGCCAGAAGCGCGATGGCGGCGGTTGCCGTCCTGCCGAAGCGGAACATGGTCACGATCTATCCGCCTCAGTTCCGGGAAATCACGGCCAGCGAGGCCGCCGACAGGGCCAGGTCGCTCAACAGGCCCACGACCGTGCGGGTCATTGTCAGGAAGTTGAACGGCTGCGGGTCACGCGGGATCACGATGGTAGAACCCGGCGGGATCGGCACGCTGCCATCGCTGAAGCGACCCAGGCTCAGCGGCTCGGACTCGCCGTTGGGGTAGATCACGAACGCATCGGACTCTTCCGCCGCCGAGGTGATACCACCGGCCATCTTGATATAGTCACGGGCCGATTTACCGCTTCTGAACATCACGGAACCGGCATTCAGCACCTCACCCGACACGGTCACGTGCGAAGGGCGCTTGGGGATCGTCAGAACGTCACCCGGCTCCAGCACGAAATCCAGTTCCGGACGTGCGGCCAGTACCGTCGGGTCAACCTCAACCACGACACGGCCCACGGCGCGCGCGCTCTTCAGGCTGTTCACCAGGCTTTGCAGGAAGGGCAGTGCCTGACGAGCCTGTTCGGCTTCCTGACCGGACGCGCTGGCCATAACGCTGGGGATGGACTGTTCCAGTTCCAAGGCCGCCCGGCGGAAGCCAGCCTCCTCCGCGTCACGGACACGTTCACGCGTGAAAACGGCGCCATAGGGGAAGGCCTCCGGCGTCAGGCCGTCCACACGGCGCAGCAGGTCGGAAAGACGCTCGCCACGCTTGATATCGTAGCGACCAGGACGCATGACCTCGCCGGCCACCTTGACCACGCCGACCTCGCGCTTGGCCACGCGGGCCGCAATGCGGACCACATCGCCGGGATTCAACGTGGACTGGTTCAGCTGACGCAGGCTCATGTCGCTCGTACGCTCGCCCTGGACATTGGTCATTTCCACGGCGTCGGAATCGGCATCCAGGGTCACGCCCCCCACGGCCTTCAGCACCGTATCGGCCTTGGCGCCCGGCACGACGGGATAGACGCCGGGGAAACGCACCTCACCCTCAATGGAGATGGCGTATTCCAGCAGGAAAGGCAGCAGGTCGGGATGACGGTGGAAAATGCGCGGGCAGGAGCGGATGTCGATCACCGACGTATCCGCCAGTTGCCGGGAACCGGTACGCATCGCCACCGCGTAACGCTGCTGCAAACCTTCCGAGGCCAGCGAGGCCAGGGTCTGAAGGCCACCACATTCCACATCGGATTCGACCAGACGGACACCAGCGGGATTGGTCGGATCCTGATAGGTCCCGATCAGGCGGCGCGGGCGGCCCGTGCCATCGTTTTCGCGCCCATCCTGGAAGTCATCCCGCGGAGCGACCTGCTGGCGGTCGCGATCCTGCTGATAAGCCTCATAGGCATCAAAACCCGTGCCCGCAGTCGCCTCATTGGCGCGGCGGGTCTGGGTACGCTGACCGGCCTGGCGGCTGCTGGTTTCGCTGGACGGTAGGGGGGCAGCACCGGCCATGGCCAGCTTCTCGCCCGTGATGGTGCGATCCACGGCCAGCTTCACGCTGGGCGGCTGTTCCCCGCGCAGGACGGCCTGCACGTCAGCCGAACCCAGATAGCGGACATCCGCCTGGCTCAGCACGATGACGCGGTCCCGTTCGCGCAGCGAGACATTCATGGAACCATCCATGACGCGCTGCAGGTCAACCGGCACATAGCGGCGCTGCCGCGTGGCCGGGTCCTCGGTATCGATGACGGCCAGGGGCAGATAGGGATTGGCCGACAGAACATACGGCTCGTTCAGGACATCGCGCAGCGTCTTGGCCTGTGCCAAGCCACGGCTGCCCGGCATTTCCGCCGCTCCTTCCAGAGCGAAGGCATCGCGCGGCAGCTCCACCGACACGATATCGCCGGCCAACACCTTGGCCCCGCCGGCGGCGTTGCGGATCACCTGATTGCGGCCCGACTTATCCAGCCGCAGAACATCAATACGGTTGCCGCGCGCACGCTGCGGCCCGCCGGCCAGTGCCAGCACGGCCGACAGGCCGGCCTCATTGGATTTCAGCTCGTAAATGCCGGGGCGCACCACATCGCCCTGCACCGCCACGGTTTCCCCGATGGCGGGCACCACGATCTGGTCCCCGTCCTGAAGCCGCAGATCATTCAGCGTACGGCTGCCCAGCAGCACATCATACAGGTCGACCGCGATGGTGGTGTTGGCGCGCAGGATCTTCAGCGCACGCAGCGATCCCGACTTCTGAATGCCGTCGGCCTGCGACAGGGCATCGACAAGGCTGGAGAAGCTGGTCAGCGTGTAACGGCCCGGCGCGCGGACCTCGCCGGTCACCAGAACGCCGATCGAGCGCACGGAGCCGACCGAAACAAAAACGTTGGTCTGGATAAAGGCGGACTGGGCCTGGGCCGTCAAATCCTCGCGGAATTCACCGAAGCGGCGACCGGCGGCAGCCACGGGGACCATGTTGGGCAGCACGATGCGCCCCTCACGGTCCACCCGCACGCTGGTCGTGCTGTTGACCTGACCGCGCAATGTCACAACCAGCTCATCGCCGATGCCCAGGACATAATCATCCGGCACCGACCCGTTCAGCAGGGCCGTGGAGGTCAGGCGGCGCTCGTTGCGCAGGTCATAGCCAAACTGTTCCAGGCGCTTGCCCGCGCGCTGGCTATATTGCCGCTCAAGCGGCGAGGGGCGCCGCATTTCCGCATTTTCCGCGAAGGCGGGGTCCATCGGGTCGCGCGCATCGAACTGCGTCTGGCCGGACGGCATGTTGAGGTAATTGTCGACGCCCCCGGCACCTGTGCGGGACCGGTCCAGCTGGCTGCTGGCATTTTGCGGCGTGTTGCCACGCTGGCCGAACTGGCTCTGCAGGTTTCGAAGGTCGATGGCCCCATCCGGCAACTCGATGGTCTGGGCAGCGGCGGGCATCACAGCACTGACAAGCAGGGCGGCACATGCTAGACCGACCTGCAAGTGCCGCCCACTGACGGCGCCCTTGAACACACGACGCATCGAGTTCTCCATGACACTTCCCAAAAGCGATTCCAAAGGCCACGCGACACTGCTGAACCGTCGCCAATGCCTGGGCGCGATCGCCACCACGCTGCTGCCAGCCACTGTCCTGACGGCATGCGGAGACCTGGGTAACACTGAATCTCCGTACTGGGCAACTGTGGCGGCGGTGGGTGGCATTGGCGGCAAGGCACCTGTGACGCGGGCGCAGGCGGATGCCCTGCCCTATGCCTCAATCCTGGCTTGGTTGGAGGACAGCAGTGAGGCCTTCATGGTGCTGGGTGAAATCGGCGGAAATGGGGCGCTCTATTATTATAGCCAGACGCGGCAGGTGCTGGTGACGCGCGGCCCCTTCCTGATACAGACCGTGGGGCTGCCCGGCGATCTGTCGCGCACGTCATTCCCCCAGGACACCATCCCCGATCTGCGCACGCTGATCGGGAAGGAGTATATCCGCCATGTCGACATACAGGCCGCCGGCCTGTTCGATGTTGCGGTCAAAGGCCGGTTCAGCGACCTGGGCACGGAAAATGTCACCATCCTGGAACGCGACTTCACCCTGACCCACCTGCGTGAGGACGTGGTGATGACGGGGATGAAGCCCTTCAGTAATGATTACTGGATCGAGCCGGCGACCGGCTTCTGCTGGAAAACCCGGCAGCATATTCACGACCGCACCGAACCCGTGAATATCGAGATCATCAAGCCGGCGGCGTGACCCGGAGCCTTTCGGCACCGCAGGACATGGGATGTTCTGTCGTGCCGCCAGATCAGCCCCAAATTGCGCAAACAAGAAAAGGACCTCCGGAGCGATCCAGAGGTCCAGTTCTATAGCCCACAGCCTGCTGGTACGGACCCGATCAGCGGGTCGACGTCGCCGTGCGCGTGCTGGTGCTCGTGCTGGTCGGCGTAGTCTGGGTGCCAGGACCCGGACCCGGGCCGGGACCCGGCTGCTCTTCGTCACCACCACCGGAAGCGGCAGCCACGACGCCAGCAACGGCGACGGCGCCGACAACAGCAACGGTGCCCAGGGAACCCAGGGCGACGCCAGAGGCGCCCGCACCAGCGGCGGAACCGGTGGCGGTCGGAGCAGCCGCCGGCGCAGCGCCGGAAGTGCTCTGTGCGTTAGCGATGCTCGGGGCTGCGCCCAGCGCGATGGCGAACGTCAGAGCCAAGAGTTCCTTTTTCATTGGTAAATTCCCCAGAGGTTGGACCGATGTGCCTTATACCACTTCTTTTTCGCGTTGCGAGAGGCTTCTTGCGTGTGGCTGGTTCCAAAATACCATCATGACCAGCCGCATCAAGACTTTCCTGTCGCGCCACAACGCAGCGCCACTCACCCGGACAGTCACTGCGCAATCAAATATAATCCTTCAATACCAATAATTTATGACAGAATGGCGATCCCCTTTTTCGCCGACCGCCTTCCCCATCCATACCATCAGCACAGGTGGCTTACCGCGAAATGACGAGTGTTGCGGCACCGCAACGGCGAATGGTCATAGAAGGTTTGTTCGAGTGCTGTGGAAATACTCGCAACACCCGCCAAGCAAGGGCGAATGCATTTCCCGCTTTGCAGACTGGCGATTCGGTTTATACCTTTTGGTGGAGGTATCTTTCGGATGCAAAGCAAATCAGCCGACCGGACCATTCGATTGCAGCTGGCATTGCTGCAGGAAGATCTGGCCCGCCTGCAGAATCGGTGCGCCGGCCTGCCCGTTCCACCGGACGTTACCATCGCATTGCGGCAGTTCAAGGAGCTGGGGCCCGCCTTCGAAGCCGTGGCCGCCTTCACCTCGGTCATGCGGTCCAACACCGCGTCACTGGACGAGGAGCGGCGTGCCCAGGTGGAACGCCAACTGCGTCAGCTCACCGTGGCCCTGTGGCAGCTACATCTGGGTGCCGTTGCCCCGCGTCTGGAGAAGATGGCCGCCAATATAAGCCATATGCCGATCGGAACGCGATTCGTGTTGGAGCGCTGGGTTAAACAACTTTCTGAAATGAAGAACGAGGCGGAGATCGTCGAGGGCCTGGAGCCTGCTCTTCTGGCCCGTGTCGAGGCCATGGCCGAAACATTAGTTAACAACGCTCCCGACCTGATGGATTTCGGTCGCGGCTGAGCCCCTGACCGCTAGCCAACAGCGGGGCTGGGCGTGTAATCTCGCCCGCATCAGCCGCCCCCACCGGGGCAGGCTCCAGCGGGAAACAGCAACGCGCATGAGCAGCATTCTTGATATTCTGAAGCCCTATGGCCGCCCCAACCCCAAGGAGGAGTCGATTCTCGACGCCATTCTGGAAAAGCTGGGCCGTGGGTCGCTGTCACCGGAAGACGCGATTGATGAGATCATCGAGCGTCTGAACTGGCCGCTGGAACGGGCGGCAGCCGAGGTCGACGGCTATCTGGAGTAGGCGGTGGGGCGGTGCTGTCTCTCCCTAAGGACGTTATAAGCTTTAGGATAGGGAGACGTTCTGACGCTGGTCTGCACCGCATGATTGCGTCATCGTCGTTCCGCGGGAAGGAACGGCGGATAGTTCGTTCCGGTCCGCATCCCGAATTGCGGAGCGGAACGACCGCGCATGCGCCTTCGCTTGCTGATCCCCCTGTTAATGCTGGTCATGGCCGCTGCCCTGGTGGCCCTGGCGGTCCTGGGGCTTTTGCGCGACTGGAATGACAAGCGCGCGGCCGACCGGTATCTGGCCGCCGATCAGGCGCGCGGCATGCTGGTGGAGCTGGCGCTGGGTTGGGCGCTGGAACGCGGTACGACCTATGTCCTGCTGTCCCAGGAAACCGTGCCGGGGGAGGCGCAACTGGCCCCATTGCGGTCGGTCCGCACCCATACCGACACGCAACTGGACACGCTGCTGACCCATCTTTCCCATCCCGATCAGGCCCCCAACGGCGCCACGGAACTTCTGGCCACGCTGCGTCAGGCGCGCAAGACCCTGGGGTCCATGCGCGAGCAGCTGGACGAGGCCCTGCACCGGACACAGGCGGAGCGACCGGACGATATGGCGGAGCGCTGGTTCGGCACCATGACGGGCCTGATTGATCAGGCCAGGTTGTCGCATCAGATGCTGGCCGACCGTTCCCCCATCATCGACCCGCTGATCGCCGCGCATGCCCCGCTGCGCCAGTCGGCCTGGATCGCGGCGGAGCAGGCGGGGCGGCTGCGTGCCTTGCTGTCGGCGGCCCTGATACGCGGCGCCACCCCGAACACCATCGAAATGCTGGCGGAGTCGGAAACGCGCTTCGCCCTGGCCTGGGAGAATGTCCGGCAATTGGCCGCCCAGAGCGATGTCGGCATGGAGACGGTGCGCATCGCCACATCGGCCACCGACAGCCTGATCTCCAACCGGATCGAACCTTTCCGCCGAAGGGCCATGGATCTGGCCCGCGCCGGACAGATCGACCCGGTCTCCGCCGCCGACTGGTTCAGCATGGCAACGACGGGGATCGAGGCCGTGGAGGCGGTGCTGACCGCATCGAAATCGGTCACGGAGGTCCGGGCCCGCCGCCTGTCACAGGACGCGCTGGTCAGTCTGGCCCAGGGTGTGCTGCTGTGCCTAGCCACGCTGATCATTGGCGGTGTGGCCCTGCTGCTGGTGCATTGGCGGGTGCTGCGCCCGCTGGCCAAGCTGACCGAGGTGTTTGAGCAAATCGCGCGCGGGGAGACCGACGTGACGATGCCCGACATTTCCCGCCCCGACGAGGTCGGCGACCTGTCGCGCGCCGCCGGTGCCTTTCGGGCAGTGCATCTGGCAGGCCAGTCCCTGGCCGATGCCCTTCGCCGGCGTGAGCATCTGCTGGACCTGTTCATCCGGCATGCGCCGGCGGCCATCGCCATGCTGGACACAAGATTGCGCTATGTCGCCGTCAGCCGACGCTGGCTGTCAGACTATGATCTGAATGACCGCGACCTGATCGGCCGCTCGCATTACGAGATTTTTCCGGAGATCGAGGGGCGGTGGCGGGGCATCCATGAACGCTGCCTGGCCGGCGAACATGCCAGTGCCGCCGAGGATCAGTTCCAGCGCGCAGACGGTTCCGTCGTCTGGCTGCGCTGGGAAATACATCCCTGGTACGATATCGATGGTGATGTCGGCGGTATCGTGATGTTCACCGAGGTGATCACGGCCCGCAAGCAGGCCGAGGATGAGATGCGCCGCCTGACCAGCGAGCTGCAGGCCATTGTCGACAGTGCCGACAACGCCATCATCGTCACCGACCCTAACGGCACCATCCGCGCCTTCAACCGTGGGGCGGAACGCATGCTGGGCTATACCGCCGCCGAGATGGTGGGCAAGGAAACGCCCAAATGCTTCCATGACATGGGCGAGGTGGCGCGCGCCGTCGCCAAGCTGACCACCGATCTGGGACAGCCGCCCGCCGATCCATTCGAGGCCTTTGTGCACCGCGCCCGCCTGGGCAAGCGGGATCAGCGGGAATGGACCTATATCGCCCGCGATGGTCGCCATTTCCCCGTCCTGCTGTCCGTCACCGCCATCCGCGACGGCCAGGGAGAAGTGACGGGCTTCCTGGGCGTGGCCAACGATATCTCGCACCTGAAGGAAATGGACCGGCTGAAGTCTGAATTCATTTCCACGGTCAGCCACGAACTGCGCACACCGCTGACCGCCATCCGCGCCTCGCTGGGTATGATCAATTCCGACATGTTCGGCACCCTGCCCGCCGATGCGCGGCAATTGACGGATATCGCCCAGGAAAGCACCGAACGCCTGATCCGCCTGATCAACGATCTGCTGGATATGGAGAAGATCGCATCGGGTAAGATGCGCTTCGATCTGGCACCGCGGTCGCTGCCGGCCCTTCTGGACGAGGCGGTGCGTGACCATCTGGCCCTGGCGGAGCGGTCGCAGGTGAAGCTGGCCGCCGGTCCGGGTCTGGCGCCACAGACACGGCTGGAAGCCAAGGTCATGGCCGATCCGGACCGGCTGGCCCAAGCCTTCGCCAATCTGATCTCCAATGCCGTGAAATTCTCCCCACCGGGCAGCACGGTGACCCTGTCAATGGAACTGCGTCCCGACGGTCTGGTGCGGGCGACGGTGGCGGACCAGGGGATCGGCATTGATGAGAGTTTCCGCGACCGCATTTTCCAGCGTTTCGCACAGGCGGACGGTTCCGACAGCCGGGCCAAGGGCGGAACGGGCCTGGGCCTAGCCATCACCAAGGAGATCGTGGAGCGCCAGGGCGGGCAGATCGGTTTCGATAGCGTGCCTGGTCACGGCACCCGGTTTCATATCGATCTTCCGCTATTGCAGGATGCCAATGTCCTGCCGCCGCCTGCGATGCCGGCCCCGATTCCCGCCGATATCCTGATCTGTGAGGATGATCCCCATATCGCCCGGCTTCTGTCGCTGATGCTGTCGCAGGCGGGCTTTACCCCGACCATCGCCGCAACGGCGGGGGAGGCCCTGTCCCTGCTGGCCCGCCATCCGTTCCAGGCCATGACCCTGGACCTGATGCTGCCCGACCTGCCGGGGGTCAGCCTGTTCCGCGCCATCCGTGCCCAGCCGGAAACCAGGGACCTGCCGGTTATCGTTGTCACAGCCAGCGGTGATGGCGAGCGCGATGCCATCGAGGGGGAGGCCGTGGGCGTCATCGACTGGCTGTCCAAGCCCATTGACGAGGAACGGCTGATCGCCGGTCTTCGCCGGGCCGTCCGCGATGATGCATCCCACCGGCCCCGTCTGCTGCATGTGGAGGATGACGCCGATATCCAGGCCGTCATCCGCCATCTCCTATCCGGTCAGGCGGAAATACACCCGGCCTCCACCCTGGCCGCAGCCATGGAAGCCGCCGCAGCGGGGCGGTTCGATATCGGGATCATCGATATCGACATGCCCGACGGCTGCGGCCTGGATGTCATCCCGCATCTGCGCGACCGGCAGGGACTGCCCGTGCCCATCGTGGTCTTTACCGGCGCCGATGCGGGGCCTGTGAAGATGCGGCAGGTGGCGGCTACCCTGGTCAAGTCCAGGGCCCGCAACGAGGAACTGGTGGACACCATCCGCAGCCTGATACATAGGATGGCCCCCGAATTGGAAACCGGCGCAATGTCAGCACCCGTGGAGCCCCCCCATGATCCCCGCGCTTGAGCGTATCCTCTATGTCGAGGATGAGGAAATGCTGCGCACCGTCACCAATCTGGCGCTGACCCGGATCGGGAAGTTCACCGTGGAACTGTGCGACAGCGGAACCAAGGCCGTGGAAATGGCCAAGCGTTTCAAGCCGCAGCTGATCATGCTGGACGTGATGATGCCGGTGATGGACGGGCCTGCCACGCTGCGCGCGCTGCAGGATGATCCGGAGACCACCGATATCCCCGTTATCTTCATCACCGCCAAGGTGCAGCCCCGCGAGGTGGAGGCTTTCCTTGCGCTGGGCGTGGTGGATGTCATCGCCAAACCGTTCGAACCGATGGGCCTTGCCGGGCAGGTCCGTGGCGTTTGGAACCGCCTTAATGGTGGCGAATAAGGGCCTCCGCCCGTTCCTGTCACGCAACCACCATGGAATGGTGACATTTCTGTCGCCGATGATGCGGTAAGTCCCCAGGCGCTATCCACGCGCAACGGGGCCTGACCCATGTCGCCTGACCGTCCCTTTTCCGTTCTGTTCATCTGCCGCCGCAATGCCTCGCGCAGCCTGATGGCGGAGGGGCTGCTGCGCAAATGGGGGGCGGGCCGCTTCGATACCTTCTCCGCCGGCCCTGAACCCCGTGACGAAGCCGATCCGATCACGCTCGACCTGCTGCGAAAGGTCGGGATCGATACGCAAACCCTGCGGCCCAAGCGCTGGGACCTGTTCACAGGCCCTGATGCGCCGGATTTGGATTTCGTCTTTCATGTGTGCGAACAGTCCACGGCCCTGCCGCAGCCGGCTTTCACCGGCAATCCGATGCGCGTGACCTGGCGGTTCCCCGATCCGCTGGCGCTTGAAGGGTCGGAGACGGAACGCCGTGCCCTGCTGAACCTTGTGTTCGGCATGGTGGAGCGGCGGGTGAAGCTGCTCTGTGCCCTGCCCGACCACCGTCTGGCCCGTCTTACAGCGTCGGATGTCAGCGACATCGCCCTGGCGGGGTGAAGCTTCGCTTTCCTGACGGCCTGCATCCGCGTTAAACCCTGTGCTGGTTTCGTAACAGGTGCGGTGCAGGGATGAGCAAGGCCTGGGTCAACGAGAATGCGCGCGACGCTGCCGCTGACGATGATGACGGCGCCGATGATCCGCGCCCGCTGCCGCCCGGCACCAAGAACCACATAACGCCGCAAGGGTATGACCGAATGCAGCGGGAGTTGCAGAACCTGCTGCGCGTGGAACGGCCCAAGATCGTGGAGATCGTGCATTGGGCGGCCGGCAATGGCGACCGGTCGGAAAATGGCGACTATCTCTACGGCAAGAAGCGCCTGCGCGAGATCGACCGCCGCATGCGGTTCCTGTCCAAGCGGCTGGAGATTGCCAATGTCGTGGACGCAAGCCAGCAAAGGCATCGCGATCAGGTGTTTTTCGGCGCCACCGTCACCTATGCCCGTGAGGATGGGACGGAGAACACGGTGACCATTGTCGGCGTGGATGAAACCGACATGGGGCCGGGCCGGATTTCCTGGGTTTCGCCCGTAGCACGGGCACTGCTGAAGGCGCGCGAAGGCGATCTGGTCAGCCTGCGGACACCGGCGGGGCTGGAGGAACTGGAAGTCGTCTCCATCTCCTACCCTGCATCGGGCGGCATAACCTAACCTTCTGCACCTGCCCCGAGACGGGGACGGTTTGTTACTTAATTCAGGTATCGAATGATCGCGCGGCAGGGGAATTGCCGCCGCCCGGAGAATCGATGGTGGTCGCGTCCAAAAAGCTGACCCTGATCCTTACATTCACCTTGGTCCTGATCTGGGGTGGGACGGGCGTGCTGCTGTGGCTGGAACGCGAGCGGGCGCTGGACCAGGCGCGGCGTGATGTCTCCAATCTGGCGCTGGCATTCGAGGAACAGTCCTTTTGGATCCTGTCCACGGTCGAACAGACGTTGCGCACCGCCAAGACCGAATATGAAACGGACCCGACCGGATTCGACCTGCGCCGGTTCATGCGCAAACATACGATGCCCGAAGGTTTCATGGTGCAGATGTCAATCATCGGTGCCGATGGCTATCTGATCGACAGTTCGCTGGGCATGGGGCCGGAGGCGCGGATCACCAACTATCTGGACCGCGCCCATGTCGCCGTGCATGTCGGACAGGATACGGGCAGCGTCTTTGTCGGTCCACCCATCGTGGGCAGGTTATCGGGCAGATGGTCGCTGCCGGTCAGCCTGCGGCTGAACCATCTCGACGGTACCCTGGCCGGCATCATCACCCTGGCCATGGATCCCTTCTATCTCTCCGCCTACTATCACAAACTGGATCTGGGCGAGAACGGGGTGGTCAATCTGATGGGGGCGGACGGGATCATCCGGGCCCGTTCCAGCCGCGCCGACAATGGCGACGGCAATAGCGGCCTGGGACAGGTGCTGGACGATGGCGCCCTGATGTCAACGGCGCGCCAGACCCCGCATGGGGTGGTGGAGAATATCAGCAGCGTGGATGGCATTCACCGGTTGCTGGCTTTCCGTCAAGTCCGCTCCTACCCGCTCTATGCCCTGGTCGGCCGGGCCTTGAGCGATGTTCTGACGCCTTGGTGGACGCTGGCCCTGCGCGCCCTGGCCGCCGCGACAATCGCCAGCCTGGGAATGATCGCGCTGTTCCGGGCGCTGGCGGTGGAGGCACGCCGTCGCCGGGCGCAATCACGCGACCTGTCAGAGGCCAACCGCCTGCTGCGGCTGGGCGAACAGCTTGCCATGGTCGGCCATTGGCGGTTCGAGCTGTCGACCCGCCGCCTCACCTGGTCGGACGAGGTCTATCGCATCTATGGCCTGCGCAAGGATAAGTTCCAGCCGACCATGGAGGCCACATTGGCCGCTCATCACCCGGAAGACCGTGACCGGTTACGTGAACTTGTGACCACGGCCATGCAATCGGGCGCCAGCTATGAAATGGGTCTGCGCATCATCCGGCCCACAGGCGAGACGCGCCATGTGGTGACGCGCGGGGTGGTGGAGTTCGGGCCCGATGGCAAGCCCTTCGCCCTGTTCGGCGCTGTCAGCGACGTGACCGACCGGACCGCACAGGAGGAAGCCCTGCTGATGGCACGGCGGGAGGCAGAGGCGGCCGCCCGCGCCAAGACCGACTTCCTGGCCACGGTCAGCCACGAGCTGCGCACGCCTCTGAATGCCGTGATCGGCTTTGCCGACCTGCTGCTGACCGCCGACCTGCCGGAGACGGAGCGGCGGCGTTACATCGGCTTGCAGGCGGAAGCCGGTCGCACGCTGCTGGCCGTCATCAATGACGTGCTGGATTTCGCCAAGGTCGATGCCGGGCACCTGCAGCTGGAGGAGATGCCCACTGATACCGTGGGCATGTTGCAGACCTGTGCCGAGCTGGTCCGCCCCATGGCACAGGAAAAGGGCCTGTCCCTGCGTATCGATCTTGCCGCCGACCTGCCCCCCTGGCTGATGCTGGACCCGACACGGGTACGGCAGGTCGTGCTGAACCTGCTGAACAATGCCGTCAAGTTCACACAGGCTGGCCATGTCACCCTGTCGGCCACCACCATCGCGGACGAGGGCAACGGTGCGCTGCGCATCGCGGTCGCCGATACGGGCATCGGCATAGCACCGGAGCGTCAGCCGCAGCTGTTTGAACCGTTCCATCAGGCCGACGCCTCCACGGCCCGTCGCTATGGCGGAACGGGCCTGGGTCTGGCGATCTGCAAGCGGCTTGTCACCTTGATGGGTGGGCGGCTGGGCTTGTCCAGCGAGGCAGGCCGTGGCAGCCTGTTCTGGATCGAAATCCCGCTCCGCCTCACCGATCCGCCCAGCAATGCCCCTGCGCTGCCGACACCCGGTGCTGGTGAGGATGGAGCGAATGCCAGGCCGCTGCATATCCTGGTGGCGGAAGATCTGCCGGTGAACCAGCTGCTGGTCCGCGCCATTCTGGAAAAGGCCGGCCACCGCGTCGATATCGCCATAGACGGTGCCGCCGCCCTGGCCGCTGTCCAGCGCACGGCCTATGATCTGGTGCTGATGGATGTGCAGATGCCGGGCATGGATGGGCTGGAGGCGACGCGCGCCATTCGCGCCCTGCCCTCCGTCGCGGGCCGCATCCCCATCATCGCCCTGACCGCCAACGCCCTGCCGTCGGAGGTGGAGCGCTGCCGCAAGGCGGGAATGAACGACCATATCGCCAAACCCATCGAGGCGAGCCATCTGGTCGCCGCCCTGACCCGCTGGTCACAGCGCATCGGCCCCGCGCAGGCACCGGCACCCGCCGGCGGCCCGGTAGGTGGCAATCTGCCGGTGCTGTCCATGGACATGCAGGCGCAGCTGGAAGCGCTGATGGGGGCGGGTGCGCTGCTGCCCATGATGGAGGAGGTGGCAACCACGCTGCGGCAGCGCACCGCCCTGGTTGGCGATAGCACGATCAGCTTGGATGTTGTGCGGGCCCAGGCCCATTCCATGGTTTCCCTGGCCGGAAATTTCGGCCTGATGGAACTGTCGCAGGCGGCGCGCGACCTGGAACAGGCAATTGATGCGGGCACCGACCGGGCGGCATTGGCGGAACCGCTGGCACAGCTCACCGCTGCGGGAGAGCGGGCGCAACGCGCCTTGGCCGACCGTATCCCCGCACTGTCGCGCGCCATGGCGGCGGAAGCGGAAGGCTGATCAGCGAAACGGGCCCCTTGCTATCGGCGCGCGGAAACGCCATGAAAGGGAGACCTGTTTGTGCCGGAAAGTTTGACCGCGATGCTTACCCAGCGGGCAAAATACGCCCTTCGCGCCTGTATCCATCTGGCTGATCGCTTTGAAGATGCCACAACGGTCCAGATCGGGGAAATCGCCGCGTCGGAGAATATTCCGGCCAAATTCCTGGAAGCCATCCTGCTGGACATGCGCAAGGCCGGGCTGCTGCAAAGCCAGCGGGGCCGGCATGGCGGATATCGTCTGGCCCGCCCGCCGGAGAATCTGTCGGTTGGCGACATCATCCGCGTCATCGACGGCACGCTTGCCCCCATCCGCTGCGCCAGCCGGCTGAAGTTCGAACCGTGCGAGGATTGCGAGGACGCGGCCACCTGCGTCATCCGCTGGGCCATGCTGAAGGCGCGCGACGCCATGGCCACCGTGCTGGACCGTTGCACCCTGGCGGAGGCGTCCCGACGCCGGCGATCGCTCAGCCATCCGCTGGATTTCGTGATCTGACTTTTGTCAGCCCGCACCGTCACATGATCGTCACGCCGAACCGGCTTGACTCTGCGGCGGCCATAATTCCTACTGGTGGCATAGGATAATACCGCCAGCCAGGAAGCCCTGCCCGCATGACGGATCGCACCCGACGCCCCACCATTGCCGTGATCGGCGCCGGTTTCAGCGGTTCACTGGTGGCCTTGCATCTTCTGGCCGCCGGCCCGGCGGCACCCCGCATCCTTCTGGTGGAACGCGCACGCGGCTTTGGCAAGGGTGTCGCCTACAGCACGCGGCACGGCGCGCATCTTCTCAATGTCCGGGCCGGCAACATGTCGGCCTTCCCGGACCAGCCGGGGCATTTCCTGGACTGGCTGCATGGTCGGAATGAAACGGCCGATCCGGCGGGCTTCGTGGCGCGTGCCACCTATGGCCAGTATCTGCAGGACATGCTGTCCCAGGCGGCCACCGGGTCGGATGCTGTCGGGCGTCTGGTTCTGGTCGCCGACGACGCGGTCGGCCTGATGCCGGCTGCCGGCGGTGGCTTTCTGCTGACCACCGATGTCGGTCGGACCTATGAGGTTGATGGGGCGGTGCTGGCCGTGGGGAACTTCCCCCCCGACCCGCCGCCGGGCGTGGACAAGGCGCTTCTGGACACATTCCGATTCCAGAGCGATCCCTGGGCCCCCGGCGCGCTTTCCCGCATCGGGGAGAAGGATGGGGTGCTTCTACTGGGCACCAGCCTGACCATGGTGGATGTGGCCCTGTCTCTGGCCGATCAGGGGCATGTCGGGCCGATTCTGGCCCTGTCGCGGCGCGGGCTTCTGCCGCGACGCCATGGCCCGGCGGGCCACCCCGCCACGCCACAGGCGGCCCCGGCCATCAGCCCGTCCCTGGCCGGGTCCCTTCACGCCGTGCGCGCG
This sequence comes from alpha proteobacterium AAP38, assembly GCA_001296005.1. Lineage (GTDB taxonomy): Bacteria > Pseudomonadota > Alphaproteobacteria > Azospirillales > Azospirillaceae > Niveispirillum. The sequence continues at coordinate 125,565 of LJHR01000037.1, read as the reverse complement.
GCGGTGCGGGCGGCCATGGCGGAGGGACGGTCATGGCATGGGGTGATCGACAGTCTTCGTGCCGCCACCGGCCCCTATTGGCATGCCCTGCCGGTTGAAGCACGCGCCCGCTTCCTGCGGCATCTGCGGCCCTGGTGGGATGTGCATCGCCACCGGTTGGCACCACCCGTCGATGAAAGGCTGCGCGCCATGATGGCGCAGGGCCGTCTGCGGGTGATTGCCGGCAAGCTGGAATGGCTGCGCGCCGGGGAAATCGGTGAACTCTCCCTGCGGCTGCGCCGGCGCGGACAGACGGCGGCGGAGGAATTGACAGTGCAGCATGCGGTGAACTGTGTCGGTCCCGGTGGCGACATTGCCGGAACCCGCGACCCGCTGCTGCGCGGCCTGCTGGATGCGGGACTGGTGCGGCCCGACCCGCTGCGGCTGGGTCTGGATACCGACCGGGATGCCCGGTTGAAGAATGCGCAGGGGCAGGTCGTGCCCGGCCTGTACGCCATGGGGCCGATTATGCGCGGCACCCTATGGGAGATTACCGCCGTGCCCGATATCAGGGTGCAGGCGCAGAAGCTGGCCCATTCGATCCTGGCCGCGAGATAGAACCGGCGTCAGAAAAGGTGCCGCAGACGGCGCAGCCGCGCCTTGTAATAGTACCGACCGACCGCGGTGACCGTGACACGCTTGGCAGCCGACAAGGTGCGCCACAGGAACGGCATGTTGCGCAGGAAGGCCAGACGGCGCGACAGCGCGTTTGACCGTTCCTCCACCGTGCCGATCAGGCTGTCCTTGTTCCGGAAATCCTCGTGCTGACGGTTGGGGGCGCCATTGGAAACAGGGTGGCTGGGCACGCAGATGTCACGGCGAATCTTGAAGCCCACGATCGATTCATAGAAATGTAGCGAGAAGACACTGTCCTTGTAAGGCAGCGTGGAAAAGGGCTGATTGATGCCGGGGAACCGGGAATTGATGTTATCGACGATCACCTTCGTCCATTCGATGAAGGAATAGGGGGTGGGATAGCCGAAATCCTTGAAATAGCTGGTGTGGGTATCCTCCACCGCGATCAGGCCCCCATCCCGGACATGGGGCAGCGCCTCGCAGACGGTCACGATCTGCTGTTCGAATGTGTGGCCGCCATCATCCAGCAGGATGTCCACTTTTCCGATCTTGGCAAAAAGCTCCTGCCAGAATTCCGGATTGGCCTGATCACCGATATGGATTTCAAACCCGTCCTGTTCCCACCTTTTGGCAGCGGGATTGAAGTCCAGGCCAATGATACGTGCCTTGGGACCGAAAAATTCCTGCCACATGAACAGTGACCCGCCGTTCAGAATGCCAACCTCGACAAAGGTAATCTCACGACCCCGGTACGAACTGAATAAATCTTCATATGCATGAAAATAAGATGAGTGTTTTATAGATGAGTAAGGCGAACGTTTATAGCATTTATAGATATCAGTATCTTTATAAGATTGTCCAGCACCTGAAGATTGATCGGTATTTCCTTCAACCTTGGCGGACAACGACATATCCTTCACCTTTTAAAAGGGGGACCTTTCAGTTTTCTAATATAGCACCCTTTACCCTGTGGTAACAGGTCATAGGGAATCCCCAAATAGCGGTAGGCAATTGGGGATTCCCGGCGGTTTCGATCTCACCCTTTGCGTGGCCCATACCGCTTCTTGGGCGCCCCCCGAAAGCCCTGGGGCGGCTTTGGCTTACCTCCGCCACCGGGCCGACCGCCCGGCCCTTTGCCCATGCGTTGGCGGCGCGCCGTGCTGGCCAGCAGTTCAGACAAGCGGCCCGCCACCTCGGCCCGGCGTTCCTCCACGGCCTTTCGGTCGGGAAACAGACGGGGAAACTTGCGGCTGGCCCAATAATAGAGGTCGCAGGACCGTGACAGTTCCTCCAGCCCATAATCATCCAGCCGTTCCATGCGGGCCGGCACGACCAGGCCCAGCGGTACCGGCTCATCCTTTTCAACCGCGCGCAGGATCTGATTGAAGAAGCGGGCATCCACTTCCTTCTCGGGATCGCACGGCATGAACAGCAGGGACAGCTTCTGTTCAAATCCGATATCACGCTCGTCCAGGGCCTGGGCCAGACGGCGCAGGGCCGACAGGTCGGCCACGCGATAAGGGCTGCCCGTGGTCCGCGCCGCTGCGAAACAGTCGATCAGCAGCATCATGCTGTCCCGACCGATCCGCCCGGCCAGCCGGTCGACCATGGCGCGGGTGGGCCGCACCGTCAGGGCGCGGCGGGAACCGAAAGACGGGTCATGGCGGGTCCAGATGGTGCGCAGCTGCTGCACCGTACCCTTGGCCACCACGCCGAATTCGCCAACCTCATGATGACCATAGCGCCCGGCGCGGCCCGCGATCTGTTTCAACTCGGCAGGCGCCAGTTCCCGCTGCTCCACCCCGTCGAACTTTTCCAGGGTGGTGAACAGCACGCGGCGGATGGGCAGGTTCAGGCCCATGCCGATGGCATCGGTAGCCACCACCACATCGGCCTCGCCATTGGTAAACCGCTCCGCCTCGCGCCGCCGCACCTCCGGCGCCAGCGCGCCGTAGATCACCGCCGCCGTCAGGCCCTTGGCCTGCACAATGTCGCGGACCAGATGCACGTTGCGGCGAGAGAAGGCGATCAGGGCATCGCCCTTCCGCACATCTTCAAATTCCAACCGCTCTTCAACCATGTGCAGCGGCTGCTTGCGTTCCAGCCGCACAATCTCCAGCGGTTCCCCCAGATACCCCGCCACCCGCTCGATCAGCGGCAGCGCCTCCGGCGCGCCCAGCAGATAGACGGTGCGCGCCGCCACCCCCATCAGCGCCGCCGTCCAGGCCCAACCGCGATCCTTGTCGGCCAGCATCTGGATCTCGTCGATGACGGCGACATCCACCACCTGTTCGGGGTCCAGCATCTCAATGGTGGAGGCCAGATGCCGGGCGCCGGGAACGCGGATTTCCTCCTCGCCTGTCAGCAAGGTGGTGGGCGTCCCCTCCCGGTTCAGCCGGTCCATGACCTCCAGTGCCAGAAGGCGCAGGGGAGCCAGATAGACACCCTGTTCGGCCTCATGCAGGGCCGCCATGGCGCGGTGGGTCTTGCCGGAATTGGTGGGGCCGACGACCGCCACCAGCTTGCGCCCCATGGAACGCGCCGTGGGGAACAGCTTTTCAAACTTCGCGAAGTCGAATTCGGTATTCACAAAGGTGCGGCCACGCGCCACGGCGCGTTCACGCAGCCAGGTGTCCGCCACCTCTTCCCAACGCCGAAGGATATCGTTGGGCTGATGGTTGGTGCGCGCAACGCGGTAGAGACGCTGAGCCAGATTCTCGAAGGTCCAGCTGTCATCCGCCTCGCCCACAAGGTCATGCAGCTGCCAAAGGCGGGCCGCCACATCCTCCAGCGCCGCTTCCAGCAGCTGACGCAGCTGCGGGTCTTCCACCAGATGCTGACGCAGGGTGGCATCGTCCAGCCCGGCCAGTTCATCAATGTCGAAGCTGCGGCTGACTTCCAGACGGATGGGTCCCGGCATCTCGGCAAAGGACAGCTCGTCATAGGCCCGCGCCCGCACCCGGCTTTTCGCTTCTGCCGCCAGCAGGGCGACATGCGTACCGTCCAGCACGCGACGCCCCTGTTCCAGCAACTCGGCCCGGCGCACCAGCCGCGCCACCAGCCCCTCGATCTCCAACGCCACGGCATCCCGCCGCTCTGCCATCACCACCAGATCACGTCGCCCCTGCGGCAGCGGCAGGCCCAGCGGCACCATGCCATAGGCAGCCGCCTGCTCTATCCGGTCCAGGCCCAGACGGCCGACGGTGGTAATTTCCGGGTGATGCCGGGCAACAGAGAAGACCATATCCGGGTCCATCGCCACTGACGGCTCCGGGGGCAACATATCCATGGGGAACGATACTCGAAATAAGGGATTTCGCAGGCGCACACTATGCCCGCGATCCGGCATTTTGCCCAGGGGGGCGGGCGGCATGGCTTCCTTGTGGACAGGGGGTGGGGGGATAGGGTGCATTTATGGATTTACATAAACACGCATATACAGAACTCTCATGGAGAGGTGACTTCATCCGACACCTCGTGTCAGGAGACGACATGCCTGTCATCTTCCGATGGGAAGAAATCCGGTTTCATTTCTTCTCAAACGAGGGCAATCCGCGTGAGCCCATTCACGTTCACGCACAGAGAGCTGATGCAGAAGCGAAAATCTGGCTCTATCCTGAGGCTGCTATCGCTGACAGTGAAGGCTTTACCCGTCGCGAACTCTCCCAGTTGCTGCGGGTCGTGGAGCAGAACAAGGCACTGATCGAAGAGGCATGGCATGGGCATTTCCGCTGAAACAGTTCGGTTTGATGACCATACGATGTGGGTCGATCTGCGTGATGGCCGCACCATCGGTGTACCCCTCGCCTGGTTTCCCCGATTGCTGCACGCCACGCCTGAACAACGGGCCGCTGTCATGATCAGCCCCAGCGGACGTGGCCTGCATTGGGACGTTCTGGATGAGGATATCTCAGTTCCCGGCCTGCTGGAGGGTCGGGGCGACCTGACCAGCGCCCGCTCCACCGCAGCCTAACATCCATCCCATCAGGCAAACACACAGATCAGTTCAGCCGAGACTTGAACCCCGCCCCAATCCGACGCAAAACCTGCGGACGGCCCGCCTGCCTTTCTGCCGGAGTGATGATGCGCCCCGCCCGCCTGACCCGACCGACCTGTTCGCTGCTGTCCGCTGCCGCGTTGAGCCTGCTTCTGTCGCTGCCCGTGGCGGCGGCACCCACCCTTACCGTCAGCAGGGAGGTCGGCCTGCCGCTGCAGGCGGCGAAGGAGGCGCTGGCCGCAAACCGGTTTGACGCGGCCCTGGCCGCCATCGACAAGGCCGCCGCCGTGCCCACCATCACGGCGGAGGAAAAATGGGCGGTGGAGCAGACGCGCGCCGCCATTTTCAAGGCGCAGGGACGTTTCGACAAGGCGGCCATCGCGTTCGAGGCGGCGACCAGTCTGGTGCCGCTGTCCGCCGCCGATCAGGCAGGTGCGCTCGAAACCCTGTCCCAACTCTGGTACCGGGCCGGCAACTATGCCAAGTCGGCGGAGTTCGGGGAAAAGGCCATGGCCGCCGGCAGGCTCAGCGATGCCTTCCGCCAGATGGTTGCAGAGGCCTATTTCCGGGCCAAGGAACCCGCCAAGGCCGGCAAGCTGGCCCAGGCCCTGATTGAGGATCAGCGCAAGGCCGGTCGTGCGCCCTCGGCGGAAGTGCTGCAACTTCAGGCCGCGTCGGAATTCGGGTCCGGCAATATCGAGGGCTATATCAAGACCCTGAAGCAGCAGTTGCGCACCGACCGCAGCAAGGAGAACTGGCTGCGCCTGTTCAACGCCATGCAACAGGCCAAGCCCGTCCCCGAAAAGCTGGACCTGGATTGGGCGCGTCTGCGGCTGGCGGCCAATGCCTATGAGAACCCGGACTCCTTCACCGAAATGGCCCAGCGCGCCATGGTGGAGGAACTGCCCGCAGAGGCCGCCGCCGTTCTGGAACGCGGCTGGTCACTGGGCATACTGGGCAAGGGTCCCAAGCAGGACCGGCATGAACGCCTGCGCGACTATGCCACCAGACAGTTGGCCGCACAGAAGGACGGGCTGACCGCGCGGCAGCAGGAGGTGGCGGCGAGCAAGGATGCCAATTCCATGGCCAAGCTGGGCATGATCCTGGTATCCCTGGGGCAGACGGATCAGGGGATCGCGATGATGCAGCAGGCACTGAAAGGCAAGCTGCTGTCCCCCAATGTCGTCCGCCTGCGGCTGGGCATGGTGCAGTACCGGGTGGGCCAGACCAAGGCGGCGGCGCAGACCATGGCGGCCCTGCCACAGGGCAGCGATGAGGCGCGGCTGGCCGAGGTCGGAGCCTTGCTGTACCCGGCTGCGAACTGACGCCATGAGCAAGCCTCCCCCCGTCCCCACCCATCTGGACGCGCCGCGCACCAACCTGCTGATGCGGTCGGGCCGCTGGGTGAACCTGTACGATCCGTCGCCCGCCGACATCATGCTGGAGGATTGGGTGACGGGTGCGTCGCGCGTGGCGCGCTGGGGCGGCCAGACGCGAGGCGACATCGCCTATAATGTCCTGCAGCATTCGGTACTGCTGGAACAGGTTCTGGTCACCCTGCTGGCACCCGATGCCAGCCCCGCCCTGCGACTGGCGGCCCTGATGCATGATCTGCATGAAGGGGGTGGGTTGGGTGACGTCGTCACCCCCTATGGCAAGCTGTTTGCGACGGCGGGCCTGAAAGAGGTCAAGGCCCGGCTGGACCGCGCGCTGTTCCTGTCCGTCGGCCTTCCCTGGCCCCTGCCGACCACGCAGACCGACCTGATCAAGAAGGCCGACAAGGTCACGGCCATCTCGGAGGCAATCCAGCTGATGGGCTGGCCGGAAAAACTGGCCCGCCGAGACATTGGCGGCAATTACCGGGGCAAACTCTGGACCCAACCGATCATGGTGGTGGGAGAGGCAGAGGCGCGGGCGCTGTGGTGGGACCGGTATAGGGCCGTTACGGGCGCAACGTCACCCTGACACACGCAGGAACTCACCCCGGAGAATCAAAACGCCACCGGGCGCGCTGCCGCGGCGGCGTTCATCCATTGCAAATGTGAAGGGCAGATCAGGCCGCGTGCTGGCTGGGTCCCAAACGGCGGAAGCGGGTGGTGTCCAGCACCACTTCCAGTGCCAGCGACAGCCGGTCGCTGTTGCGGCCTTCCACCAGGAATTCGATATGCGTCGGACGGGTGGCATGCTGGTGCACGGCATGCACCAACAGGCGCCGCCGGGGCATCTTCAGTTCCTCCAGCCATTCCCCCACCTTCGGGGGTTCCGCCGTCCGCCTGGACAATACCATCGCCACTCTCCTGAAACTGCGGGCCAATGCTTCCCGATGGAAACAGGCCGAAACCGGTTACCCGATGCCGTCCACCGCCCGAGCCAGAGGCGAGGCCGGCTGAACCGGGTTCATGGGTGGATAACCTTATCCACGTCCCTATGATAGCGGATTTTTCTCCCAAAGGAATAGACCATCCGGCTTAGGTCTTGGGGCAAAGCATGTTGAAAAATGAGTCCAATGGACAGAACACGCCCCCGTTTTGCCATTGGCGGCGGTTAGAGGGATAGGGTACAGGGTCCGTGCCTCGTGGCGGCGGGCCCGTGAACGGAAAGAAACATGTTCGACAATCTTCTCAATCTGGTCGATCAGATGGGCTATTGGGGCCTGCTGATCCTGATGTTCCTGGAAAATGTCTTCCCGCCCATTCCGTCGGAACTGATCATGCCGCTGGGCGGGTTCCTGGCGGCGCAGGGGAAGATGGACCCGGTGCTGGTCGTTCTGGTCGGCACGACGGGATCGGTGCTGGGCGGGCTGCCCTGGTACTATATCGGCCGCATGCTGGGCCATGACCGGGTGATCGCCCTGTCGGAGCGGTTTGGATTTATCATGACCATGGACCCGCCCGACGTCGAAATGGCCTTTGGTTGGTTCGCACGGCACGGGCGCAAGGCTGTGCTGCTGGGCCGCCTGATCCCGGCCATCCGCACCTTGATCTCCGTTCCTGCCGGTATGGCGCGGATGGGGATGCCGACCTTCCTGCTGCTCACCACCATCGGCTCCCTGGTCTGGACATCGGTCCTGACGGCGGCGGGATATCTGCTGGAAAGCCAGTATGAGAAGGTGGAGACCTGGGTCGATCCTGTGTCCAAGATCGTGGTCTATGGCTGCATCGCCATCTATCTGGGCCGCATGGGCTGGCGCCTGGTGCGCGGGACCCGTAAGTAAACAGGGCAGGGGCAGAGGGGCACAACGCCCCTCCAACCATCAGCGGACGCGGCGGAACCGATGCATGTCGGCCAGCGCAAAGATCGACAGGCTGAGCCGATGGACGGGATTGCCATCCACGGCCAGTTCCACGTTGGGTGCCGGGGTGCCCGGCTTGGAATGAACGGCCATGATCTGAAAGCGACGCTTCGGCGGCGTCAGTTCCTCTACCCACTCACCCGGAGAGAAATCAATCACTTCCCGCGCCATGATGGCTCCCATTGCACCGACAGGGGGACATCATAAGCGATTATCCAACCTTTTGGGAAGTGCGACGGAGACATGGGTTAGTCCATTTGGAATAACCCTGCCTCCATGCGCATGTTGTAGAAGGTAAGGAAGCCAGTTTAACAAGTTAACCGGCAGAATCTTCCGGTATCGCGCGGGCCCGCACCATGCCGATGGAAAACATCGACATGACGACTTCATCCTTGTGGTTCAGCACTTCCGTGGACTGACGGATGGTGCCCATTTCCGGGCGGGAACGGGAGCGCTTGACCTCCAGAACGCGGATACGCACCCGTAACCGGTCACCGGGACGCACAGGCTTCAGCCAGCGCAGCTCATCCAGGCCGGGCGATCCCAGCGAGGTTTGCGGCGACAGCATATTGTCCACCAGCATTCGCATCATGAAGCCCGCCGTCTGCCAGCCGCTGGCGACCAATCCGCCGAAATGCGTGGCCTTGCCCGCCTCTTCATCCAGATGGAAGGGCTGGGGGTCATACTCCTGCGCGAACTGTACCACCTCTTCGGCGGTGACCAGACGGTCTCCGAATTCGAACTCCATACCGGGGGCGAAATCTTCAAGGTAACGAACGGGGGCTGGCATCTTTGCGGGTTACTCCCTAGGGGTGGAGTGCGACTGCCTATCAGTCGCTTTTTCCTTTAATTGCAATACGTTATCAGAAGACAAAGCGGGTTGGCTGTGCCAGTATCGGTCCCGTGGGCGCTATGCCTTCCAACCCTTTTTACCGACAAGATTGCGAAGGTTCCCATGAAAGGCGACGCCACCGTCATCCAGCATCTCAACACCATCCTGACCAACGAGCTGACGGCGATCAATCAGTATTTCCTGCACGCCCGCATGCTCAAGAACTGGGGTTTCCTGCGTCTGGGCAAGAAGGTGTACGAAGAAAGCATCGGCGAGATGAAGCACGCCGATTACCTGATCGAGCGCGTGCTGTTTCTAGAAGGGCTGCCGAACCTGCAGAACCTTCACAAGCTGCATATCGGCGAGGATGTGCCGGAGTGCCTGGAGGGCGATCTGGCTATTGAAAGCCGGAACCGCAGCGAGCTGATCGAGGCCATGCAGTATTGCGAGGGCGTGCGCGATTACCAGTCGAAGGAGATTTTCCGCCGCATCCTAGAAGATACCGAGGAGCATATCGACTGGCTGGAAACGCAGCTGGGCCTGATCAAGAGCGTGGGCCTGCAGAACTACCTGCAAGAACAGATGGGCCGCGACGAATAAGCCAATCCGCGTGACCGGAAACGGCCAGGGCCGCGCAGGGGAACCTGCGCGGCCCTTTTCATTCTGCCCGAATTGGGTCCATGGCCAAAACCGACCGGGATCTAGAATTGCCCCAAAATACGGATGGGGAATGGGACATGCGGGATCGGGCGGGGCTGCCGGTAACCATTGTGATGGCCGGGCTGGCGGGGGCCAGCATCGACGGTATCTATGCCTCCATCATGGGCATGGTGCGCGGCATCGGCGTAATGCGCGTCTGGCAAGGCGTGGCAGGCGGCTGGATCGGTGGGGCGGCCCGCGATGGCGGGCTGACCACAGCGGCGCTGGGCTTTGCCACCCATATCGGCATCGCCCTGGTCATGGCCACCGTCTATCTGCTGGCTCTGCGCCGTGTCGCATTGCTGCGTAGCTGGCGCTGGCCGGCGGCAGTGGCCTATGGGCTTGGGCTTTATGGGGCCATGTATCTGGTGGTCCTGCCCCTACGCTGGCCCGGCATCTTCCCGCGCTGGGACGGGCTGTTCTCCGCCACGGATATCGCCGCCCATGTCGGCGTGGCGCTGGCCATCGCAACCGTGGCCCGCCGGCGCGGGGAATGAGGGCGGTTGCCCTCACTCGATCCGCATATGGGCGCCCGCCTCTCCCTGCTGCCAATAGCCTGACGCCTTGACCCATTGCGGGTCCAGGCCATGGCGGTTCAGCAGCGCGTCACGGATCAGCCGCGTCTGCCGTGCCTCCCCCGCCACCCAGGCGAAAACATCCTGATGCGGCAGGCGCAGGCCGGCCACCGCCGACAGAAGATCCCGTGCGCCATGGGACGGGTCGCGGAACAGCCAATGGATGGTGAATTCGGCCCGGCTGGTCAGGGGCAGGCAATCCTCGGGACTATCCACCTCCACCAAGACCAGGGCGCGAACGCCGTCGGGCAGTTCCTCCAGACGCCGCCCGATGGCGGGCAGAGCCGTATCATCGCCGATCAGCAGGTGCAGGTCGAAATCGACAGGCCACACGCTGGAACCGCGCGGCCCACCGATCGCCAGCCGGTCACCGATCTGCGCCCTGTGTGCCCACAGGGTGGCCGGCCCCGCCTGCCCCTCCGCCACGCCATGCAGGGCGAAATCAAGCACCAGCGTACCTGCCGCCACATCGAAGCGGCGGGGGGTATAATCACGGGCCAGCGGCTTGGCCCCTTCCGCCACCTCATAGGAACCTGTGACGGGATCGGGGAAAAACAGCTTCACATGATCGTCAAAGCCCAGCGACTGAAACCCCGACAGATCGCCCGTCACGGTCAGGCGCAACATGTGGGGGGTCAATTGCTCGCGCCCGGTCACGGTCAGGTCGCGGCGGCGCGTCTCAAACCGATGGCGCTGCACACTGCGGGCGGGGCTGTGGATATCGGGTGCCATGGTCACAGCCTTTCAATCTTGCGGGCCAGTTCGTCGATCCAGTCGACGATGGTTTCGATCTCAGTCTTGGACAAGGGCCGCAGGGCGCGGGTGCGCAGGGCGGCCTTCAGGTTATGCATGGCGCGGAACAGGGGCGCATATTCCGGCCCGCCGCCGCGTTCTTCGGCACCCGCCTGCATCAGGGCGAACAGCCGCTGCACTTCATCCGCCTGCTCGCGCAGGTAGGTTTCACCCGCCGGTGTGATGCGGGCCTGCTTGCGCGCATCCTCCCCCGCCTCAATGGTGATGAAGCCGCCATCCTCCAGCCAGGACAGGGCAGGATAGATGACGCCGGGCGATGGCGTGTAATGGCCCTGCGACCGCTCCTCAATCTCCTTGATCAGTTCGTAACCGTGGCTGGGCTTGTCCGCGATCAGGCGCAGCAACACCAGGCGCAGGCCGCCATGCCCGAAACCCCGGCCACCCGGCCCGCCACGCCCACCATGACGCCCGCCACCGCGACCGAAGCCGCGGAAATCATCATCATCCCCATCGCGGCCAAAGCCGCCACCATGGCCGCCCCGGCCAAAAAAGAACCCCCTCATGGGCCCCTCCTCTATCGGACTGTGTTTCGATATATCTGATTTGATCTTCTGATAGAGATTTGTCCAGATGGGATCGATGCATATCAGATATATCGAGTTATGATCGAATAGCGGGGAGCGGCGTTTGGCCGCTCAGAAAACAAAAAGCCCGGCGTCCTTCCAGACGCCGGGCTTCATGAGGCAGCAATATCTGTTGATCAGCGGGCCTCGCGAACCTCCGCGAAATCACTGTCCTGCTCGTTCAACGCCCCCAACTCGCCCCGCGCCCGGGCCTTGCGACCATAGACCAGTTCAAACAGGGGTGAGGCCATGAGGGTAGTGACGATCGCCATCACGACCAGCATGGAGAACAGGGCCGGGCCAATAATGCCCTTCTGCAATCCGATATTGATGATGATCAGTTCCATCAGCCCACGGGCATTCATCAGGGCGCCAATGCCCATGGCGGTGGCATTGTCCTGTCCCGTCAGGCGGGCGGCGGCCCAGCAGGCCCCACCCTTGGCCAGGATAGAGGCCACCAGAATGCCCAGCGTCACCAGCGCCAGTTCGACATTATCAACCAGTGTCAGTTGGGTGTGCAGGCCCGAATAGGTAAAGAACATTGGCAGCAACACGACGACGGCAAACGGCTCCAACTGCTTGCGCAGTTCAGTGGCCAGAACGCCGCGCGGGATCACACATCCCAGCAGGAAGCCACCAAACACCGCATGAATACCGGCAGCATCCATGGCCCATGCCGACAGCAGGAACAGGATCAGCACGATGCCCAGGGTCGTGTGGCTGACCTTGCCTTCACGCTCGGCCTTGCGGCCCAGGGGGGCCAGCAGACGGGGACCGAGGGTCAGCATGAAGACCGCAAAGGCAAGCCCGCCGCCAATGGCCTTCACCGCCACCATGGGTCCGTCACCGAAGGTGGCCAGCACGATGGCCAGCACCGTCCAGGCGCCGGCATCATCAATGGCACCCGCCGACAGCGACAGGGTACCCAGCGGCGTATGCGACAGGCCACGTTCATGGATGATCCGGGCCAGCATGGGGAAGGCCGTGATGGCGATGCAGGCGCCCATGAACAGGGTCGTCTGCGGCAGGGTCAGTGCCTCGTTGAACAGACCATGGCTCATCAACCAGGGCGTGATCAGAATGGCCAGCAGGAAAGGTGCCGCCATGCCCGACAACGAAACGGCAGCGGCGCTGACCGCGTTGGACTTGAAATGATCACCCCGGAAGCCAAGCCCCACCAGGAACATGTAGAGGCCGACACCGAACTGCGCGCCCACGAACAGCACGCTTTTCGATTCCTTGGGGAACAGCAGCCCCTGGATATCCGGCGCCAGCAATCCCAGCAGCGACGGCCCCAGGATCACACCGGCAATCATCTCCCCCACCACCTGCGGCTGGCCCAGATAGCGTTTGGCAAGCCAACCCACCCCCCGGCAGGCAACGATAATCACCGCGAGCTGCAGAAAGAAGACCACACTGAGCTGGGCTGGTGTCATGCCCCGTCCCCCCATCGGACAACGTTGTCGGAGGCGCGTTGATCCGCGTCTTGGAACATTCAGCCTATATCAGCGCTGTCATTCGAAAGAAACTGATTTGAGGCGGGGTTTCCATAAAGGCACGGATGCTGGATTCCGACCCGCCCCGCACCTATTGCCGCGGGAAGTTTGCTGCGCCGCGATATGCGGAAATAACATGTCATGGAACTGTCATATTTCATTCGTTACTTACCAGCCTGTGCCATAACTGCATCACCGTCATGGTAACGTCACAGTTACGCAGCGCACGATCTTGATCAGCGCCCACCAGCACTTCATGTTGTAACGCAGCAAACGATTGATAAACCCGGCCGGGGTGACCCGGGCGGGTATTTATGTGCGCAAATACGATGATCGCCCCTCTTGCATGAACGAAGGGGCGGCGTTTCGGACCAGGAATCGACGCCGGCGCCATGACCGCCGCAATCAGGCTCTGAAGGGGGCATTCCATAATGCGTAAAGGCAATCCGTCTCATCTTCGTCTGCTGGCCGGTGCCGCCAGCCTGCTGGCCCTGTCCGCCGTGGCGCCCGCCGCCAGCGCCCAGGCCGTGCTGGACGAGATCATCGTCACCGCCACCAAGCGCGCCGAGAACCAGCAGCAGGTTCCCGTGTCGGTCGGCACCATCAGCGACGACAAGCTGAATTCCGTCATGTCCGGCGGCGTCGACCTGCTGGCCCTGTCGGCCCAGGTTCCCAGCCTGTATGCCGAATCGACCTTTGCCCGCACCTTCCCGCGCTTTTACATCCGCGGCCTGGGCAACAGCGATTTCGACCTGAACTCGACCCAGCCCGTCGGTCTGGTGATCGACGAGGTGGTGCAGGAAAACCCGCTGCTGCGCGGCTTCCCCATCTTCGATACCGAGCGGGTGGAAGTGCTGCGCGGGCCGCAGGGCACGCTGTTCGGCCGTAACACGCCGGCGGGTACCATCAGCTTTGTCTCCAAGAAGCCGACCCAGGAGACCGAGGGCTATCTGTCCGCCTCCTATGGCCGCAAGAACACCATCGGGGCCGAGGGCGCCATCGGTGGCGCACTGATCGACGGCGTGCTGTCGGCCCGCCTGTCTATGAAGTATGACCGCAAGGACAATTTCATCGACAATACCTTCACGGGTGAAAAGGACGCCATCGGCGGCTTCTCCGAGACGGCAGCCCGCCTGCAGCTGATGTATGAAAAGGGCCCGCTGACGGCTTTGTTCAACGCCCATGCGCGTGACCTGGACGGCTCGGCCCGCGTGTTTGTGGCCAATGCCATCACCAAGGGCAACAACAACCTGTCCTCCACCTTCTCGCGCAACAGCGTCTACCAGAACGGCCAGAACGATCTGGACGTGTCCAGCCAGGGCGGCAGCCTGAAGCTGGAGTATGATTTCGATGGCTTGCTGCTGACCTCCATCACCGGTTATGAGACGGCGGACGTCTATACGCGCGGCGATATCGATGGCGGTGTCGCGGGTCGCGGCCCCGGCTTTATCCCGTTCGACAGCGAAACGGCGGACGCCCTGCCCGACCATGCGCAGTGGACGCAGGAACTGCGCCTGTCGAACGCTGATGGCGAGCGCTTCCGCTGGCAGGGTGGCCTGTTCTATTTCAACGAGGACGTGACGGCCTATGGGTATTCCTATGGCAATGCCGCTGATCCCCGTAACATCGCCATCTTCACCGACAGCCGCCAGGAAACCAAGACTTGGGCCGTATTCGGCCAGGCCTCCTATGATCTGACGGAACAACTGACCTTCACCGGTGGCATTCGGTACAATGACGAAGAGAAGGATTTCTCTGTCGTCCGTACGCTGAAACCGGGGGCGTTCCCTATCGGCACCAACGGCACCGGCGCCGCCAGCCTGTCCGACGGTCAGGTAACGTGGGATGCCAGCCTGACCTATAAGGCAACAGACGACATTAACCTGTTCACCCGCATCGCCAACGGTTATCGCGCGCCGTCGATCCAGAGCCGTCCGCTGTTCTTCACGGGCGGAGCCAATATCAATAACGGCGGACTGTCCATCGCCAAGGCTGAGACGCTGATGTCCTATGAGGCTGGCATCAAGTCGAACCTGTGGGAACGCAAGGCTCGTCTGAACGTCACCGCCTTCTATACGGACATCAACAATCAGCAGTTCACGGCTGTTGGCGGTACGTCGAACAACAACACGCTAATCAATGCCGATGGCGGCGAAGGCTATGGTTTCGAGGCGGAACTGGAACTGCTGCCGACCGAGAACCTGTTGCTGACGGGTGGCCTGTCCTATAACCACACGGAAATCCAGGACAAGACCCTGCGCATTCCCGTCTGCGGCGGCGGCTGCACCGTCACCGATCCCACTGTGGTAAACCCGGTACTGGGCACATTGGCAGTGTTGGATGGCAATTCCTTCCCCAACGCGCCCAAGTGGATCTTCTCTGCCACGGCCCGTTACGGCATCCCGGTGTCGACCGGCGAGGTCTATGTCTTCACCGACTGGAACTACCGCTCCAAGGTCAATTTCTTCCTGTACACGTCGAAGGAATTTTATTCCGACAGCAAGCTGGAAGGTGGCCTGAAGGTCGGTTACGTGTCGGATGATGAGAAGTTCGGGGTGGCCGTGTTCGGTCGCAACATCACGAACGAGAAGTCGCTGGAAGGTGCCATCGACTTCAACAATCTGACGGGCATCGTGAACGAGGCGCCCTTCTACGGCGTTGAAATCACGTCCAAGTTCTGATCCCGGAGGGGCTCCGACGAAAAGGCCGCGCCGGGCAACCGGCGCGGCCTTTTCTCATTCAGGGCTGCTTCAGCCCTACCCCATAGAAATCCAGCCGGGTGGATGGTGAGGCGCGGAAATCCACGACTTCCGGGCGTATGGCGACATAGACATGCGGGTTGGCCATGGGCAGCCAGGGCATCACCTTGCGGAAGACGGCCTGCGCCTGGATATAGTAGCCGCGCCGCACCGCCTGATCGCTGGTGCGGCGGGCCGCGTTGATTAGCCGATCCATTTCCGGATCGCACCAGCGGGCTAAGTTGCCATTGCCTGGCTTTGCCGCCTCGCAGGACAGAAGGTCGGACATGAACCGGTCCACCTCGTCATTAGACCATCCATATTGAGCCATCGGTGCCTCACCGAAACGAACCCGGCGGACATACTCGCCCCATTCATAGGTGACGATCTTCGCCTTGATCCCCACCTTGGCCAAATCGGCCTGGATCATCTCCGCAATGCGGCGGGGTGCGGGGTTGTAGGGGCGGACCACGGGCATGGTCCACAGCTCCGTCTCAAACCCGTCCTTTAAGCCGGCCTCGGCCAGCAACGTCTTAGCCTTGGCCGGGTCATGGGGCAGGTCCTGAACGCTGTCATCATGGGCCCAATGGCCAATGGGGATGGGCGTGGTGGCGGCCCTGGCCGTGCCCATATAGGCCTGATCCAGGATGGCCTTCTTATCGATGGCCAGATTGATGGCCATGCGCACACGCAGATCGTCGAACGGCTTCTTCGCCATGTTCATGGCGACATAGCCGACCGACATGGCATCCACCCCCACAATCCGGACATCCTTGTCCTGGCGCATGCGATCCAGGTCGGCGGGGTTGGGGTAGGTCATGGTATGGCACTCGCCAGCCTTCAGCTTGGCATAGCGGACGGTGGCGTCAGGCGCGATGACGAAGACCAGTTGGGCGAGCGGCGGGGAGCCGCGCCAATAGTCCTTGTTGGCGCGCATCCGCACCTCAGTATCCAGCAGGTGCCGGACCAATTGGAACGGTCCCGTACCGATCGGCTCCAGATCGACCTTCTCTGGCATTCCGGATTTCAGCATGGCATCGGCATATTCGGCCGACTGGATCGACATGGCCTGACTGGTCAGGGCGCGAAGCAGGCCGGCATCAGGCTCCTTCAGGCGGAAACGCACCTTGTAGGGTTCCAGCTTCTCCACCGCCACAAGGTTGGTGGACAGGCCCAGATTATGGAAGGGCGCGTAGACCTTACCGCCCGAAACAGCATTATAGGGATGGTTCTTGTCCATCTGCCGGGCAAAGGTGAAGACGACATCGTCGGCGTTGAAATCACGGGTCGGGGTGAACAGCTTGGATCGGTGCCATTTCACGCCCTGACGCAGGGTGAAGATCACCGTCCGCCCCTCATCCGCCAGTTCCCAGCCCGTGGCCAGCTGCGGCTCCAGGTCCAGGGAACCGCGCTGCACATTCACCAGCTTTTCATAGAGTTGCTGCGCGATGTCGTAGGAATTGCCCGAGGTGGAATATTGCGGGTTCAGGCTGTCAGGGGCGGCTTCGGCGCAATGAACCAGGGTCTGGGCCTGTCCTGGCACCCCCGCCAGCGTCAGTACCCCACCCAACAGCAGCCAAGACAGAACCCGCATCATTGCCCCCGTCAAAAACTGGCCCTCAGGGGATCATGGAGGGGGCTTGGGCGCAAGCCGCTTGGCGGCCCCGCCCCCGTTACCATTGCCTGATAACGGTGAAACGTGCATAAGGAACCCGTCCCGAACCGTGCCCTGGGGCGAAGGGGCGGTCGTGATGGCTCTGTTATTCTGAACCCCTTGTCTTTCCCTTCGCCGGATCCGATCCCATGCAAGTCACCCGCTTCGATATTGACGGCCTCGCATTGCTGAAGCCGGCGCGCTTCGGCGACCATCGCGGCTATTTCGCCGAAACCTACAGCCGCCGCCGCTTCAAGGAGCTGGTGGGTGCGGATGTGGAGTTTGTGCAGGACAATCATTCCCTGTCGCGCGATGTCGGTACCCTGCGCGGCCTGCATTTTCAGCGCCCGCCGACGGCGCAGGGCAAGCTGGTACGGGTGGTTGCGGGTGCGGTTCTGGATGTGGCCGTCGATATGCGCCATGGTTCCGCCACCTTCGGACGGCATGTGGCTGTGGAGTTGACCGCCGAGGGTGGGGAGCAGTTCTGGATACCCGCCGGCTTCGCGCATGCCTTCTGCACGCTGCGGCCGGATACGGAGTTCGTGTACAAGGTGACCGACTATTACAGCCCGACCGATGATGGCGGCATCATCTGGAACGATCCCGATCTGGGCATCGAATGGCCGTTTCCGGCGGAAAAGCTGATCTTGTCCGATAAGGACATGAAGCTGCCGCGTCTGGCCGATCTGCCGCCGATTTTCTGAACCGACGATCCGAGAGCCCTGGAATGACCATGCTTTCCCCCAAACTGATCCTCGTTACCGGGGGCGCCGGCTTCATCGGTTCCGCCTTCATCCGCTATGTGGTGGGCGAGAAGGGTTGCGCCGTCGTCAATATCGACAAGCTGACCTATGCCGCGAACCTTGAGAATGTGAAGTCGGCCAAGGACAGCCCGCTTTACCATTTCGAAAAGGCGGATATCTGCGATCGTTCCGCGATCGATGCGATTTTCGCGAAGTATCAGCCCGACGCCATCGTGCATCTGGCCGCCGAAAGCCATGTCGACCGTTCCATCGACGGTCCCGACGCCTTCATCCAGACCAATGTCGTGGGTACGGGCGTGCTGCTGTCGGCAGCGCGCGATTACTGGCAGTGTCTGAACGGGCAGAAGAAGGCGGATTTCCGCTTCCACCATGTCTCCACGGACGAGGTGTTCGGGTCGCTGGGCGATGAAGGTTTCTTCACCGAGACCACGCCCTATGCCCCCCGCTCGCCCTATTCGGCGTCCAAGGCATCCAGCGACCATCTGGTCGATGCCTGGCACCATACTTATGGGCTGCCCGTCGTTCTGACCAATTGTTCCAACAATTACGGGCCTTTCCACTTCCCGGAAAAGCTGATCCCGCTGGTCATCCTGAACGCGCTGGAGCGCCGTCCCCTGCCCGTCTATGGCAAGGGCGACAATGTCCGCGACTGGCTGTTCGTGGAAGACCATGCCAGCGCCCTGTGGGAGGTGCTGACGCGCGGTCCTGTGGGTGAGCGGTTCAATATCGGCGGCAATAACGAGAAGACCAACCTGGAGGTCGTGGAGCGTATCTGCGACATCCTGGACAGTCTGCGCCCCGATGGGACCCCGCGCCGTGACCTGATCACGTTCGTGAAGGACCGTCCCGGCCACGACCACCGCTATGCCATCGATGCCACCAAGATCCGCACGGACCTTGGCTGGGAGCCGAAGGAAAGCTTCGAGACGGGTCTGGAAAAGACGGTGCGCTGGTATCTGGATAATGAATGGTGGTGGGGCCCGTTGCGGGAAGAGGCCCACAAGCGCCGGGGCGAGGGGAAAAAATAATGGCCAAGCGTAAAGGCATCATTCTGGCGGGCGGGTCCGGGACAAGACTGTACCCCATCACAATGGGCGTGTCGAAGCAGCTGCTTCCCGTCTATGACAAGCCCATGATTTATTACCCCCTGTCGGCCCTGATGCTGGCAGGCATTACCGACATTCTGGTGATCAGCACCCCACATGACCTGCCGCAGTTCAGCCATCTGCTGGGCGATGGCAGCCAGTGGGGCCTGAACCTGTCCTATGCGGTGCAGCCCAGCCCCGATGGGCTGGCCCAGGCTTTCATCATCGGGCGGGGCTTTGTCGGCAATGATCCGGCAGCACTAGTGCTGGGCGATAACATTTTCTACGGCGACGGGTTTGAGGCCTTGCTGGCCAATGCCGATAGCCGGGATAGCGGCGCCACAGTCTTCGCCTATCATGTTAACGACCCGGAACGATATGGGGTGGTGAGCTTCGATGCCACGGGCAATGCCCTGACCATCGAGGAAAAGCCCAAGGCGCCCAAGTCGAACTATGCCGTTACAGGCTTGTATTTCTACGATAATTCGGTCGTGGACATCGCTGCGACCATCAAGCCGTCGCCGCGCGGTGAGCTGGAAATCACCGACGTCAACAATGTCTACCTGCAGCAGGGCAAGCTGATGGTGGAACGGATGGGCCGTGGCTATGCCTGGCTGGATACCGGGACCCATGACAGCCTGGTCGAGGCCACGCACTTTGTGCAGACGGTGGAAAAGCGCCAGGGCCTGAAAATCTGCTGTCCGGAAGAGATCGCATATCGGCGCGGATGGATCGGGGCGGAGCAGGTGGAAAAGCTGGCCAAGCCCATGATGAAGAATGAGTACGGGCAGTATCTGATAAAGATCCTGCGCGAGGCAGGGGCTTGATTTTCATGCATATTCTGGTGTTTGGCCGGGGTGGGCAGCTGGCGCTTGCCATGCAGGATCAGGGCACGAAGGCGGGTCATCGGGTGACCTGCCTGGGCCGTGAAAGCCTGTCCATTGCCGATGAGGTGGCGGTGGCCGGTGCCATTGCGGCGCACAAGCCGGACCTGATCGTCAATGCCGCGGCCTATACCGCCGTAGACAAGGCAGAAAGTGAGCCGGATCAAGCCTTTGCAGTCAATCGCGACGGCACCCGTCATATCGCGGCGGCAGCCAAACAGGCCGACATTCCCTTCATCCATGTCTCCACCGACTATGTGTTCGAAGGCGGTGGCCACCGACCCTGGCGCGAGGATGACGCCACCGGACCGTTGGGAGTGTATGGAGCCTCGAAGCTGGCGGGCGAACTTGCAATTGCAGAACTGGGCATGGCGCGCAATGCCACATTGCGGACCAGTTGGGTTTTCAGCCCCTATGGCGCCAATTTCGTGCGGACCATGCTGCGCCTGGGTGCCGACCGTCCGGAATTGCGGGTGGTGGCGGACCAGCGGGGGCGACCCACGGCAGCCCATGATATCGCCGATGCCATCCTGTTGATGGCACCATTCGTGGCCGATGGCAGCGCCCATGGCATCTATCATTTCGGGGGTACGGAGCCCACGAGCTGGCACGCATTTGCCGAAGCGGTGTTCGCCAGTGCGGCCCGCCATGGCCGACCCGTGCCGGTGGTGAAACCCATTTCGACAAAGGAATATCCCACACCAGCCAAGCGTCCGGCCAATTCCGTGCTGGATTGCAGCCGCTATCTGGCGCTGCCGGGTGCGGTCCTACCGGACTGGCATATCGGCCTGGATAAGGCGGTGGATGCGTTGGTGGCCGCTGGCTGAGGTTGCGTGTCAGGGCTTGGGGCTTTGCCCCCCAACCTGACCTACGGTGCGTGTTTGGACCCCGGTTCCGCGAGGAGCCGGGGTTTTTCTTTGGCCTGCGACAAGCTGACATGGGACTCATGGGCATCGCAGGCGTATGGATAGTGAAGACACCATACAATTCACATTGTATGGCCATACAATGTGGAGGTGCCGGATCATGGCCACCCATAAGAAAATCGACTTTTCCACCACACCATTCGGGCTGGGCATCCGGGGGTTGTGCCCGCATTGCCGGCAGGGAAGAATCTTCGCGGGCTATCTGGCGCTGGCCAAGAATTGTTCGCAATGCGGGTTGGACCTGTCCTTTGCCGATCCGGCGGACGGGCCGGCGTTCTTCACCATGTCGATTGTCAGTTTCCCGCTGACGGGATTTGCGGTGTGGCAGGAACTGGCATTCCAGGCGCCCTATTGGGTGCATCTGTTCACCACCCTCCCCGTATCGATGCTGTCGGTGATGGCCTTGCTGCGGCCATTGAAGGGCTGGCTGGTCTGTGCCCAGTATATGAACAAGGCGGAACAGGGGCGGCTGGATGAAGATGGGGATGGGCAGGGCTGATGGCTGACTGGGTTCCGCCGACGCTGCCGCCGGGCGGGGCGCTGTACCGTGCCATTGCCGATGCCATCGCCATGGATATCGCGTCTGGCGCCCTGACACCGGGCATGCGCCTGCCGCCGCACCGCAAGCTGGCCGATGCCCTGGGCGTGGACCTGACCACCGTGACGCGCGCCTATGCCGACGCGCGGGCGCGGGGGCTGGTGGAAGCGGTGGTGGGGCGCGGGACATATGTTGCCGATGCCGTGAACCCGCAGCGCACCAAGGTGGAGTTGGACCTGTCCATGAACCTGCCGCCGCAGCCGACCAGCGCCAATCTGGCGCTGCGGCTGGGCCGGGCCATGGCGGGGCTGACGCGGCGGCCCGACCTGTCCAGCCTGCTGAATTACCAGCCCAGCGGCGGCGGCGATGGCGACCGGCGGGCGGGGGCCAGGTGGCTGTCATCGCGCATTCCCGATCTGGATTCCGGCCGGGTGCTGGTGACGGGCGGGGCGCAGGCCTGCCTGACGGCGCTGCTGGCCGTGCTGTGCGAATGGGGCGGGAATATTCTGTCGGACCCGTTCACCTATCCCGGCTTTCGCATGGCGGCGCAGTTGCGCGGCCTGTATGTGACGCCGGTCAAGAATGATGCGATGGGCATGGTGCCCGAGGCGCTGGCCAGTGTGGTGCGCGACAGCGGCGGGCCGGTGGCCGTGTACCTGATCCCCACGGCCCAGAACCCGACGGGCACCACCATGCCGCTGGAGCGGCGGCACGCCATTGTGAAGGTGGCGCGGGAGCATAACCTGATCCTCATCGAGGATGATGCCTATGGCATGCTGGCCGACCCGGACTTGCCGCCGCTGGCCGCCTTGGCGCCGGAACGGGTCTGGCATATTGCCAGCCTGTCCAAATGCCTGACACCGGGGCTGCGCGTGGCCTATCTGGTGATGCCGCCCGGTGCCGATGTGACGGCGGTGCGCCTGCATCTGCGCGGTACGGCGCAGATGGCCCCGCCCTTGTCGGTGGCGGTGGCGACGGCGTGGATTGAGGATGGCACGGCCCAGGAGATATTGGGCGCCATCCGGCAGGAGGCCGAGGAGCGCCAGGCCATCGCGCGGCGCGAACTGCCCTTAGGCTCCCTGTCAGCGCACCCCCAGGGGCATCATGGCTGGATCACCCTGCCCCCGTTCTGGACCGACCGCGCCTTTGCCGCGACGGCAAGGAAGATGGGAGCGGCGGTCATTCCCGGTGCCGCCTTTGCCATGGCACCCGACCCGCCGGCCCGGTTTGTGCGGGTGGGGCTGGGTGCGGCACCGGACCAGCAGGCGCTGACGGTGGCGCTGCGGCGGCTGGCGGCGCTGATGCGCAATGGGCCGGTGGCGGAGGAAGAGGTGGTTTAGCGGCTAACTGCCCGTGCGGCGGTTGGCACGTTCGTGATCAACAAAGGCGCGCAGGACCTGATTGATCCGCGTCTGGTAGCCCTTCCCATGATCCTTGAAGAAGCTGACAATATCGCGGTCAAGCCGGATGGTGACGGGAACCTTGGTATCCGGGCCCACCAGTTGCGCATGAGCCAGCCAGGCATTGTCAAGCATGGGGGCGGCATCGGGATCGGCATCGATCCCGGCCTGGATATCAGCATCGGTCAGCGCATCGACGCGCGACCAGTCAACAGTCGGGCGGCGATCGCCGAGCGAGCGCCGCGTGGTACGTTCGCTGCTCATGGTCATTGGCCTTTCTTGCCGAAATGATGCGCCTTACATCGGCCCGGTCCGTGTAGACGACCACGAGGACGCGGCCATCCAGGATACCGAGCGCGATGATACGGGTCTCTCCGTAGTCCTTGCGGGTGTCTGGAAATTCCAGGGTCGGAGCCGCGAAGACATAAATGGCATCTTCGAAGTCGATCCCGTGTTTCTCCATATTTATCAGAGCCTTAGAAGGGTCCCACTCGAACTGCATCGCGTTCGCTCCTCTGGCGTTACCCTCCCAAACATCGATTTTTATCTACAGTTGATATCGAGGTTAGCAGCGTACGTACATTTTGTAAACACAAAATGTACTCTATCCCCTCACCCCTTCCGGCAGACAATGTAATCCAGCGCCGGGACGGTGACGCTGTAGGCCGTCCCCTGCCCGGTCGCGCAGGTGCCATGCAGGGCGGTCCAGGTAGTGCCCGGCCCTTCAGTGTCGAGGTTCAGGGAGCGGGGTTTGGTGTCGGTGTTGGCGACGATGAGGAATTGTTCGCCGCGTGCGTCGTCGATGCGGGAGAAGGCCAGCAGGCCCGGACCCTTGCGTTCGAAATAGCGCATGACCGTACGGCCCTGACGCAGGCCGGGATGGGCCTGGCGGATGGCGGCCATGCTGGCGAAGGCGCGGTAGAGGCTGTGGCCGGGCTGGAAGGCGTCGCCCGTGCGGGGGCCGATGGTGCCCAGGCGTTCTTCGGTGTTGAACTGCTTCGAGGCGCTGGCGAACATCGGCTGGCGCGAGGCCTTGTCATCGGCCAGACCCACAAAGCCCTGTTCATCGCCGTAATAGAGGGTCGGCACACCGCGTGAGAAGAACATCAGGGCGTGGCCTAGAGCCACACGGGCCTGCAGCTCCTCGGCCTTCATCTTCGGATTGGCCTTGCGGATCTTGAAGGCCAGGCGACCCTGATCATGGTTGGAGATGAAGGTCGCCAGTTGATGGGCCGTGTCGTCGCCGGCGGGATAGAGCCGGTCGGCGCGGAACAGCCCGTCCCAGAGGTCGAGATCGGCGCCCATGCCCAGCGTGTCCCGTGCCGCCGCCGACAGGCCGAAATCCAGGACCGAGGGCAGGCCCAGAATATCGGTATAGGCGGCGAGGTCCGCCGGCTTTTCATTGGCCACTTCACCGAAAATGATGAAGTTGGGAATGCCCTGGGCCTTGGCGAAGGCCGTGATCTCCGGCACGAAACGGTGCCAGAATTCCGGGTTCACATGTTTAGCGGTGTCGAGGCGGTAACCGTCGATGCCGTATTCCTTGATCCAGTGCTTGTAGATCTCAATCATCCCGTCCACGACGGCGGGCTGTTCGGTGTAGAGATCGTCCAGGCGGGAGAAGTCGCCGAAAATGCTATCCTCCCCACTGAAATGGCTGTCGCCGCGATTATGGTAATGATGCGGGTCATTCATCCAGGCGGGGTTCTTCGCGGTCGCTTCGCCTGCCGGGACGTACGGCGTGTAAGCGTAGGTGATGTCGGTCAGGGCAGCGTAGTTGGGCACCGTTTGATGCGCCGCGCCGTCGCCCTTGAAACCCGGATTGATGGCGGCGCCATCGGACGCGCGGCGGGTGGTGGGATAGTCGCCCTTGGACCGGTAGGGGCAGGGTTTCGACATGCTGGTGGGGTCGCATTCCCGGAACTGGATCACGTCGCCCGTATGGTTCACCACGATATCCATGATGACCTTAATGTTGCGGGCGTGGGCCGCATCGACAAAGGCCTTGAAGGCGGCATTGCCGCCCAGATGCGGGTCGACATTCAGGAAATCCAGGCCCCAATAGCCGTGGTAACCTGCTGACAGGCCGCCATCATATTTGTGGACCACCTTGTTCACGACGGGCGGGGTGACCCAGATGGCGGTGACGCCCAGGCCCTTGATGTAATCCAGCTTCTGGGTCAGACCCTGAAAATCCCCGCCATGGAACATGCCGATATCGCTGGGGTCGTAGCCCGTCTGCTCCGGCCCGCCGGTCAGCCCGCCCCGGTCGTTGGACGTGTCGCCATTGGCCATGCGGTCGGTGACCACGAAATAGACCACATCATCGGCAAAGGGCCGGTCGCGATAGGAGGCGAGGTCCCCCGCCGCCGCAGGGGCGGCCAGGGCCAGCAGGGTGGCGGCGGTCGTCAGCAGGCGGGACATGGCTGGGGCCTTTCGGTTTGGCGGGTGGTGGGGCGGGCGTGGGCGGCTGGGGGACGTGGTTCCCTCACCCTCCCAAGCCCTGGAGGGCTTGGGCCCCTCCCTCTCCCACTTTCGTGGGCGAGGGGAGAAAATTTGCCCCTCGCCCGTTGGCATCAGCCAAGGGGAGGGTGAGGGAGCGATGCTAACTCTATCTCCCCCGGAAAAGTCCGGCCGGCGGGGCGCCCCGCCGGCCGCAGTTTCCCTTGAGGGAGCAAGAACCCGGTCAACGTGACCGGGACGGCCCGGCGGATGGGAACCGCCGGGTTTGGTGTCAGGAGGGGCGGGCGGCGCAATGGCGGGCGATGAAGTCGGCATGGGTCGGCAGGGCCGCCATCTCATGTCCGATCATCGCCTTGATCTCGCCGAGGAATTCCTTCAGTTCCGCCTCGCTCAACTGATCGGCCAGCGGATGCCAGCTGCGCGGGATCACGCCCTGGCCTAAGAAGACCTGAATCCAGCTGACATCCAGGAACAGTTCATCGAACACGCGGGAGACGCGGCCATGGGAGGCGAAGACGCGCATGCGGCGTTCCAGCTCCTCGGGGATGTCCATCGTGCGGCAGTCGCGCCAGAAGGGGCTGTCATCGCGTTCGGTGGCCTTGTAATGCAGGATGATGAAGTCGCGGATGCGCTCATACTCGGCGCGCGCCTTCTCGTTGAAATCATCCACCTCCACCGCGTCGATGCCGTCATTGGGCAGGGCCATCAGGATGCGGGTGATGGCCGACTGCACCAGATGGATCGACGTGCTTTCCAGCGGTTCCAGGAAGCCGCTGGAAAGGCCCACGGCCACGACATTGCGGTTCCACATCTTCTTCCGCCGGCCCGCCGTGAAGCGCAGCAGGCGCGGTTCAGCCTGCGGCGTACCATCCAGATTGGCCATCAGGATGTCGCGGGCCTGTTCTTCGCCCATATAGCGGCTGGCGAAGACATGGCCGTTGCCGATACGGTGCTGCAACGGGATGCGCCATTGCCAGCCGGCCGAATGCGCCGTGGAGCGGGTATAGGGGGTGAATGGCCCGCCATTGGCGCAGGGCACGGCCCAAGCGCGGTCGCACGGCAGCCAGTGGGACCAATCCTCAAACCCGGTGCCCAGCGCCTGCTCGATCAAGAGGCCCCGGAAGCCCGAGCAATCGATGAACAGGTCGCCCTCAATCTTCGTGCCATCCTCCAGCTCCACCGCCTCCACATGGCCGTTGAAGGCGTTCAGGATGGTGCGGCGGATCTTGCCCTCTGTCCGCACCACACCGCGTTCGGTGGCGAAGCGGCGCAGGAAGGCGGCATAGAGGCCGGCATCGAAATGGAAGGCATGGGTCAGCGGTTCCAGCGGCGTGCGCCGCTGCGGCCCCGGACGGCCATAGCGCAGGGCGCGGGCGGCAACCGTGTTGTAGACATATTGTTCCCAGTCCCCATCCAGCCCCAGCGCATGGGCGCGACGCCAGACATGGTGGAAATGGGTCATGCCGAGGGGTCGGCCCAGCGCCCCGAAGGCATGCATATAGCGATGGCCCTGGCGGTACCAGTCCTTGAACTCAATGCCCAGCTTGATGGTGCCGTTGGTGGCACGCAGGAACTCATCCTCGTCGATGCCCAGCACGCGGTTGAAGGTGGCAATGGGCGGGATCGTCGCCTCCCCCACCCCGACGGTGCCGATCTCCTCACTCTCAACCAGATGCAGCCTGTGGGTCTTGCCAGCCACACGGGCCAGGGCCGCCGCCGACATCCAGCCGGCCGTACCGCCACCGACGATCACGATGCTGCGAATGGGTTTGTGCATGTTGGTCTGCCCGAATGCGATGGGAATGTCAGGTTAAGGGGAAAGGAGCGGGCGGGCCAAACCAAACGCGCGTTAGCTTTACACCGGTGCGGGACGGCCCAGCAGGTAGCCCTGCAGGAAATCCACCCCGGCCTGTGTCACCCAGGCGCGTTCCGCCTCCGTCTCAATCCCTTCGGCCACGATGCGCGCCCCGGTATCGGCAGCGATGCCGATCAGATGGCGCACGATGCTCTGCTTGTAATGGTCCTGGTCGATGCCCCGGATCAGGGCCATGTCGATCTTCACATAATCCGGGCGCAACTCCTGCAGCATGTTCAGGCCTGAAAAGCCGGCCCCGATATCATCCAGCGCCACGCGGAAGCCGGATTGCCGATAGAAAGCCAGGATGCCGCGCAGATGGGCCTGATCCTTCACCTCGGTCGTTTCCGTCACCTCGAACACGATGTCCGACGGCGTAAGGCCCATGTCACGCACGAAACTGTGGGTGGTGCGCAGGCAATAGGCCGGGTCATAGATGCTGGACGGGTTGAAATTCACGAACAGTTTGGCCCCCGGCGCACGTTTTGTCGCAAAGGCCTTGATCGCTTCACGCCGGGCCGCGAGGTCCAGCGTGAACAGCAACTGCGTCTCCATCGCCACCGACAGAAGCGAACCCGCCGAGACGATATCGCCATTCCCCTCCCGCCCCCGCAGCAGAGCCTCATACCCAAAAGCCGTGCCGTCGGGACGGCAGATGGGCTGCAGCATGGAGAACAACCGGTCCTGTTCCAGCATGCCCACCAGCCATTGCCCCTTTACCGCGGCGATGAGCCAGCGCAGCGTGCGCGTGGACATATAGTCGGACAAGGCCGGCGCCTTGTCCCCGTCCAGCAGCAGGGCACGGCAATGATCCGTCTCCTCCTGTGACAGGCTGCCATTCACGTCCGTCAGGAAGGCATCCATATCGCCGCGTGTGAGGCGGATATCCAGGCAAGCCGGGTCCTCAGTATCCACCAGCCGTAGGCGGCGGCGGGTCGCGATGTCCAGCAGCTTGGAACGGGTATGGGATGTGGGCGGGGCCAGCAGCAACCGGTTGTCGGCATGGACCAGCGCCTTGATCTTCTCGCATTCAGGACAGTGCATGGGGATTCCTCCGAAATTTGGAAGGAAACTCGTTCTGGCTGCGCGATTATCAAGGTTCGCTTATGGAAAGTGTCGATCCTGTCCCTGATAGAAAAAACCCCCGCCGGCAGGAACCGGCGGGGGCAGAGGGAGACAGGATCAGAACTTGTAGGACGCACCCAGCAGGTAGCGCGAACCGTAATCCTCGAAGCGCTCCACCAGACGCGTGTCACCACGGCCATACGCGATGAAGGGCTCGTTGGACAGGTTGTAGCCCTGCAGCATCAGGGTCAGACCCTGAAGCGAGGAACCTTCCTGGAACTCATACGACACCTGGGCGTCGTAAATGGTCTCGCCCTTGCCCATACGCAGGGCGCGGGACTGACCGAAGCCGGTGACCTCGGCCAGGAACTTGGAGCGGTGGTTGGCCGAGATACGGGCCTGGAAACCGTCCTTGTCGTAGTAGAAGGTCGCCTGCGAGGTGTACTTGGAGAAGCCGGGGATCGGCTGCGCCGGATCGCCCGGATTCGGCTGGATCGAGGTCTTGGTGTAGCCGAAGCTGCTGGTCAGACCGAAACCGTCCAGACGCTCGTTGATGATATCGAACGGCAGGGACAACGCCAGCTCAAAGCCGTAGATGTCGCCGCCATTGCCGTTGGCCGGCAGGTTGGAATAGCCCTGGAAGATACGCGGCGTGATCCCGCCGCTATCAAAGCCCGTGAAGTCCAGGACTTGGCGCTCGTTGTAGATGTAGGTCTTCAGCCACTTGTAATAGGTGTTCAGGGCAAAGTAACCGGCATCGGCGAAGTAGTATTCGTACGTCGCGTCGATGGCGTCAGCCACCCAGGGCTTCAGCTTCGGGTTACCATTGCCATCGCCGCCGGCGCTCCACGGCGAGAAATCGATGGAGGTGTTGTTGGCGAAGGCTGCATTGAAGCTGAAGGTCGACAGGGCCGACAGCTGATCAGGACGGGCACGGGCCATCTGACGCGACGCCGCCATGCGGATCTTGTGATCCTCGTTCGGCATCGTGAAGATCAAATTGGCGCTGGGCAGGAAGTTGTAATACTTCGCCCCATCCGTACGTATGCTGAACGTGCCGGTGCTGGAGATGGCCGGCCCGGTCGAGGACTGGTCGGTGTGCACATACTGGGCGCCGATATTACCAGTCAGCTTGACCTGGCCCAGCATGGCATCCAGATCAACCTTGGCATAGCCGGTCCAGACCTTTTCATTGATCTGGTAGGCCAAGTCGTTCACGCAATTATTGCGTGGGCACTTGATCAGCGAGTAGGTACCGTTGGCCAGCAGATCACGCGGATCGAAGGCCAGCGTATCGCCCAGACCGATCCAGGACAGGTCCGTCGGCTTCAACACGGAAGAGGCCGGTACTGCCACGGAACGCTGCGCCGTCGGGTTCTGCACGTTGGCCGTGGTGACCACGTACCATTCCGGCTGCGTGTAGTTCTTCTGACGGTCGGTGTAGTTAGCACCAACCGAAATGGCGCTGAATGCGTTGCTTTCGATCTCGCGCTTCACATCCATACGCGCCGACCACAGCTCGTCGTCAATGGTCGGCGTGTTCAGGTAGCCGTTCTGGTCCAGATAATAATCCGTGCCATTGATGGTTCGGCGCAAGGAGTTGCCCGACCACCCGCCCGGATCGGTCAGCAGCATCAGGTTCGGATCGGCATAGTTCAGACGCTTGGTCAGCTGCCATCCGAAATCATTCGGAGTAGAGGTGAAGCCGACGGTATCCGTTGCGCCGGCATTGTCGCGGCCACGGCCCGTACCGTAATAGGCTTCAAAGCGCGAGGACTTGCGGTCGGCCGAGCTGTAGCCGATATCGCCGGTGACCGTCCAGGCGTCCTTGTTATACTCGCCGTTCCAGCCGGCGGAGTAGAGGTCCGCCTTGGTGGTGCGGATGTCCGACCGGCCCACGCCCTTGACGCCCGAGAAGGAACCGGCGGTGATCAGGCCGTTCTCCAGGGTGCGACCGGCAGTGGCCAGCGTCGCACCGGACCAGAACAGCGGCAGTTCCACACCGCGCTGATACTGCACATCGTCGAACTTCGAATAGTAGAAGTCGGTCGTGCTGGTGAAATTGTCCGACGCTTCCCACTGCCAGGTGGCGACAACACCGGTACGCTTCAGCGTCTGGGAATTGGAGCGGAATTCACCGCCGCCGATGATCCAGGGTTCAGCCTGGGTGCCGCTGCCCGGATAATTGCCATCGCCCCAGAAACGGGCCGACTTGATCTGCGTCGGCTGCATCAGGTGCGACACGCCAAGCGAGATGCCCATCGTGTCATTGGCGAAGCGGTCGATATAGGTACCGGAGAAGCGATAGCCGTATTCGTCGCTGTCGCTGTTCAGCTTGCCATTGGTCACATACTCGGTACGGGCCGAGACGGACAGCACCCGCTCCTTGTAATCGAGCGGACGGATCGTCTTCAGGTCGACCGTACCGGCCAGACCCTGGCCGATGACGTTGGACTGCGAGGTCTTGTAGACGGCGACGCCCGAGGAGATTTCGGCCGGATACTGGTCGAATTCCACGGAGCGGTTATTGCCGGTCGTCACCTGTTCGCGGCCATTCAGCAGCGTGGTGGTGAAGTCCGGGCCCAGACCGCGCAGGCTGATCGACTGCGCGCGGCCATCGATACGCTGGGCCGCCAGACCGGGCAGGCGGGCGATCGATTCCGCGATGGAGTTGTCGGGCAGCTTGCCGATATCTTCGGCGGTAATCACTTCCACGATCTGCGTGGCGTTGCGCTTCTGCTCGATCGAGGCCTGGATCGACTGGCGGAAGCCGGAGACGATGATCTCTTCCAGCATGCCGTCGCCAGCAGCGGGAGCGGCGGCG
Source organism: alpha proteobacterium AAP38 (assembly GCA_001296005.1). Taxonomy (GTDB): domain Bacteria; phylum Pseudomonadota; class Alphaproteobacteria; order Azospirillales; family Azospirillaceae; genus Niveispirillum. Next base: position 94,487 of record LJHR01000037.1, on the reverse strand, counting down.
GCCGGGGCGGCCTGGGCCACCTGGGTCTCGCTGCGCTGGGTCACGATGCTGTCATCGGCGGCGAACGCGGCGCCGGCCGTCAGCATGGCAGTGCCGGCAACCGTCGCCAGCAACGCGAAACGCATTGGATGAACCTTGGACATTCCTCTCACTCCCCATCGACTAAGCGTCACCGACGCCATTGTTCTTTGTTGACCCCGTTCGGGGCGCAGTTCCTGACCGCGAGCGACTTTCGTCCGAACCGGGCATACGGCTCCCATGACCCGCCACTTTACGCAGCGGGAATGCCGGGACCCTGTCCGAACACGCAACAACCCTGACAAGCGGACGCGACGACTAACCTCACCCGCAACAGGCCTTGATCTTTATTGGATGCCGCAGGGCCGCCCTTGATTATTCGGCTGGCAAAGAATTCGGGTGCCTTTTTCTTATGCAGGCACCTTTTCCTCCCGTCGGCACCGACAAAGGGGCCCGTAAGGTCCCAATTGTTCCGGCCATGTCGCATTTCGAATTTAGTTATAAACCCCGAAAACGGTGAGCGCGAAAATACGTATGCATAAGCTTGCTGCGTTGCGACGCATACGTATTCACCTGCTCCATTGTCATTAGCGGGTGATGGGGCGCACTGTGGGGGCTGTTTTCGGCTGACCGGAAATAGCGCCGCCGGCGACTGAGGAAAGCGAAATCGCCCGCGATGGGGGCAGCCGGGGCGGAATTCAGGGGTCCGCCCGCATTTCAAACTGGCATGCGCGCGGCCATGGCGGCATCATCGGCGCCCGGATCAGACAGGAACAGGACAGAGCATGCGGCGCAGCTGCTATGGGATGGCATTGTTGACAGCGGGGGCCTGCCTGATCCTGCCCGCCGCCCTGCCCCCTGCCCTGGCAGCGCCGGTTCCGGCCAGTTCATCCACCGCCCGACCGCTTGTCACCATCATCGGTGAGTTGTCCTATCGCGAGCGCATCGCCCTGCCGGCCGGTGCCACGCTGCTGGTCACCCTGGCCGAACCGGGCATGGCCGCCGATCCCGCTGCCCCCGTGCTGGCCCGGCAGAGCATCGATCTGGCGGGACAGCAGGTGCCGCTGCGCTTCCGCCTGACGGCGGTGGCGGCCAAGCTGAAGGCCGGCGAACGTTATGCCGTGCGCGCCATCATCCAGGACGCGGGCGGACGGCCCCTCTGGTCCATCCAGAGCGCGCATGTCATCGATCCCGGCACGGGCCTGCATGATCTGGGCACGCTCTGGCTGACCCGCGCCGCCGCACCGCCGCCCGTGCCCCCGGCACCACCCGCCCCCGCATCCGGGGCAGAAGCGGCCCCGCGCCCACCTGGCGTGCCGTTTCAGTGCGGGGAGCGCGAGGTGGTGGCGCTGTATGAGGAAGGCGGCCTGGACCTGACCGTTGACGGGCAGACCCACCGGCTGGAACGGGCGCTGTCGGCATCGGGTGCCCGCTATACCGGGGAGACGGCGGACGGGCGGGAGATCGAGTTCTGGAGCAAGGGGCGCAATGCCCGCCTGTCGCTGGGCCCCGAGACAGAGGTCGCCTGTGCCCAGGCCGATTTCACCGAAACCAGCCCGCCGGGCCAGTATGAGGCGCGCGGATACAGCCCCGGCTGGACCCTGCGCATCGGCACGGACCGCCTCGACCTCGTGAGATTTGGCACAGGAACGTCGCAGATCGCGCGGATTTCCTTGCCCGAGCGACAGTTGCTGGCCGATGGCTATCGCTATGAGGGAAGGCTGGGCGATGGTGATTTGAGGGTGACCATCAATCCCGGTACCTGCCTGGATGAGCGCACCGCCACCCCCCTGCCCGACCGGGTGCGGGTGGAGGTGGAGGGCCAGACCCTGCAAGGCTGCGGCGGGTCGGCGGCCACGTTCCTGGCGCAGGGCGAATGGCAGGCCGTGTCCCTGAACGGCAAGGACCTGCCAGCCGACAATGCGCCCGCCATGCGCTTCACGGCGGCGGGCGACGTGACGGGACAGGCGGGATGCAACCGCTTCGTGGCCCGCTTCCGCGCCGACGCCAACGGCATCACCATCGCCAGCCGTTCCGCCGCCAGCACCATGATGGCCTGCCCGCGCGACATCATGCAGCGCGAACAGGCCTTCCTCTCGGCCTTGCGCTCCATCCAGCGCCACACGCTGGACGAGGGCGGCCTGCTGGTGCTGTCGGGCCTGGACGATGCGGAAGTCAAGCTGCGGCGGGTGGGCGGGCCGTAGGGTGCCTTTATGGATTTCGCGTGTCCGGCGCGGGACAGACAAAGGGGCGGCCCGGTCCCTGCCCGCCAGCCATCAGGTCCCGGACCAGCCTTGCATCGGTCAGGTCAGGGAGGGAGGGATCAACAGAACCGAACGGGGCCCTTGGTGCGCTGCCATCCTCGCGGGCGTAGAAGCGGATCAGAGCCTGCTGCATCTGGGCGCGCTGGATGGCGTCAGCAGGGTCTGTGCTTGCCAACAGGTCGGCCAGGATGAATGGGTCGCGGGCGTCCCTGCCAGCATAAAAGATAAACATCTTCCGCGCGCCAAGATCGCTGCACCATATCCGTTCAACCAGGGGCCGCATGCGCGGCCATTCGTTCATCGCCAACAGGATGGGCGCCAATCGCTGCGCGCCCGTCATTGGTGGCGGCCAGCCCATCGGAATTGGTTCCGGTAGTTGCGATATCAAGGCAGTAGCCTGTGCCTGCGCCCAATCACGCACACCCCGGTTGCTGGTGGTCGCCAGGACGGCTGCCACTTCCTCATCATTGGGGACATATCGGCTATGGCCGCCAAATACATCTTCCAAAAGCCAATCACCGTAACCTCTGACTTCCCGTCCCAGGACCAGGGCGACTTTCGGCCAGCGGGTGGCAACGGCGGGGTCCTGTAGCCAGGCCTCACTCTCCTCATCGGGGCCGACACGGCCCTGCATGGCCCGAATGAAACCCCGTAGATCGTCACTATAGTACCATGGATTGTCCGTGAAGATCAGGCGTTCGAAATCCCGTTCCAGCAGGTCCAGTGCCTCCGCCCGGCGGCCCAGCAAGGCGAGGTGGCGTATGGCCCAGATCAGACTTCGCACGTCATGGTTATGGTCCAGCCGTGCCCGGAAAAAAGGTACAGCATCGGGATGATCCCCGGTAATCAGTGCCAGCAGGGCATAGTCGGCGCGGCGGCTATCCTTGCCTTCCAGCGGCTCCCCGGCCCCGTCGATCACGCCGGCGAGCAGTTGCGGCCAGGGACGTTTGTCGGCTCTCGACCAGGGCAAGTAACGCCCCATGCCATCGTCAATACGCCCGCCCCAGGCCGGCGGTTCTCCCCGTTCCGCCCGGGTGATCATGTTGGTCAGATGCGCCGTCGGCATGGAGGGCCAGGCACCCGTCAGATAGTCCAGCGCATGACGGGCGCGCCATTGCGTATCTAGGTCGGCATCAGGACGGAGCCGGGACAGCAAGTCTGCTTCCAATGCGCGTAAGGCGGTCTCCGGCCCTGCCTTCTGCATCTCCACATAATCGCGGATCATGCGGACCCAGCGTGACTTGGCACCGCCATAAGGGGCAGCCACGTCCCCTCCCGCCACCGCCAGGATTGTCCAGCTACCATCCGCCCGGCGCGCCAGGAACAGCACATAGCGTTGTCCCTGCCGGGGCATGAAAAATTGGCAGGGGTTGACGTGATCGGCCCCCAACGGCCCGCCGCTGAAAAAGCCCAGCGCAAGATCAACCTGTTCCGGCCCTGCCCCCTTCAGCGCCGAAAGCCGGCGAAAGGTGGCGAAGGGTGGATACTGGTAAGGCTCCGGCCCCCGCCGTGGGGCAAGAGAAGCCGCCTCCGCCACAATGATGGCGTCGGCCCGGGCCACCATATCAAATGCTGCACTGCGCGCCATATCCTTATATCCACCGCAGCCACCGGGCGGAGGGGGCGGCAGGGACAAAGCCCAAGCCGGGGATGCGGCCAGGAGGGCCAGGGTCAGCAGCAGCGGCAGCAAACGCGACAGAACGCGCCACCGGCAGGCCCGGATCAGCGCAGGATTCCTTGTCGGCAGGTTCAGGGCGAGAGCATCGGCCATGGCTGTGTCCTCAACCCTCTTTCCGTGTTGGACAGGCAAGCGGTTCTGCCTTTGGCGCGGTGCCTTTCACGAGAGCAATATACACTTCATCATTTTTAAAGCCGTTGCGGGTGGCGGCGGCGGCACCGGCCAGCAGCAGGCCCTGGCGCTCCTCTTCAGACAGGCCGGGCGTGGCCAGCATACGGAGATAGAGGCTACCCTTTAGAAACGTCAATTCTCTCCGAAAGGCCTCGATCACGCCCGCGCGGGACTTTTCATCCCGGCAAAACAGCTCCGTCAGCAGGATGTCACCCTGGCTCCGCTCTGTCAGCAGCCGCAAGGGCAACTGCACCTCGTTCTCTTCCCACCCCTTATAGCGACGATCCCATTCCGCCCGGTTGACAGGATCACGCAATCGCTGTTCCGCCCAGGCGAGCAGGGGATGATCGGTGACCTCACTCACCAGCCAGAGGGCCTTACCCGGCTCGGCCACGGGGTCGGTGACCTGCAGGTAAGGAGCGATATCCGCGAAGAATGTCGGGCCTCCATAAGATCCAAGGTAAGCCTGTAAACGCCAGGCCAGATCGGGCCAGGTGTCACGCAGGACCGGGTCGCGGCGCCAGGCCGGCTCCTCGTCCACGCGGGTGCGACCGGACATGGCGCTTCCAACCATGGACATATGGTTGCTCGCCTCGGCCAGGGAGACTGTCATGATCCGTGTGGCCAGGAGACGGGCCGCATCGCCCCGCCGATCATGCCAAGCCATATGGGTTATGGCGAAGAACAGGCCCGCCGGATCATCATTTCGCGCGGCCAGGCCCGCGAAGAATTCCGCGGCATCCGCGTGGCCCGGTCGTGACAAGGCCCACAGCACGGCGATGCGATATTCCGGTGCCGTATAGACATGAGGACGACTGACCGTGCCATCATCGCTGGTGACGGTCCAATCCTCCACCCAGGGGTTCCAGCGTAGGCCGGCGGGGATGTGGCCCGCCTCCAACTCCCCATGCAGCCAGATCAGATAGCTTGTCGGCTGTGTCGTCTGTATCGTGTCAAGCTGTTCGGAGAGGCGGCGCGCCTTGAACTTCTCCGCGTCGCTGGCCTTTGGGTGCTGAACCTGCGCCAGAGCAGCGCGGATGGCCGCCATCCGCTGGTCTGGGGGCAGCGTATCCTCGATCCGCACAATTTCCGCCGCCACCTCCACCCAGGCGCGGCGCAGAGACGTCCGACCCGGTTCAAACTGCAAGGGCGAGGCGTAGGGGTGGTAGCCCCCCTTGCCGTCAGGTGACAGCAGCAACAGGTAGGTGGCACCCGCCTGATAGACGTCATTAAAACATTCGCCCAGCCAGCCGCGATAGGTCCGCAGATCGGCGAAATAGCGTCCGGAAACCCGGATGCGCCCTTCCGCCGTCCCACGCAACGCACGCTTCACGGTGAATTCGACGTAGCCATCGGCCAGTGGCCGGATCACCCGCGCCTCCACAATCAGCGGTGCCCTGGCCACATCCGCATAAGCGGTCGCCGGCGTCTCCCCCGGTTCGTAGTAGGTGGAGCAGGCACGGGCCGCCGGAGCGGCCAGCAAGGCCAGGAGCAGCACGGTCGCGACCTTGCGCCAGAGGCTGTAGCCGCGACCAGAGGTGAGATCACGTATCCCTATCCATGGCTGGAGTGGCCAGTACGCCGGCCAGGAAAATTGCCTTGCCCCACGATCGTTCTCGGGCAGGTCGTCGGGCATCTTGGGCATGGGTAGCATCCCGGTGTGGAAGATGGCTATCTTTTCACAACCGGGTGAGGTGCGGCAATGGCGTTGGCGCGTGGGGTTACGCCCCCTGCCCTCCCCCCCTTACGGGAAACTCACCGTCACAAACGCCGCCACCCGGCCACCGCATTTGCAGCCATCCTCATTCTTCAGGCTGGTGTCGGTATAGGCGATGCCGATGGTGGCGGGGGCCAGGGCGTAGGAGAGTTCCGCACCCCACTCCCAGAAGTTGGGTCCGCCCAAGTCCTTGCGATCATACCATTGGTGGCCGAGATGCGGGGAGAGGGCGAAGCGCTCGGCAAAGGGGATGGTGACGGCGATGCGGTGATAGAACGCGTCGCCGGCCCCGCCATCATCGGGGCTGTAGACCATTTCCGCTTCCCATTGATGGGTCTCAAGGTCCAGCGAGCCAGCCAGGGCGAATTCCCAGAGGTCCAGGCCCGCACCGTTGGGCGCGCCGGCATAATGGGTGCGGCTGATGCCCGCCACGACGGCCCATCGCTCCCATTCCCATTGATAGCCGCCGATAAGGTTCAGTTCGGCATCGGTGCCATCGTTGAAATCGACGGTGGAGCCGTCAACGGCCAGGAACAGGCCCGTCTCATGGGTCCAGGTCAGTCCGCCCTGGAAAGCGGCATGGCCATCGGACTGGGAGAGGCCCTTGTCGATATAGTCGCTGGTCAGGCTGACCGAGCCTTCGACATCTGCCCAGGCCGGGGCCGCAGACAGACCCGCCACCAACGCCAAAGCCGCCAACCGCGCAACCATCCTGCCGACCTTTTTTCTTTATGGACACCAGATAACATAGCCATGAGTAGGCATGACCCGGACCGAAGATACGAGGTGGCGTGAGAATTTCATGCTGTTCATTGGGATATATCGGCAGAGAGGCTGCTATTGATTTTGATTTTCAATAGTAATACTTCAGCCTTCCTGATCGGCACCGAATAGCGGTGTTGGGGCCTGGTCACGCACGGGGCGCAGGACGATGTTGGAGGTCACGCGGCTGACGCCCAGCTCCGTATCGTCGATCCAGCCCTGGGTCAGTTCCTGATAGGCGTCGATATCGGGGCAGATCAGCTTGGCGATGTAATCGAACTCGCCACTGACCTCGAAACATTCCACCACTTCCGGCGTGTTGGCGAGGCGGCGTTCGAACAGCTGTCGCCCGTGGCGGCCATGATGTTCCAGCGCGATCTGGGCCAGGACCGTGATGCAGCTTTGCAGCCGGCGGACATCCAGCACGGCGCGGTAGCCGGTGATCAGCCCCTCGCGTTCCAGCCGGCGCACACGTTCCAGGCAGGGCCGCGCCGACAGGCCCACCCGTTCAGACAGTGCCTGGTTGGTGATGCGGCCATCGGCCTGCAGCTCTGTCAGGATGCGCAGGTCGATCTGATCAAGGCGGCGGCGCATGGCGGGTCCGGGTGGTGGCGGGGTAGCCAGGGTAGCCCAATGGAAGGGCACATACCACCGGTCAAGATACTTGGCCGGCGGTGCGGCGGCGACTGCCGCCGCGCGGCCCGTGCCGAGTAAGCCAAGCCGCTGGATGGCGGCGCCCGGCGCTTGAGGGAACGTGTATCACGCCACCAGGGCCGTCTGCCCTTCCCGGCCCGCCATCAGGCCCGCCAGGAGATGTTCCACGACATGGGCCGTGCGGTTGCCCTGATCCTGGGTGGCGGCATATTCGACGATGTCCAGCGACTGCACCAGACCAGAGGCCCCCAGCAGGCGCAGGGCATCCACCGCTTCATCCAGGGTCAGGCCGTCGGGCACGGGCGTGCCGACGCCGGGCGCGACGCTGGGGTCCAGCGCGTCGATATCGAAGCTGACATGGACATGCCCGCCGCCCGCCGCCTGTATCCGGCTGATCGTGTGGGCGACCAGGGTGGCGAGGCCGCGTTCGCGCACCGCCGGCATCTCGTGAAACTCGATCCCCGACCGGCGCAGGTTCGCCCGCTCCCCTTCGTCAATGTCGCGGATGCCGAACTGCACCAGACGGTCGGGGCGCAGCAGCGGCGTGAAGGCGCCGACGCGCAGCAGGGCGGGATGGCCGATGCCACAGGCCAGCGCCGCCGGATAGCCATGGGTATTGCCGGACGGGGAGGTTTCGGGCGTGTTGAAATCGGGATGTGCATCGAACCACAGGACGAAGAAATTCTTGCCCTGACGGCGCGCATGTTCCGCCGCCGCCGCCACGGAGCCTAGCGCCATGGCATGGTCGCCGCCCATCATGACGGGCAGGCCGCCATCGGCGAAGACACCCGACACGGCGTTGCGCACGGCGGTGCACCAGGCAGCGGTCTCACGCACCGACCGGCTGCCCGTTTCATCGCGGGTGCCATCATAGGCGGGACCCTGGACATCGCCCCGGTCCACCATGCCCATACGACGCGGCAGGCCAATGGCGCGCAGGGCCGCCGGCCCCTCTGCCGCGCCACAGGCCTTGTTGCCGACATCCGTGGGCACCCCGATGAAACCGTACCAGCCGCTCATATGGTCACTCCGTAGGTTTGTTGTTCTTATTGGATAAGGGTCAGGCCGTCAGGCGCGACAGCACGGCGGCGAAGCGGTCGATGGCCCAATCCAGCTCCGGCCGGGAGATGACCAGCGGCGGGGCGAAGCGGATGGTGGTGTCGTGCGTTTCCTTCGACAGCACCCCCTGTTCCATCAGCAATTCACAGACATGGCGGGCGGTGGCGATGGCGGGGTCGATCTCCACCCCCACCCACAGGCCGCGACCGCGCACGGCGGTGATGGCCTTACTGTCGATGCCACGCAGGCGGGCGATCATATGGGCACCCAGCTCGGCGGAACGTTCTACCAGTCCCTCATCGGCGATGGTGTCCAGCGCCGCCAGGCCGACCGCAGCGGCCAGCGGGCTGCCGCCGAAGGTGGAGCCGTGGCTGCCGGGGCCGAACATGTCGATGACATCGCGGCGCGCGACAAAGGCCGAAACCGGCATGACGCCGCCCCCCAGTGCCTTGCCCAGGCACAAGCCGTCGGGGCGGATGCCTTCATGCTGATGCGCGAACCAATGGCCGGTACGGCCCAGGCCGGACTGGATCTCATCCAGGATCAGCAGGACATTGTGGCGGTCGCAAATCTCGCGCAGGCGACGCAGATAGCCATCGGGCGGCACGATGATCCCCGCCTCCCCCTGGATCGGTTCCAGCAGGATGGCGGCGGTGTTGGGGGTGATCGCTGCCTCCATGGCGTCGGCATCACCGAAGGGTACGATGCGGAAGCCGGGGGCGAAGGGGCCGAAACCGTCGCGATAGGCGGGTTCGGAGGAGAAGCCGACGATGGTGGTGGTGCGGCCATGGAAATTGCCATCGGCCACCAGGATTTCGGCCTGATCAGCTGCCACGCCCTTGACGCGGTAGGCCCAGCGGCGGGCGGCCTTGATGGCGGTCTCCACGGCCTCCGCCCCTGTATTCATGGGGCAGGCGCCATCCAGGCCCGTCAGGCGGCACAGCCGCTCCAGGAACGAACCCAGCTTGTCAGAATAAAAGGCGCGGGAGATGACGGCGACCTTGCCCACCTGTTCGGTCAAGGCCGACAGAATGCGGGGATGGCTGTGGCCGGTATTGACGGCGGAATAGGCGGCCATCATGTCCAGATAGCGCTTGCCGTCGGCATCCCACATCCACACGCCCTCGGCCCGGTTGATCACCACCGGCAGCGGCTTGTAATTCTGCGCACACCAACGCTTTTCAACGGCGATGGTGTCGGAATTGATGCTGGTCCGCATGTCCATGATGCTCTCCCCGGCGGGTGCTGTTCGTTAGGTTCAGGATGGCAGGCGGGGACAGCCGAAACGGTTGAAGTTTCGGGGCCAAACGACAGGATCGGGCCGGGCAACGGGGGTGGCACAGCCGAACCTGTGTGACGTCACACAAGGGCAGGGATTGGCATGATGTACCCGTGCAGTTTGGCACAGTAAGGGGCCTGTGTGACGTCACACAGGGACCCGTGCAGGCCGGCGTCATGACGGAATTCCTGTCGTGGCTGCGTTCGGTGATTGACGCGGGACGAGATTTGAGACAATTCTCAAAGTCTCAAATGCCCCTCCCCGGACCGGTGCCATGACCCCCGATGAACTGCGCCAATTTCGTGAAAGCCGTGGTGAAAGCCAGGCCGCCTTTGCCGCCTGGGTGAATGCCAAGCTGGGCCGAAAGTACGATAACGCCACCATCAGCCGCTGGGAATCGGGCGCCGAACGGCTGCCGGTGCGGGTAGCGGAGTTCCTGGCCGCCGCCAGCCAGCGTACGGCCTGCATCATCGCCGTCGCCAACCAGAAAGGCGGCGTGGGCAAGACCACCACAACCCTGAACCTGGGCTACGCGCTGGGAGAACTAGGCAAGAAGGTGCTGATCGTGGATGCCGACCAGCAGGCCACGGCCACCGAGGGATCGGGCCTTGACCCGCTAGAGGTGCAGGACCGCAAGGGCGGGCTGGAGGATGTGCTGTTCGGGCAGACGGGCATCCATCAGGCCATCGTGAAGTGCGACGGCTATGACATGCTGCCCTGTACTATTGCCCTGGCAGAGGCGCAGATCAAGATCCTGCTCGACCCCGATGACGGGCGCTATGTGCTACGCGAGAAGCTGTCGGAGGTGCTGCGCGATTATGATTACATCGTCATCGACTGCCCGCCCGAACTGGCCCTGATCACGGTCACCGCCCTGATTGCCGCCGATTATCTGCTGATCCCGACCAAGGCCAGCCGCTATGATGTGCGCGGCATCCCCTTGATTTTTGACACAGTGTCGAAGATCCAGCGGCGGCAGAATCCCAGCCTGAAGGTGCTGGGCGTACTGCCCACCATGTTCAATCGCAATTTCGCAGTGGAGCAGCAGGTGCTGTCGGACCTGCAGGAAAGCCTGGGCGACAAGGCCCGCATCTTCCAGCCGGTGCCGCGATCGACCGAGATCGACCAGGCCACCTATGCCGGGGCCGTCCCGCTGAAAATGCTGCCCAAGAGCCACCCGATCGGGGTTTACCGCACCCTGGCGCAGGAGATCGTCAATGGTTAAGAACTGGCGCAAGCCCGCAAGCCCGCAGCCGGCAGCAGTGGCGAAATCCATCGGGGACAGTCTGGACCGGCCCGGCGCCGACCTGATTTTCGGGACAGCGGATGGTCTGCGCGATACGGTGCTGCTGCGTCTGAACGACATTGAGCCAAATCCCAACCAGCCCCGTCGGCATTTCGATGAGGAGGAGCTGCAGGCACTAAGCTTCTCCCTGCGCGAGGTGGGACAATTATCCCCGATCCTGGTGCAGGCCCACCCAACGGAGCCGAAGCGCTTTATGCTGGTGGCGGGCGAGCGGCGCTGGCGGGCGGCGGGGATGGCGGGCCTGACCAAGATCATGGCCCACATCCTGCCCACCGATGCCAATACCGATCAGATCGCCCTGATCGAGAATTTGCAGCGCGTGGATCTGTCGCCCGTTGAAGAGGCAGAGGGCATCCGCCGCCTGATTGAGACGCATGAATATAATCAGGAGGCGGTGGGCGACCTGCTGGGCCGGTCGCGGACAGAGGTGAATACCACCCTGACCCTGCTGCGCCTGCATGCGACCATCCGCACCGACTGTGTGACATCACACAATGACGTGCCCAAGGCGGTTCTGCTGGAACTGGCGCGCATGGAGGAGGTTGACCAATTGAGCCTATGGCTCAAGGTCAAGAAGGGCGAGTTGACGGCACGGGAGGCGCGGGAATACCGCGCCAAGCTGCAACGGGCCGGTGATCCCGCCACGGCCAAGGCACCCGTGAGAAATGTTACAGCAAAGAAGTTCATCGCCGGCTTGCCCAAGTTGGAAGAGAGCCTGTCGGCAGGGATCGAGGCGGTGGCGGACAAGGGTGTCGCCAAGCTGCGCGCCGATGAGCGGGCCAAGCTGGAGGCGCTGAAGGCGCGGCTGGCGGGCTATGCGCAGCAGTTGGAGACGCTGCTGGCAGGGTGAGGGTGTGTAGAGGGGCGCAATCCACCCCTTATCTGCCTCTTCATCGTCATCCCGGCTTCTGCCGGGATGACATATATATATATATAGAGAGAGAGAGGGGCGCGTCGGGGCCGACCTTACACCCGCAGGCCCTTCACCACCTCATCCGCCACCAGCCCCACCCAGCGGCCAATGTTTTCCGGGGCGGTGGCGGCACGCATGTCGGGAGCGCCCAGGGTCTGGGCCTTGCGGAACCATTTGGCGCGGACGGCGTAGGGTTCGCCGGTCAACCATTGCAGGGCGCGTTGGGCGGCGGGGGAGAGGGCAGGGGGTTCAGAGCCTTCCGGCGTCAGGCGGACGGGAGCGGAAACGGCAGGGTGCAGTTTCTCCAGCCAGGCGCGGAAGGCGGCGGACGGGTTGCGGCAGGGTTCCTTCTGTCGCATGGCCCATTCGGCCCAACTGAAAATGGCGGTCTGCATATCGACGTCGGGATATTGCGCCACCAGTTCCTCAATCACGGCCAGCGACACGCGCTGAATAAGGCCGAGCGTGCCGGCCGGGCCACGCTCGCGGTCGGTGCGGCCATCCTCCAGGTCGGGCGTATCCTGATCACGCGTGCCATTGGCGGGCGTGGCGCGGCCCACGGGGGCCTTAGCGAATTCAGTGATGCGGGCGGTGGCAACCAGTTCGCTGTTCGATTTCTTCTTTACATCGAACATCAGCTTTTCGACCTTGCGGCCGCGACCGTGGGAGCGCAGTTCCTGATAATCGATGACCAGACCCGACAGTTCGTTGATCTCGCTGACCGCCGGGTCCAGAACGCGGCGCTGAAAATGCGCGTAATTTGGCATCTTGTCGGCACAGCCCAGGCTTTCGCGCAGATCATCCAGCGCCACTTCCCAGCGCGGCTCTCGGAGGTTTGCCCGTAGGCTCAACAGCTCATACAGTGCCAGGGAGTATTTGGAGGAGAACTGCGCGCAAATGGCCAGATGGATGCGCGCCCAAGCCCCGGGCTTGGCCAGCAGGGGGCGCAGCTTCGGCGGAAATTCCCATTCGGCGAAACCCGACCCGCGCGGCAGGGCGCGGAAGGCCAACAAGGGGGAGCCACCCTCCTTCAATTGCTGGTCAGCCTCGCTCCAGTACGGGAAGCGGACCAGGGTCTGCATCAGCCGGTCGAAGGATTGGCGCAGACGGACATTGTTGCTTTCGGTATCATCACCGATGGCACGGCGCAGGTCGGCAGTCGACGCGCGGAACGGGGGCAGGGGGGCCTCGGGATCGGACAGTTTGTCCCAGCTATAGGCCAGCAAGACATTGAAAAGCTTGCGATCTGCCAGGGTCAGGCCGTTGCCCGTCTCCATCACCTCAATCTGGGTGCGCGGCTTGGGCAGGGTGGGGTCGGTGGACAGGTCCAGCACATTACCCGTCACGCGCGGGCGGGCCATTTCCGCCTTCACCGCATTCGCCTGCACCGCCATACGTCCCCCCCACCGGGCACCCGTTTCAGTGCCAAAGAACCCGTGACCCCTGTCACTGTGACAGAGCAACATTGCCGGGGCACAGGATCAAGCGCGAATCATTGGACCCGTGCGAGATGGCACAGAGAGGACCAAAATCCCCGATTCTCGCCCGTGCGTTCCGGCACAGTAACGGGGCATGCCGAGCAGGGTGGGCGTGAGCTTTGGCACAAGATGGCGGAATCGGGAGAATCGCGGGAGAATCGGAAGCGTGAGATCTGGCACAGAAAGGATTCCGTCCCACGTGAAATCCGGCACAGGCAGGGGGTGCGGTCCTAGGAACGAGCGTTACAGCCCAGAAAAACCGTGAGATATGTCACAGAGAACCGGCGGAAAACCGCAGAAACCCTAGACTCTCAAAAAGGCTTGAGAGGGTGGCCGTGCAATCTGGCACAGGATTGAGGGTGGAGCCGTGAGATATGGCGCAGCAATCCGGACAGAATGGCACAGGAAGCCGGGTGATCTGGCACAGGGACTCAGAAGGTATGGCACACAGAGCCGTATGCCGTGGCACAGGAAGATGGATTAAGAGGTTGGGATAATTGGGAAAATCGACCCCTGAACAATGAATCCTGAAAGGATGGAATCAACAGAACAGGGGGTTGAGGGTAATTTGAGGCAAGGGGAAGGGAAAAAGGGGGAGCTGTGTTCTGAATGAGGTCGAGGCGCCCCATTTCGTCATCCCGACGAAAGTCGGGACCCAGGAGGGCAAGCTCCCCACCTGTCGGCAGCTTCGATCAAAGGGGCGCAAAGCTCAGTGCTTGTGGCCCCTCGGTCCCGGCTTCCGCCGGGATGACGAGGGAGAGGGCGTTATCCACGGGAACCACGTCAATGGTCGCTCCGTGGATGACGGCTGCGCCTAATCCGCGCTACGGGCCTTCAGTTCCCGGTCAAAGAAGGCCTTGGCGGACAGGTAGTAGTGGGCGGCGAGGTTGGTGTCATAGAAGCCGTGGCGTTCGCCGGGATAGAACATCATGTCGAAGGGTTTGCGTGCCTGCTGCAGAGCGGCGGCCATGCGGACGGAATTGTCGAGGAAGACATTGTCGTCGGCCATGCCATGGATCAGCAGCAGCGGCTTTGACAGCTTGTCAGCCAGCTTCGTAGCGTCGCCCTTGTCATAGACGCCGCCCTTGGCGTCGGGCATGCCGATGAAGCGTTCAGTGTAGAAAGTGTCGTAGAGCTTCCAGTCGCTGACGGGAGCGGCGGCCACGCCGGCGGCATAGAGATCGCCATGGCGCAGCAGGCTCATGAGCGTGTTGTAGCCGCCATAGGAATGGCCATAGATGCCGATGCGGTCGCCCTTCACGAAGGGCAGGGTCTTCAGATATTTGGCCCCCAGCGCCTGATCATCGCTTTCGATGGTGCCAAAGGCGTTGTAGATTTGGTCGAGGAATGCCTTGCCCTGGCCCGGCGTGCCCCGGTTATCCAGCATAAAGACGACATAGCCAGACTGGGCCAGCGCCTGCAGGAACAAGGTCGTGCGGCTGCCCCAGGCCTTGGTGACAACGCGGGAGGTGGGGCCGCCATAGGTGTAGATGATGGCAGGGGCGGGATTGGCCGCATCCACGCCCGGTGGCTTCAGCATCGACCAGTGCAGGGTCTCCCCGTCGGGGGCCTTCAGCGTGCCATAGACCGGCTGGATATGGTTGGCGAGATAGGGGGCGTAGGGGTGGGACCCCTCCACCTTGTTTTCCTGCAGCCAGGTCAGCACCTTGCCGTCGCGGTCGCGCAAGGAGAGCTGTGGCGGCTGTGTGGGGCTGGAAAAACTGTCCAGCCAGGCGCCGCCGGCATCGGCCAGGACGGCCCCGTGCCAGCCCTCCCCCTGGCTGACGCGCCGCGGGCTGCCGGCGTCGCGGCCATCCAGGCGGGCGGTATAGACATGGCGTTCCAGCGGGCTGTCCTTCTGGCCCGTGAACATCACGGTCCCGGCCTTGGCATCGACCCCGGCCAGCGCCGTGACCGGCCATTTGCCGCGCGTGATGGCGTGCAGACGCTTGCCGAAACGGTCATGCAGGTAGAGATGGCGCCAGCCAGACTGTTCGGACGACCAGATGAAGCGGCCATCGGCCAGGAAATACAGGTCCTTGTGCAGATCGACCCAGGTGGATTTGGTATCGGTCAGGGCGACACGGGTGCGGCCCGTCTTTACGTCGGCGAACAGCAGGTCCAGACGCTTTTGATCGCGCGACATGCGTTGCACCGCCAGCCCGCCATCGGGCTTCCAGTTCACGCGCGCCAGATAGATATCGGCGTCGGGGCCGAGATCGATGGCGACAGGCGAGGTGGAGCCGTCAATGGGGGCCACCAGCAGCTGAATGGCGACGTTGGGGCCGCCCGCGAACGGGTAGCGCTGCGGGATCACCTTCACCCCGTCGGCACCATAGTCATAGCGGTTGACCAGCGGCACCCTGCTTTCATCCACACGGGCATAGGCGATGGATTTGCCGTCGGGCGACCACCAATAGCCGGTGTCGCGGTCCATCTCCTCCTGCGCCACAAACTCCGCCATGCCGTTCAGGATGGCGTTCTTGCCGCCATCGGTCGTGATGGCCCGTTCCACGCCCGTGGCCAGGGTCTGCACATAAAGATTGCCGTCGCGGACATAGGCGATGTGGGTGCCATCGGGGCTGAATTTCGGATCGGTTTCGGCGCCTTCGGTGCGGGTCAGGCGGCGGACGGGACCGTCCAGCGGCTTTAGCCAGATATCGCCCGATTTGGGCACCAAGACCGCCTTGCCCTGGCTGTCCCAGACATACTCGGTCACGCCCGTTTCGGGGATGCGCTGCCGCTCGCGCCTTGCGCGCTCCTCCTCGCTTTCCGGCACGGCGGCGAACTCGGCACTGTCCAGCAGCAGCACGGGCTTGCGCTGCGTCAGATCATAGGCCCAGAGGTCACGGCGGCTGGCGTCGCTGGCTGCCCGCTCCAGATAGGTGACGCGGGTGCCGTCGGGGGAAAATTCCACGCCGCGCGGGGCGGCCCCCGACAAGGCGGGGCTGGCCACCACCCGGTCAATGGTCAGCTGTTCGGCGGTGGCGGGCAGGGCGGACAGGCAAGCCAGCAACAGGGAGGCGAGGCGGTGGCGCATGGATTTCTTTCTTGGCCGGAGCGTTGATGTTTTCCTTGTCGCGCCGGTCAATGCGAAAGGCAATGAGATAGGGGAAACTATGCGCATGGACAGCGAAAGGGGCTGGCACATGGCCCCGGTTTTCAGCCTATAAGGGAGGATTGAACCAACGCCGCCGGGGAGGGTGCAATGGGTGCCGTGCGGGCCGCAGAAGCGGTGGACGCGGATGCCATGGTCGATCTGCTGCTGTTCACGCTGGATGGACGGCCCTTTGCCGTGCGCCTGGGACAGGTGGAGCGGGTGACGGCCATGGCGGCCTTCCGGCCCCTGCCAGGCGCGCCGGCGGTGGTGGCGGGCATCATCAATGTCGGCGGCCGGTTCCTGCCCGTGCTGGACGTGCGCGCCCGCCTGGGCATGGCGATGCGGCCCCCACGCCTGGAGGATGGCCTGGTGGTCGTGCGGCTGGCGCGGCAATCGGTGGCACTCTGGATCGACCATGTCGACGGCACCCTGCGGCAGCCGGCAGACAGCCTGATCCCCGCCGACAATGTGGTGCCGGCGGGCGGGTATTTCGAGGCGGTGACGGCGCTGCCCGGCGGGCCGGTCTTTATCCATGACCTGGACCGGTTCCTGTCCATGGAGGAACAGGGCGCCCTGGATGCGGCAATGGCGCGGGAGAGCGCATCTTGATCCAGGCCGGGTCCGGTTCTGTCCTGCTGGAGGAGTTCAGTGCCTTTCTGGCGGCACGCATGGGCCTGCATTACGCGCCCGAACGCTGGGGCGACCTGGAACGGGCTGTCGCACAGATGGCAACCGAGCTGGGCTTTGCCGATGGTGATGCCTGCATGCGGCATTTCCTGTCAGGCGCGGTGGACCGGGCCGGCATCGAGACGCTGGCCAGCTATCTGACCATTGGCGAGACCTATTTTTTCCGCGAGCCGGCCAGTTTCGACGCCCTGGCCAAACGCATCCTGCCGGGCCTGATCGAACAGCGCCGGGCCATGCACGGCAAGTATCTGCGCATCTGGAGTGCGGCCTGTTCGACGGGGGAGGAGGCCTATACGATGGCCATCCTTCTGGACCGGCTGATCCCCGATATCGCGGGATGGAACATCACCATCCTGGCCACCGATATCAACCCGCGATCCCTGCGCAAGGCTATCGAGGGGGTTTATGGCGACTGGTCGTTCCGGGGCATCGACCCGGAAATCCGCCGTACCTATTTCACCCCGCGCGGCACGCGGTGGGAGATCATCCCCCGCATCCGGCGCATGGTCAGCTTCGCCTATCACAATCTGGCCGAGGATCTGTACCCGTCGGTGCAGAACAATACCAATGCCATGGACATCATCTTCTGCCGCAATGTGCTGATGTATTTCAGCACGGGCACGGCGCGGCGGGTGGTGTCGAACCTGCAGCATTCGCTGGTCGATGGCGGCTGGCTGGTAGCGGCGTCGGTGGAGGGATCGTCGGACCTGTTCCAGCCACTGGCCAATATCGGGCTGCTGGACGCCACCATCTATCGCAAGACGCAGTCGCCGCCGCTGGTGCCCTTCACCCTGCCGCCGCTGCCCGACATGCCCCTGGAAGCGCCGCTGGCGCTGCTAACGGTGCCGCCCTTGCCGGAACCGCCGCCGGCGGTGCTCGTGGAAGATGCACCGGGGCCGCTGGATGAGGCGCTGGCGCTGTATCAGCGGGGCGAGAATGCGGCGGCCATCGCGCTGCTGCTGGGTGATCCCGGTCTGGCGGGGGATGGCAAGGCCCTGACCCTGCTGGCGCGGCTTTACGCGAATGAGGGACGGCTGGATCTGGCCGAGGAATGCTGCCGCCGCGCGCTGGCCGTGGACCGGCTGACGCCGGAGCGGCATTACCTGCTGGCCATGATCCGGCAGGAGGTGGGGGACCCGCGCGGGGCGGCGGAGTCGCTGAAGCGTGCCTTGTTTTTGGACCCCGATCATATCCTGGCGCATGTGGCGCTGGCCGGGCTGGCCGTGGCCGATGGCAAGAAGTCGGAGGCGCGGCGATGCTACCGCAATGCCCTGAACCTGCTTTCCGTACGGGCGCAGGAGGAAACACTTCCCGACGGTGATGGCTTGACGGTTGGCCGTCTGACAGAGATCGTGCGGGTGGCCAGTGCGGAGGTAGGGGCATGAGCGATCAGGCCGCGACAAGTGCCATTGACTGGGCCGCCATGCATCAGCGCATCCAGGCGGCCATGGAAGGGTTGGAACGCGGGTTTGAACCCGACGCGGCCGAGGTGGACCGCCGTCTGCGCGAACGCGCTGAGCGGCTGGCCCGTGCCGCCACCGCAACCCCTGCCGCATCGGACGAGATCCGCATCCTGGAATTTGAGATCGCGGGCCAGCCCATGGCGGTGGACAGCCGGCATGTGCGCGAGGTGACCGCCGACCTGGCCCCCACACCGGTGCCGCATGCGCCCGCCTGGGCGCTGGGCGTGGTGCATCTGCGGGGGGAGATGCTGACCGTTCTGGATTTTCAGGCCCTGATCGGCACCGGCAAAAGCGATGGCGATGGGCATCTGGTGGTGTTGCAGCACCGGGGCCGCAGCGTCGGCCTGATCACCGATGCCATCAGGGGCCTGCGTGCGGTGTCGCGCGGACGGCTGGACCCGGTGCCGGCGACGGTGCATGGCAATCGCCGCTTCTATCTTGGTGTATCCGAACAGGATACGCTGGTACTGGATGCCGGACAGTTTTTCGAGGATGGTGCCCTGACGGGCATGATGGCGGACGGTTCGGTTGGCACGCGGGGGAGCGTTTAGATGAAGATCACGGTGGGCAAGAAGATCTGGGGCTGCCTGGGGCTGCTGCTGCTGGTCGTGCTGGGCGTGGGCTGGGTGTCGCTGGATACCACGGCCCGTCTGACTGAGGCGGCGCGGTGGAGCGTCCATACGCAGGAGGTGAAGACCGAACTGGGCGAGATCCTGTCTGCGGTACAGGACATCGAAACCGGCCAACGCGGCTTTGTCATCACCGGCCAGGACACGTTCCTGCAGCCCTTCGAAAATGGCCGCCGGCAACTGGAGGAACTTGTCCCCCAGCTTCGCCGCATGATGGTCGACAATCCCGAACAGCTGCGCAACCTGGATCGTGTGGAGGCCGCCGCGCGCAACCGCTTGAACGAGGCGCTGCTGCGCATTGACGCCCGCCGCCGCGACGGGTTCGAAGCGGCGCAGAAGCTGATCGTCAGCGATACCGGCCGGCAGGCCATGTTGGAATTCCGCGCTGCCATCAAGGTGATGCAGGACCTGGAAAACCAGCTTCTGGAACAACGCAATG
The DNA here is from genome assembly GCA_001296005.1 of alpha proteobacterium AAP38. GTDB lineage: Bacteria > Pseudomonadota > Alphaproteobacteria > Azospirillales > Azospirillaceae > Niveispirillum. Next base: position 74,870 of record LJHR01000037.1, on the reverse strand, counting down.
CGGCCAAGGATGAGAGCACGCGGCTGGCCAATCTGGCCGTGATCGGCGGCGCGTTGCTGGCCGCTGTTATCGTGCTGCTGTCGGGCGCATTCCTGTCGGCCAATATCGTCGCGCCATTGCGCGAGATCACGGCCACGGCGGAACGGATCGGCAAGGGCGACCTGACCAACGATATCCCGCCATCCAGCCGTGGTGACGAGGTTGGTATCCTGAACAATACCTTCCGCGACATGACCCGCGGCCTGCGCCAGTTGATCCAGGAACTGGTCGAGGGGGTGAACGTGCTGGGCACGGCGGGCAGCCAGATCGTGTCGACCACGGCCCAGGTATCAGCATCCGCCGCCGAAACGGCCACGGCGTTGGCCGAAACCAGCTCCACCATGGAAGAGGTGCGCAAGACCTCGCAATTGTCGACGGAGAAGGCGCGGCATGTGGCCGAAACGGCCCAGGCCACGGCCCAGATCTCCGCGACGGGCAAACGGTCGGTCGAACAATCGGTGGCTGGCATCACCCTGGTGCGCGAACAGATTGGCGCCATTGCCGAGGCCGTGATCAAACTGTCTGAGCAGAGTCAGGCCATCGGCACCATCGTGGCCTCGGTCAATGATCTGGCCGAACAATCCAACCTTCTGGCCGTCAATGCCGCCATCGAGGCGGCGCGGGCCGGCGAACAGGGCAAGGGCTTTGTCGTCGTGGCGGCGGAAGTGAAAAGCCTGGCCGAACAGTCCAAGCAGGCGACGGCCCAGGTGCGCGCCATCCTGGGCGATATCCAGAAGGCCACGGCCACCGCCGTTCTGGCCGCCGAACAGGGCAGCAAGGCCGTGGATGCCGGCGTGAAACAGGCGCAAGAGGCGGGCCAATCCATCGAGCGGCTGGCCCAGAATATCGCGTTGGCCACCCAGGCCAGCACCCAGATCGTCGCCTCGAACCAGCAGCAGCAGGTGGGCATCGATCAGGTGGCCCTGGCCATGGACAGCATCCGGCAGGCCAGCAGCCAGAACACCATCGCCACCAAGCAGGCGGAAACGGCGGCCCATAACCTGAACGCCCTGGGGCACAAGCTGAAATCCCTGGTCGGCCAGTACAAGGCGTGACCGGTTCGGAGCCAGCGTGATGAACAGCCGCAACGAACAGCTTTTCCAACGCCTGCTCGCCATGTTCATGGTCGAGGCGGAGGAACATGTCGGTTCGCTGGCCGTGTCGTTGCGCGAGTTGGAGGCAGGCGTCAGCGAGCAGCGGGCGCGGGAGCTGATCGAAAAGACCTTTCGTGAGGTCCATACGCTGAAAGGGGCGGCGCGCACCGTCAACCTGTCGCATCTGGTGGCGCTGTGCCATGCCATGGAATCGCTGCTGGCCCTACTGAAGCGCGGGGAATTGCGGCTGGGGCCGGGCGTGGTGGCCGTGCTGGCCGACGGGTTCGCGGCCCTGCGCCGCATGGTCCCGAACGAGGTGAATGGCAATAGCCCGCCGCCCGTGGAGGGGTTGGACAACCTGATCGCGCGCCTGGAAGGGGCAGCCAAGGGGGAGGCGGCAGCCCAGGCCCCTGCCGCCCCGGTGGTTGCCGCGCCAGCCCCACCGCCCCCGCCCGTGGCCGCCCCGGTGGTGGAGGTCCCCAAACCCCCGCCGCCGACGGCCCCGGCCAAGCGGGTGCAGACCGAGGAACCGTTTGTGGCGGGGCCGCGCCAGACCCTGCGCGTGCCCATCGAGCGGCTGGATTTCCTGCTGCATCAGGCAGAGGAACTGATCAACGCCAAGCTGTCGGGCGGGGAGCGGGTGGCCGAGATCAAGGCGCTGGGCACCGGTCTGACCGACCGGATGCGCACGCGACAGCGGCTGGACAGCGCGCAGCAGGCAGAGCATGACGCCCAAACCCTGGCCTGGGTCGCCACGAAGCTGAGCCGGCTGGCGCTGGAAGCCGATCATGATGTGCGGGGCCTGTCCAAGGGGGTCGACAGTCTGCTGTCGGGCACGAAACAGGTCTTGATGCTGCCCGCCAGTACGCTTCTGGAACCTGTTGCGCAGGATTTGCGTGACCTGTCACGCCGGCAGGGCAAGGATGTGCAGCTGGAGCTGGGCGGCCAGGAGTTGGAGCTGGATCGCCGCGTGCAGGAGGAACTGCGCGAGGCGCTGCTGCATCTGGCGCGCAACGCCATCGACCACGGGATCGAGCGGCCCGAGGAACGGGTAGCCGCGGGCAAGCCGGCGCGGGCCACCATATCGCTGACCGTCAGCCAGCGCGATGGCGGCCGGGCGGAGATCGCCATCAGCGATGATGGCCGTGGCATGGATCTGGGCCGCCTGAGCCAGGAAGCGGTGCAGACGGGCCTTCTGGAGGCCGAGCAGGCGGCGGGTCTGGCGCCCGATCAGATCATGGCGCTGGCCTTTCAATCGGGCCTGTCGACCAGTGAGGGGATCACGGATATTTCCGGGCGCGGCCTGGGTCTGGCCATCGTGCAGGAAAAGGTGGAGCGGCTGGGCGGCACTGTGACAGTGGAAAGCCAGCCGGGGCGGGGCACGGTGTTCCGCCTGCTGCTGCCCGTCACCATGGCGGCATTCCGGGTGGTGATGACGGCGGTCGGCGGCAATGTCTATGCCATGCCCACCAACCGCATCGAACGCGTGGGCCGCGTCGCCAGCCAAGATGTGCAGATGGTGGAAGGCCGGGAGATGCTGCGCATCGACGGGCGGCCCCTGGCGCTGGTCCGGCTGTCGGACCTGCTGCACCTGCCCGGCACGGGACCGTCGGGGGATTTCCGCGCCTATGTCGTGCTGGCCGCCGCTGGGCAGCGGCTGGCCGTGGAGGTCGAAACCGTCCTGGGCGAAGCGGAGATACTGATGAAGCCGCTGGCCTGGCCCCTGACGCGGGTCCCGGGCGTGGCGGGGGCCGTGGCCCTGCCATCGGGGCGGCTGGGTTTCGTGCTGAATGTGCATGACCTGCTGCGTGCAGCATTGCGGCCCGATTTCCAGGCGAGGGCGGCGCGACCGGTCACGGCCAATGCGACGCAGGCGCGCAAATCCATCCTGATCGCCGAGGACAGCATCACGGCCCGCACCCTGTTCAAGCATGTGCTGGAAGCCGCCGGGTTCCGGGTGCGGACCTGTGTGGACGGGATGGAGGCGTGGAACGTTCTGGCGGGCGAGATGTTCGATCTTGTCGTGTCGGACGTGGAAATGCCGCGCATGAGCGGGTTCGAACTGATCGCCAATATCCGCCAGGATCCCCGCCTGTCGGAGATACCGGCCATCCTCATCACCTCGCTGGAAACGCGAGAGGATAGGGAGCGCGGGGTTGATGTCGGCGCCAGTGCCTATATCGTTAAAAAGAGTTTCGACCAGAGCGACTTGCTGGAGATCATCGGTCGCCTGATCTGAGGATATTCTGTGTGATCAAGGTTCTCGTCGCCGAGGATTCGCCCACTATCCGGGTATTCCTGACCGCCATTCTGGAAAGCGAGTCCGATATCAAGGTTGTGGCCGCCGTTTCGGATGGTGCCGCCGCCTTGGAGGCGGTGCGCCGGCTGAAGCCGGACGTGGTGACCATGGATATCCATATGCCGGGCCTGGACGGGTTTTCCGCCACGCGGGAGATCATGGAGACGGTGCCGGTCCCCATCGTCATCGTCAGCGGTGCCGTGCAGGACGAGGTGGCGGCCACCTTCAAGGCCGTGGAGGCGGGCGCGCTCGCCTTTATCCGCCGCCCGGCGGGCCTGGGCCATGATGATCATGAGCGGGAGGCCGAGGCCCTTGTCACCGCCGTCCGCCTGATGTCGGAAGTGAAGGTGGTGCGCCGCTGGAAACGCGCGCCGGCCCTGGCTGAACGCGTGGCCGCCGTCGCGACAGCGGCCAGCACCGGCCCGCGGGAGAAGGCACGGGTGGTGGCCATCGGTGCCAGCACGGGCGGGCCGGTTGCCCTACAGACCATCCTCAGCGCCCTGCCGGCGGAATTTCCCCTGCCCATCCTGGTGGTGCAACATATTGCGCGCGGGTTCGTAACGGGGTTTGCAGACTGGCTGGATGCCGGTTGTGCATTACCGGTCACGGTCGCGCGCGATGGGGAAGAGGTAATGGGTGGCCATGTCTATGTGGCGCCCGATGACCGGCATATGGGCGTGGACGCCTATGGCCGCATCCAGTTGATCGACAGCCCGCCCGAGGCTGGCCTGCGCCCCGCCGTGGGGCACCTGTTCCGGTCGGTGGCGGCCCAATATGGTGGGCGGTCCATCGGCGTGCTGCTGACCGGCATGGGCGCCGACGGGGCCGACGATCTCTGTGTGCTGCGCACGCTGGGCGCCGTCACTATCGCCCAGGACGCCGCCAGCTCTGTGGTGCATGGCATGCCCGGCGTCGCCATTGAACGCGGGGGCGCAGTGCATGTGCTGGCCCCGGCGGCGATTGCGGCGAAGTTGGTGGAGGTGGGGTAGGGTTAAGGATGCTGTTCAGCAGCAGTATAAAAAAATGGAATTTTATGAGCATCTATCCAACCATGGTTAGATAGAATTTTAGCCAAATTCTTATATTTGATTGTAACGGTGTGTAGTAATGGCGAATCAGGAAATGTTCTATTTAAATATCCGCAGTGCTTATCTAATAAAATAATCCGCTCGCAGTTAACTTCCATGTCAGAAAAATAGATATCTTTTGATAGTGTCTCTTCATTTTTATTAATAAAATTTGACTCAATATAATGAAAATTATCATATTCATCTGCAACAAATGAGTCCTTAAAGTTTATCGGAATGAGCGATAGTAGAAGTTGTATTGCATCTGTGTGATCCCTCTTCTTCGCCTCCCGTTCAAAATGATCTGCTTGCATCTTTTGTGCGATACTTGACGCAGCCAACTCCTTTCTCGTCGCCTCCAACTCCTCCCGCGTCAATCGCAACTCCTTCAGCTGCAGCCGCAACGAACTGAGCAGGATCATAAAGCTGAAGAAGGCAAAGACCGAGTTCAGGGTGCCGCCGACGAAGTCGCCGAACTGGCCCCAGATGGCCGTGTCATCGGACAGGCTGCCCCGGAACTGGAAGAAATAGAGCGACCAGGCGGCAATGATCACCGCCACCGATATGGCCAGAATCCAGCCTGCATAGTCGGCGATCTTTTCGATGAAGTCGGGTTTCTCACGCGCCGCCGGCTCACTCATCTTCGCCCTTCCGTGCTTTGGATGGTGGGGTGTTGCCACCATAGCGGGAAGGGGTGGGGGGAGGAAGGGGGTGTCGTACCTTGCTTATCCCCATTTTCGTCATCCCGGCGTAAGCCGGGACCCAGGGGCCAAGCGCCCGACGGTTCGGCGGGGTTGGCCGGGGTGGCGTTGAGGTTTGGGCCTGTGGCTCTGGGTCCCGGCTTTCGCCGGGATGACGAGGGAGCGGGTGACGAGGGAGGGCGAGCGAAGAGGTGGATGACGAGGGAGAGGGGGCGACGGCGTGGGGGGAAGTGCGACGGCGGTCAGAGTCTTCTTGACTGCAATGCAAATGGAGAAAACCATACAAGAATAACAATCTCTATCCAGGGCGTTCCATGGGGTATGAGCGTGGGGGATATGTTTACATCCTGGCCAGCCGGCGAAATGGCACCCTATATATCGGTGTAACGGGCGGGTCTGGGAGCATCGGGAAGCGTTGGTCCCGGGTTTCACGCGGCAATATAGCGTGAGGATGCTGGTTTATTACGAACAGCATGGGGAGATTGGTGGGGCCATTCGCCGTGAGAAGCAGCTGAAGGAATGGCGGCGAGCATGGAAGATCGACCTGATCGAGACGCATAATCCGCTGTGGACGGATTTGTACGCGACGCTGGCGTGAGGTCTGGGGCTGGGCGCAGGTGCCCGACCTATTTGGCGGCTTTGATCAATTGGCGTTGACGTCTGATCCCCGTGGCCCCTGGGTCCCGGCTTTCGCCGGGATGACGAAAGGGGGCCAGGACGACAAAGGGGGGCGGGGATGACGGTTGGAGGTACGGCGATGGGGAGGGTTTAAGAGGTGCCGCCCTACCCCCCCACCGGCCCCGTCGATTGCCGGACCATCAACTCAAAGCCCAGTTGGCGCACGGGTTCTGGGTCGGTGTCGCCGATCAGGAGGTCGACGGCGGCGGCGGCCATGGCCATGGTGGGCTGGCGGATGGTGGTGAGCGGGGGCCAGATGACCTGGGCGATGGGGCTGTCATCGAAGCCGATGACGGATAGGTCGCGGGGGACCTGCAGGCCGTGCTTGTTGGCGGCGGCGACCGTGGCGGCGGCCATGTCGTCATTGCCGGCGAAGATGGCGGTGGGGCGGTTGGGCAGGGCCAGCAACTGCTCGGCAGCGGCGAAACCGCGTGCAAAGCTGAAATCGCCGGGCAGGACATGGTCAGGCGACAGGGTCAGGCCGCGTTCGGCGGCGGCATTCATGAAGCCGCGCCGGCGCAGTTCCGCCGCGCCATGGTCGGGATGGCCCAGGATCATGCCCAGCCGCGTATGGCCCAGATCGGCCAGATGATATGCCGCCAGCCTTGCCGCCGCCTCATCATCCATATGGACATGCGGTGTGCGGGCGGGATCGGTGCGGGGCGCGATGCGGACAAGGGGGACATTGGCCTGGGCGATGGCGTCCAGCACATCGGGGCGGTCCACGATGGGCGGGGTGAGGATCAGGCCATCCAGGCGGAAGCGCGCGGCCACCGACACCATCATGCGCGGCAGGTTGGGATCATCCGCCTCGCACGGTTCGGTGAGCAGGTGATAGCCCTTCTCCTGACACCGCCTGATGGCGCCACCCATGATGTCGGCCATGTAGTTGCGCGACGGGTTGTCATAGAACAGGCCGATCAGATAGGAGCGGCGGCCCGCCAGCGAGCGGGCATTGGGATTGGGCCGGTAATCCAGATCGGCCACGGCGGCGCGAACGCGGGCCAGCGTGTCGTCGGCCACCCGCGCCTCATTATTCAGCACGCGCGATACGGTCTTGGTCGAGACGCCGGCCACGCGGGCCACATCAAAGATCGTCGCCACACGCGGAAGGGGGCGGGCCGCGCCATTCTGCTGAATATCGGTCAAAGAACATTTCCTCCGCGCCGCAGGGGTACGTTGCCCCCTTGTGCCGTCAATAGTGTGGATAGCATGTTCGGGGACATCTGACAACGTTGTCTAATAAAGTGAAAGGGCAGTGAGCATCGCGGGTGCTGGCAGGCTGGATCGGTTGTTCGGATTGGTTTAGGTTAACGCTAACAACTTCTAATGAACCAGGGAGGATGGGATGCGGGTGATCAGGGGGCTGGTGCTGGCCTTGGTGCTGGCGGGGATGGGCGCCGGGACGGCAGTGGCGGCGGCCTGTGGGTCGGACGCGCTGGGCACCAGCCGGACCATCACCTTGAAGCGGGGGGCAGGCGGGGCGTTCGGTACGGTGCAGCATGCGGCACTGCCGGGGCTGGAACGGGGCGAGGTGGTACTGACCTTTGATGATGGGCCAGTGCCGGTGCTGACGCCGCAGGTTCTGGACGCGTTGAAGGCGGAATGCGCCAAGGCCACGTTCTTCATGACGGGCGGCAATCTGGACGCCCATGGCGACCTTGCCAAACGCGTCGTGGCGGAGGGGCATTCGGCGGGCATCCATAGCTATAGCCACCCGCATCTGGGCACGCTGGGCGAGGTGGCGCAGCTGGATGATCTGGCGCGCACCCAGGCCGCCTATCAGCGGCTGTTCGGGGTAACCGCCGCGGCGTACCGGTTTCCGTTTCTGGAGGAGACACCGGTGCTGATGTCGGCGCTGGCCCGCGACGGGGTGGCGGTCTTCTCCATCGATCTGGCCATCACCGACTGGCAGCCGGCGGATACCACGCCCATGCTGGCCGAGCGCCTGTCCAAGGCGCTGGACGAGAAGGGCGGTGGCATCATCCTGATGCATGATGCCAACAAACCCACGGCGGACGCCATTGCCACCCTGCTGCGCGTGATCAAGCAGAAGGGCTACAGGCTGGTGCATGTAGTGTGGGAGGGGTGAGACGAAGGGGGGCGATTCGGCTTGAGGTTGATGAAGTTGAATATACTTGTAAATATCTTTCCTTTTGGATTTCACTTGTATTGCCGTAACGCCTATTATTGGCTTCTGGACTGGAAATATTATTACTAACCGCGTAAAAATTCAAATTTTCTTTACGCCTCGTTGTCGTTGAACTACCACTTTCAGGCTATTGATGTAGCTGGAGGTGGTGGATGTTGAACGTGATCCCGTGGAAAGCGTTTTACGCGCTTTTCATTCTCCTGTTGGGTTTGTTTCTCTATACGCTTTTCTTTGGCTATCAAGCCTCTGTGCTGACATCCTTCCCGGACTATCATCCAGCACTGGCGATTACCGCAGGCTTGGCCGCCGCCCTTCTTGTGGGGGCATTTCTGCGTAGCTATGGTCGGTTACGGCTCGCGGCGGACCATGCCGGCAGCAAGCAGCTGTCGGCAAAGTTCAAGCGTCTTTCCTGGGTTTTTGTCGCCCTGATACTGACCTTGAGCGCCGTTGGCGTGTTGACGGCGGCGACCCTGGTCTTTGAAGGCCCCGTCATTCTGCGCGAGGACCTTGATCGGGCGCGCGACCGTCTGACCCAATTGCGGGAAGCGTCCAGGGATTCCCTGCGGCTACCGGAATATGAGGGTATTCGCGCGCAGGTAGAGAGCAAGCTCACGGCCTTGCGTAATGAGATCACGGCTCCCGGCAATTGCGGTATGGGCTCGCAGGCCCGCCAGCGCTTCCAGGAAATCCGCGAACTTCTGCCAGACCTGAAGCCGCTGTCGTCCGACAATATCACCATAAGCTGTACTGCCCGGCAGACCTTGAATGACCTTATTCAGGCCTATACGGAAAAGATATTGTCCAGCCTGAATAACCACCCTATGGCAATCCAGGGTCGTTATGCGGAGCGTAATGCGCTGGCCCAGCAGGTGGAGAAGGCCGTCGCCCATCATGACAATGCGCTGTCGAAGCGGCAGGCCGATCTGGCGGGCCTGTCCAGCCTGATCGCCCGCATTGGTCTTTACATCGACACGGTGCGGGACCTGACGGCGAGCAACGCCGAGTATAAAAGGCTCCGACAGGAGGTTGGCGCCTTCGCCCCCGCCATACTGGCCCTGCCGCCGGATATCGGCAGCCAGGCATCGGAGAATGTATCGCGCCCCCTGTCGGTGTTCAGCATCCTGCTGTCACGGCTGAATTACGCCAGCACCTATCTCTACTCCGTCCTGCCTCTGCTAATGGATATCCTGATGCTGACCCTGGTCTATCAGGCCGCCACACTGAGCCACCGGCGGCGTGTGGAGAACACGCGGCGCAACCAGGCGGCCGACCTTGATGGCACCAAAGTGGTCCTGCTGTGGGGACCGTTTAGCAGCAATCCGAATCAAGCCTAATCTTCAAACGATGGTGGTTGACCATGCCTGATTTCGATGACACGTCCGACCGCCCGTTGGTCAGGAAGAAGTCTAACTTCAACTTTGACGATAAGGCTGGCGGTGATTTCATTCGGTTCATGGATGAAAATCATGTGCATCCCGTACTGGTCTTCGGGACCCGCTTATCGGGCAAGAGCACGATGCTGCTGTCGGCCCTTGGCTATGCCATGGGATCAGCGGATGCCGGCATCAACGTACGCATCGGGGAAGACCCGTTCCCGGCAACGGTCGAGGATGCCCAGTCGCGCTATCTCGCCGCCAAGGAGTTCCTGAACGTGAAGGTCCCGGCCTTCAATCATGGAGACATGCCGCCCGCGACATCAATCGAACACCCATTCTTCATCCCGCTGGATATCGAGATACGCGGGCCTGGAAATACCGGCAGAACCTGCAAGCTGGCCTTTCTCGAAGGGCAGGGCGAATGGTTCGAGATGGATACCAGCACCGGTGTCGATTTCAGGGAGATGAAGCCGGAGGTCACCGCGATCCTGAAACGGTTTCCCAATCCCATTTCCGTGATCTTCGTTTCTCCCTGCAGAAGCCCGGATGGCCGGGTCGGTCTTGAATATAGCCATCGCTGTCTGGCCAATTGCGTCGATCAGTATCGTCGCCATCGCAACGATCCGGCCCGTGATCACCTGCTTTTGATGATGAGCAAGTGGGACGCCCGGCATCCGCCAGGGACGGATGGGTTCAATGACCCGGCAGCGGACCTGCTTCTGAAGGAGGTGCAGGATTGGCGGTTCATCTGGAATGCCTTCAGCACTTTAAACGGCATCGGCAGCAAGTCGCTGCTGCCCTATTCAGCGGGCATGATCTCCGGCAATTTCGTAAACCCGCCGGGTGTACATAAGCGCGTCTTTGATCGCTATAACCGCCTCCTCCTGAACTGGATCATCGGAAACGCCACCCAGCCTGCCACGGGGAATGCGGCGGACAGGCCGTCCCCCCTCTATCCGGATGCAGCACCACCCACCAAGGGCAAGCCATCGGCCCTGGACCGTTTCATCGATTTCATTCTGGGTACGAAATGACAGGGTCCTGAGGGAGGACGACCGGTATGCTGACCCTGACATGGTTCGGATTTTTACCAGGAAACACTTCCCGGAACATTTATGAGAACCGGGAAGCAAGCAATGGCGAGCGGAAGATATTCTGCCGTCCGGATTTGGAGATGGTGCAACGCTCATCCCGATTGGAGGGGGTAAGTTTCAAGGATCTGTATTTCGTCCGCCGGGTTGGCTACCAGGGGCTTGACCAGGATTTTACCTGGATAGCGAAATGTGAGTCCATTCGCGATAGCATGCAGGACCGTGTTGGCCCCTATCGTGGCGCGGGCCTGCTGCTGTCTGGAACGACAATCAGCGGCCAAGTCGCCTATACGGTGGTCAAGGCCGTCTTCGATTGCATGACCCATCACGTACCCGAAGTGCTGCCCCGCGGCTTCAAGCTGGCGGACGTGGTTCAGCGGGCGACCGCAAAAGCCGATGTGGGTCAGATTATCAAAGCGGTGGGCGACAAGGTGAGGGCCGAAGCCATTCCGCACCAGGAAGGCGCTGGACTTTCCCTTGCCACAGGCGCGTACGCGGTGGGGATCATTGATATCAGCAGCCTTTCGCCAGAAAGCCGCCCCGGCATTATCGCTAAGTTCCTGGATAATGCGCAGACCAGACCGCAATATAACCAGTTCGGCGAAATCTACATCAGTGCGGAGCCGCATGTCATCGCCGCCGCCATGCGGATACCGAACGCGCAGATCATTTCACTCGACTGGGACCCGCAGCCCAGAAAGATGGCGGCAATCGCCCCTCCCCAGCAGACGGCCCCGAGTGACATTGAAGAGGATGAGGAAATGTCGGATCAGAAGCTGCAGCAACTCAGGGATTACCTGATGGAGCAGATGCGGGGCGAGGCCGCCGAGCAGGCCAACCTGCAAATTCGCTCCTTAGAGCGGCGACTGATGCACGATAACCAAGAGGGCGGCGCACAATCATCCGGCGTCGTACAGGAGCCGCAATGGCCGAGGCTGCTGGGGTGGCTTGCCGCAGCAGCGGTGGTGGTTGCGATATCCGTCAGCGCATCGGTCTACCTCGCCCCCCATAACGGGGGCGGGCAGACTGCGGATGTGGGGAAGGTTGTAGAAGCGTCTGTGGCACCGGTCGAAGAGAAGATCGCTACAGCAGAGGAACAGGTGGCAGCGCTGGTTAAAAGACTGGATGCATTGGAGACCAAGAGGCTGGAGGCGCCGGAGCAACGTCCGCCCGTTGCTACCGGAACATCGGCTCTGGCGCCCTCTAATATACCAGCGGGTGGAATTTCAAATGAAAGTAGAGGGTATGTTAAGCAGTCAACGGATTCAATTAGGGAGACGATTTCGGCGCTGGACAATAATTCCAAGAACGCACAAATTCATGTCAAGAAAGAACTGAATAGAATCGCGACTATACTGCGTGATTCCATTCCAATAATTTGTGAGCGAACGGGCATTGACCAAAACTCAGAAGAGTGCAATGTGCCACCCGCCGCCAAATAGCGTCTGACCCCCTCCCTCACCCTTCCGTCACCAGATCCTTGTAGGCATGCCAGCTGGCATGGCCGATCAGGGGCAGGGTGACGATCAGGCCCACGAACAGGGTGGCGATGCCCACGGCGGTCAGGAAGACAATGATGAAGGCCCAGAGCGCCATGGCGGGCAGGTTGACGCGCACCGCCGTGATGCTGGTGGCCATGGCGGTGAAGGCGTTGGTGCGGCGGTCCAGCAGCATGGGGATCGACACAACGGAAACCGCGAAAGCCACAGCGGCGAAGGCGGCGCCGATGATGGTGCCGACGATCAGGAAGGGCAGGCTGGCCCCGCTTTGAAACAGGGTGGTGGTCAGGCTGTCCAGGGTCGGCGACAAGTCGGCGAAGAACAACGCATACATCAAGGTCGCCACCCGCACCCAGAACAGGTGCAGCAGTAGGAGCAGCACGCCCAGGAACCCGACCTGCAGGGGGTTCACCTTCCATGCCTGCAGCGCCCGGCCCAGATCGGGCACGCGACCGGCGCCGATATCGCGCGACGTGGCGTAAAGCCCGACCGCGATCAGCGGGGCCACCAGCGTGAAGCCCGAGGTCAAGGGCAGCATCAGCATGACATGCCCGGACCCCACCACCAGCAGGGTCAGCGCCAGGCTGAACGCCGCGATGATCGCGCCATAGGTCAGGCTGACCCGCCAGGCGGACCCCAGATCGGCCATGCCCAGTTGCAGCCAGTGCCAGGGCCGGTCCACGGGAACGTGACGGATATGGGGCACTGGTCCGCTGAATACAGGGACGTGGCCGGCATCATCTTCATGGTCGACAGTCATTTCCATCCCCAATAGTTCGCCAAGTGTCGCTTTTCGCGGCTTTTCTTGAGTATGGCAGGTTTTCTGGGCGTGGGAAGGGGGGCTATGCTTTTGGTGAATATTAGGGGTGTGGAAATATCTTCGTCATCCCAACGACAGCCGGAATGACGAAGAGAACGGGGGACGGTGCACTCCCCACCCCCTTGATCCTGCATCACCTTGATGTTTTCCGCCTGAACCATCACCGCCTTGATGCATGTCAATGCGCATGCCCCCGGCATGGCCCATGAAGGCAGGGTCGGGGATCGGGCATGGGTCCGGTCCTTATCCAAAAATTCCGCCGACACCGGGGGTTTGTCATGGGTGTAGCAATCGCCGACGGGGCGTATGGGGGCGCGGGCCAAACGGCCGCTCCCGTCGAGGCGTATCACGAGGACGTTGTCCGCGCCTTCGTCGTGGCCGCCATGTTCTGGGGCATCGCGGCATTTGCCGCCGGTGTCTATATCGCTTTCCAGCTGGCCTTTCCCGACCTGAATCTGGGTCTGGAATGGACCACCTTCGGGCGGCTGCGCCCGCTGCACACATCCGCCGCGATCTTCGCCTTTGGCGGGTCCGCCCTGATCGGGTCGTCGCTTTACGTGGTGCAGCGCACTTGCCGCGCGCCGCTGTTCGGCGGGCGCGAATGGGGCTGGTTCATCTTCTTCGGATACCAGCTGTTCATTGTGATGGCCGCCACCGGCTATCTGCTGGGCATCACCCAGGGCAAGGAATATGCCGAGCCGGAATGGTATGTCGATCTGTGGCTGACCATCGTCTGGGTCGTCTATCTGGTTGTGTTTGTCGGCACTATCATCAAGCGCCGGGAGCCGCATATCTATGTGGCCAACTGGTTCTATCTGGCCTTCATCCTGACCATTGCGATGCTGCATATCGTGAATAACGCAGCCCTGCCGGTCAGCCTGACGGGCACCAAGTCCTATGTGGCCTGGGCCGGCGTGCAGGATGCCATGATCCAGTGGTGGTACGGCCATAACGCGGTGGGCTTCTTCCTGACCGCCGGCTTCCTGGGCATGATGTACTATTTCATCCCCAAGGCGGCACAGCGGCCCATCTATAGCTACCGTCTGTCGATCATCCATTTCTGGGCGCTGATCTTCCTCTATATCTGGGCGGGTCCGCACCATCTGCACTATACGGCGCTGCCCGACTGGACGCAGACGCTGGGCATGGTGTTCTCGGTCGTGCTGTGGATGCCCAGCTGGGGCGGCATGATCAACGGGATCATGACCCTTTCGGGCGCCTGGGACAAGCTGCGCACCGATCCGTCGCTCCGCTTCTCCGTCACTGCCGTCGGCTTCTATGGCATGAGCACGTTCGAAGGTCCGGTCATGTCGGTGAAGGCGGTCAACGGCCTGTCGCACTATACCGACTGGACCATCGGCCATGTGCATTCCGGCGCGCTGGGCTGGGTCGCCTTCATCTGCTTCGGCATGATCTATTATCTGGTGCCGGTGTTGTGGAAGAAGCAGCGGCTCTATTCCGCCCGTCTGGTGGAATGGCACTTCTGGACCGCGACCGTCGGCATCGTCTTCTACATCACCGCCATGTGGGTCAGCGGCATCATGCAGGGCCTGATGTGGCGCGCCTATGATGAGTACGGGTTCCTCCAGTATTCGTTCGTGGAGACGGTGCAGGCCATGCATCCCTACTACGTCATCCGTGGCATCGGCGGTCTGTTGTTCCTGACCGGCGCCATCCTGATGGTCATCAACCTGATCCGCACGGTCACCAGCAGCCCGGCCCTGGAGCCGGTGACGCAGGGTGCCGCTGTGGCCGCCGAATAAGGGGGACGGAACCATGAAGTTCTCCCACGCGATCATCGAAAAGAACGTCATCCTGATGGCCGTCCTGACCCTGATCACCGTTTCCATCGGTGGTCTGGTGCAGATCGTGCCGCTGTTTACGGTGGAAACCACCATCGAGCGGGTGGAAGGGGTGCGCCCCTACAGCCCGCTGGAACTGGCGGGCCGCAACATCTATGTCCGCGAAGGCTGCTATCTCTGCCACAGCCAGCAGATCCGTACCTTCAAGGACGAGGTCGAGCGCTATGGCCATTACAGCCTGGCGGCAGAGAGCATGTATGACCACCCGTTCCAATGGGGGTCGAAGCGTACCGGCCCCGATCTGGCGCGCGTTGGTGGCAAATATTCCAACGACTGGCATGTCGCGCATCTGAACAATCCGCGCGCCCTGGTGCCGGAATCGATCATGCCCACCTACCAGTTCCTGAACCGGCCGCTGAATTTCGACGATGCGGCAGAACATCTGAAGACGCTGCGCACGTTGGGCGTGCCCTATTCGGAGGATGATATCGCCAATGCCCAGAAGGACCTGAAGGTCCAGGCGGGTGCTTTGCCGGACGAGGATACAACGGCGCTTATGGCCCGTTATCCCAAGGCCGCGCTGGGCGATTTCGACGGCAAGCCGGAACAGGTGACGGAGATGGACGCCCTGGTCGCGTATCTCCAGATGCTGGGCACGCTGGTCGATTTCACCAAGATCAATCCCGAAGACCTGAAGCAGTGAGGGGGACGCCATGCACGAACTTCTCCCCCTTCTGAAACAGCTCTGGCTGGTCTGGTTCCTGGTTCTGTTCCTTGGGATCGTGTTCTGGGCCTTTCGGCCCGGCGCCAAGCGCCGGTTTGAGGCCAACGCCATGATCCCCCTGAACGACGATCCCAGCCCCGCCCGAAACAACAGGTGATCCCATGCCGACCAAGATCGAAAAGGACGCCACCACGGGCACGGAAACGACGGGCCATGAGTGGGACGGCATCAAGGAACTGAATACGCCGCTGCCGAAATGGTGGCTGTACACCTTCTATGCCTGCATCGTCTGGGGCGTGATCTATACGGTCCTGTTCCCCTCCTGGCCCACCCTGTCCAGCCATTTCGGTGGCACCGCCGGCTATTCAAGGCGTGGCGAGGTGGCGGCGGATCTGGCAGCGCAGAAGGCCGGCCAGGCCGAACTGCGCGAAAAGATCGTGGCCATGGACATTGACAGCATCCGCAAGGACCCGGCCCTGATGGGCTATGTCCAGGCGGCGGGCCGCGTGGCCTTTGCCGATAATTGCGCGGGCTGTCATGGGGCGGGCGGGGCCGGTGCCGTGGGCTTCCCCACGCTGGCCGATGATGACTGGATCTGGGGCGGCAAGCCGGACCAGATTCTGCAGACCATCACCTATGGCATCCGCAATACCAATGAGAACAGCCGCGTCTCCGACATGCCGCGCTTTGGCGCCGACAGCCTGCTGACCAAGGAACAGATCGGTGACGTCGCCGATTATGTCCTGTCGCTGTCGGGCACTACGGGCAAGGCCGACGCCGTGGAACGCGGGGCCTTGGTCTTTGCCGAGAATTGCGCGGCCTGTCATGGCGAGAAGGGCGAGGGCATCCAGGATATGGGCGGCCCGCGCCTGTCGGACGGCATCTGGCTGTATGGCGGCGACCGGAAAACGGTGGTGGAGACCATCACCTATGCGCGGCGCGGCAACATGCCGGCCTGGAGCGAACGCCTGGACCCGGCCACGGTGAAGGTGCTGGCCACATATGTTCATGCGCTGGGGGGTGGGCAGTAACCCCCGACCCTTCTAGCCCCCACAAGACTTGCACCCCGCCGGAGAGAGACCGGTGGGGTGTTTTGTTTTGTCAGGTCCGGGGTGTGGCCTTGGGCGGTGGCCGCAGCGCCTTAATGGCGGTCAGTACTTGGCGAAGCAGGCTGGCCGGGATTTCGCCATAGATGATCAGGCAGGGGCGCACTTTTCGTCCCGTCTCCTCACCCTGCTCAAACTGGTTGCGCCAGAGGTACGAGAAATGGACAACCAGCCCCGGTGCCGGGGGTGGCAGGACCATTATTCAGCCCCGCCCATCAGATGATCCAGCTTGTGGGCATCGGCACTGGGCTCTGCGCGGTCAATATCGGCCCACATATCCTCCGTCAACTCACCCGGATGATAGGCTTGCCGCGCGGCCTTGGCCTGTTGGAGGATTTCAAAATCCTCGGCGGAGACGTAGTAGCCCACGACTTTCCCGTAAGAGGTGACGGCAACCTCTTCCCGCTGAACCTTGCGCTGGTAGGTGCCGAACTGCCGGACGAACTCGGCTGATGTGACCACAACCATGTTAGCTTCTCCGGTTACGCATCTTCTGTATTTTACGTAAGACTTGGTGCTGGGCAAGCGTGGTATGGTCCAAACGGTTCCCCCCTGCGACCAAACATCCCCATCCCAATCATTCCCCCGTCATTTGATTTATCGCAACGCGCGCCGCGGCGCACAGGCCTAGGGTACGGTCAGGGTGGGTTGCCCACCGAACTGTTCATGACCGTTTCCAAGGGGTGCCCCGATGGCCGGGCCGGAGACATTGCTGGAGAAGGCGGCTGCTGCCGATGCGGCGCAGGCGGCGTTTGAGAATGTGCGCAAGCCGGCGGCGGCGCCCAAGGGGGCCGATGTGCCGCCGCCCTCGCTTTATGCGGCGCGGGTCAAGGTGCAGCCCAAATCGGTGACGGGCAAGTACCGCACCATCAAATGGGCCGTCCTGATCTTCTGTCTGACGCTGTACTACCTTGCCCCGTGGGTGCGTTGGGACCGGGGGCCGGATGCGCCGTCACAGGCCCTGCTGATCGATATCGGTGCACCGCGCGCCTATCTGTTCGGGATCGAGATCTGGCCGCAGGAGGTCTATTTCATCACGGGCCTGCTGGTGATCGGGTCGCTGGGCCTGTTCCTGGTCACTTCCCTGTTCGGGCGGCTGTGGTGTGGCTATGCCTGTCCGCAGACGGTATGGACCGACCTGTTCATGCTAGTCGAACGCTGGATCGAAGGCGACCGGGGGGCGCGCATGCGCCTGGACAAGGCGCCGATGAGTGTCGAGAAATTCACCAAGCGTGCGGCCAAGCATGTGGCATGGCTGCTGATCGCGCTGGCCACCGGCGGTGCCTGGGCGCTGTATTTCAACGATGCGCCGACCTTTGTGGTGGAGTTCTTCACGGGTCAGGCGACGCTGGTCCAGTATTTCTTCGTGGGTCTGTTCACGGCCACCACCTATGTCCTGGCCGGATGGGCGCGCGAACAGGTCTGTACCTATATGTGCCCCTGGCCGCGTTTCCAGGCCGCCATGCTGGACGATCAGTCGATGGTGGTCACCTATGAGCGCTGGCGCGGGGAGAAGCGGGGGCCGCATAAGGCGGGCACCAGTTGGGACGGGCGCGGCGACTGTATCGATTGCGGGCAGTGCGTGGCCGTCTGCCCCACGGGCATCGATATCCGCGACGGGTTGCAGCTGGAATGTATCGGCTGTGGCCTGTGCATCGACAGCTGTAACCAGATCATGGACAAGGTGGGCCGCCCGCGTGAGCTGATCACCTTTGATACCGAGGCGCGGCAGCAGGCGCGCGCCAAGGGCGGGCGTGCTAAGTGGAAGATCGTGCGGCCCCGCACCACGCTTTATGCAGGCCTGCTGGTCCTGGTCTGCGCCGTGATGCTGGCGGCATTGCTGCTACGGACGACCGTGGAAGTGAATGTGCTGCGTGACCGGGCACCCCTTTTCGTGACATTGTCGGACGGTGGGGTGCGCAATGGCTATACGCTGAAGGTTCTGAACAAGCGGCGGGAGCCAGTGGATTTCCTGTTGAGCCTGAAAGGCATGAAGGATGGGCATCTGCTGGTTCAGGATGTGGGCGAGGCGGGCGAAGGCCAGTCGGTGATCCTGCCTGTGAAGCCCGACAAGGTGGCCACCTTCCGCGTGTTCGTGACCGCCCCGCCCGACAAGGAACGGGATGAGCGGGTGGAGATTGAATTCGTGCTGACCAACCCGGTGCGCGGGGAAGGCGACGCCTATGACGCGGTGTTCGTCGGCCCGCATGTCCGCCACCATCACGACAGGGATTGAGCCATGGCCATGACCATCGATCAACCGCGCAAGAGCAGCTGGATCCCCTGGGTCTTTGTGGGCGCCATGCTGGTCGTCATCCTCGTCAATGCCGTGATGGTGACCTATGCCATCAATTCCTATTCCGGGCTGGCGGTGGACAAGCCCTATGAGCGGGGCGTGCGCTATAATGACGTGCTGGCGGCCCAAAAGGGGCAGGACGCGCTGGGCTGGCGCGTGTCGGTGAATGTGGAGGGGGGCCAACTGGTCCTGCGCATCCAGGACCGGGACGGGCAGCCGTTGGATCGCGTGGGCATTACCGGCCGGCTGGAACGCCCCGTCAGCAATGAGGCGCCGCTTTCCCTGGTCTTCACCGCCACGGGGGCGGGGCGGTTCGTGGCGCCGCTGAACACACCGCATCCCGGCCAGTGGGATGTTAAGGCGGCCCTGCGCCATGGCGATGAGCAATATCTGCTGGTCCAGCGGATCGTGGTGACAAAATGACCCGCGCCACATCCCCCGTAATCGTGACCGATCACGCACATGACATAGGCTGCATCCATTGCGGGCAGCCGGTGGCGGCGGGGGAGCGTTTCTGCTGTACCGGTTGCGCGGGTGCCTATGCCCTGATCCATGATCTGGGGCTGGATGCCTATTACGCGCGCCGCGACGCCAATGCCCCGGCCCCGGCAGGAGAAGAGGCGGCGGCGCTGGACCTGTCGGGCGCGGTGGAGACGCTACCGGACGGGGCGCAGTGTCTGCGGCTGGTCGTGGATGGGGTGACCTGTGGGGCCTGTGTCTGGCTGATTGAAAGTGCGTTGCGCCGGGAAGCGGGCGTGACGGCGGCGCGCGTGAACCTGACGACGCGGCGCTTGTCCGTGACGTGGCGGGAGGGTGCGCCGGACATGGCGGGGCATCTGGCCGGCATCGTGCGGCGGTTGGGCTATCGCCCCGCCGTGGCGGGCACAGAAGGGGCGGATGATCCGCAGAAGAAATCCGAACGTGAACTGGTGCGGGCCATGGCGGTGGCCGGGTTCGGCATGATGAATATCATGCTGCTGTCGGTGTCGGTCTGGTCCGGCCATGCCGGCAGCATGGGCGATGCCACGCGCACCCTGATGCATTGGCTGTCGGCCCTGATCGCCGTGCCGGTCGTGGCCTATGCGGCGCGGCCCTTCTTCCGGTCGGCCATCACTGCGCTGAAGGCCGGGCGAACCAATATGGATGTGCCAATCTCTCTGGGCGTGACGCTGGCGACCACGGTCAGCCTGTGGGAGACGGCGCGGCATGGGGAACATGCCTATTTCGATGGCGCCGTCATGCTGCTGTTCTTCCTGCTGGTGGGGCGGTTTCTGGATGCGCGTGCGCGGGGCCGGGCGCGGAGTGCAGCAGAACATCTGCTGGCACTGGGCCGGGCACCCGTGATGATGCTGAACGAGGCGGGCATGGCCGTGCCCACGGCCCCGGCGCAGGTGCCGGTGGGGGCCATGGTCCTGGTCGCGGTGGGGGAGCGGATCGGGGTGGATGGGGCCGTGGCGGACGGGGTGTCGGATATCGACACCTCGCTGGTCACCGGGGAAAGCCATCCACAGCCGGTGCGGCCCGGCGACACGCTGTTTGCCGGCATGGTCAACCTGTCGGCCCCGCTGCGCGTGACGGTGACCGCGCGGGGTGAGGGCACCTTGCTGGCCGAGATCGTGCGGTTGATGGAGGCCGCCGAACAGGGCCGCGCGCGCTATGTGGCGCTGGCCGACCGGGTGGCGCGGGCCTATACGCCCGTGGTCCATACCGCCGCCCTGGCGACCTTCCTGGCCTGGGTGCTGGGCGTGGGGATTGCCTGGCAGCAGGGGCTGTTCATCGCGGTGGCGGTGCTGATCATCACCTGCCCCTGCGCCCTGGCGCTGGCGGTACCGGCGGTGCAGGTGGTGGCGACGGGGCGGCTGCTGCGCGGCGGCATCCTGCTGAAATCGGCCACGGCGCTGGAGCGGCTGGCCAAGGTGGATACCATTGTCTTTGACAAGACAGGCACGCTGACCCTGGGCCGGCCCGACCTTCTGCCCGATGGGGACCGCGATGCGGCGGACCTGGAACTGGCGGCCACACTGGCGCGGGCCAGCCGGCATCCGCTGTCGCGTGCCATCGCGCGGGCCGCAGGGCCGGGACCGGTGGCCGACGGCGTGCGGGAGGTGCCGGGGGCCGGCCTGGAATGGCAGGGGCCGGACGGTATGGTGCGCCTGGGCCGGCGCGGCTTTGTCGGGCCGGTCAGCGTGCCGGGGAGCATCATCGAGGGGCCGGAACTGTGGCTGGCGCGTCCTGGCTGGCAGCCACGGCGCTTCACCTTTGCCGATGCGCCGCGTGCCGATGCCGTGACCGTGGTGGCGACCCTGCGCCGCAAGGGATACCGGCTGGCCCTGATTTCCGGCGACCGGGAACCGGTGGTGGCCGCCATGGCGGCCCGCCTGGGCATTACAGACTGGCGGGCCGGCGTGGACCCGGCGGGCAAGGCAGCGGCGCTGGCCGCGATGAAGGATGAGGGCCGCCATGTCCTGATGGTCGGCGATGGGCTGAACGATGCGGCGGCCCTGTCGGCGGCGGATGTCTCTGCCTCCCCCGGCAGTGCCGTGGATGTGGCGCAGACCGCCGCCGATGCCGTGTTCCAGGGTGACCTTCTGGCCCCGCTGGCAGAGCTTTTGACGGTGGCGCGCAAGGCCGACCGGCTGGTGCTGCAGAACCTGGGTTTCTCGCTGCTCTATAACCTGTGCGCGGTGCCCATCGCCATGCTGGGCCATGCCACACCGCTGATCGCGGCACTGGCCATGTCCTCCTCCTCGCTGGTGGTGCTGGGCAATGCGCTGAGGTTGTCGGGGGCACCTTTGCGTTTTCCTCAAGCGCCGGCGCTGCATCCGCAGCTTGGGCGACGCGGCACGGGCCGCGCGGCGGCGGTCGCCGCCGGTACTGTTTCCGGTCAGCCTAAAACAGCACCAAGGGAGATGCGTGGATGACCAGCCTGCTGTTCCTGATCCCCATCGCGCTGGGCATGGGCCTGATCGGTCTTCTGGCCTTTCTGTGGTCCGTGCGCAGCGGACAGTTCGAAGACCTGGACGGGGCCGGTGCCCGCGTCCTGTTCGATGATGAGCGGCCCCTGCCGCCCAGCCCACCCCACCCGAAAACGGGTGGTTAGAGTTTGTTCCGTCGTGTGATTCACGGTTTAAATGAATCCATTTAAACCGATCACACTCTAATAGGAGAGTATCATGATCGGTAACGTTTCGTTGCGCCTGTTGGGCGTTGTGCTCGGCTTTGTGGGTCTGTTCCTGGCGGCGGGCGCCAAGGATCTGGGCATGTTCCTGGGCGGGATGCTGTTCTGCCTGTTCGGAGTCGCGCTGAATTTCTGGTTGATCGCCCAGGATTATCCGCACGGTACGCAAAGGGTATAAGAAGGAAAAGGGGATGCCTTGCCTTGGCGTCCCCTTGTTTTCGGCGCGCCTGCTTCATTTTTTGTTTACCACGCCTATTTCCCGCTTCGTCCCCTGTTTGGAATCAGTGTAATAATCACTGCTGATGTGACAGGGCGCGCCGGGGACCATGCAAGGGCAATTGGTTGCAAGCGATAAGGTCTGTTGGCCGGAGATGCTGCGTCTGGTGCGCGGCACCCGGTTCTGGACCTTTGCCCAGATGGCGGCCCAGCTGAAGGTCCCGCCCAGCACCCTTCACCGCTGGGAAAGTGGCGCTGATATGCCCGATCTGTCGGCACAGCGTCTGGTTCGCGATCTTCTGGAACAGCCGGTGGGCACGGCGGACCTGTGTTCGCAAATCCGGCATGGCAAGGCCCCGCGCCATGTGTTCCGCACCGACCGCGATCCCCTGGCCGGCAAGCCCAGCCGTATTCTGGAAGTCAGCGATACGCTGGTCGCCGATCAGCCGTTCGGTCGTGATGTGTTTTTTGCCAATCGTACCCAGCAGCAGGCCGACCTGACGGCGGAGATCGACGCTATGCTGAACGCCCAGGGGCGGTTCTTTGGCGGGGAGATGGCGGTGGCCACCGTCCGCATGATCTGGCTGCAATATGTGCAGGGGGGCATGACGGTGCGCCATGCCCTGACCCGCTGGGTGCCCATGAAGCTGGCCGATGGCACGCCGGTCTGCATCTATGAACGCCGCACGGTGACGCCGTCGGCCTATATGTCGCTGCCCGCCCTGCCGGTTTTCACGCCGCTGGATTGCCTTGTGTCGTGAGGCATGCGCCCGCATTGACCCGCGGGTGCGATTGATCTAATGCCAGAAGCCATGTCTACCTATCCCGATGAAGCCGTGCCCGGCCCGCCGTTGATCCTGTCACTGGCCATCGACCGCTTGCGGCCCCGGCCCGACCAGCCGCGCAAATATTTCGATCTGGAAGCGCTGGACGAACTGGCCGGCAGCATGGCGCGCGTCGGCATCCTGCACCCGCTGCTGGTGCGGGTGGCGGAAGGGGAGCTGGGGCTTTACGACATCGTGGCCGGCGAACGGCGCTGGCGCGCGGCGCGCAAGCTGGGCTGGGACTGGCTGCCCGTTCTGGTCACGGCGGGCGATGTCGATGAGATCAGCTTGATCGAGAATTTGCAGCGCCAGGAACTGAACGCCCTGGAAGAGGCGGGCGCGTTGCAGCGCCTGATGGACAAGCATCATTACACGCAGGACGCGCTGGGCCGGGCCATCGGTCGCACCCAGGGGCAGATCAGTTCCACGCTGCGCCTGCTGACCCTGCATCCGGACATCCTGAAAACCTACCCGCAGCATGAGCGGCAGATTTCGCGCTCCATGCTGGTCGAACTGGCCACCATCGATGAGCCCGAACGCCAGATGGCGCTGTGGGACCGCGCCTGTCAGGGATCGCTGACAGTGCGCGCGATTCGCGCCGAGAAGGCGGGCAACGCCCCCGCCAACCCGGCCACGGCAGGCCTGTCCAGCGACAAGGTGACGGTGGCCCTGCGCCACGTGGACCGCACCGTCACGGCGCTGGAACAGCTGAAAGTGGGGCCATCGGGCCTGACCGACGGGCAGCGCGCGCATCTGGCCGCCCTGTCGCGGCGTATCAGCGCTCTGATGGGCTGATCCCGTTCAATAATTGCATTGCCGCAACGTCGCGGCCCCAGCATTCTTGTGTACGGGATGGGCGGCGGAGGCGTGCATGCGGCATTTGCGGTCGGCCCTGGCGGCGTTTCGCGGGCGGGCCGAGGATTTGCCCCCCGTGTTCGAGGCGGCCTGCCGGGACATTGTCGAGGATCTGGGCGTCAGCAGCGGCAGCGTCTGGTTTTTTGATGAGGGCGATGGCCAGGCCATCGAATGTGCCGCCCTTTATGATGCCCGCGACGCCCGCGTCCTGCGCGGCACCAAACTGCGCGAGGCCGACAGCGCCCCCTATTTCGAGGCGCTGCGCCGCGAAAAGCGCGTGGTGGCCGATGATGCCATGACCCATCCCGCGACCGCGTGCCTGAAGAATTATCTGCTGCAACGCGATGTACGCTCGCTTCTGGACCATGTCGTCTCCACGGGCGGGCGGGCCGTGGCTGTGCTGTGCTGTGAACAGGGGGGCCGCAAGCGCCTGTGGTCGGACCCGGATGCCGCCTATCTGGAACAGATGGCCATCATGCTGGGGGTGGCCTTCGACCTGCATATCGAGAGCCGGAGGCGGGGTTAGCTTTTTCTGTTCCTCAGGCGCCGGCGCCAACATCCGTTGGCTTGGCTTCACGCGGCACGTGCCGCGCGGCGGCGGTCGCCGCCGTGCCAAAGGTCACGATTGATGACCCTTGGCCTTATCCGTTAACGCCCCGCTTGTTGCGCTGCACAAATTAGCTAATGGTTTCAAGCTTCTGGACCAAGGTCGAAGCGACCAAGGTCGGGGCTGCGTTAACCTTCCGCCTGTCCCATCGTGGAAACCTCAAGGATCGACCCGGACGCCCATAACAGGCTGCCCGGCGGGCGGCGCATAATATCGCCGGGGCCGGTCCGTTTGTCGCCGATATGCGCAAAAGGGAGGGCACATGGCTAATGTGGCAGTGGGCGGGGCGGCACCAGCCCCGATGACCAAGGAAGAGAAGAAGGTGATCTTCGCCTCTTCGCTTGGCACCGTGTTCGAATGGTATGATTTCTACCTGTACGGCTCGCTCGCAGCCGTCATCGCCAAGCAGTTCTTCTCCGGCGTGAACCCCACCGCCGGCCTGATCTTCGCGCTGCTGGCCTTTGCCGCCGGTTTCTTCGTGCGTCCGTTCGGTGCGCTGGTGTTCGGTCGCCTGGGCGACATGATCGGCCGCAAATATACCTTCCTTGTTACCATCCTGATCATGGGCGCCTCGACCTTCATCGTCGGTATCCTGCCCAATTATGCCAGCATCGGCATTGCCGCCCCGGTCATCCTGATCGTCCTGCGCCTGTTGCAGGGTCTGGCGCTGGGCGGTGAATATGGCGGTGCGGCGACATATGTGGCCGAGCATGCACCCCATGGACGGCGCGGCAATTACACCGCCTGGATCCAGACCACGGCGACGCTGGGCCTGTTCTTGTCGCTGCTGATCATCCTGGCCTGCCGCACGTCGATGTCGGTGGAAGACTTCGAGAACTGGGGCTGGCGTATCCCGTTCCTGATCTCCATCGTCCTGCTGGGCATTTCCGTCTGGATCCGCCTGATGCTGAATGAAAGCCCGGCCTTCGTGAAGATGAAGGAAGAGGGTAAGCATTCCAAGGCGCCGCTGACCGAAGCGTTCGGCAACTGGAAGAATCTGAAGGTCGTCATCCTGGCGCTGTTCGGCCTGGTCGCCGGTCAGGCGGTGGTCTGGTACACGGGTCAGTTCTATGCCCTGTTCTTCCTGACCTCCATCCTGAAGGTTGATGCGTTTACGGCCAACATCCTGATCGCGGTCGCGCTGGCCATCGGCACGCCCTTCTTCATCTTCTTCGGCAGCCTGTCGGACAAGATCGGTCGCAAGCCCATCATCATGGCGGGTCTGGTGCTGGCCATCATCACCTACTTCCCGCTGTTCAAGGCCATCACCCATTTCGCCAACCCTGCGCTGGAAACGGCGGTCGCCACCTCCCCCGTGGTCGTGGTTGCCGACCCCAACGAATGCTCGTTCCAGTTCAACCCGACCGCGACGGCCAAGTTCACCAGCAGCTGCGATATCGCCAAGTCGGCCCTGGTGGCCAAGGGCATTCCGTACAGCAACGAGGCCGCCCCCGCCGGCACCATCGCCCAGATCCGGGTGGGTGGCGTCAGCATCGAGAGCTATGATGGCAGCGGTGTTGTCACCAAGACGGAAGTAAACCTGGGCCATGGCCCGTCCGCCGCCCCGGCTGACCCGAAGGCCGCCGGTGCCGCCTTCACCAAGGCTGTCGGTGACGCGCTGGTCGCCGCCGGCTACCCGGCCAAGGCTGACAATGCGGCCATCAACAAGCCCATGTTGGTGCTGCTGCTGACCATCCTGGTCATCTATGTCACCATGGTGTACGGCCCCATCGCCGCCATGCTGGTGGAAATGTTCCCCACCCGCATCCGCTACACCTCCATGTCGCTGCCCTATCACATCGGCAATGGCTGGTTCGGCGGGTTCTTGCCGACCACCAGCCTGGCCATCGTGGCGGCCACTGGCGACATCTATTCCGGTCTCTGGTACCCGATCATCATCGCGGCAGGCACGCTGGTCATCGGCATGCTGTTCGTGAAGGAAACCAAGGATATCGACATCTACGCCGATGATTGATCATCGGTCGGTGGTTGCGATTTCCCCCTGAAAGCCTTGGCGGGTGGTGAAAACCACCCGCCATATTCTTTTTTGTCAAAAGCGTGCTTGCGTCGCGGGCGTGAAGGGCATTGAATCGGTGGTTAACAACAGTGGCGGAACAGCCACGGGGACAATTGCGGGAGGGGCGGAACAGATGTCGATCCGGGTGCTTGTGGCCGACGACCATCCATTGATGCGTGCAGCCCTGTGCCAGTCGGTGGCGGGCACCATGCCCGACCTGACGACCGTGGAGGCGGCCAGTTTCGGCGATGTGGAGGCCGTGCTGAAGCGCGAGCCGGCCATCGACACCATCCTGCTGGACCTGCATATGCCGGGCATGAACGGGCTGATCGGTCTGGCGCTTCTGCGCAACGAACATCCGACCATTCCGATCATCGTGGTGTCGGCATCCGAGGATGCGGCCACCATTCACCGCGCCATGGAATATGGTGCTGCGGGTTTCGTGCCGAAATCAGCGCCCATCACCCATATCGGCGACGCCATCCGCGCCGTTCTGGACGGGGCCGTCTGGCTGCCCAGTGCCGGCACGCCGGCCCATGCCCAGGCCCCCGTGGCCGATGCCGACATGGCCGCCCGCGTGGCGGGCCTGACGCCGCAGCAGCTGCGCGTGCTGGCCGGTATCGCGGAGGGCAAGCTGAACAAACAGATCGCGTATGAGATGGGCGTGGTGGAAACCACTGTGAAGGCGCATGTCACGGTGATCCTGCGCCGGTTGGGCGTGGTCAGCCGTACCCAGGCCGCCATCGTGGCGAGCAAGCTGGCCCTGGCGCCGGTTGTGGAGACGCAGGCGGAGGCATCGTAGGGGGCCGCCCGCTCAAAAAATACGGCAATACATGCGCGTTCCTGCCCGAGCAGGGAAAGATCAGATACCTTTGTTTTGCAACAATGCGTTAGCTCTTGAAAAAGCGGATCACTAAACTCCCGAGCGCAGCGCAGGCAGAGAATGCCAGGAAAACCCCAACAGCACCCCACCCAAATGCATACAATAGTCCAATAATAACAGCGCCAACAATAGCAAGACCTATAAGACTAATCAGTTTTGACATTTGTTCCCCCGAAGCCACGACGCAGAGTCAAGTTATTGTGGATGGAGGCTAATGTCGTCAAAAGAGTGAGTCAATTATTAAAGGATGTAAATATATAAGTTTATACTACTAATCATTCCCGTTGTGTTGCGCGCTTCAGTTGGCCTGTGCCTGTTAAAATTTGAATGGCTCTCGGTTGACCGGAAACCACTCCGGCAGCGACCGCGACGCGCAGCGCCTGCGGGGGAAGCCAAGTGCACCCAGGCCGCCATCGCGGGGTCGAAATTGGCGCCCGTCGCGGAGACGCAGGCGACCTACGGAACTGCCTCTTATCGATCCTTCACATAGGGCCGCCCGCTGGCCTTGGGCGGGATGGCCTTGCCCACGAAGCCGGCAAGCAGCAGGACGGTCAGCAGATAGGGCAGGGCCTCGATCAGCTGCACCGGCACCTCGCCGATGCCGGGCAGGGCCACGCCCTGCAACCTTGTCTGCAACGCGTCGGCGAAGGCGAACAGGAGGCAGGCGAACAGGGTCGGCACCGGCTTCCACTTGCCCAGGATCAAGGCGGCCAGGGCCAGGAACCCCTTGCCCGCCGTCATGTTGGCCTGGAACCCGGCCCCTTGCGCCGTGGAGAGATAGGCGCCGGCAATGCCGCAGAGCAATCCCGCGATCAGCACAGCCTGATAACGCAGTCTGGTGACGGAGATGCCGGCGGTGTCGACGGCGGCGGGGTTTTCGCCCACGGCGCGCAGGCGCAGGCCGAAACGGGTGCGATAGGCGATCCACCAGGTCAGCGGCACGATGGCGAGTGCCAGATAGACCAGGATGTTATGGCCGCTGATCAGCTCAAAATAGAGGGGACCCAGCAGGGGGACGCCGCGCAGCGCTTCTGCCAGAGGCAGGATGATCTCGCCGAAGCGGGCATCGGCAGGCAGGTTGGGGGTGCGGCCCCCCATCTCAAACCAGGCATTGCCCAGCACCGCCGTCAGGCCCAGGGCGACGATGTTCAGCGCCACGCCGGACACGACCTGATTGCCCTTATGCGTGATGCAGGCAAAACCATGCAGCAGGGCCAGGATGACCGAGGCCAGGATGCCGGCACCCAGGCCCAGCCAGGCCGAGCCATGGATGGCGGCGGTGGCGGCGGCGGCAAAGGCCGCCACCAGCATCTTGCCCTCCAGCCCGATATCGACCACGCCGGCCCGTTCCGAATAGAAACCGGCCAAGGCGGCCAGCAGCAAGGGCGTGGCGAGGCGGACCGTGCTATCCAGCAGCGACAGAAGCGTCAAGAAGATGTCCATGGGATCAGGCCCCCGCCGGCTTGGAAGTCACCGCGCTGGGGCGGCGGGAGAACAGGCGCACCAGGGCCGGACGGAACATATGTTCCAAGGCGCCCGCGAACAGGATGACCACGCCCTGGATCACCACCACCAACTCCCGGCTGATGGTCGGGTAGTCGAAGACCAACTCCGTCCCGCCCTGATACAGCGCGCCGAACAGCAGGGCGGCAGGGATGATGCCAGCGGGATGGTTGCGACCCATCAGGGCCACAGCGATGCCGGTAAAGCCCAGACCGGCCGGGAAATTCAGCATCAACCGGTGCTGCACCCCGTGCAGTTCATTGACGCCCAGCAGACCCGCCAAGGCACCCGACAGGGCCATGGTGATGACGATGACCCGCCGGGGGTCGATGCCGGCATAAAGGGCCGCATTCTCATTGGCGCCGGTGGCGCGCAGCGCGAAGCCCCAGCGCGTGTGCCAGATGAAGGCCCAGACGCCGACACAGGCCAAAAGCGCCAGGAACAGCGAGAAATTCAGCGGCGAGGACGCCATCTCAATCCCGATGCCGGCCATCATGTCGGCCATCATGGGCAGGAACATCGACGCGCTGAACGTCTCGCTTTCTGGCGACATCTGCCCCGGTTTGATCAGCACATTGACCATCAGATAGACCATCAGCGAGGACGCGATGAAATTGAACATGATGGTCGTGATGACGATATGGCTGCCGCGATAGGCCTGCAGCCAGCCGGGGATCGCAGCCCAGAGCGCACCAAAGGCCGCACCGCCCAGCACCGACAAGGGCAGAGCCGCCCACCAGGGCCATCCGGGCAGGGATAGACAGACCAGACCGACGCCCAGGCCGCCAATATAGGCCTGCCCCTCACCGCCGATATTGAACAGCCCGCCATGAAAGGCGATGGCCACGGCCAGCGCAGTAAAGATCAGGCTGGTCGCGTAATAGAGCGTATAGCCAATGCCCTCGCCCGTGCCGACAGCACCGCGCAGCATGGTGCCGAGCGCGCCCACCGGGTCCTCCCCGATGGCGAAGATGACCAGGGCCGAGACCAGCAGCGCCAGGGTGACATTCACCACGGGCAGCAGCAGGCCGGTCGCCCACCAGGGAAGATTGTCGGAACCCGCACCCGCACTCATGCCGAAACCCCTTCAACAGCGGGTGTGTCCTTGATGCCCGCCATCATCGTGCCGATCCGGCCCTCCGTGGCCTCTGCCGCCGACAGTTCGCCCACGATCTCCCCGTCGCACATCACCAGGATGCGGTCGGACAGCGCCAGGATCTCGTCGAGTTCTGCCGAGACCAGCAGGATGGCCTTGCCCCGATCCCTCAGCGACACGAGCTGGCGGTGGATGAAGGCGATGGCGCCGATATCGACACCGCGCGTCGGCTGTCCCACCAGCAGGATGTCCGGTTCCCGGTCCATTTCGCGGGCCATCACCAGCTTCTGCTGATTGCCGCCGGAGAACAGCGAAGTGCGCAGATTGGGGTTGCCGGGGCGCACGTCGAACTGTTCCATTAACGAAACGGTCTTGGCGACCACCCGCTTCCAGTCCAGCCGCCAGCCCTTGGACAGGCCCTTGTCCTGGTGATAGCCCAGGATGGCACTTTCATGGGCGGGGAATTCCTTGATCACGGCCAGTTTCAGCCGGTCTTCGGGCACATGGGCCAGGCCCCGGCGCCGCGCATCGGCGGCATCATATTTCGTGGCCGGGCCGATTTCGTCGCCCTTCAGCGTGACCGTTCCGCTATCGAAACGGCACATGCCAGACAAGACCTCCAGCAATTCCGACTGGCCATTGCCGGCGACACCGGCGATGCCGACAATCTCACCGGCCCGCACGCTCAGGCAGGCATCCTTCAGGGTTGTAACGCCGCGCGCATCAATGACGTTCACATTCTGCGCCGACAGCAGGACAGGGCCGGGAGTGGCCGGGGCCTTGTCCACGGCAAGCGAGGTTTTACGCCCCACCATGGCGTCGGCCAGGGCCTGTCGGTCGGTTTCCTTGGTGACAAACTCCGCCACCACCTGACCCCGGCGCAGCACCGACACGCGGTCGGTGATGGCCATGATTTCCTTCAGCTTATGCGTGATCAGCAGGACGGTGCGCCCCTGCTGGCGCAGCCGTTCCAGGATACGGAACAGCTGCTCCACCTCCGGCGGGGACAGAACCGCGGTGGGTTCGTCCAGGATCAGCACCTCTGCCCCGCGATAGAGCGCCTTCAGGATCTCCACGCGCTGCTGCACGCCGACGGGCAGGTCGGAGACCAGCGCGTCCAGCGGCACCTCCAGCCCGAATTGCTGTTCCAGGGCCTGCACCTCGGCCCGTGCCCGCGCCATGGCGGGGCCCAGTACCGGCCCGCCCTCATGCCCCAGCAGCAGGTTTTCCAAGACGGTGAAGGTCTCCACCAGCATGAAATGCTGATGCACCATGCCGATGCCCAGGCGGATCGCGTCCTGCGGCGTGCGGATATTCACCTGTTTGCCGCGCACCAGGATCTCACCCCCGTCAGCCTCATAGAAGCCGTAGAGGATGCTCATCAAGGTCGACTTGCCGGCGCCATTTTCCCCCACCAGCCCATGGATGCTGGCAGGGGCGAAACGCAGCGTTACGTCGCGGTTGGCATGGACGGGGCCGAATCGCTTGTCGATGCCGACAAGTTCGACCGCCCAGGCGGAGGAAACGGAAGGGGGGGCGGCCGACATGGGTCCTGCTCAGGCGCTAAGTCAGTCAGGGGACGATCAGTACTTGCAGCCCTTGGCGTCGTCATAATTGGCGACGATGCGGGCGCCGGACTTGATGTCGGCGGTGGCCTTGTCCACAGCCGCCTTCATGGCGGGCGTGATCAGCGCCTTGTTATTGTCGTCGAAGGCCCAGCCCACGCCATCCTCCTTCAGGCCCAGACGGCGGTGACCCGCCTTCCAGGTGCCGTCCTGCGCGGTCTTGAACGCCTCATAGGCGGCCACGTCCACACGCTTGACCATGGAGGTCAGCACCTTGCCGGGGAACAGGTGGTTCTGGTTGCTGTCGACACCGATGGACAGCTTGCCGGCATCAGACGCTGCCTGCAGGACGCCCATGCCCGTCTGGCCGGCGGCGGCGAAGATCACGTCCGCACCCCGGTCAAACTGGCTCTTGGCCAGTTCGGAACCGCGCGTGGGATCGGCCCAGGCGGCGG
The DNA here is from genome assembly GCA_001296005.1 of alpha proteobacterium AAP38. Lineage (GTDB taxonomy): Bacteria > Pseudomonadota > Alphaproteobacteria > Azospirillales > Azospirillaceae > Niveispirillum. Next base: position 42,927 of record LJHR01000037.1, on the reverse strand, counting down.
GTGTGGAGCCGGCCATGTTGGCCAGCACATTGGCCTTGGGGTTGGTGGCCTTCACGCCCTGTTCATAGCCGCAGGCAAAGCGGCGGATCAGCGGGATATCCATGCCGCCGACAAAGCCCACCGTCCCCGTCTTGGACGCCATGGCGGCCAGAACGCCGACCAGATAGGAGCCTTCATGTTCGGCGAATTCAATGGACTGCACATTGGGCAGGTTCACATTGCCGTCGATCAGGGTGAAGCGGACATTCGGAAACTCCTTCGCCACCTTTTCCACCGACGGGGCCATGGAGAAACCGACCGAGACGATGATGTCAGCGTTACGGCTGGCCAGACGGCGCAGGAACTGCTCGCGCTGTGCCTCGTTCGTGACCTCGAACCAGCGGAAATTGGTGCCCGTATCCTTCTTGAACCGTTCGGCGCCGTTATTGGCCCCTTCATTGAACGACTTGTCGAACCGCCCGCCCATGTCGAAGACGATGGCCGGTTCGAACCCGAAGGCGGGCGCAACCGTGGCGGCGGTGGACATGAAAAGGGCAAGGGCCGCACAGGCGGCACGACGGGTAAACTTCATCGGCTCCGTTCCGAACAGGGGAACCCCTGGCGGCCTTCCCGATGCGGGCGCCACCGGGAAAGGGTCCCAGCAATCTTACCAGCCTGTGAAGCTAGCCAGTTCGCAGGCGCACGGCAAGGTGACAAAGCCGGCCTTTCCGTTTGGCGATGCGGAATCTGTCGCCTGTGTCACATCGCCGCCCTGCCTGTGAGGCACAGGCCTGTCAAATAACTGTAGCCTCATAGGCGTATGTAGGCTGACAAAGCCCCTTTTCCCGCTGGAGCCTGTGCGTCCCATGTCCGAGAACCGTTTCCTGACCCATGAAGAGTTTGAAGCCATCCAGGACAAGGGTGCGTCGCCGGACAGTGAGCCGACCTTTGGCGAGGTGGTGCAGGCCCGGCTGGGGCGGCGCGACATCCTGCGCGGGATGCTGGGCACCAGCGCCATCGCGGCCTTTGCGCCTGCCCTGCCCGTGGCCCTGATGGCCGGTGAGGCAAAGGCCCAGGCAGCGGGTGCCGCCGGCAAGGCCGGGGCCCAGGCCGGATTCGGGTTCAATTTTGAGGAACTGACGCGCGGCATCGACGGTAATCATCATGTGGCGCCGGGATATGATGCGGATGTCCTGATCCGCTGGGGCGATCCGCTGTTCGCCGACAGCCCGGATTTCGATCCCTACAAGCAGACCGCCGACAGCCAGTTGAAGCAGTTCGGCTATAATTGTGACTTCACCGCCTTCTATCCCCTGCCGCAGGGCAGCAACAGCGCCGATCATGGGCTGTTATGGGTGAACCATGAATATACCCAGGCCGAGATGATGTTCCCCGGCCTGGCGCCCGAGGGGCAGGACAAATACCCGCCCGAGTCCGTGACCAAGGAGATGGTGGATATCGAGATGGCGGCCCATTCGGGCAGCATCGTCGAGGTCCGCCGAGGCAAGGATGGGAAGTGGGCCTATGTGAAGGGTGGCAAGTTCAACCGCCGCCTCAATGCGCTCAACACCAAGATGGCGTTCACGGGCCCGGCCGCCGGCCATGCCCGCATGAAGACCAAGGATGATCCCGAGGGCCGGACCGTCATCGGCATGCTGAATAATTGCGCGGGCGGCGTCACCCCCTGGGGCACGGTGCTGTCGGGGGAGGAGAATATCGATGGCTATTTCATGGGCACCATCGACCAGACCCATCCCGAACAGCGCAATTACGACCGCATGACGGTGCCGTCCCCCTGGTATCAGTGGGGCCGGTTCCATGACCGGTTCCATATCAACAAGGAACCGTTTGCCGCGAATCGCTATGGCTGGATCGTGGAGATCGACCCCTATGACCCGACCAGCACGCCGCGCAAGCTGACGGCGCTGGGAAGGTTCAAGCATGAAGGCGCGGGCGTCACCCTGAACAAGGATGGCCGGGCCGTTGTCTATATGGGCGACGATCAGCGGTTCGAGCATGTGTACCGGTTCGTGTCCAAGGGCAAGTATGACCCGGCGGACCGCAAGGCCAATATGAAGCTGCTGGACGAGGGCACCCTGTCGGTGGCGCGGTTTGACGCTGATGGCACCGTCACCTGGCTGCCGCTGGTGCAGGGGCAGGGGCCGCTGACCCCGGCCAATGGCTTCAAGGATCAGGGTGATGTAGTCATCGCGGCCCGCATCGCCGCCACCCTGGTGGGAGCCACCCGCATGGACCGGCCGGAAGATGTGGAGGTCAATCCCAAGACCGGCTTGGTCTATGTCATGCTGACCAATAATGACGACCGGTTGCCCGACGATCCCATCCACCCGGCCCAGATCCGCCCCAATGCCGCCAACCCGCGCCCGGCCAATAGCTGGGGCCATATTGTGGAAATGGTGCCGCCCGGCGGCGACCATGCGGCACAGAAGTTCAAGTGGGAAATCCTGGTCAAGGCCGGCAATCCCGCCGACCCGAAGACGGGGGCCAGTTTCAACAAGGCCACCACGGAAAATGGCTGGTTCTCCTGTCCCGATAATTGTGCCTTCGACAGCATGGGACGGCTGTGGGTGGGTACCGACCAGGGAGCCAAGTGGCAATGGACCTCCGGATCGTCGGATGGCATCTGGGCCATGGAGACGCAAGGTCCCCTGCGCGGTACCGCCCGCCTGTTCTTCCGCGTGCCGGTGGGGGCCGAACTGACGGGTCCCAGCTTCACGCCCGATGACCAGACGCTGTTCGTATCGATCCAGCATCCGGGATCGGACGCGGTGGACAAGGTGACCAAATCCGGCAACCGCCAGGGCACCTTCGCCGATCCGGGCACCCGCTGGCCGGACTTCAAGGACAATATGCCGGCGCGGCCATCGGTGGTGGTGATCACCAAGAAGGGTGGCGGGGTGATCGGGGTGTGAGGTTTCGCTGGGCGTAGCGCCCTCACGGTCCCGTCATCTCGTTGCAACGTATCGGACACTTGCCAATCCGCCCTGACCTCTGTCACAAGCAAAGGTGACGAAACCGGCATGCCGGTTCGTTCTTCTTCGCATTCACGTCTTGCGAACGGCCCGCCAGGGAGGCGGCCTGGGCGGGGCGTTATTGGTGGGTTGTCCTTGATGAAATCCGTGCTGCCGTCCACGCTCGCCCTGTCCCGCCGCCAACTGCTGCGCGGGGCCGGTTCGCTGGCGGTGGCGGCGCTGGCCATTCCGGTGGCGCCGCGTCTGGCCTTTGGTGCGGTCAATTTCATCGATTACCCGTTCCAGCTGGGTGTGGCGTCGGGTGAGCCCTGGCCCGATGGGTTCGTGATCTGGACGCGGCTGGCACCCCGGCCGCTTGAACCCGGTTACGGCATGTCCAGCGACATCATCCCTGTGGATTGGGAGGTGGCGGAGGACCGGCTGTTCCGCAAGGTGGTGACTAAGGGCACGGGCCTCGCCCATCCCGAACTGGGCCATGCGGTACATGTGGAGGTTTCCGGGCTGCTGCCGGGTCGTCCCTACTGGTACCGGTTCCGCTGTGGCGACCATCGGTCGATGCAGGGCCGGGCCGTGACGGCACCCGCTGCCGGCGCGCCGCTGTCCAAGCTGCGCTTCGCCGTCGCAGGCTGTCAGAATTACGATCAGGGCCTGTTCACGGCCTTTGACCATCTGGCCCGCGAAGAGGTGGATTTCGTCTATCATTATGGCGACTACATCTATGAGGGGCAGTCGCGGCCCTTCTATTTCAGCCGGCATCTGGAAGATACGGTGCCCAGCCCGCGCCGCGCCGACCTGCCCGACCCGGTGTCGCTGGACGAATATCGCCGGCGCTATGCCAAGTACAAGCTGGATACCGACCTGCAGAAGGCCCATGCCGCCGCCCCCTGGATCGCCGTCTGGGACGATCATGAGATCGTGGATAACTGGGCGTCGGACTTCAACTGGGACAATACCCCGCCCGATATCTTCCGCCTGCGCCGCGCGGCGGCCGCCCAGGCCTATTATGAGCATCTGCCGTTCCGGCGCTCCTCCCTGCCCGACGGCGCGCGCATGCAGCTGTTCCGCAAGTTCGCGTTCGGCGATCTGGTCGACATGCATGTGCTGGACACCCGCCAGTATCGCAGCGACCAACCGTGTCGCGATGGGTTCCGCCCGGCCTGCCCGGATGTGGACAATCCCAACCTGACGGTACTGGGCGAGGCGCAGGAAAAGTGGCTGTTCGACGGGCTGGCCCAAGGCAAGGCGCGGTTCAACCTGCTGGCACAGCAGGTGATGCTGATGCCGTGCGACCGGGAGCCGGGCGAGGCCAATATCCGCAACCTGGACACCTGGGACCCGTACCGCGTGGCCCGCGCCCGCCTGTTGAAGCATATCCAGGGCAACAATATCCGCAACACCGTCGTCCTGACCGGTGACGAGCATCAGAACATCGTCGGCAACGTGATCTTCGACGACAAGGACCCGAACAGCGCCGTCGTGGCCAGCGAGTTTGTGGTCACCTCCATCTCGTCTGGTGGCGATGGCGGCGACCAGCGGCCCGCCGCCAAGGGCATGTTGGCCGAGAACCCGCATATCAAGCTGATCAACGACCAGCGCGGCTATGGCATCTGCGAGGTCACGCCCAAGCACCTGACCATGGACCTGAAGGTTCTGGATCAGGTCACCACGCACGGCGGCAAGCTGTCCAGCCGCGCCAAATTCGCGGTCGATCCGGGTAAGCCGGGGGTGCAGAAGGGGTGAGGTTCAGGCCACCCCTGCCGATGGCATCAGTTACGCGGTGGGGTGGAGAGGGAGCGCAGATAGTCCATGATATGGCGCGCCTCCAGCTTTTCCCCGGCGCTGGCGTCGGGGCGCAGACGTTGCACCGCCAGGGCTTCCAGCATCTGACGTTGCTGTTCCTGCGTGTTCTGTCGCTGCACCTGCACGAACAGCCGGATCAAGGACAGGGGTGTGTCGTTCCCGACGGATAGCTGAAATGGCCGCGTGCCATCGCCGCGGCTGTCCAGGATGGTCGTGAACTGGTCGCCCTGTCGGCGCAGGAACAGCAGGTAAGGGGCATTACGTGTATAGACCGGTAGGGGGCAGACCGGGCTCAGTGTCAGCAGCGCATCGTCCAGGCGCCCCACCACGGGCACAGTGACGCCGGTCGTACCCTTTACCACTTCAATCGGCTTGAACCCGACCTCGGGTGGCCCTGTGAAGGTCTTCGTCAGATCGGGCCGTAGCGGCCAGGACCCGGTGGCACGGGCCAGCAGTATCAGGTCCGCGCGGGCCACCAGTTCGTAGACGGATGCTTGGCTTTCATCCTCCACCATCTCGCAGGACCATGACGGATGCGGCAGCAGAAGCAGCAGGGCGGTTAGAACGCGGCGGACTACGGTGCGCATGGCGGCTCCGGTTGGGCGAATTCATGACCAGACTGGCGCAGGCGGGCATGATTGCGCAACCCATCCCCCGACCATCGCCCCCATGACGCCGGCCCCGCAACGGGCGTAGGATAGGCCCCAATCAAAAAGCACCATAGGGGCATCCATGTCGAGCTGGCCGGTTCTGGGGTTGGCGCTGGGGTATCTGGCGGCGTTGTTTGCCATTGCCTGGTGGGGGGACCGGTATGCGGCGCGGCAGCCCGAGGTGCAGGAGCGGCGTGCGCCCTTGCTCTATGCCATGTCGCTGGCGGTCTACTGCACGTCTTGGACCTTCTATGGCGCCATCGGGCGGGCGGCGGCCAGCGGGTGGGATTTTCTGTCCATCTATGTGGGGCCGATCCTGGTCTTCTCGCTGGGCTGGCCCATCCTGGCCAAGATGGTCAGGGTGGCCAAGGCGGAAAACACCGTCTCCATCTCTGACTTCATCTCCGCCCGCTATGGCAAGAGCCGGGTGCTGGCCGCACTGATCACGGTCATGGCGGTTACCGTGGTGCTGCCCTATTTCGCGCTACAGCTGAAGGCCATCACCATCAGCCTGGAGGCGCTGGCCGGGGACCCGTTTGCCAACCGGGTGATGGATATTCCGGGCGAGACGACCTTCATCATCACCTGTGCCATGGCCCTGTTCGCCATCCTGTTCGGGGTGCGCAATATCCATGCGAATGAGCATCATCGCGGCCTGATGATGGCGATTTCCACCGAAAGCATGGTCAAGCTGGGGGCGGCCATCCTGGTGGGCGGGGGCATCGTCTTTGCGGTTGCCGGCGGACCGTCGGGGATATTCGAGCGGGCGGCGGGCGATCCGCGCCTGGTCCATCTGCTGACCCCGCATTTCGGGGCCGGGTGGTGGTCCATCACCCTGCTGGCGGCCCTTGCCATCCTTTGCCTGCCGCGGCAGTTCCATGTGACGGTGGTGGAAAACACCCATGTCGGGGATATCCGCACCGCAAGCTGGCTGTTCCCGCTGTATCTGGTGGCTATTAACATCTTCGTGCTGCCGGTCGCGCTGGCCGGGTTGATGATGTTCCCGGATGGCAGCGTGAATGCCGACACCTTCCTGGTGACCATTCCGCAGCGCCTGGGCCATGACTGGATGGCGGTTCTGGCCTTTCTGGGCGGGCTGTCGGCGGCGACCAGCATGATCATTGTGGGCGCGGTCGCCCTGTCCACCATGGTCTGCAACGATCTGATCGTGCCCATCCTGATGGCGATCCCGTCGGCTATGCGGCGGTGGCAGCATGATCCCAAGCCCATGCTGCTGACGGTGCGGCGGGTGGCCGTGGTGGCGCTGCTGGGCATGGCCTATCTCTATTATCTGATGATTGGCACCACCTTCCCGCTGGCCACCATCGGCACGGTCAGTTTCGCGGGTGTGGCGCAGTTCGCACCGGCCCTGCTGATGGGACTGTTCTTCCGGCGGGTGACCAAGGCGGGGGCCATCACGGGGCTGGTGGCCGGGTTTGTCGCCTGGGTCTATTCGGTACTGATCCCGTCCTTTGCGGTGGCGGGGCTGGTGCCGGGGCATCTGATGGATCAGGGCTTGTTCGGGCTGGGCTGGCTGACCCCCACGGGTCTGGGCGGCATCCATGATCTGGACACGCTGGCCCATGGCGCGCTGACTAGCCTGGCACTGAACCTGTTCATGATGGTGCTGGTGTCCGGCATCACGGGCCAGTCCGACCTGGAAAAGCAGCAGGCCCGCCGCTTCGTCTCCATGCGCCACGACGCGCGGGACGGGGTGGCACCGGCGCGCGGGGTGACGCTGGGCGACCTGTACGAACTGGCGCTGCGCTATGTCGGGCGCAGCCGCGCGGAACCGGTGTTCCGTGAGCTGGTGGGCCTGGGCGCCGATGAGGGCAAGGACCTGTTCGAGGAGGGGTTGAAGCGGCGCATCGATGAGGAGGCCGTGCAGGCGACCGAATGGCTGCTGGCCGGGGCCATCGGGTCGGCGTCGGCGCGCGTGGTGGTGGCAAGTTTGCTGTCGGACCGGCGCCTGTCGCGGTCCGACGCGCGGTCGATCATCGATGAGGCGTCGCGCGCCATCCTGGACAGCCATGTGCTGATGCGATCCACGCTGGAAAATGTCGGCAAGGGCATCTGTGCGGTCGATAAGGATTTCCGCCTGCGTCTGTGGAACCGCCGGTTCCTGGAGATGCTGGAAGTGCCGGAAGGCCTGATCAAGGTGGGCACGCCCATGGGCGAGCTGGTCGCCTATCTGCAAAGCCAGGGGGAGTTCGGGGAAGAAGGCGAGATGGAAACCCTGTTCGCCCGCCGTCTGGACCCCAAGCGCCGTGACATGCCCGACAGTTTCCACCGCACAAGGCCCGATGGCGTGGTGCTGGAGATTATGTCCAACCCGTTGCCTGATGGCGGCTTCGTGGCCGTCTATACCGATGTCACCGACCGGCACCGGGCGGCAGAGGCGCTGCGCGCCGCCAATGAGGGGCTGGAACGGGGGATTGCCGAGCGCACCATCGATCTGGCCATCGCCAAGTCGGAGGCCGACCGTGCCAATCAGGCCAAGACGCGGCTGTTGGCCGCCGTCAGCCACGACCTTTTGCAGCCGCTGCATGCGGCGCGCCTGTTCATTTCCGCTGCATTGGACCGGGGGCCGGACGCGCTGGTGACGCAGGCAGACGCGGCGCTACGGTCGGTGGAACAGTTGCTGGGCGATCTGCTGGACATCACCAAGCTGGATACAGGCGTGGTGAAGCCCAACCGGACGGCGGTGGCCATTGATGACGTGCTGCATCCGTTGACGGACGAGCTGGCCGTGGTGGCGCAGCGGCACGGGTTGCAGCTGCGCTTTGTACCAAGCCGGGCCACGGTGGATACCGATGCCGTCCTCCTGCGCCGGATCGTGCAGAATCTGCTGGCCAATGCCCTGCGCTATACCCCGCGCGGGCGCATCCTGGTGGGGTGCCGGCGGCTGGCGGGGGCCGTGCGGGTGGAGGTATGGGATACGGGACCGGGCATTCCCGACGATAAGCGCGAAGAGATTTTCAAGGAGTTCCGGCAGCTGGGCAACGGGCAGAGCGACCGCGACAAGGGGCTGGGCCTGGGTCTGTCCATCGTGGAACGGTTCGCGGCCATCCTGGGCCACCGCGTCAGCCTGCGGTCGGTGGAGGGCAAGGGATCGTGCTTTGCCGTCGAGGTGCCGCTGTCGGCCCGCGCCGCCGACCCGGCACGGCCCGCCGTGGGGGCCAGCGTCACGGGCCTGGAAGGCACGCTGGTCCTGTGCGTGGAGAATGAGCCGGCCATCGCGGAGGCGACCATTGCGCTCCTGTCGGGATGGTCATGCGAGGTGGTATGGGGGGCAACGGGGGCGGATGCGCTGGCCGCCCTGGGCGACCGGGTGCCGGATGTCGTGCTGACCGATTACCATCTGGACCATGGGATGAGCGGGCTGGACGCCCTGTCCCTGATCCGGGCGCGGTTCGGGGCCGACCTGCCCGCCGCCGTGATCACCGCTGACCGCACGGAAGCCGTGAAGGACAGCGTGGCGCAGGCCGGGTGCCGGGTGCTTTACAAGCCGGTAAGGCCGGGTGCCCTGCGCGCGCTGTTGAGCCATATGCTGGCCGAGAAGCGGCGGGGGCGTGCGGCGTAAGGTAGGTCCGTGACGGCGAAAAGCAGAGCTGAAACCTACGCCCCGAACCAAACCGCCGCCGCCCTGGCTGCCTGGATGAAGCTGCCCTGCACGGGACCTGTAGCCGGGTCGACCAGCATCAGGTTCACGGGCAGGCCAAATTCCTCCACCTCCATCTGGTCGGCATCGCGCCAGACGCGGCCATCATGGGCCAGATACTGGCGCGACTGGGTGCGTTGCAGCAGGGGGCGGATATCGCCCGACCAGGGGAAGACGGGTTTGCCCAGGGCCGCGGCAAACCCCATCTCATAGGCCGTACCATCATCGACGGACGGTCCCCGGAAGGGCATGCAATTGGCGATCACGCCGTCGGCCCCCCGTATCAGGTCCAGGTTGGCCTGCCTGATGCGGGCGGCGAATGCCGCCCCACCCTCGCCGTCCGCAGGCGACAGGGCGTTATCCATGGGGAACACGCCCTCCAGCCCCAACTCCTCACAGATGGCCTTCATCGACGCTGCCGCCGCCAGCGGGTCGGGCAGGAACACATCGGGTCCTGCCAGATAAAGCCGCGGCCTCACTGTACGCCGCCGATCTTCAACGGATCGACGCGGTAGCGCGCGAAGCCATCCGGTGCCGGGCCTTCATAGGACAGGGCCGGCTGTTCGGACAACAGTTCCTGGGCCAGCGGCGAACTGTCAAAATAGACATTCACCCCCGCCGGCATGGGCGCGATGCGGAAGGAATTGTCGGTCGACGGCTCCACCACGCCCTTGGCGCGGATATATTCGATGATGGCCGACTGCACCGTGTCGGGCGACTGATAGACGACAGTGCTACCATCCAGGCCCGGCACCGCACCGCCGCCATTGGCGCGGTAATTATTGGTGACGACCAGGAATTCCTGTTTGTCGTCGATGGGCTTGCCCTGGAACATCAGGTCCTTGATGCGGTGCGCCTTGTCATTGGCCGGCTTGCCGTCGCGGTCGAACCGTTCGGGCTGCGTCAGGTCGATTGTATAGGTCACGCCATCGATAATATCGAAGGAATAGGCCGGCACCCGCACATTCACCAGCGACTGCGGCTCCTTCTTGTTGGGATCAATGACCGACAGGGCGCGGGTCGACATTTCCAGCCAGTCACGCACCTGCGCCCCCGTCAGTTTCACGACGGCCAGCTGGTTGGGATAGACATAAAGGTCGGCGACATTGCGGATGGCCACGCTGCCGGCGGCAATGTCGGTATAGAAGGCGGGACCCGGCCGCCCGCCCGACTTGAACGGTGCCGCCGCCGACAGGATGGGCAGGGAGGCCAGCTCCGTCCCGGCCAGGGCACGCGCCACATAGGCTCGCTGCGCCTCGGCCACCAGCTCCACGCCGGCGCTGTCGCCCAGGAAGGAGAAATAGGAATGGATGCGCGCCGTCACCTTGCCTACAGGGCGGCGGACATAATCCAGCGTGCCTTGATGGCTGGGGGCCAGCAGGGTGCCGACCTCGGCGTCGGGTTCGGCCACCACCATGCGGCCGTCCTGGCGTTCCTGGATGGGCTTGGCCATGGCCGTACCCTCCACCACCTGCCAGCCCTTGCCCTTCTTTTCCAGCTTCAACTGGATCATGCCCAGATGGCTGCCATAGGAACCGGACATCACCAGCGGCTTGCCATTGACGGTGCCCTTGGCAAGGTCGGCCTTGGGCAGGCCCTCGTAATCCTTGCCGGGGAAGACGCGGTGGCTGTGGCCCGTGATGACGGCATCGACCCCCGGCACCTCGGTTAGGGCGTTGGAGATATTTTCCTCGCCCCCTTCACGCGGGAAGAAGGACAGTCCCGAATGGGACAGAACGATGATGACATCGGCCCCTTCCTTCTTCATGCGCGGGACATAGACATTGGCCATGTCGATAATGTCGCGGGTGGTGACGCGGCCTTCCAGCTTGTCCTTGTCCCACGTCATGATCTGGGGGGTCAGCAGGCCCAGGATGCCAACCTTCACCTTCTGCTTGGCGCCCTTGTCATCGACCAGGGTGCGTTCCTGGATGACATAGGCGGGGTAGAGGGTGGGATCGTTGGCCGGGTCCTTGTCGCCATCGACCTTGAAGACATTGCCGGCCAGCACGGGGAACTTCGCCCCCGCATAGACATTGTGCAGCACGTCCAGGCCGAAATTGAATTCATGATTGCCCAGGACGGCGGCGTCATAGCCCAGCAGGTTCATGGTGGCCATGGCGGGATGGGTGGGCTTGTCCTTGCCCACCCCGCGCTCGCGCACGACCCAGTCGCCCATGGGCGTGCCCTGGATCAGATCGCCATTGTCCAGCAGCAGCGTGTTGGGATTGGCGGCGCGTGCGGCGCGGATCAGCGGCGTGACCCGGATCAGGCCGACACCGGCATCCGGCTTGTCGGCATAATAATCGTAATCCTCCAAATACATATGCAGGTCGGTGGTGGCCAGTACCTGCAAGTCGATCTTCTCCTGTGCTGTGGCGGCACCCGCCATCGACAGGAACAGGGCGCCCGCCATCAGGGCACGGGAGGGGAGATTACGAATCACGGAAGGCGCTCCATCGGGTTCTGTTGCCGCCCGGCAGCAGGTGCGTCGCAGCAATCACGGTTAAGAAATGCAGGAGACGCGGGTCTCGCCCCTCCGAACCGGCATGCTGCGCCGCAAAACTGTGGCGGTAATGATACGCTGGTTGAGATATAGCCGTTCAAGCCCCTGCAGGCATAGCTGCAGAGGTGCTTGTCATGGAACTGTAATTTATTCGTTACCTAAGCGTCACGGGCATCTGGTGTTGTCCGCGCGATCCGGTCCGGCTTATTGGGGGCTTTCGTATGACCATCGAGAATAAGAAGGCGGCGTCGATCCTGCGCCGTCACCTGTCCGCTTTGAATATCGGCACTGGCGCCCTGGCGCTGGCCATCGCTTCTTCCTGGGCCGTCCCGGCCATCGCGCAGCAGACGACCTCGTCCATGACGGGTCAGATCGTGACCGCCGCCGGCGCCCCGGCTGCTGGCGCAGAAGTCACCATCGTCCATACGCCGTCCGGTACGCGTTCGGTCACCAACGTCAATGACCAGGGCCGTTTCCAGGCCGGCGGTCTGCGCGTCGGCGGCCCCTACACCGTGACCATCACCGCCGCCGGCGCTGAGCCGCAGGTGCTGGAAGGCATCTTCATCTCGCTCGGCGAGCCGTTCGCCCTGGATCTGGCGCTGGGCGCCAAGATGGAAGAGATCGTGGTGACCGGTGAGCGCGCTGCCCCGACCACGGTCGGCATCGGCACCAATTTCGGCCAGCAGCAGATCACCAATGCACCGTCGATCAGCCGCGACCTGAAGGACATTGTCCGCAACGATCCGAAGGTCTTCATCGACGTCACGAACTCCAGCGCCATTCAGATCGCTGGCTCGTCCAACCGCTTCAACAGCCTGACCATCGACGGTGTGAAGCAGAACGACGATTTCGGTCTGAACGCCGGTGGCTACCCGACCCAGCGCTCGCCGCTGTCGATCGACGCCATCGAAGGCCTGTCCGTGCTGACGGCTCCCTATGACGTCGAATATTCCGGCTTCCAGGGCGGCACGATCAACATCGTGACCAAGTCGGGCGGCAACACCCCGCACGGCTCCTTCTATTATTATTATGGCGATGAGAGCCTGTCGGGTGACCGTTCGGGTGGCCGCACCAACCTGATCAGCCCCTACAAGGAAAAGACCTGGGGCGGTTCGCTGGGTGGCGCGCTGGTCGAGGACAAGCTGTTCTTCTACGTGAACTACGAGAAGTTCAAGAGCCAGGCTCCGGTGGTGTTCGGCACCTCCGATAGCGGCCTCGGTAATCCCGTCGCCGGCATCACCACGGCCCAGGTTGAGCGTATCCGTCAGATCGCGCAGAGCGTCTATGGTTATGACACGCTGGGTCTGGCCGACGGCTCCCTGCCGGAAGAAGACGAGAAGATCCTCACCAAGCTGGACTGGAACATCAACGACAGCCACCGCGCGTCGTTCGCCTACCAGCGCAACGAGGGCAATAACATCCGCGACGCTTCGTCCAGCACCAGCGCGACCCCGCGCACGCTGTCGTTGCAGTCGAACATGTACAACTACACCCAGATCATGGACAGCTACTCGCTCCAGCTGTTCTCTGACTGGACGTCTGACTTCTCCACCGAAGTCAAGCTGGCCCGCAAGGAAGTGGACAGCCTGCGTCTGCCGCTGAACGGCTTCGGCTTCGGCGAAATGCGCGTCAGCACCAATCCGACCGGTCTGGCCGTCAACAATAACGGCTTCGGTCAGGTCGTGTTCGGCCCGGATATCTCGTCGCACAGCAATGTGCTGCGTACGAAGACCGACAGCGGTAAGTTCAAGGGCACGTACCTGCTGGGCGATCATAAGATCACCGGCGGCTACGAATACGACAAGATCGACTACTACAACCTGTTCCTGCAGCGCAGCCTTGGCTACTGGGAATTCGCCTCGATCGAGGCCTTCCAGAACCGTCAGGCGCAGCGCTTCCGGTATGCCAATGCCGTTTCGGGCAACCCCGAAGACGCGGCGGCCAAGTGGGCCTACACGCAGCACTCCTTCTACCTGCAAGATACGTGGGACGTGAGCCCCGGCTTCCAGCTGCAGGGCGGTCTGCGTTACGAGTTGTACAAGACCAACGACGCCCCGCTGGCCAATGCCAACTTCCTGTCGCGCTACGGCATCACCAATGCCGCTACGATCGACGGCAAGGACCTGTGGCTGCCGCGCGTTGGCTTCACCTATGAAGCCACGGAAAGCACGGTTGTCCGCGGTGGCGCCGGCCTGTTCTCCGGTGTCGGTGCCGCCGTGTGGCTGTCCAACGGCTACAGCAATGACGGCGTGACCCAGCGTTCGCTGGATATTACCCGTCCGGCCACCGGTACCGTGCCGGCCAACAACGCCCTGCTGCTGAACGGCGTGACGGGCCAGGTGCCCACCGCCGCCAACGGCCGTCTGACCTCGGTCGGCGAAGGCTTCGTGAACGCGCTGGACCCGAACTACAAGATGCCCTCCTCCTGGAAGCTCAGCATGGCTGTTGACCAGAAGCTGGACATCCCGGTTCTGGGTGACGACTGGCTGTTCACTGCCGAGGCGATCTATACCCGCGTGAAGGACGCCAACTTCTACAAGGACCTGCGTCTGACCAAGACCGGTACGGCCCCCGATGGTCGCCCGATCTACACGCAGAACATCCAGGCCGGCGACACGCGTGGCAATGGTTCCGACCTGCTGCTGACCAACACCGACAAGGGTGAAAGCCTGATCCTGACGATCTACGGTTCGAAGAACTGGACGACGGATTATGGCGATATCGACTTCGGTGCCGGTTACGCCTTCCAGGACAGCAAGGATGCCAGCCAGGGCACCAGCTCTGTTGCCAGCTCCAACTATGAGCAGTTCGTGACCACCGATCCCAACACGGATCTGCTGGGCACGTCTTCTTATGAGACGAAGCACCGCATCACGGCGAATACCAGCTACAGCATCGAATATTTCGATGGGTACAAGTCGTCGCTGTCGCTGTTCGGTCAGGCCTCGTCGGGCAAGCCGTACACCTTCAGCTTCACCTGCTCCAGCACGGCCAATCCGTTCGGTGACCCGGCCTGCCGCGCCAACCGTTCGCGTGAAGCCATGTATGTCCCGACCGGCGCCAGCGACCCGCTGGTCAACTGGACGGCCAGCACGGTCAAGGCTGATGCGATGGATGCCTATATCTCCCGCAATGGCCTGGACAAGTACCGTGGCAGCATCCTGCCGCGTGGCGCGTTCGAAAGCTCCTGGACCTACTCCGTCGATGCCAAGCTGGCTCAGGAAATCCCGGCGCCGATCGAAGGCCACAAGGCCATCGTGACGATGGACATCCTCAACCTGACCAACCTGCTCAACAAGAACTGGGGCCGTCAGCAGAGCGTGCCCTTCTTCCAGTCCGTCGCCGGCCCGACCGCGACGATCGGGACCGATGGCAAATATGTGTTCACCGCTGCTGGCCGCGACGTTACCGAACAGGTCAGCAACCGCGCCTCGGTCTGGAAGATCCAGCTGGGTGTGAAGTACGAGTTCTGATCCTTCTTCAAGCAGGATCAATGAGTTGGGGAAAGGCGGCCTTCGGGCCGCCTTTTTTCGTTATGGCAGCCTTGCAGCCGCCGGGGCCGGTAATGATCTTTCTATTTCCTCTGGGCAGTATCGGATTGACAGGTATTTTGGTAAAATTGCGTTCATGATTGCCATGTCCGACACCCCGGCCGAACGCCGGATACATCCGCGTAACCCGACAGAACCCATCTTCCTGATGGTTGCCGGCCGCCCGTCCCGTCTGCTTGACTGGTCGTTCGGGGGCCTGCGCGTCCGTCCGGAACAGGCCGGTGGTTTCATCGTGGGACAGCGTGTGGATGTCACGATCCTGCGCCCCGACGGGCATAGCTGGGCCCGTCTGCCCGTCACCATCCGCCATGTCGATCATGAGGATGGGGGGGCACTGGGCGTCATGCTGGTGGACCGGCTGTCGGCCTTCCCGCTGCTGCTGGAACTGTTCAACCACTCGCTGGCGCGGGCGTAGAGTGTGATCGCTTCAAATGGGTACATTTGAAGCGTGAATCACACGACAAACTCTAACCCCTCCGCCTGCTTGCCCTTTCCCTGCCGCCCGTCGCATGCTGTGCCCCGCAAATGGGGAGCTTGAGCCTTGCACGATCTTGAAATCCTGATGCGTCTGGGCACGGCGCTGGCCATCGGCCTGCTGGTCGGGCTGGAACGGGGCTGGCGGTCGCGCGATCTGGCCGATGGGCAGCGCGCGGCGGGCCTGCGCACCTTTGCGCTGTCGGGCCTGCTGGGCGGTGTGGCCGGCGCGCTAGCGCATGGGCTGGACAATCTCCTGTTCCTGGGCCTCTCCTTCCTGGGCTTTGCGGGTGCATTCACGGCCTTCCACTGGCTGGAATCGCGGGAAGAGGGCAAGAATTCAGTTACCGGTGTCGTCTCCGGCCTGCTGGTCTTCCTGCTGGGTGCCTATGCCATGCTGGGGGAAATCCGCGTCGCTGTGGCGGCGGGTGTGGCCGCGACCCTGCTGCTGGCCCTGCGTGATCCGCTGCATGAATGGCTGCGGCGACTGCAATGGGTGGAAATCCGTGCCGTCCTGATCCTGGCAGTGATGAGTTTTCTGGCCCTGCCCGTCCTGCCCAATGGTCCCGTCGATCCCTGGGGCGTGCTGAACCCCGCGGAGATCTGGCTCCTGGCTATCCTGATCGCCGCCATTTCCTTCGGTGGCTATGTGGCGGTGAAGCTGTTCGGGGAAAAGCGTGGCGTGCTGGTAGCAGCATTGGCCGGCGGCCTTGCCTCCTCCACCGCCACCACGCTGACCCTGTCGCGCGTGGCCAAGGCGCAGCCGGCGGCGTCGCCCCTGCTGGCTGCCGGCATTCTGCTGTCCGGCATGGTCAGCGTGCTGCGTGTGCTGCTGGTTGCCCTGATCCTGAACCGGGCGCTGATGCTGCCGCTGGTGGCGCCCGCCGGGGCGGCGCTGGCCGTGATGGGCCTTTCCGCCCTGATCCTGCTGCGCCGCGACGGCACGGGGCCGGAGGATACGACCCCGGCTTTGTCCAACCCGCTGGAACTGGGTACCGCCTTGAAACTGGCGGGCTTCATCGCCCTGGTTCTGGTGGCGGCCGAACTGATCCAGCGTTTCGTGGGCGATGCGGGCCTGCTGGTCGCCGCTGCTGCTGCCGGCATCGCCGATGTCGATGCCATCACCGTCGCCATGGCGCGCCTGGGCACCAAGCCGGAAAGCCTGTCCCTGGCCGCCGCCTGCATCCTTCTGGCCGTGGGCGTCAATACCATCACCAAATCGGTCATGGCCGGCAGTGTGGGTGGCCGCAGCCTGGGCCTGTCCGTTGGCATCCCCAGCCTGGCCGCCGTCACGGCGGGGGCGGCTTCATTCTGGATGGTGTGAGGGATGGTTACCCTTCCACCCCCAAAATCTCCAGCGGTGCTTCCCGTCCGCGCAGGATGACGGGACCGAGGGGGAGGGGGGTTACGCCCAGGACGGGGCGGCAGCGCTGCCAGCCATCGGCGGTCAGGATCAGGTCGCGGCCCGCCTCCTTGGCGATGGCGTCCAGGCGGGACAGAGAATTGATCGTGTCGCCGAAATAGGTGATCTCGCGGCGTTGATCCCCCACCTGTGCCACGATCACCGGGCCGGCATGGAGGGTGATGCGGAAGCCAAGCTCCACCCCCATATCCCGCCGCAGCGCCGTCAGGGTGCGGCGGATGGCGAGCGCACAGGCCAGGGCCGGCGCGTCGGGGCGTTGCGGGGTCAATCGCCAGCTGATGATGGCCTGATCGCCCACATATTTGTCGATGGAGCCGCCATGGGCGCGAACCGGCTCACCCAGGGCGTGCAGGAAACGGCCCACGATGCGCATAGCCTCCCGATCGCCCAGCCGGGCCGCCAGCGCCGTGGAATTGGCCATGTCGATGGCCAGGAACAGGCGCTGTTCCTCCAGCGGGCGGGCATAGCGGCCTGTGATCAGGGCGAAGAACACCTGATTGCCAATCAGGCTGCGGCTCTGGTCCAGCAGCAGCAACAGGATGACGGAGGCGGCGGCATAGGTGAAGACCTGGAAGAAATCGATATTGGGGCTGTCATCCCCATCCATGCCGACCAGCGCCTCCGTCGACAGGGCCAGCGCGATTCCCAGCAGGATCAGCATTATATAGGTGGCGTAGAGCGCCAGCAGGGCGCGCCCGCGCGGCAGATCGGCAATACGGTCACGCGAGGTGCGCAGCAGCAACCCATGTTTGAAGGCCAGACACAGGCCGCCGATAAAGGCGCCATGCACCATGGAGACGGGCAGCGAGACGCCAGCCCAATGTGCTATGGGAAAGCCCAGCGTGCTGCCGATCAGCAGCACCAGGACCCAGGCGCGGACATGCCGCCAGATGGGGGTGGACGGGGTGGGAAGGGCGGGGCTTTCCGGCAGGGAGACCATGGGGCGGGCACCGGGAGGCGGGGGCGGAAGTCGCCCCACGCTATCATGCGCCCCAACGGATGCAATGAGGGCCGTCACAGGTACGTCGGGCAGGCCCCCTTACCCCAAGATCCCCGGCAGGTTCAGGCCCTTTTCCCGTGCGCAGTCCTTCGCGATGTCGTAGCCGGCGTCGGCGTGGCGCATGACGCCGGTGGCGGGGTCGTTCCACAGGACCCGTTCCAGGCGGCGGGCCGCGGCGTCGGTGCCATCGGCGACGATGACGACGCCGCTATGCTGGGAGAAGCCCATGCCGACACCGCCGCCATGGTGCAGCGATACCCAGGTGGCACCCGAGGCGGTGTTGAGCAGGGCGTTCAGCAGGGGCCAGTCGGAGACGGCGTCGGAACCGTCCAGCATGGCCTCCGTCTCCCGGTTGGGGGAGGCGACGGAGCCGCTGTCCAGATGGTCGCGACCGATGACCACGGGGGCCTTCAGTTCGCCCTTGGCCACCATCTCGTTGAAGGCCAGCGCCAGACGGTGGCGGTCGCCCAGACCGACCCAGCAGATGCGGGCGGGCAGGCCCTGGAACTTGATCTTTTCCCGCGCCATGTCCAGCCAGTTATGCAGGTGGGCGTTGTCGGGCAGCAGTTCCTTCACCTTGGCGTCGGTCTTGTAGATATCTTCCGGGTCGCCGGACAGGGCCGCCCAGCGGAAGGGACCGATGCCGCGACAGAAAAGCGGGCGGATATAGGCGGGCACGAAGCCGGGGAAGGCAAAGGCGTCGGCCACGCCTTCTTCCAGTGCCATCTGCCGGATATTGTTGCCGTAATCCAGGGTGGGCACGCCGGCCTTCCAGAAATCCAGCATGGCGCTGACCTGCACGGCCATGGAGGCGCGCGATGCCTTCTCCACGCTCTTGGGGTCGTCTTCGCGCGCCTTCAGCCATTGATCGAGCGTCCAGCCGGCGGGCAGGTAGCCGTTGATCGGATCATGGGCGGAGGTCTGGTCGGTGACGGCATCGGGGCGCACGCCACGGCGGACCAGTTCGGGGAACACATCCGCCGCATTGCCCAGCAGGCCGACAGAGACCGGCTTTTTGGCCTTGCAGCTTTCATCGATGATGGACAGCGCCTCATCCAGGCTGTCGGTGGCGCGGTCCAGGTAACCGGTGCGCAGGCGCATGTCGATGCGCGAGGGCTGACATTCGACGGCCAGGCACGATGCACCGGCCATCACGGCGGCTAGCGGCTGTGCCCCGCCCATGCCGCCCAGACCGCCGGTCAGGATCCAGCGGCCCGCCAGGTTGCCGCCATAATGGCGGCGGCCAACCTCCACGAACGTCTCATAGGTGCCCTGGACGATGCCCTGGGTGCCAATATAGATCCAGCTGCCCGCCGTCATCTGGCCGTACATCATCAGGCCCTTGGCATCCAGCTCATGGAACTTGTCCCAAGTGGCCCAATGGGGGACGAGGTTGGAATTGGCGATCAGGACGCGCGGGGCGTCGGTATGGGTGCGGAACACGCCGACCGGCTTGCCCGATTGCACCAGCAGGGTCTGGTCATCCTCCAGTTCGCGCAGCGCCGCGACGATGCGGTCGAAGCTGGCCCAGTCGCGCGCGGCGCGGCCAATGCCGCCATAGACCACCAGTTCTTCGGGCCGTTCGGCCACGTCGGGGTCAAGGTTGTTCATCAGCATGCGCAAGGCGGCTTCCGTCAACCAGGACTTGGCGGTGCGGTCGGTGCCGTGGGGGGCGCGGATCACGCGGGTATTGTCGATGCGAGACATGTTTTCCCTCGGTTACTTGGGGTCCGTCGCCCAGCCGATGCAGGCGGTCAGGATGGTGCGCAGGGCCTTTTCCATAGGTGCGGCATACGCCGTGTCATAGGCGGGGGGCCAATTGTCGGGCGCGGGATCGTCGTCTGGTTCCAGCAGATAGCCGCGTGTCGCCAGCTCCATCTGCACCGCATGCACGCCCTTGGCGGGTTGTCCGTAATGGCGGGTGATATAGCCGCCCTTGAAGCGGCCATTGGTGACGCGGGTGAACTGTGTGGCGTCACACGCCGCCTCAATCACGCGGGTCAGGCCGGGATCGCAGCTTTTGCCTTCGAACGTGCCAATGTTGAAATGCGGCAGCAAACCGTCGAACAGGCGCGGCACCCAGGAGCGGATGGAGTGGCAGTCGTACAGCACCACGCGCGGATATGTGCGGCGCAGTCGCAGGATTTCGGCCATCAAGGCGGCGTGATAGGGGGCGTGGAACAGCTCCCGCCGGCGCAGCACCTCCATCGCGTCGGGTTCCTGGCCGGGATTGTAGAGCGGTTCGCCGTCAAACGTGGTCAGCGGACACAGGTCGGTCGTGGCCTGTCCGGGATAGAGCGAGGCACCGTCGGGCGGGCGATTCACGTCGATCATGGTGCGCGACAGGCTGGTCTGCACGATGGTGGCGCCCAGGTCGCGGGCGAAGAAATAGAGCTGCCCCACCCACCAGTCGGCATCCTTGCGCGCCCGCCAGGGATCGGCCAGCGTATCCTCCAACGCCCACTCAATCTCCGTTCCGGCGTGCGGGATGGAGAGGATCAGGGGGGCGGTGCCCTGATGGATGATCAGCCAGTCCTGGTCCATGGTTGGGTTCTCCTGTTCCGGGGCGGGTTATCTTTGCCTTGGGATCGGTTGTTCCCTCACCCTCCCAAGCCTTTGCAGGCTTGGGCCCCTCCCTCTCCCACGTTCGTGGGCGAGGGGTGAAGTTTGGCCCCTTTCCCGCTTGACGGGAGGGTGAGGGAAGGACGGCTTTACATCCCCGTTACAGTTCGAAACCCGCAGGTAACGGGGTTTTGATTACAAGGATGCTGTAAACCATGTTCGAGGACATCGCCATGACCCGCCGCATAGCGCATCAGATCGCCGCCGCCCTGTTGCTGGGTGCTTTTGTGCTGCCGGCAAGCGCGCAGCAGGCGCCGGCACCCGCCGCCAAGGTGAAGGTGGAGGCGGCCAGCCTGCGGCAGATGGCGCCGGTGCTGCAGGTGCCGGGCAGCGTGATGTCGCGCCAGGATGCGGATGTGGCAGCGGAAGTGTCGGGGCGGGTGACCTGGGTGGCCGAAGCCGGCACGAAGCTGGCGGCGGGCGAGGCATTGGCGCGGGTCGATGACCGGCTGCTGCGCCTGGAACTGCGCCAGTATGAGGCGCAGATCAAAAGCCTGCAAAGCCAGTTGACGTTCCAGGAACGCGAGTTGGAGCGGCAGCGGCAGTTGGCCGAGCGCGGTACGGCGACCATCGTCAAGCTGGAGGAGGCCAATAGCCGCCGCGACGTCCTGGTCCAGGATCTGGTCCGCGCCCAGGCCAGCCGCGACCGCACCGCCCTGGAGATCGAACGCACCGTCGTGAAGGCGCCGTTCGGGGGCCAAGTGGCGGCGCGCATGCTGGAGGTCGGTGAATATTCCGCCCCCGGCGTGAAGGTGGCGCGGCTGGTGGCGGTTGATCAGGTGGAGGTGCGGGCGCAGGCGCCGGTTTCCATCGCCCGCCACCTGAGCGAAGGGATCAGCGTTTCCCTGGATGTCGAAGGCCAGCCGGCCCAGGGCAAGGTGACGCGCATCATCGGCATCGGCGAGGCGCAGTCGCGGACCTTCGAGGTGCGGGTGGCCCTGCCGCGCGGGGAGGCGAACTGGATCGTCGGGTCGGCGGTCAAGGTCGGCCTGCCCTCGGCCACCGCCGAACAGGTGGTGGCGGTGCATCGCGACGCCCTGGTCCTGCGCGGGGACGGCACCTGGCTGTTCCGCATCAATGCCCAGAACAAGGCCGAGCGGGTGGCCGTGAAGACCGGGACCAGCATCGGCGACTGGGTACAGGTGACGGGCGATGTCCGCGATGGCGACCGCACCGTGGTGCGTGGGGCGGAAAGGCTGCGCGAGGGGCAGGAGGTCGAACTGGACCCTAAGGTGAGCTGATCGGTGATGTAGACGGGCGTTGCCCCACGCTTGTCCTTGATCTTCATAGGGTTTCCCTGGCACCCTGCGCCTTGCGTGGGGACGGGGGATTGCATGAGCGACGGGATCGAATCTGTGGGCGCCATGGCCACGGCGGGCATGGCGGCGGCGGCCATTGAGGGCGAAAGCGGCAAGCACGGGCACGGGGCGCATGGTGCTTGTGCCAATTGCGGCACCAGACTGACTGGCAATTTCTGTCACGCCTGTGGTCAGGCGGGTCATCTACACCGGTCCATGCTGCATATCGTGGAGGAATTCTTCCACGGCATCCTGCATTTTGACAGCAAGGCCTGGCGCACCCTGCCGCTGCTGGCGTTCAAGCCCGGCAAACTGACCTATGATTACATCCATGGCCACCGGGCGCGCTATGTCACGCCCATGGCCATGTTCCTGTTCTCGGTCTTCGTGATGTTCATGAGTTTCTCCCTGCTGGGCATCAGCACGAATGTGCCGGTGGCCATACCGGCAGAGGAACAGCGCGAGGCCCTGACTCATGCCCGCCAGGGTCTGGAAGAGGCGCGCGCCGATCTGGCGGAGGCGGAGGCGGAGCTGGCCCAGGCGCTTGGCGCCGGAGAGGATGTGAAGGCCGAGACCAAGCAGCGCGACCGGGCGCAGCGGCGCCTGGAAACGGCGACGAAATCGGTGGAGGCCATCGATGCGGCCCTGGCCGCCGCCGGTGTCGCCATCGTGCCCCCCACCCCGCCCAAGCCGGGGGAGAAGCCGGGTGTGCCTGACCTGCCCAAGGTCGTCACCAATGGCCCCGTCACCACCGAGAACCTGTCGGACATGCTGGTCCGTAATTTCGATGAAGACCTGAACATCAATATCGGTAACCCGGAGCTTGAAGCCAAGATCAAGAAGAAGCTGAAGAATCCGGAACTGCTGCTCTATAAGATGCAGAACACGGCCTATAAGTTCTCCTGGCTTCTGATCCCCATCTCGCTGCCGTTCCTATGGCTGCTGTTCTTCTGGAAGCGTGGTGTGGCCATGTATGACCATGCCATCTTCTCGCTCTATTCCCTGTCCTTTATGTCGCTGCTGTTCATCGTCATCTCGCTGGTGATCAAGTTTTTGCCGACATGGGAAGGGACGATTGCGTCACTGATCCTGCTGGCGCCACCGGTGCACATGTTCTTTCAGCTGCGCGGCACCTATCGCCTGTCCAATTTCGGGGCACTGTGGCGCACGGTGGCGCTGCTGTTCATCACGCTGATGACCAGCATTACCTTTGTGGTGTTCATCGTGTCGATGGGGGTGGCGGGGTAGGGCACTGCCCTGGGTAGGGTATAGCCCTCACCCTCCCATTGACTGGCGTCAATGGGCCCCTCCCTCTCCCACCTTCGTGGGCGAGGGGCGAAACTTAGTCCCTCGCCCGCTTGGCGGGAGAGGGAGGGGCCCGAACGCGGTAGCGTTTGGGAGGGTGAGGGATCAACGGTCGAGGGTGTGACGTCACACACCCCCGTCACACAGTTATGTTCAGCGCCTCAAGCGCCGGCGCCAACATCCGTTGGCTTGGCTTCACGCGGCATGGGCCGTGCGGCGGCGGTCGCCGCCGCACCAACGGTCATTCGTTATGACCGTTGGTGTTACCGCCCCACGCGCCGCACATGGGCGGCGAGGCCCAAGAAGGCCGGGTAGGGGTGGGTCACGACATAGGTGGGGATGGGGCCGAGGAAGGCGCGCATGCGGCCCTTTTCCACGAAGCGCTTGCGGAAGCGGCTGTGCTGGAACCATGCCATGAAGCGGGGGATGATGCC
Source organism: alpha proteobacterium AAP38 (assembly GCA_001296005.1). GTDB lineage: Bacteria > Pseudomonadota > Alphaproteobacteria > Azospirillales > Azospirillaceae > Niveispirillum. Next base: position 19,231 of record LJHR01000037.1, on the reverse strand, counting down.
GCCGGCGATGAAGACGCCGCCTCTAGAGCCGAGTGACAAGGCGAGGTTGCCGGCCACGGACCCCAGCATGGCGCAGAACATGTCCAGCGCTTCCACGCAAATCGCGTCACGCTTGCCCACGGCCCGGTCGGAGATTTCGGCGGCGGTCAGCTTTTCAGGCTCCACCCCGTCCAGGAAGCAGAGCGTCTCATAAAGGTTCACGAGGCCGGGGCCGCAGACGAGGCGTTCGGCGGAGACATGTTCGAACTGCTTGCGCAACTGTCCCAGGACGGCACTTTCGCGGTCGGTGATGGGGGCCATGGTGACATGCCCGCCCTCTGTCGCGAGCGCCGTGAAATGACCAGCGCTGTCAGGCACCAGGGCGGAAACGCCCAAGCCCGATCCCGGCCCCAGAACCGCGATGGGGGCGCCGCCGATGGGATCGCCCTCACCCACCTGCACGTAATCTTCCGGCTTCAGTTCCGGGATGCCCAGTGCCACGGCGGTGAAGTCGTTGATCAGGTCCAGGCGGGCCAGACCCAGATCATGGGCCACGGCCTTGATGGAGAATTCCCAGGCCAGATTGGTCATGCGGATCAGGTCGCCCGTCACGGGGGAGGCGACGGCAAAGGTGGCAACCTGCACCTTGCCCACCAGATCCTGCATCTTCAGATAGGTGAAGGCTGCATCCTGCAAGGTGGGATAATCGGCGCAGCGCAGCACCTGTTCATTATAGGGGGCGCCGGCCGGCCCGACCAGGGCGAAGCGGGCGTTGGTGCCGCCGATATCGGCGATCAGGAAAGGGGCGGTACCATCGGTCATGGTGTCGTTCCAGGCAGGCGGAGATAGGTGTGGTTTGACGATGGGTCAGGCACTGCGCACGGGGCGCAAGGCTGCACCGGGCTGGCCGGGGGCCGGGCCGGTGGACCCGCGGATGATCAGAGAATGGTCAAGCTGCCGGTGGGGCATGGGGTTCTCCCATACGCCCGCATCCTTACGCTTGATCAGTTCCAGAAGAATGTCGGCGGCGGCCTCTGCCATCTGGATCACGGGCTGGCGGATGGTCACAAGCTGTGGCCAGACCATGGTGGCGATGGGCATGTCATCGAACCCGACCACCGAAAGCTGTTCGGGCACGGTGATGCCCATGCCATGCGCCACCGCCAGGGTGGCGGCGGCCATTTCATCGTTGGATGCCAGGATGGCCGTGGGCCGGTCGGCCCGTTCCAACAGGCGCGTGGCGGCGGGCAGGGCGGAGGCATAGTTGAATTCACCCACCTCGATCAGGTCGGGCATGGGGGCCAGGCCGTGATCGGCCAGCGCCTCGCAGAAGCCGGCATAGCGCAGGCGCGTGGCGGCATGCTGCGCCTTGCCCTTGATGAAGCCGATGCGCCGATGGCCCAGATTGATCAGATGTTCGGTCAGGTCGCGCGTCGCCTTCCATTCGTCGATGCGGACGATGGGCGAGGTGTCGATATCGCGGTCAGGCGCGATGCGGACATAGGGCACGCCGGCCCGTTGCAGCACGCCCAGCACGATGGGATTGTCGGTCACGGGCGGGGTCAGCACCACGCCGGCCATGCGCACCTGATTGACCAGGGCGGCGGCGCGTTCCTCCACATCCGGGGCGTTATAGGCAATTTCCTCGATCAGAAGATGGTAACCCGCGGCACGACAGCGGTTCAGCATGCCCAGCTGAATATCGTGCGTATATTGGCCGCCGGTATCGCCATAGAAATGGCCGATCAGGAAGGAGCGTTCGCCGGCAAGGCTACGCGCCGACAGGGAGGGCTGATAACCCAGCTGCGTGATGGCGGCCTGCACCCGCTGACGTACCACGTCGCGGACGTTCGGTTCCTTGTTCATGACGCGGCTGACGGTCTTGATCGACACTTCGGCCAGGGCCGCCACGTCATTGATCGTTGGCTTGCGATGCGGCTGCGCCATCTTTGAAGATTCCCCCGGTTTGACCGGTGCAATTGTCTGCTTATTCGGTTGCCGGGTCCACTATCAAAAGCCGCAAAGGTGGCGGGGTTGGAAGACCCCGCCACCAGCACAAGCCCGGACCCGGTCAGCGGATGCGACCGTAGCCGTTTTCCAGCGTCCCGTTGGTGCATTTCAGGCCAAAGGCCACGATTACCAGATAGCAGGCAACCGGCACGATCATGGACAGATGCAGGTTGGTGGCATCGGCGAACAGGCCCGTCAGCACCGGGATGATGGCCCCACCGACGATGGACAGGCAGAGCAGGCCGGACGCGGCGGGCGTCTGGTCGTCCATGTCCTTCACCGAAAGCGAGAAGATGGTGGGGAACATGATGGAGTTGAACAGGCCGATGGCGATGGCGCTGTAGGCCGAGACCGGGCCCGTGGTGAAGCCCGAGATGGCGGCCAGGAGGGCGGTCATGATACCGCAGAAAGCCAGCACGCGGGACGGCGCGATCTTTGACATGGCGGCAGAGCCGATGAAACGGCCGACCATGGCCCCGCCCCAATAGAAGGCGAGATATTTGGTTGCCTGTTCCTCGGTCAGGCCCAGGGTGCTTTCCAGGCCTAAGTAATTGATCATCAGCGAGCCGATGGCCACTTCCGCGCCCACATAGACGAAAATGCAGAGCGCGCCGAAGGCCAGACGCGGATTTTCCTTCAAGGACGGCATGTGCCAGTGGGCCGTCTCCCGACGCACCACCTTTTCCTTGCCGCGCAGCGCCCAGAACAAGGCGGCCACTGCGAACATCATGCCGGCCAGCACGATGCAGGGCGTTTCCAGAACGCGCAGCATGGTGGTGGCCGACCCCTCACCGGCGGGCACAACCTCTGTCACGGCATCAAAGATGATGGCGCCGGCCAGCAGCGGGCCGATGAAGGTGGCGACCGAATTGAAGGCCTGCGCCAGGGTCAGACGCTGCGGCGCCGTTTCCGGCGAGCCCAGGCCCGAGGTCAGCGGGTTCATCACCACCTGGATCATCGTCACGCCGGTGGCGATGATGAACAGGGCCAACAAGAACACCCAATATTGGGCAATCTCAATGGCGGGCACGAACAACAGGATGCCCAGGCCGACCGTGACAAAGCCGACAATGGCGCCGCGCAGATAGCCCAGACGGTCAAGCACGCGGCTGGCCGGCAGGGAGATCAGGAAATAGGCCAGAAAATAGCAGAACTGCGTCAGCATCGCCTCGGCATAGCCCAGGCTGAAGGCCGCCTTGAACTTCGCCACCAGCGGATCGACCAGAACGGTCACGAAACCCACGACGAAGAACAGCATGAAGGTGAAAGGCAGCATCGAACGGGCCACCGGGAACGTGCTGTCCCCCCCGGATGCGGCAATAGGACCGGACTGCGCCAAGGCGACCTCCCATCGTTTTGATTTTGTCCCGACATGTCGCAGAAATTGACAACGCTGTCGACACCGTTTTGCATGAACGGTTTGTTTTCTGCCGAAATCCGTAATGATGCAACAAGAAAAGGGGGAAGATCGGGTAATTTCGTAAACGGTCTTGGCAGAACGATGCCAAGCATGTTCAGTGATGACTAACAAGAAGCCCTGGGGACAGGTGGAAACCACCGCTACCGGGGCGTCCCTGGGAGGACAAGCCGTTGGAGAGTAAGGCTGGCACGTTGAGCCTGGGCCGGAAATTCGGCTATGGGCTGGGGGATTTCGGTCTGAACCTGCATTGGCAGGGGATGGGCCTGTTCCTGACCTTTTTCCAGACAGAGATCATGGGGATTTCGCCCGTCTGGGCGGGCGTCACCTTCTTTGTGGCGGCCCTGTGGGACGGGATCACTGACCCGATCATGGGACTGATCGCCGACCGCACGCGTGGGCGATGGGGCAGCCACCGGCCCTATCTGCTGTTCGGCGCGGTGCCGCTGGCGGCCAGTCTGGCCCTGGCCTTCACGGCCCCCGGCTTCACAGGCCCGGCGGCGGTGATGTACGGGCTGGCCACGCATATGCTGTTGCGCACCACCTATACGGTGGTGGCCATCCCCTATTCCAGCCTGTCGGCCCGCATGACCAGTAACGCCGACGAGCGCACATCGCTGACCGGATGGCGCATGCAGTTCGCGTTTCTGGGCGGGGCGGTGGTCTCCTGGATGATGCCGGTTCTGGCCAAGCAGTTCGCCGATCTGGACGGTGCCCAGGGCTATGCGGTGGCGGCATCCATCATCGGGGCGGTGTCGGCGGTGGCCTTTGTCCTGTGTTTCCTGATCGTGCGGGAACAGCCAGTGGCGGCGTCGCGCATGGCGCGGGATGAGGGTTTTTGGGACGATCTGAAGGGCTTTCTGGCGCTGGTCCGGCGCGGCGGGCCGACGGTGCAGCTTTACCTCTGTATCCTGATTTCCCAGATCATGGTGCCGTTGCAGGCCCGTAACTACCTGTATTTCTTCAAATATGGCATTGGCGACATGAGCCGCGCCGACCAGGCCATGGCGCTGTTCGGGGCCATCAATGTGCTGTGCGTCCCGCTCTGGGTCTGGTTGATCCGGCGGACGGAGAAGCTGACGGGCTTCATGGTGGGGGGCACTTTATTCGCCATTGGCTCTCTCGGATTCGCAGTCATGCCGGAATGGAGCTATTGGGGCGGGTTCATCCCGCTGGCCGTCGCCTGTGCGGGCCATACCGCCTATGCCGTGTGCATCTGGGCCATGCTGCCCGATACCGTGGATTGGAGCGAATGGCGGTTCCGGCGCCGCGATGAGGGCAAGATTTTCGGACTGGCCGCCTTTCTGCAAAAGGCCGCCCTGGGCCTGTCCGGCCTGCTGATGGCCGCGGTTTTCCACGGGTTTGACGTGACCAAGGGGCAGGGGGAGGCGTCTGAAACGGGTCTGCGCGTGGTGATGGGGGTTATCCCGCTGGCCGGTATCCTGGCCGCCATGTTCATCATGCGCAATTACCGCCTGGACCTGCGCCGCCATGCCGGCATCGTGGAGCGGTTGGGGCGGCGGTAAGAATTGCTAGCGTTGTCAGCATAGTCGGCCAACAGGTGGACATGTATGACAAATCCGTGGTCAGGAGTGGCCTGCGGTTCCTGATTTTTGGTGGAAATTATATAAGTAAATTCTCATAGGATTAAAGTATCCAAGGGTGCGCTATTTATGGGAAGAGCCGGTTGGCATGAGTTCGCATCCCGCTGTAGATGATAGCGCTCACATTTTTGATTGATCCAGGTCCAAAGGAACGCTTTACTGCTCCTGTCCAAGAACCCGGGGAACGGGATAAGGGAGGAAACATGTGCGGGAAGCGTTGGGTCCTGCCGGTGGTGGCATTTGCCCTGCTGGCGGGTAGTGGGATTGCTGTGCCCACGCGGGCCATGGCGGATGCGGCGGCCCTGGCGGCCTTGCAGGCGCAACTGCCGGGCAAGCTGATGAATGATCCGACGGTGCTGGACTGGACCGTCTATGGCCAGGGGCAGAAGAACAAGCGCGTGAAGACGCCGGGCATTGGCGGTGGGGCCGCGATGCAGGTGACGTCGCCATCCGCGTCGGATGCGGCCCATAATATCGGTATCAATGTGCCCCTGACGGCGGGCTTCACGCCGGGCCAAGCCATCACGGTGGCCTTCTGGGCACGGACGGTGTCAGCCGACACGCCGGACGGTAATGGCAAGCTGGGCCTGCGGCTGCAGCTGAATGAAGCGCCCTATAGCGGGTTTGGAGACACGATGCTGGCCATCGGTCCGGAATGGAAAATGTATGAGGTTAAGGCCCAGGCCAGCATCAGCGTCGATCCCGGCAAGGCCGTTCTGGGCTTTCAGGTGGCTGCCGCCAAACAAGTGGTGGAGATTGGACAAATCTTCGTCTTGGATATGGGTATGAAAGCCACGGCGGCGGCGCCCACCGGCGGTGGGGCTACATCCATCCGCATGCCGGTGCCGCAGGGTCTTCCGGGCAAGCTGCTGAACGATGCGGCCAGCATCGACTGGCCCGTCTATGGCGCCAACCAGAGCAATGCCAAGGTGGAGACACCGGATGCCGGCGGCGGTTATGCCTTGCGGGTGAGCAGCCCATCGGCGGACGAGAAGCCGTATAATATCGGCGTGTCGGTGCCGCTGGTCGCCGCCATCGCACCCGAGCGGGATATCACCGTGGCCTTCTGGGCCCGCACCATTTCGGCGGAAACCCCGGACGGCAAGGGGCGCATCGGGTTGCGGATGCAGGAGAATGCCGCCCCCTATGCCGGGTTTGGCGACAATATGCTGTCCGTGGGGGCGGATTGGAAACTGCATCAGGTGAAGATGCGGTCCAACATGACCCTTGATGCCGGCAAGGGCGTCCTGGGCTTTCAGATCGCCGCCGCCAAGCAGGTGGTGGAGATCGGGCAGGTCTATGTTCTGGATATGACGAAGTAAGGTGCGGGGCGGGCGGCATGGTGCATGCCCGCCCGCATACGTATTTCGGTACGCTTCGCAGCGCACAACATACGTATTCAGCCGGTAAAACCGGCGTTGATACCCGATCTATGAACGATAAACGCGCCGGCCCTGAAGCCGGGCGGAAATCGGTTGGATTGGGGAGAGACATGTCCAGGACCTTGCGCAGCGCCGCCGCACTCACCGCCGCTGGCACCCTTGCCGCCCTGTTGATGAGCGGCACCGCCCTGGCCGCGACGGCACCGGGCGCGCCGGGGGCCAAGCCCACCTTCTCCTATTCCGGCAAGGACGGGATCGGCACCTCGTACGAGGCCTATGTGAAGGGCCGGTATCAGGATGGCGGCGTGACCGGTCCGGTGTCCAAGGTCTGGTTCTCGCTGGCCCATGGTGTCATTACCGAGACCATGCAGGGCATGATCCATGAGGCGCAGCTGCGCGAGCTGCAATTTGCTGTGAAGGGCGACGGGTTCGTCCATACCGAATATGACGACATGGAAACCCATGTCGATTACCTGCACAAGGATGCAGCCGGGCGACCCTTGTCGCTGGCCTACAGGATCGTGAACCGTGACCGTCAGGGCCGGTATGAGATCGAGAAGCATGTCTTCACCGATCCCGACCGCGACACGCTGTTCGTGCGGACCATTTTCCGCGCCCTGAAGACGGGGATCACGCCCGTCCTGCTGGCCGATCCGCAGATGGCGGGCACGGGCAGCAATGACAAAGCCGACACGGTCGGCGGCACGTTGAACGCCGTGGAGGGCACGCACACGCTGGTCATCAAGGCCGATAAGCCGTTTGTGAAGGCCAGCGTCGGCTTTGTCGGCGCATCGGACGGGTTGAGCCAGTTGCGCCGGGATGGGGCGCTGACCGTTTATGACACCACGGGGTCCAAGGCCGGCAATGTCGCGCTGGCGGGCGAACTGCCGGCCCTGACCGCCGGGCAGGAGGCCACCTATGATGTGGTGGTGGCGTTCGGGGCCGACCGTGCCGCCGCCAATGCCGTCGCCGATGCCAGCCTGAAGGCCGGATATGCCGCCACGCTGGCCAAGTTTAACGGCCAGGGCGAGGCCGTGGGCTGGGAAGATTATATCCAGGGTCTGGCCCCGCTGAAGGATTTGGCGGCCATGGCGACGGACGGCGGCAGTCTGGCCTTCGTGTCGGCCCTGGTGTTGAAGGCGCAGGAAGACAAGAGCTATGCCGGCGCATTGATCGCGTCGCTGTCGGCACCGTGGGGCGATACGGTGTCGACCGAGAAGCTGGCCACCGGGTACAAGGCCGTCTGGCCGCGCGATTTCTATCAATGCGCCATGGCGCTGCTGGCGCTGGGCGACAAGGAGACGCCGCTGGCCGCCTTCAACTATCTGAAGACGGTGCAGGTTTCGGCCCAGACCAAGGGCAATAAGGGCGCCAATGGCTGGTTCCTGCAAAAGACCCATGTGGATGGCACCATCGAATGGGTCGGCGTGCAGTTGGATCAGACGGCCATGCCCATCATGCTGGGCTGGAAGCTGTGGCAGGCGGGCGTGGTGGATGAGGCCACGTTGAAGGCCATGTACCCGACCATGTTGAAGCCGGCGGCGGATTTCCTGGTCAAGGGCGGCAAGATCGGGCTGGATTGGAACGACAAGACCATCACCCCGCCCAACAGCCAGCAGGAACGCTGGGAAGAACAGCCGGGCCATTCGCCCTCCACCACCGCCGCCATCGTGGCGGGCCTGATCAGTGCGGCGGAAATCGCCGACAAGTTGGGCCAGGCCGACGACGCCAAGACCTATCGCGCGACCGCAGATGCCATCAATAGCGCCATCGAGGCGCGGATGTTCACGACGACCGGTATCTATGGCAATGGCCGCTACTTCCTGCGCGTCAACCAGAACGACAATCCCAATGACAAGGGGCCGGTGAATGCTGCCAATGGGCAGCAGGGCCTGACGGAGAATGTCTATCTGGATGGCGGGTTCCTGGAACTGGTGCGCTACGGCGTGCGGGCACCCAATGCCGACAGCATCGTGGACAGTTTGGGTGAGCTGGACGACATGTCCATCCCGGACCATTTCCGCGTGAAGTATGAGTTCAAGTTTGCCGGTGACCCGGCCACATATCCCGGCTGGCGCCGTTATGGCAATGACGGCTATGGCGAGGATATCCGCAATGGCGGCAATTACGGCACGGGCGAGCTGAAAGGCGGCATGGGCGTGGGGCAGCGCGGGCGCGTCTGGCCCATCTTTACCGGTGAGCGCGGGCATTATGAGCTGGCCCGTGCCAGTGCCAAGCCCGGCGGCATGACGGCGGCAGAGCTGGACAGCATCCGCATGACCTATGTCCGCGGCATGGAGAAGTTCGCCAATGAGGGGATGATGATCCCCGAACAGGTGTGGGACGGGGTCGGCGTTATGCCCAAGGGCTATCACCTGGGCGAGGGCACCAACAGTGCCACGCCGCTGGCCTGGAGCCACGCCGAATATGTGAAGCTGCTGCGGTCGGTGCGTGACCGGCAGGTGTGGGACCTGTATGCGCCCGTCGTGGCGCGGTATGGGAAGTGAGGGTGGCGGGGGGGCGGGGTTCCCTCCCTCTCCCACCTTCGTGGGCGAGGGGCTGAAACTTCTTCCCTCGCCCGCTAGGCGGGAGAGGGAGGGGCCTGAACGCGCAAGCGTTTGGGACGGTGAGGGAGCGAGCTTGGTGATTGACGACAATCGTTGCAGATGAAATGGTCGGGCGACACTGATCCCTAGGGGTGCCCGGTTCCATGAAGCCCAATGCCGTCGATCTGTCCCAGGAGGGGGTGCATCAGGCGCCCGACCTGTCCTATGGCGCCTATCTGGGGCTGGAACCGCTGCTGTCGTGTCAGCATGCGCGGTCGGGTGAGCATGATGAGCTGCTGTTCATCATCATCCACCAATCGTCCGAATTGTGGATGAAGCTGTGCCTGCATGAGCTGGCGGCGGCCCGGCAGCAGATCAAACAGGATGATCTGGGGCCGGCCTTTAAGATGATCGCGCGGGTGGCGCGTATCCAGCAGCAGCTGATCCAGGGCTGGGACGTGCTGTCCACCATGACGCCGGCCGATTACAGCCGCATCCGTCCGCATCTGGGCCAGAGTTCGGGCTTTCAGAGCTATCAGTACCGGCTGCTGGAATTCATGCTGGGCAACAAGAATGCCGGGATGATCACGGTCCATCAGGGCATGCCGGAGATCCATGCGCGCCTGACGGCGGCGCTGAATGAACGCTCGCTTTATGATGAATGCCTGGCGCTGCTGGCGCGGCGGGGGTTTGACATGCCGGAAAAGGCGCTAGATCGTGACTGGTCACAGCCTTATCAGGCGGATAAGCGGGTGGAGGCGGCGTGGTCCACCGTCTATCGCGACCCGCATGCGCATTGGGAGCTGTATGAGCTGGCCGAGAAGCTGGTGGATTTGGAATACCGGTTTCAGCAATGGCGGTTCAGCCATATGAAGACCGTGGAACGCATCATCGGGTACAAGATGGGCACGGGCGGGACGGGTGGCGTCTCCTATCTGGTCAAGGCGTTGAGCCTGTCCTTCTTCCCTGAACTGCTGAGTGTGAGGACGGCGATTTGAGCAGGCGTATCTGGGATATCAGCCAGAAGGTGCAGCCGGGCATCCCCGTCTGGCCGGGCGACACCGCCTATCAGGAGGACCGAACCTGGGCCATTGGGCCGGGATGCCCCGTCAATGTCAGCCGCCTGACCCTGTCCACCCATACTGGCACGCATGCCGACGCGCCCCTACATTATGATGCAGATGGTGCGGGGATCGGGGCGCTGAACCTGGAGGTCTATCTGGGGCCGGCGCAGGTGGTGACGGTGCTGCCGGCTGCCGGACTGGTCACGGTTGAGCATGTGGTGCCAGTCTTGCGGGCGGGGATTACGCGGGTGTTGCTGCATACGTTCGCGCGGTTCCCGGACGGTTGGGTCAGTGACTTTACGGCCATCGATGCGGGCCTGATCACGGCACTGGCCGAACGGGGCGTGCGGTTGATCGGCACGGATGCGCCATCGGTGGACCCGCAGGACAGCAAGACCCTGGACGCCCACCATGCCGTGCGTCGGCATGACATGCGCATTTTAGAAGGGCTGGTCCTGGACGGGGTGCCGGACGGGGTTTATGAGCTGATCGCGCTGCCGATCCGGTTGGAGGGTGCGGATGCGGCCCCGGTCAGGGCGGTGCTTCGGGAGATGTGAGGGGCGTATGCGACGCGGGTTCTTCGGGCTGTTGGCAATATCGATGATATGCTGGGCAGGAAATGTCGAGGCCGAGACCTTTCGCCCTTATCCCGGTGACTATGTCTATGCAGATCCCAGCCGGCTCTACATAGAATATTACCGCAACGGCACTCTGACTCTTTCACCATTCGATCCAGCCGCGCGGGGAGACGATCCGTTATTGCGGGATTGTTCGACGGCGGAGTACCGGTGTGTCGCCAGCATGCACAATCTCATGGCGGTACCGCGCGGCGAGCTGTCGACCGGTGCCACCTATCGCGTGGAAAACACCTTCTTCACGGTGCTGGAATGCAAGGAGCGGCTTGATGTTCACATGGCCTATCCGCCCGAGCGCAAGCCGAAATGTGAGTCGGCTTTGATCATGGCTGATTGCCAGTGGCTTGTTTTAGATGAAGATGGACCCCCATATTGCCGTGCAGTTGATGGTGGTCGTCGCAAAAGCCCGAAACCGGGTCCGGTCGTTTATTTCCTGTATCATGAGCTATACGGCGTCACGGCCTCCGGTGGTGCCTGGAACGAGCAACCGAACCCGACCAAGGATCGGACGCTTATGGAAGTGTTCCTGGTGGGTGATCGTGGCTTTCTAGCGCCCTAACCGGATCGCCCCCGCATCAGCCCCAGATACACCAACGCCGAAATGCCCAGCCCCACGAACCAGGCGTAGTTGTAGAGTTCGACGAAGAAGCCCGGCACGCCCGCGAAAGCGCCAGGGAAGGCAGCGTGCAGGAAGCCGGGGAGGTTGGGCAGCACGGCGAGCGTAAAGGCGATCAGGGCGGCAGGGTTCCAGCCAGACCGGAAGCGATATTCGCCTTGCGCATCGAACAGGGCGGGGACGTTCAGCACCTGTCGGCGGATCAGCCAGTAATCGGCCAGCATGATGCCCAGCAGCGGACCCAGCAGTGCGCCATAGCCGATCAGCCAGGTGAAGATATAGCCGTCGGTCGTCTCGATCAGTTTCCAGGGCATCATGGCGATGCCGATGCCCGCCGTGATGTAGCCGCCGGTTGCAAAACTGACATGGCGGGGGAAGATGGCGGAGAAATCATAGGCGGGGCCAACGGTGTTGGCGGCCAGGTTGACGCACAAAGTGTCGATGGTGATGATGATCAGGCCGATGGCAACCGCAATGCCCTCCAGCCGTCCCGCCAGATCGACCGGGTCCCACACCGCTTCGCCATAGATGATGATGGTGGCCGAGGTGACCGCGACGGAGACGAAGGCCAGCAGCGCCATGGGGATCGGTAGGCCCACCGACTGTCCCAGCATCTGATCCTTCTGGCTTTTCGCGAAACGCGTGAAGTCGGGGATATTGATGGCCAGCGTGGACCAGAAGCCGACCATGGCCGTCAGTCCCGGCCAGAACACGGCCCAGAACTGCCCTTCCTTGGCGCCACCGGTCACGAACTGAGAGGGGGCGGAAAGGAGATGGCCGAAGCCGTCGGCCTTGTCCCAGGCCCACCAGAGCAGGGCCAGCATAATGAGGATCTTCAAGGGGGCGGTAACCGTTTCGATCCAGCGGATACTGTCCGGCCCGCGTTTGATGAAACAGAGATGCAGGGCCCAGAAGAACAGGAAACAGGTCAGCTGTCCGCCATCGATGCCGAGCGCCGCGATCTTGTCCCCTGCCAGGGCGCCGCCCGTCATGATGTTGGCGATGGCATAGATGGCGCTGCCGCCCACCCAGCATTGGATGCCGAACCAGCCGCAGGCGATCAGCGCGCGCAGGGCGGCGGGCAGTTTATTGCCGCGTGTCCCGAAACTGGAGCGCACGATGACGGCGAAGGGCAGGCCGTATCGGGCGCCGGAATGGCCGATCAGAACCATGGGCACCAGCACGATCAGGTTGCCGGCCAGCACGGTTGTCACCGCCTGTCCCGCCGACATGCCCTGCTGTATCAGGCCTGAGGCCAGAAGGTAGGAGGGGATGCACATGACCATCCCGATCCACAGCGAGGCGTAATGCACCCAGGTCCAGGTGCGCCGTTCTGCCGGGACCGGGGCGAGATCGGGGTTCCAGATTTCCGAATTGCTGTCGATGGTTCCTGTCACGTGCGCCTGCCCCCGTTCCTGATTGAACCGAAATGCATCTGGCCCGAGACCATCCGGATGATGGCAGGCAGGGCGACCGAGGCCCCTTAGCGGATTACAGCTTCAGCATTTCCGCCGCGATCTTGTCCTTCAGTGACAATTTGTAATTCTTCCACCATGCCGAACAAGTGGATCGCAAACCTTCGACAGCAGACGGATCCAGGCCGGCGATGAATCCCGGCACTTGATCCCAGCAGTCGAAGGTTGGCAGGGGATGGTTTCCCAACGCAAGGGAGAAATAATCGTACCCTTCCCGCCGCTCCACCAGGGGAATGCATCCGGCCTCCAGAGCCTCCCATACCCGGTAGGATTCAAGATTGCTCCATCCCGCGGGGCATGGGACGAAGACGCTATTATCCATGACCGTCCTGTAATCCCGGGGGGCCAAGGCATCTTCCGTCATCCAGCCCATGGTCAGATGGTGGGCGCCGTTGGGGACTGCTTGCATAGAATCAAACATTTGCTTGCGGCTGGATTTATTGATGCCGCCCATGAACGACCATGTGTAGGGTCGGGCGCTTGCGGGCCTATCATATTTCTCACTCTGTTCATCAGGGGGAGGCAGAAAGCCATTCATGAGGAACATCAGGGGAATATAAATGCACTTTTTGTATTTGGCTATCTCAGCAGAAAAATAGCTATAAATAACAACGTCAACATATTTGATGAATTCGTCGATATTGTTTTCAGCAGTATACCACTCGTCAGATTTTATCATGACTGTGGAGAAGCCACGATAGAACGAGGTTTTTACATATTCCAGTTCCTGCGCTTCGTCGCTAAAGCTATAGAATACGTGCCGGTACGGAAAATGGATACGATTGGGATCGGCGATCTTGTCCACCTTGACGCCGCTCAAGGCAAAGTCCTCGAAACGGTTATAATATTTCCGGCTGCTTTCCTGGTGCTCTGCCGATTGATCGTCGAAATGCCGTGTCAGAATCCATTCGGCAGGGCAATCCCGGCGGGCAAGAATGCGGGCCGTCTGTCTTAATCCATAACGGGCAGACTCCCGTTCCGCCTCTGTAGCGCAGGTGGCAAGTGCAAGTCCGTAAAGGGTATGGCTATCCCGTAACAGGCCAAGTGCCTGACGCTGTCTTGCCGCTTTCAGCGGTTCAACATTGTGATCGAAAATCATGCGCCTATTTTTCCTTGTCTACCCGTATCTTCCCACCAGGATACGCATGTTCTGACCGAAATTTTCATATTGGATTCTGCGTATCCTGGCCAAAGGGAACGGTCTATCAGTCGATACCTGCCAACGCGTCGCGGATGGTTTCCACGATCTGATCGATCTGGGGTTTCTCCACGATCAGCGGTGGGGAGAGCGCGATGATGTCGCCCGTGGTGCGGATCAGGACGCCCTTTTCGAAGCATTTCAGGAAGGTGGAGAAGGCGCGCTTGGTCGGCTGACCGGGCAGGGGTTCCAGTTCGATGGCGCCGATCAGGCCCAGATTGCGGATGTCGATGACATGGCGCGCATCCCGCAGCGAATGGATTGCGTCGGCCCAGTAATCATTGAGGTCCGCCGCGCGGGTCAGCAGGCCTTCATCCTTATAGACCTTCAGCGTCGCCAGACCGGCGGCGGCGGCCAAGGGGTGGCCGGAATAGGTGTAGCCGTGGAACAGCTCAATCATATGTTCCGCCCCTGTCATGAAGGCGTCGTAGATCTTCTTCTGGAAGAAAACAGCGCCCATGGGGACGGTGGCGTTGGTCAGGCCCTTGGCCGCGGTAATGATGTCGGGCACCACGCCGAAATAATCGGTGGCGAACGGCGTGCCCAGGCGACCGAAACCGGTAATCACCTCATCAAAGATCAGCAGCAGGCCATGCTTGTCGCAAATCGCGCGCAATCGTTCCAGATAACCCTTGGGCGGGACCAGCACGCCCGTGGAGCAGGCCACCGGTTCGACGATCACGGCGGCTATGGTGCTGGCGTCGTGCAGGGCGACGATGCGTTCCAGCTCATCCGCCAGATGAGCGCCCCATTCCGGTTGGCCGCGTGAGAAGGCCTGGCGTGACCGGTCATGGGTGTGGGGCAGGTGATCGACGCCGGGCAGCATGGTGCCAAACGCTTTGCGGTTTGTGACGATGCCGCCGACGGAAATGCCGCCGAAACCCACGCCATGATAACCGCGTTCGCGCCCGATGAAGCGGGTGCGCTGCCCCTCTCCGCGCGCGCGGTGATAGGCCAGCGCCACCTTGAGCGCGGTATCCACCGATTCTGAGCCGGAATTGGTGAAAAACACATGGTCCAGGCCGGCGGGCAGCAGGGCCGTGAGCTGTGACGCGAATTCAAACGCACCAGGATGGCCCATCTGAAAGGCGGGCGCATAGTCCATTTCGGCGGCCTGTGCCTGAATGGCCTTCACAATCTCCGGCCGGCAATGGCCTGCATTCACACACCAGAGGCCGGCGGTACCATCCAGAATGGGGCGGCCATCATCGGTGCGGTAATACATGCCGCTGGCCGAAACCAGCATGCGCGGCGTCTGCTTGAATTGCCGGTTTGCCGTGAACGGCATCCAGAAAGCATCGAGATTGTTGGTGGACGGGTGCGCGGTTCCGGTCACGACACGGTGGCTCCATCTTGTTAACGATGGGCACAGGATGACATAGAAGTAATTTGCCGTGTGCAGGAAGTTGGCCGATGACAACCGGAAAGGACCCGCAGGCAGCAAGGTCCAGAGGGGTGATCGCGGATCATGGCGGATGTGGCGGGTGAGGCGGGGCGTGTTCCCTGGCGCGGCTGGGTCAAGGGTGGGCTGACGGGGCTGGTCATCCTGGCTGTCGGCGCGCTGGCCTGGACGGCCTTGTCGCACCTGGCGGCGGAGATTTCGTATCAGGAGGTGGTTGACGCCCTGCGTGCCACGCCGGGATGGGCGCTGGGGGTGGCGCTGGCCGCCACTTGCGTCAGTTTCCTGGCCCTGACCTTCTATGACTGGACGGCGCTGCGCTATGTCGGGCGGCGGGTCCCTTATCCGGTGATCGGCCTCACCTCCTTCTGTGCCTATGCGGTGGGCAACACGGTCGGGTTCGGGCCGCTGACGGCGGGCGCCATCCGCTATCGGTTTTACACCCCGCACGGGCTGGAACCGGAGGATGTGGCGCGGATCGTCGGGTTCGTTACCGCCACCTTCGGGCTGGGCGTGGCGGGGGTGACGGCGCTGGGCCTGTTTATTGCCGGCGATGTCACGGGCATGGGGATGCCCGGCTGGATCGGGCATGGGGTTGGGGCGGTCGGCCTCTGCCTGCTGGCGGCTCTGGTCGTGGCGTCGGGGCGGCATCAGGCGGTGACGATCGGCCGCTGGTCGGTGGAGCCGCCGGCGCCGCGCCTGCTGATCATCCAGTTTCTGGCGACCATCGTGGATATTGCGGCGGCGGGGACCGTGCTGTGGGTGCTGCTGCCGGCCAGTGCCGTTATCGACCTGCCATCCTTCATCGCCATCTATGCGGTCGCCATCGGGCTGGGCGTGTTGAGCCATGTGCCCGCCGGGCTGGGCGTGTTCGAGACGGTGGTGATGGCGGCGGTGGCGGGACGGGCCGATACCGAACAGGTGCTGGGCGCGCTGCTGCTGTACCGGGTGGTCTATCACGTCGTGCCGCTGTTGCTGGCGGGTGTTGCCGTGGCCTTGCTGGAGACGCGGCGGGTAGCGGTCATGCTGGCCGATACGCGCGTGGTGCGGGCCGGTCGCCGGCTGGCTCCGCCCGTGCTGGGGGCCTTGACCCTGCTGCTGGCCAGCATGCTGGTCTTTTCCGGGGTCACGCCCGCCGATGATGCGCGCCTTGACCTGTTGTCGGGCCTGCTGCCCCTGCCCCTGGTCGAGGGGGCGCATTTCCTGTCGTCGGTGCTGGGCCTGATGCTGTTCGTGGTGGCGCGGGGGGTGACATACCGGCTTGACGGGGCGTGGTGGGCGGCGGTGTCCATCGTCCTGGCGGCCATGGTGCTGGCGCTGGCCAAGGCGCTGGCCTTGACGGAGATGGTGCTGCTGGCGGTGCTGCTGGGCCTGCTGCTGCTGTCGCGGCGGGAGTTCACGCGGAAGGCGTCGCTGCTGCATTCGGCCCTGACGCGGCCCTGGCTGGTGGCGGTCGGCCTGCTGCTGATCGCGGCACTGTCGGTGCTGTTTTTTGTCTATAAGGGTGTCGATTACACCCATGATCTGTGGTGGCAGTTCGAGTTTTCGGGCGAGGCCCCGCGGGGGTTGCGGGCCCTGCTGGGCGTGGCGCTGCTGGCGGGGCTGGGGGCCGGGTGGGCACTGCTGCGGCCCGCCGTGATGGCCGATCTTCCGGACCCGGACGAGGACGCGCTGGCCCGCGCGCTGGCCGTTGTGGATGCGCAGCGCCGACCGGGGGCGCAGCTGGCGCTGCTGGGCGACAAGAAGCTGCTTTTTTCCGAGAATGGTCAGGCCTTCATCATGTATGCCCGCCAGGGACGGTCCTGGATCGCGCTGTTCGATCCGGTGGGGCCTTCGGTCGAATGGGCAACCCTGATCTGGCGGTTCGTGGAGATGGCGCGAGCGTCGGGCGGGCGGGCCGTGTTCTATCAGGTGGCCCCGGAAAACCTGGCGCTTTATGCCGATATGGGGCTGGTGGCCTTCAAGCTGGGGGAGGAGGCGCAGGTAGATCTCACCACCTTCGACCTGAAAGGATCGAAGCGGGCCAATCTGCGCAATTCCGCCAACCGCTGTGAAAAGGCGGGCGTGCAGTTCGAGATGGTGCCGGCGGCGGGGGTGCCGGCCCTTCTGGATGAACTGCGCGCCGTGTCTGATGACTGGATGGCGGCGCATAATGTACGGGAGAAGCGGTTTTCCCTGGGGGCCTTCATTCCCGACTATATCGCGCTGCGGCCCGTCGCCGTGTTGCGCCGTGACGGGCAGGTGGTGGCCTTTGCCAGCCTGATGCTGACCGGGCAGGCGGAAGAGGCCAGCATCGATCTGATGCGGTTTTCCAGCAAGGCGCCGCCCGCCGTCATGGAATATCTGTTGATGCGCCTGATCCTGATGTTCAAGGAACAGGGGTACAAGCGCTTCAACCTGGGCATGGCGCCGCTATCGGGCCTGTCGGCCAGTGCCGTGGGTCTGTGGCAGCAGGTGGGCCGGGCCGTCTATGAACGCGGGGACCGGTTCTATAATTTCAGCGGGTTGCGCACCTTCAAGTCCAAGTTCGGGCCGGAATGGGAAGCACGCTATATGGCGGTGCCGGGCGGGTTGAACCCGATGCTGGCCCTGGCCGATATTACCGTCCTGATTGCCGGCGGATTGCGGGGAGTGGTGGGGAAATGACGATGCGCGGCGTGATCATGGGCCTGCTGGTCGCGGGGCTGGCGGCGCTGACCGTGCCCGCCTGGTGGGTGCATCGTTACGATATCGCGCCTTCCTGGGTGCATCTGCCCGTGGATGGGCTGCTGGGACCCGTGCGGGTGATGCAGGCCATGGGGCGACAGGATGGGCCGGTGGTCATGCTGCTGTCCGGCCCGGAAGGATGGGACACGCGCAGCTTGCATCTGGCCCGCCGTCTGGTGCATGCGGGCACTGTCGTCATCGGCCTAGACCTGAAGGAGGTGACGGCGCGGGTGGCGGCGGCGGATGGGGAATGTGTGGACCCCAGCTGGGCCCTGCAAGATGTGGCCCATGCCGCGCAGCGGGGGCTGGGGCTGAAACGCTATCAGCTGCCGGTGCTGGCCGGGATCGGGGCGGGGGCGGATATGGCGGTGGCCATGGCCGGCACCGGCACGCCCGCCATCCTGGGTGGGGCCGTGGCTGTGGACGAGGCCAAGGGGCCGCTGCCCAAGCCGTTCTGCGCCAACCCGCAAGGCGCACAGGTGCCGGTGGTACGGCCCAGCGGTGGTGGGCGGCCGGGCGAAAGGCTGATCGCCGAAATGACGCGGCGGGCCGACGCGCAGGGGGCGGATGAATTGTCCGACCTGCCGCTGACCGAACTGCCGGCGGACGCCCGGCACGGGGTGCTGGCCATCGTCTATTCCGGGGATGGCGGCTGGCGCGATCTGGACAAGGATATCGCGGAATATCTGCAGGCCCAGGGCGTGCCCACGGTCGGTCTGGACATGCTGCGCTATTACTGGGCCTGGCGGTCGCCGGAAGACAGCGCCACCGACCTGTCCCGCCTTATCGCGCATTACCGCAAGGCATGGGGCGTGGAGAAGGTGGTGCTGATCGGATATTCGTTCGGCGCCGATGTCATGCCCGCCCTTTATAACCTGCTGCCGGCGGAGCAGCGGGACAGCGTGGTGCAGGTCTCCTTGTTGGCCCTGTCGGCCAAGGCCAATTTCGAGGTGACGGTGGGCGAGTTCCTGACCGCCAACAGCGAAAGCACCCAGCCGACCAAGCCCGATCTGGACCGCATTGCGCCCGGCAAACTGCAATGTTTTGAAGGGCGCGAGGATGCGGATGGGGCGTGCGAGATGCTGAACGGTACAGGCGTGGAGGTGGTGGCGACCGAGGGTGGCCATCATTTCGACGGGGATTATGAGGCGCTGGCGGCGCGGATATTGGCGGGGGTGGGGGTAAGGATGGGGGGTGGAG
>LJHR01000036.1 GCA_001296005.1 alpha proteobacterium AAP38 | reverse complement strand
GCCATGGTCAACGTGACCGATGGTGCCGATGTTGCAGTGCGGCTTCGTCCGCTCAAACTTAGCCTTAGCCATGATGTTCCGTCCTCATTTCAATCGGTTGACGACCAGTTCAGGCCACCTTGCTGCGAAGCTCGTCAGCGATGGCGTGCGGCGCCGGTTCATACGTTTCGAATTGCATCGAGTACTGTGCCCGGCCCTGACTGCTGGACCGTAGCGTATTCACATAACCAAACATCGTCGCCAGCGGCACCTTGGCATCGATCACCCGGGCATTGCCCCGTTGATCCATGCCGAGGATTTGCCCCCGGCGGCTGTTCAGGTCGCCGATGATATCGCCCAGATATTCCTCCGGGGTCGTCACCTCGACCTTCATCACGGGCTCCAGCAGGACGGGGCGAGCCTTGGCCAGCCCTTCCCGCAATGCCGTCCGCGCAGCCATTTCAAATGCCTGCACAGAGCTTTCCACATCGTGGAAGGCGCCATCGACCAGTTCGACCCGGATATCGACCACCGGATAACCGGCAACCACACCCGACGTCCTGGCGGCCTCAAGCCCCTTCTGCACACCCGTGACAAATTCCTTTGGCAGCGTTTCCGCCGACACCTTGTTCACGAACACCAGCCCCTGACCCGCTTGCGCCGGCTCCACCACCAGCTTGACGCGGGCGAATTGGCCGACATTGCCGATCTGGCGCCGATGCGTGTGATCCACCTCGCCCCGGGCGGTGATGGTCTCGCGGTAGGCCACCTTAGGCTTGCCCACCGCCGCCTCCACACGGAACTCCCGGCGCATGCGGTCCACGATGATCTCCAGATGAAGCTCACCCATGCCCCGCAGGATCGCCTGACCCGATTCGGGATCGCGACCGATCCGGAAGGAAGGGTCCTCAGCCGCCAAACGACCAAGTGCCACTGCCATCCGGTCGTGATCGGCTTGGCTACGCGGCTCGATCACCACCTCGATCACCGGCTCGGGAAACTCCATCCTCTCCAACAGGATCGGATGGGCCGGATCACACAGCGTATCCCCCGTCGTCGTCCCTTCCAGGGAAGCAAACGCGACGATATCGCCCGCATGAGCTTCCTCGATCTCCTCCCGGCTATTGGCATGCATCAGTAGCATGCGGCCAGCCTTCTCTTCCTGCTTCTTGCCGGGATTGGCCATGACGGCATCCTGACGCAGAGAACCGGAATAGATACGGGCGAAGGTCAGGGACCCCGCGAACGGATCATTCATCACCTTGAACGCCAGCGCCGCGAAGGGCGCCTCGTCATTGGCGGCGCGGGTAACCGCATCGCCCGACGGCGTCGTACCCTGGATATCGCCCTTATCCGCCGGGGACGGCAGAAAATCGACGACGGCATCCAGCATGGGCTGCACGCCCTTATTCTTGAAAGCCGACCCGCACAGCACCGGAACGAGCTTCAGCCCGATCGTGCCCTTGCGGATCAGACGGCGCAGTTCCTTCTCATCCGGCTCAACACCGGACAGGAAGGCGTCGGTCGCGGCTTCTTCCATATCGACCGCCTGCTCGACCAGCTTGGCGCGCCAGCGCTTTGCCTCGTCCAGCATATCGACCGGCACATCCACCGTATCGAACCGGGCCCCCAGCATGTCATCGGCCCAGATGATCGCCTTCATGGCAACCAGATCGATAACACCCTTGAAACCCGCCTCCACACCAAGCGGCAATTGAAGCAGCACGGGGTTGGCCCCCAGCCGCTCCGCAATCATCGCCACCGTCCCCAGAAGGTCCGCGCCGACGCGGTCCATCTTGTTCACGAAGCAGATACGCGGCACGCGGTACTTGTCCGCCTGCCGCCATACCGTCTCCGACTGGGGCTCGACACCCGACACCGCATCGAACAGGGCAACCGCACCGTCAAGAACCCGCAGGGAACGTTCAACCTCAATGGTGAAGTCAACGTGACCCGGCGTGTCGATGATGTTGATACGGTGGTCCTTCCAAACACAGGTCGTGGCTGCCGAGGTGATCGTGATGCCCCGCTCCTGTTCCTGCTCCATCCAGTCCATCGTGGCGGTGCCGTTATCGACCTCGCCAATGCGATAGGACTTGCCCGTATAAAACAGGATCCGCTCCGTCGTCGTCGTCTTGCCGGCATCAATGTGCGCGGCAATGCCGATGTTCCGATAGGAGTGGATGGGATGGGACCGGGCCATGGATCAGGGCGTCCGAACTTACCAGCGGTAGTGCGAGAAGGCCTTGTTGGCTTCGGCCATGCGATGCGTGTCTTCACGCTTCTTCACGGCCGTACCGCGCTGCTGCGCGGCGTCCAGAAGCTCACCCGACAGACGCTCGGTCATGGTGTTTTCCGAACGGTTGCGGGCAGCACCGATGATCCAACGGATCGCCAGAGCCTGCGCACGGTCGGAGCGCACTTCCACCGGCACCTGATAGGTCGCACCACCGACGCGGCGGGAACGAACTTCCAGATACGGACGGACATTGTTCAGGGCGTCATGGAAGAGCTGCAGAGCGTCCTGCTTCGTCTTCACCTCGATACGATCCAGGGCACCGTAGACGATGGACTCAGCCACCGACTTCTTGCCGTCGTACATCAGGCAGTTCATGAACTTCGTCAGCACGATATCGCCAAACTTGGCGTCGGGCAGAACTTCGCGCTTGTCGGCTTTACGACGACGGGACATTGCTCGCTCTCCTTACTTCGGACGCTTCGCGCCGTACTTCGACCGGCGCTGCTTCCGATTCTTCACGCCCTGAGTATCGAGCGTGCCGCGGATGATGTGATAACGCACACCGGGAAGATCCTTCACGCGGCCACCACGGATCATGACGACCGAGTGTTCCTGAAGATTGTGACCTTCACCGGGGATGTAGCTGATGACCTCGTAGCCGTTCGTCAGGCGCACGCGGGCGACCTTACGAAGCGCCGAGTTCGGCTTCTTCGGGGTGGTGGTGTAGACACGGGTGCAAACGCCACGCTTCTGCGGGCATTCCTGCAGGGCCGGCACCTTATCCCGGGCCACCAACGGAGCCCGCGGCTTGCGGATCAACTGACTGATCGTCGGCATGAACGCCCTTCGCCTTTTCTCATATCCCCGAAACGGGGATGTCATTCCAAACCGGTCGCACCACCAACCTCATAACGACGGACGAAAAACACCCGCATACGAAGCTTAAGGCTCCGTGCGGGAGAATCTCATGCGCCGTCCGAACAAGGACTCGGGTGCGGCTATCGACTGTTCCGGGGAGGTTCCTTGGAGCTGGCCAACGTCCCTGATGGGTAAGCGCTTGATGCCAACAGTGGGGACAGCGTCTAGACGCCACGAGGGCGGGCTACAGCCTGCCCCCCCGAAATAGGTTGGCGGACTATAGGGATGTCGCCCCACCCCGTCAAGCGCGACCCTAGGCCTTCCGTCCCGTTGGCAACGCATCGTGGCCCCCTGGACTCCGCAGGGCTGGCGGACCGGTCAAGGGGCCGATGCCGCTGCCGGCGGCGGGCCATCTGCGGGGAGGGTCAGTTCCACATCCTCATAAATCTCAGCCATGGGGAGGGTGACGCCGATGCTGTCGAGCGTGACGGAGGCTTCCAGACCCCGGATCGTTTCGACAATCCAACGGTCGCCATCGACCCGCCAGAGCAGGGCGCGTGCCTCGTCCTGGTCCAACTCCAGCACCTGCTGGATACCGACCGAGGCATAATCATCACGCTTGCGAGCCATTTCGCTGGCGGAATTGCTCGGCGACAGGATTTCAACGGCCAGCAGCGGCATATCCGCCGTCCGCCGGTCCGGGCCGCAGCGGACCAGCAGGTCTGGCGCCCGGACAGTCCAGCGCTTATCGATGCGCAACGCGCTGCCGCTCTCCACAACGCAGGGGCGGGCAGCATATTTCAGGCCCTGCTTCAGGCTGGCACCCACATTCACATCCATGCGCCCATGGCTGCGGGTCGGCGCTGACTGCGCCACCGGCCATCCTTCCACCAGCTCATAACGGAGGTCATCGCCCGAGTCCCAGCACAGGAACTCCTCGATGCTCATGCGTTTCAGGTCAGACCCTTTAAGAGCGACGGCCATGGCGGCATCCCGGTGGCGAACGTTCAGTTAATTTATATACCCCGAATCGTGCCGGCGCACCATCCGCGCTGCTTTCCGCCACCCCGCCATGCTTGCGGCCCCACTGGCCTCAACGCGCGCACGAGATTATATAGGCCGCTTGTTTTCAAGGACCCTTCCCCATGACCAAGCAGACCCATTCCCCCGCCGCCGCGCCCAAGGTCGGCATCGTCTCTCTCGGTTGCCCCAAGGCACTGGTGGATAGTGAACGCATCCTGACCAAGCTGCGGTCGGAAGGGTATGAGATTTCCGGCTCCTATGACGGGGCCGATGTCGTGCTGGTCAACACCTGTGGCTTCCTGGACAGCGCCAAGGCGGAAAGCCTGGAGGCGATCGGTGAAGCCATCAAGGAAAATGGCAAGGTCATCGTCACCGGCTGCCTGGGCAAGGAAGAAAGCCTGATCCGGCAGAACCACCCCAACGTCCTGGCGGTCACCGGTCCGCACCAGTATGAGCAGGTGGTCAGCGCCGTTCACGAGGTGGTGCCTCCGCGCCACGATCCCTATCTGGATGTGGTACCGCCGCAGGGCCTGCGCCTGACGCCCCGCCACTACGCCTATCTGAAGATTTCGGAGGGCTGCAACAACCGCTGCACCTTCTGCATCATCCCGTCCATCCGCGGCGATCTGGTCTCCCGCCCCGCCAACATGGTGCTGGCCGAGGCCGAAGCGCTGGTGAAGGCCGGTGTGAAAGAGATCCTGGTGGTCAGCCAGGACACCTCGGCTTATGGCATGGACACCCGCTATGCCGAGAGCAAATGGAAGGGCCGCCAGGTCCGGGCCAAGTTCATTGATCTGGCCCGCGAGCTGGGTGACCTGGGTGCCTGGATCCGCCTGCACTATGTCTATCCCTATCCGCATGTGGATGAGGTGATCGGCCTGATGGCGGACGGCAAGGTGCTGCCTTATCTGGACATCCCCTTCCAACATGCCGCCCCCAACGTCCTGAAGGCCATGAAGCGCCCGGCCAACACCGACAAGGTGCTGGACCGGATCAAGATGTGGCGCCAGGGCTGCCCCGACCTGACGCTCCGCTCCACCTTCATCGTGGGCTTCCCCGGTGAGACGGAGCAGGATTTCCAGTATCTGCTGGACTGGCTGACCGAGGCGCAGATCGACCGTCTGGGCTGCTTCAAGTATGAGCCGGTAGAGGGTGCGCCCGCCAACGAGATCCCCGGTGCCGTTCCGAAGGAGGTGCAGGAGGAGCGCTGGAACCGCCTGATGGCCCATCAGCAGGAAATCAGCGCCAAGCGTTTCGCCACCAAGATCGGTCGCGAGATGGATGTGCTGATCGATGAGGTCGACGAGGAAGGGGCTGTTGGCCGCTCCTGGGCCGATGCCCCGGAAATCGATGGTGCCGTCTACCTTAATGACGAATTCAAGGTGAAGCCGGGCGACATGGTCCGCGTGAAGATCGAGGAAGCCGACGAATACGATCTGTGGGGCAGCGTCATTCGCTGATTTCTTTTACGTACCTTTAACCAGGCCATTGATTTTCCTGTCTGGTTTGTCCGATAGGTTGGAAAAACCTATCGGACAGGGGATTTAAATTGCAGGGTTTCGATCTTTTCCTGGGCGCCCCGGCGCTGATCCAGCTTCATGCCGTTCTGGCAGCCACCGCCATCATCCTGGGCGGCGTACAGTTCGCCATGCCCAAGGGTACGCCGACCCACCGGCTTCTGGGTCGCATCTGGGTGGCCTCCATGGCCACCGTGGCGCTGTCTTCCTTCTTCATCCATGAAATCCGGATGTTCGGGCTGTTCAGCCCCATCCATCTTCTGTCGGTGCTGACGCTGATCACGCTGTGGCAGGCCATCCGTTTGGTCCGGAAGGGCGATATCGTGCGCCACAAGAAGGCGATGGTGCGGCTTTACGTTCTCGCGCTGCTCATCACCGGGGCCTTCACGCTGTTGCCTGGACGCCTGCTGTATAAGGTGTTCTTCGGCGCATAAGCTTAATCGGGGACTACTCGTCCCCGATCCACGCCTTGGCAGCCAAAAGGCGCTGCGCCCCTTCGCGCAGCTCATCATGCAGGTGCCGGACCTCCGCCACGATCCGTTCTTCCAGCTGTTCCAGCTTACGGCCGCGATGGGCGTGCAGCAGGCCGCCCAGCTTCTTGGCCGTTCGGGCCAGCGGCGCGAAGGAACGACCAACGCCCAGCACCTCGTCCCGGTAATCCGGCTGAAGCACATTGGGGTACAGCCGGTCCATGCGGTCCAGCGCCAGAGTCAGCTGGGTACGGTTCATCAACCTGCCCTCAGTTCCGGATGACCGGGCGCCAACGCGGCGGCTTGCCCCCCGCCTGGTCGGTCTTGGCCTCAGCCGCCTGAACGCGCAGCGACCCTGGTGGTGGCGAGCTTGGCACGGCAGTCGGGGCCGCCTGACGGGTGGTCAGCGACCTCAGCCAGTAGATATGCGCGATAGCAACAACCGCACCGACGGGAATGGGTGCAGCCACCAACAGCATCGGGTTCTGCTCCGCGATAGACATGGCCTGCGGCAGGCTGCGCAGCACCTCCCCCACGATTGAGGCGGCACCGACCCCCGACAGGGCGGCGAATAGCAAGCCTACCCTGCCTGACAGAAAACCCTTAGCCATGGCCAACCACTCCCACCTAAATTTAGTGACGGCTATTTAGGCGTTGGCATGCTGGCTTGCCAAGGGCGAAGCGTCAAACCCCGTAACGGAAAAGGGCCGCCCAGTTGCCGGGGCGGCCCTTCCCTACTCAACCCAGCACCTGCCGAACTTACTCGGCAGCCGCTTCCGGCAGGGCCGGCGTTTCGCCGTCTTCGCCCAGCTGCATGGCGCGGTCGCGCTCGGCAGCGATGGCCTTCAGACGGTTGACGACCGAACCGGTAC
This sequence comes from alpha proteobacterium AAP38, assembly GCA_001296005.1. Classification (GTDB taxonomy): domain Bacteria; phylum Pseudomonadota; class Alphaproteobacteria; order Azospirillales; family Azospirillaceae; genus Niveispirillum. The sequence continues at coordinate 12,687 of LJHR01000036.1, read as the reverse complement.
CAGCCGGGATCAGACGACCGACGATCACGTTCTCCTTCAGGCCTTCCAGATTGTCGACCTTGCCCTGGACGGCAGCTTCCGTCAGGACGCGGGTCGTTTCCTGGAACGACGCGGCAGAGATGAAGGAACGGGTCTGCAGCGAGGCCTTGGTGATGCCCTGCAGAACCGGCTTGCCGACCGCAAAGCGCAGATCGACTTCGCCTTCCTTGATCCGCTGCTGAACGGCGCGGTTTTCCTGCTCGAACTCCACGCGGTCAACCTGATCACCGATCAGCAGGGTGGTATCACCCGGATCGGAGACTTCGATCTTCTGCAGCATCTGGCGGACGATCACTTCAATGTGCTTGTCGTTGATCTTCACGCCCTGCAGACGATAGACGTCCTGGATCTCATTGATCAGGTAGTTGGCCAGTGCTTCCACGCCCATGACCGACAGGATGTCGTGCGGCACCGGGCTACCATCCATCAAGCTGTCGCCCTTCTGGACATAGTCGCCCTCCTGAACGGCAATGTGCTTGCCCTTCGGGATCAGGTACTCGCGCTCTTCCCCCGTCTCGTCATTCTTCACAACGATACGGCGCTTGGTCTTGTAGTCCTTGCCGAACTCCACCCGACCCTCGATCTCCGCGATGATCGCGAAGTCCTTGGGACGGCGGGCTTCGAACAGCTCGGCCACGCGCGGCAGACCGCCGGTGATGTCACGCGTCTTGGAGCTTTCGCGCGGGATACGAGCCAGCACGTCACCGGCCTGGACCTTCCCACCGTTCTCCACCGACAGGATGGCATCCACGCTCATGAAGTAGCGGGCTTCCGCACCATTTGGCAGCTTCAAGACTTCGCCATTGCTATCCAGCAGAGCGATACGCGGACGCAGGTCGGCGCCACGCGGCTGCTGGCGCCAATCGACCACGACCTTGGAGGAGATGCCGGTGGCCTCGTCCATCACTTCGCGGACGGACAGGCCCTCCACCAGATCGACATAGGTGGCCGTACCCTCGCGTTCCGTCAGGATCGGCAGGGTATACGGGTCCCATTCGGCCAGACGGTCACCGCGCTTGATGGACGCGCCATCAACCGCCAGCGCCTTGTTCAGCTTGGCACCATAGGGCACGCGGTGCTTGGCGCGCTCACGGCCCTGCTCGTCCAGCAGCGCCAGCTCACAGTTGCGGCCCATCACCACGGGCACACCCTCGCTGTTCATGACGAGGTTACGGTTGCGCACCACCACCTTGGCGTCGAGCGTAGCCTCAATGAAGCTCTGCTCCGCACCACGCTGTGCCGCACCACCGATGTGGAACGTACGCATCGTCAGCTGCGTGCCAGGCTCACCGATCGACTGCGCCGCGATGACGCCGACCGCCTCGCCCATGTTCACCCGCGTGCCACGGGCCAGATCGCGGCCATAGCAGTGGGCGCACACGCCGTCCTCGGTCTCGCAGGTCAGCACCGAACGGATATGGACCGTATCGATACCAGCGGCGTCGATCAGCTCCAACTCGCGCTCGGTGATCAGCTCGCCAGCCGGAACGATCATCTCGCCGGTCAGGGGGTTAACCAGATCGGCGGTAGAGGTACGACCCAGGATACGCTCCGACAGCGGAACGATAACGTCGCCGCCATCGATCACCGCCTTCACGGTCAGACCGTTCTTCGTACCGCAATCCACCGTGGTGATGATGGCGTCCTGCGCCACGTCCACCAGACGGCGGGTGAGGTAACCGGAATTCGCCGTCTTCAAGGCGGTGTCAGCCAGACCCTTACGGGCACCGTGGGTGGAGTTGAAATACTCCAGAACCGACAGGCCTTCCTTGAAATTGGAGATGATCGGCGTCTCGATGATTTCGCCCGAGGGCTTGGCCATCAGACCGCGCATACCGGCCAGCTGCTTGATCTGGGCCGGCGAACCACGAGCGCCGGAATGGGCCATCATGTAGACCGAATTCACGCCCAGACCCGGACGCGGCTGCTCGATGACCTTCATCATCGCGCCGGCGACCTTTTCGGTGGTTTCCGACCAGACGTCGACCACCTTGTTGTACTTTTCGCCCTGGGTGATCAGACCATCCAGATACTGCTGCTCGAACTCCTTCACGCGGTCCTGGGCTTCCTTGACCAGCGTCTGCTTCTCGGCAGGGATGACCATGTCATCCTTGCCGAAGGAGATGCCGGCCTTGAACGCGTTGGTGAAGCCCAGACGCATCATCCGGTCAGCGAAAATCACCGTCTCCTTCTGACCGCAATGGCGGTAGACGACGTCGATGATGTTGCCGATTTCCTTCTTGGTCAAAAGGCGGTTGATCAGATCGAACTTGATGGCCGGATGGCGGGGCAGGATCTCCGACAGCAGCATGCGACCGGGGGTGGCCGTCACGCGGGTGGTGATCGGATTGCCTTCGCTGTCCACCGTGTGATAGCGGGCCTGGATCTTGGAATGCAGCGTGACGACCTTAGCCGCCAGCGCATGCTCGATCTCGCCGATGGAGCCGAAGACCATGCCTTCACCCGCGGCACCGGGCAGTTCCATTGTGATGTAGTACAGACCCAGGATGATATCCTGAGACGGCACGATGATGGGACGGCCCGAGGCGGGCGACAGGATGTTGTTGGTCGACATCATCAGGACGCGCGCTTCCAACTGGGCCTCAAGGCTCAGGGGGACGTGCACGGCCATCTGGTCGCCGTCAAAGTCAGCGTTGAAGGCGGTGCAGACCAGCGGGTGCAGCTGGATGGCCTTGCCTTCGATCAGGGTCGGCTCGAACGCCTGGATGCCAAGACGGTGCAGGGTCGGCGCGCGGTTCAGCATCACGGGATGCTCGCGGATGACCTCTTCCAGGATGTCCCAGACCTCGGGACGTTCCTTTTCCACCATGCGCTTGGCGGCCTTGATCGTGCTGGCCAGACCGTACAGTTCCAGCTTGGCGTAGATGAAGGGCTTGAACAGCTCAAGCGCCATCTTCTTCGGCAAGCCGCACTGGTGCAGTTTCAGTTCCGGACCGACGACGATAACCGAACGACCGGAATAATCGACGCGCTTACCCAGCAGATTCTGACGGAAGCGGCCCTGCTTGCCCTTCAGCATGTCGCTGATGGACTTCAGCGGACGCTTGTTGGCACCGGTGATGACGCGACCGCGACGGCCATTGTCGAACAGCGCGTCCACAGCTTCCTGCAGCATGCGCTTTTCGTTACGGACGATGATGTCCGGGGCCTTCAGCTCGATCAGACGCTTCAGACGGTTGTTGCGGTTGATCACGCGCCGATACAGATCGTTCAGATCCGACGTCGCGAAACGACCACCATCCAGCGGCACCAGCGGACGCAGCTCGGGCGGAATGACCGGAACGACTTCCAGGATCATCCATTCCGGGCGCGTCGCTTCCGGGTAGGTCTTGTAGATGGTCGGGCCATCGGGGCGCTCAATGCGCTCCTTATAACCTTCGAACCGTTCGTAATCGGCGACCGTCTCAACCTCGACCGGGTTGCCCAGGAAGGCTTCCAGCATCTTCAGACGCTTGACGAGCTTCTTGCGCTTGGCCTCCGAGGAGGTCTCGCGCAGGTCGTCACGGCAATTCGCCTTCTCGGTCACCAGGTCCAGGGAGGACAGCATGTCCTTCAAGGCCTCGGCGCCGATCTTGGCGGTGAAGGTGTCTTCGCCGTACTTGTCCTGGAAGTCGATCAGCTCGTCTTCGGACAGCAGCTGACCCTGCTTCAGCTCGGTCAGGCCCGGCTCGATAACGACATAGTTCTCGAAGTAAAGGATACGCTCCAGATCCTTCAGCGTGTTGTCCAGCAACAGGCCGATACGGGACGGCAGCGACTTCAGGAACCAGATATGGGCAACGGGCGAAGCCAGTTCGATATGGCCCATGCGCTCGCGGCGGACCTTGGACAAGGTCACTTCCACGCCGCACTTTTCGCAGATGATGCCGCGATACTTCATGCGCTTGTACTTGCCGCACAAGCACTCGTAATCCTTGATCGGACCGAAGATGCGGGCGCAGAACAGACCGTCGCGCTCCGGCTTGAAGGTCCGGTAGTTGATTGTCTCGGGCTTCTTGATCTCGCCAAACGACCAGGAGCGGATACGCTCCGGGCTGGCGATCGAGATGCGGATCTGGTCGAAGCTCTGCGGACCCTGCGGGGTGCCGAAGATGTTCATCAATTCGGTATTCATATGCCGTCTCCCCTGGGGGTCATGGCTTCGTCAAACGATGAGGACGCCCGGCAGGCGGTGACCCGCCGGGCGTCGACCTGATCGGCCCTTAGTAGTCGCGCTCGTTCAGCTCGACATTCAGGCCCAGAGAACGCAGTTCCTTGACCAGAACGTTGAAGCTTTCGGGAATGCCGGCTTCGAAGTTGTCGTCGCCACGGACGATGGCCTCGTAAACCTTGGTACGGCCGGACACGTCGTCCGACTTCACCGTCAGCATTTCCTGCAGCGTGTAGGCGGCGCCGTAAGCTTCCAGTGCCCACACTTCCATTTCACCGAAGCGCTGGCCACCGAACTGGGCCTTACCACCCAGCGGCTGCTGGGTCACAAGGCTGTAGGGGCCGATGGAGCGGGCGTGGATCTTGTCGTCGACCAAGTGGTGCAGCTTCAGCATGTAGATGTAGCCGACCGTGACGCGGCGGTCGAACGGCTCGCCCGTACGCCCGTCGATCAGCTGCATCTGACCCGAACGGTCGATGCCGGCATCTTCCAGCATGCGGCAGATATCCTCTTCGCGCGCACCGTCAAAGACGGGCGTGGCGAAGGGGATGCCGCGACGCAGGTTGTTGGCCAGCTCGATCAGCTCGGCATCGCCCATGTCGGAGATGTCGGCGCCCCAGACATCCTCACCATAGATGTGACGCAGGCGGGCCCGCAGCTCATCCAAGGTCTTGGACTTGATGGCGGCATCGGTCGCCTTGGCCCGCATCTTGTCCAGCATCTCGCCGATCTGACGGCCCAGACCCGCAGCGGCCCACCCAAGGTGGGTCTCCAGGATCTGACCGACATTCATGCGCGACGGCACGCCGAGCGGGTTCAGCACGATGTCGACATTCCGGCCATCTTCCAGGTACGGCATGTCTTCGATCGGGGTGATGCGCGAGATAACACCCTTGTTACCGTGACGACCGGCCATCTTGTCACCGGGCTGCAGCTTGCGCTTCACAGCCACGAAGACCTTGACCATCTTCATCACGCCGGGCGGCAGCTCGTCACCGCGCTGCAGCTTCTCGACCTTGTTTTCGAACTTCTCCTGCAGGCGCTGGACGCTGTCGTCAAACACCTTGCCGGTCTGCTCGATGAACTCCATCACGCCGTCATCGGCGACGGAGATATGGCGCCACTGATTGCGGCTGAGACCCGACAGCAGCTCGGCACTGATCGCCTCGCCACCCTTCAGGCCCTTCGGACCGGACACGACGGTCTGACCGATCAGCAGTTCCTTCAGACGGGTATAGAAGGAGCGTTCCAGAATGCCCTTCTCGTCGTCGCGGTCCTTAGCCAGCTTCTCGATCTCGGCCCGCTCGATCGCCAGGGCGCGCTCGTCCTTGTCCACGCCACGGCGGGAGAAGACGCGCACTTCCACGACGGTACCGACGACACCCGGCGGCAGGCGCAGCGACGTGTCGCGCACGTCAGAGGCCTTTTCACCGAAGATGGCGCGCAGCAGCTTTTCTTCCGGCGTCATCGGGCTTTCGCCCTTCGGCGTAACCTTGCCGACCAGGATGTCGCCCGGACGGACTTCGGCGCCGATATAGACGATGCCGGCTTCGTCGAGGTTCTTCAGAGCCTCTTCGCCGACATTCGGGATGTCGCGGGTGATTTCTTCCTGGCCCAGCTTGGTATCGCGGGCCATGACCTCGAATTCCTCGATATGGATCGAGGTGAAGACGTCATCGCGCACGATCCGCTCGGAAATCAGGATCGAGTCTTCGAAGTTGTAGCCATTCCAGGGCATGAACGCGACGAGCACGTTACGGCCCAGGGCCAGTTCACCCAGGTCGGTCGAGGGACCGTCGGCGATGATATCGCCCTTGATCACCCGGTCGCCCACCTTCACCAGCGGCTTCTGGTTGATACAGGTGTTCTGGTTGGAACGCTGGAACTTCAGCAGGTTGTAGATATCGACGCCGGGTGCCGCCGGGTCCGTATTCTCGGTCGCGCGGACCACGATACGGGTGGCGTCCACCTGGTCGACGATGCCGGCGCGGCGGGCAACGATCGTCACGCCCGAGTCACGGGCAACCGTCGCTTCCATGCCGGTACCGACCAGCGGGCTATCCGCCTTGATCAGCGGCACGGCCTGACGCTGCATGTTGGAACCCATCAGCGCGCGGTTCGCGTCGTCGTTCTCCAGGAACGGGATCAGCGCGGCGGCGACGGACACAACCTGCTTGGGCGACACGTCGATCAGGTCGATCATGTCGGGCCGCGCCAGCAGATATTCACCGCCCTTACGGCAGGACACCAGCAACTCGGCGAACTTGCCATCGGCCTGCAACGGCGCGTTGGCCTGGGCCACCATGTAGCGGCCTTCTTCCATGGCCGACAGGTACACCACCTCCGACGTCACCTTCTGGTCCACCACCTTGCGGTAGGGGCTTTCGATGAAGCCGTACTGGTTCACGCGGGCATAGGTCGCGAGGCTGTTGATCAGACCGATATTCGGGCCTTCCGGCGTCTCAATCGGGCAGATACGGCCATAGTGGGTCGGATGCACGTCGCGGACTTCGAAGCCCGCGCGCTCACGCGTCAGACCGCCCGGCCCCAGGGCCGAGAGACGACGCTTGTGCGTGATTTCAGACAGCGGGTTCGTCTGGTCCATGAACTGCGACAGCTGCGAGGAGCCGAAGAATTCACGGACGGCAGCGGCCGCCGGCTTAGCGTTGATCAGGTCATGCGGCATGACCGTGTCGATCTCGACCGAGCTCATACGCTCGCGGATCGCACGTTCCATGCGCAGCAGGCCGACGCGGTACTGATTTTCCATCAGTTCGCCGACGGAGCGGACGCGACGGTTGCCCAGATGGTCGATATCGTCGATCTCGCCGCGGCCATCCTTCAGTTCCACCAGGATCTTCAGGATCTTCAGGATGTCTTCCTTGCGGAGCACGCGCACTTGATCGTCCGTCTGGAAATTCAGACGGGCGTTCATCTTCACGCGGCCCACGGCCGACAGGTCGTAGCGTTCCTGGTCGAAGAACAGGCCCTGGAACAGCGCTTCCGCGCTTTCCAGTGTCGGCGGCTCACCCGGACGCATGACGCGGTAGATATCGACCAGCGCATCCTCACGGGACGCGTTGCGGTCGGCAGCCATCGTGTTGCGGATATAGGGGCCGACATTCAGATGGTCGATGGCCAGGACGGGCAGTTCCTGCACGCCCTGCTTTTCCAGCTTGTCCAGCGACGCGCTGCTGATCTCGTCACCAGCCTCGTACAGGACCTCACCGGTGCGCTCATCGATGATATCGACGGCCAGATAACGGCCGATGATCTCTTCGATGGGGGCGGAGACTTCCGTCAGGCCCTGCTCGACCAGGCGCTTCAGGACGCGCGGGGTCATCTTGGTCTCGCGCTGTACCAGGATCTCACCCGTGCGGGCGTCGATCAGGTCAGTGGCGAGCTTCTGCCCCTTCAGACGCTCCGGCTCGAAGGCGGTCTTCCAGCCGGCGCCAGAACGGGTGTAGGTCACGGTCTCGTAGAAGGCACCAAGGATTTCCTCCTTGGTCATGCCCTGCGCCTCATAGGGCTGCAGATCCTTGCCCAGCGCCTTACGGGCGGCGCGGGAGGCTTCCGTGTCCAGGCCATCCAGCGCGTACAGCAGCGTGGTGGCCGGCAGCTTGCGGCGGCGGTCGATGCGGACATAGACAATGTCCTTGGCATCGAACTCGAAATCCAGCCACGAGCCGCGATAGGGGATGACGCGGGCGGCGAACAGGTACTTGCCCGAGCTGTGGGTCTTGCCCTTGTCATGGTCGAAGAACACACCGGGGCTGCGGTGCATCTGGCTGACGATCACGCGCTCGGTGCCGTTGATGATGAAGGTGCCGTTGGCCGTCATCAGGGGCATGTCGCCCATGTAGACGTCCTGCTCCTTGATGTCGCGGATCGAGCGCAGGCCCGTATCCTCATCAACATCGAACACGGTGAGACGCAGCGTCACCTTCAGCGGGGCGGCGAAGGTCATACCGCGCTGCTGGCATTCCTCGACATCATATTTCGGCTGCTCAAGCTCGTACCGGACGAAGTCCAGCACGGCGCGCTCGGAGAAGTCCCGGATCGGAAATACCGACTTGAAGACTTCCTGGAGACCGAGGACCGCCCGCTTTTCCGGCGCCACGTCCATCTGCAGGAAGTGGTCGTAGGAACTGCGCTGAACCTCGATCAGGTTCGGCATGCGGGTCACCTCGGGGATACGCCCGAAGCTCTTGCGGATACGCTTACGTCCCGTGAACGACTTGGCCATAGAGTGCCTCTCGTGAACTCGCCCGGTGCAATGCGCGCTCTAGTCAATGCCCAAATTCGAGGCATCGGGCCGAAACCCGCCACCCCAAAACACGAATCGACGCGGGCGCAAATCCGGTTCGGATAGGCGCTTAGCCACGTCGTTATCATCAGCGTCACCCACTTCCGCTGCCGGTGGAAGCCAGGATCCGCCTTGGTTTTTCCCATCCAGAGCAGGGTTTGACCCCACCCCTTCCGGAACCGCCATGGTCCCGTCCCGGAAAAGCCCGCCATGATAGCGGAACGTTCCGGTTCAGAAAAGACAGACGACGCCGGGCGGCGCCCCCCGTTCCCGGGGGCCACCGTCCAGCGCCCTCTTATGCAGCGAAGATCGCCACTATTACTTGACGGCGACCTTGGCGCCGGCGTCTTCCAGCAGCTTCTTGATCTTGGCGGCCTCGTCCTTCGACACGGCCTCCTTAACGACCTTCGGAGCGCCTTCGACCAGGTCCTTGGCTTCCTTCAGGCCCAGGCCGGTGATGGCACGGACTTCCTTGATGACGTTGATCTTCTTGTCGCCACCGTCAACCAGCTCAACCGTGAACTCGGTCTGCTCTTCAGCAGCCGGGGCAGCGGCAGCAGCGGCCACCGGAGCGGCAGCGGCCACCGGAGCAGCGGCGGAAACGCCCCACTTCTCTTCCAGCAGCTTCGACAGTTCGGCGGCTTCCAGGACGGTCAGGGCCGACAGTTCTTCAACCAGCTTTTCCAGCTTGGACATGATGCTCTCCTAAGGGAACTAGATAAACGTTGAGTTTGATGCGGCTCAGGCCGCCTCGTCCTTCTTGGCGTAGGCCGCGAGAACGCGGGCCACTTGGCCACCCGGTGCCTGCAGAATACCAGCGATACGGGTCGCCGGGGTCTGGATCATGCCGAGCAGGCCAGCACGCAGTTCCGTCAGCGACGGCAGCTTGGACAGGGCGTCAACACCCGAAGCGTCCAGCGTGACAGCGCCGATGGAGCCGCCAATGACCTTGAACTTGTCGTTGGTCTTGGCGTAATCGATGGCAACCTTGGCCGCCGCAACCGGGTCCTTGGACCAGGCCATGGCGGTCGGACCCTTGAACAGGCCCTCGGTCTTCTCGAACTGCGTGCCCTTGAGGGCGATGACGGCGAGCGAGTTCTTGGTCACTTTGTAGCTAGCGCCCGCAGCCCGCATCTTGCGGCGCAGGTCGGTAACTTCAGCCACCGTCATGCCGGACTGCTTAGTCACGACGACGAGGGCTGCCGACTGCAGCTCAAGATTAAGGGCCGCGATCGTAGCTTCCTTCTGTGAACGATCCACGGTTCGCCTCCATTTGGGACAGGACAGCCAAAAAGGCCGTTCCGCCCGGTTACAACACATCCAGGCCGGTTCAAACGAACCAGCCCAGACGGGGTTACCTGTCCCAGAAGCTTCAAGCCATCATGTCCAGGGCGGCTGTCGCCGTCCCGGCGTATCAATGCTTTCGCTCCTGTCTGCGCCGGCTGGTCTATTAAGCGTCAGGGACAGGCCCCATCGGCGCACGGCGGTCTCGGACAGGGTGGGTCTCCAACTCTTGGAGTCCCGGTCCCATTCCGGCCGAAACCGGAACGGGAAACTCGTATCTGAACTTAGGCGTTCAGGGCTGCGACCAGAGCGGCCACGTCCAGCTTCAGGCCCGGACCCATCGAGGAGGACAGCGAGACCTTCTCGACATAGGTGCCCTTGGCGCCCGAGGGCTTGGCGCGGTTGATCGCGGAAACGAACGCCTTGACGTTCTCTTCCAGAGCTTCGGCAGAGAAGCTGGCCTTGCCGACGCCGGCATGGATGATACCGGTCTTCTCGGCGCGGAACTCAACCGAACCGCCCTTGGCGGCCTTGACGGCCTCGGCGACGTTCGGGGTCACGGTGCCCAGCTTCGGGTTCGGCATCAGGCCACGGGGGCCCAGGACCTTACCCAGCTTACCGACCACGCCCATCATGTCCGGGGTGGCGATGCAGCGGTCGAAGTCCATGTTGCCGGCCAGGATCTGCTCGGCCAGATCGTCGGCACCGACCAGATCGGCGCCAGCGGCCTTGGCTTCCTCGGCCTTGGCGGCGCGAGCAAACACCGCAACGCGGACGGTCTTGCCGGTACCGTTCGGCAGAACCACCATGCCACGGACCTGCTGGTCGGCGTGACGCGGGTCGATGCCCAGGTTCATCGCGATTTCGACGGTCTCGTCGAACTTGGCGGTGGCGTTGCTCTTCACCGTGGCGACGGCGTCGCCCAGGGCGTAGAACTTGGCGCGGTCAACGTTGCCGTTGGCCTTCTTCAGACGCTTACCGATGGCCATGATCAGCCCTCCACCACTTCGAGACCCATGGAACGGGCGGAGCCGACGATCATCGTCATCGCGGCTTCGACGTCGTTCGCGTTCAGATCGACCATCTTCTGTTCGGCGATGGCGCGGACCTGGCTGGTGGTCACCTTGCCGACGGTGGCGGACTTGCCAACCGTGGCGGAACCCTTGGTGATGCCCGAGGCCTTCTTCAGGAAGTAGGTCACCGGCGGGGTCTTGGTCACGAACGTGAAGGTACGGTCACCGTAGGCGGTGATCACGACCGGAATGGGCATGCCCTGTTCCAGCTGGGCCGTCTTCGCATTGAACTGCTTGACGAACTCCATGATGTTCAGACCACGCTGACCCAGCGCCGGACCGATGGGCGGGCTGGGGTTGGCCTTGCCGGCCGGAACCTGCAGCTTGATATAGCCGACGATTTTCTTCGCCATGATGATCCTCATAGTCTGACAGAAGGCCGGGCCGTTCCGTCATGGGATTTGCGTGGTGCGGCCGCCCTTGGACTTGCGGGCTGAAGCCTCCCACGCGGGAACCGGCCGGTGGAGACCACCGACCGGAAACTCGTCAGATCTTTTCGACCTGGGTATATTCCAGTTCCACCGGGGTGGCGCGGCCGAAGATCGACACGGCAACCTTGAGGCGGGACTTGTCCTCGTCCACTTCTTCCACCAGACCGGTGAAGGAGGTGAAGGGACCGTCCGTGACACGGACATTCTCGCCCACCTCGAAGGTGATAGAGGGCTTGGGCCGCTCCACGCCTTCCTGCACCTGGTTCATGATGCGCAGCGCCTCGGTTTCCGAAATGGCCTGCGGCTTGCCGCCGCCGCCCAGAAAACCCGTCACCTTCGGCGCATTCTTCACCAGATGCCAGGTGTCATCCGTCAGCTCCATCTTCACCAGCACATAGCCGGGGAAGAACTTGCGCTCGGAATTGATCTTGGCGCCTCGGCGCACTTCCACGACCTCTTCGGTCGGGACAAGGATGTCGCCGAACAGCTCTTCCAAGCCCTTCTGCGCAGCCTTCTCACGAACCGCCTGAGCGACCTTCTTTTCGAAGCCGGAATAGACGTGGACGACGTACCAACGCATGGCCATGGGATCAGCCCCCGATACCAAGAATGAGGCGAATGCCGAATCCGAGGATCTGGTCCACCGTCAGGAAGAAGACAGAGGCCAGGATCACCATCACGAAGACCATGGCGGTCGAGACGAGAGTCTCCTTCCGCGTCGGCCAAGTGACCTTGGCGACCTCACGGCGCACCTCGCGCAAGAATTCTGCGGGATTGGTTTTAGCCATGTCGGCGTTGGCCATCATTCCTGAATGCACATACCGTGTTGTCACCCTGGCACTGGCACCGGCTGGGGGCCGGACTTCGGCAGGGGGCCATCCTTGTTAAAGGGATGGCAGGAGTGGAGGGGCTCGAACCCCCAACCCCCGGTTTTGGAGACCGGTGCTCTACCAGTTGAGCTACACTCCTACACCGTCGGTTCCATTCCGGGCGCCAGTGACAAAACATCACCATCGCCCCGAGCGGTCCCGGGGAGTGCGGGTTGATAGCGCAGTTGCGCCCGCAACGCAACAACCAGTTTCCACTGATCGCTGATACCCGTTGCAGGGGATCATTGCACCCACCGCATTCCCGGAAAGGCCGGACCGTCACCGGCCAAGCCCTTCCATAAAAAGGAAGAGGGCCGCTGTCACCAGCGGCCCTGTCCCTGTCAACAGGCCTTGCGGCCCGGCAACTTACTTGACGATCTTCGACACGACGCCGGCGCCGACGGTACGACCGCCTTCACGGATGGCGAAGCGCAGACCTTCGTCCATGGCGATGGGGGCGATCAGCTTCACGGCGAAGCGGATGTTGTCGCCGGGCATCACCATTTCCGTACCT
>LJHR01000035.1 GCA_001296005.1 alpha proteobacterium AAP38 | reverse complement strand
GACGTTACCGAGCAGCATGACGCGACGGAACAGCACGACGTTACCGAGCAGCATGACGCGGCGGAACAGCACGACGTCGCCGAACAGCATGATGCGACGGAACAGCACGACGTTACCGAGCAGCATGACGCGGCGGAACAGCACGACGTTGCCGAGCAGCATGACGCGGCAGAGCAACACGACGTCGCCGAGCAGCACGACGCGCTTGAGCAACACGTGACGGAGAAGTAAAAGAGTAAGGCGCGGGAACGGGTTAAACCTGTTCCCGCGCCATCTTGCGCGTTGGAGGCCAGATGAAACGCCTGCTAAAGCCAGTGCATTGAAGTGATCAGAACGTGAAATATCGGGGTACCTGATCTGTGCGCGACTTTGTTTCCGGCATGCAGATTGATTTTTTCGGCTTGCCGAGCGACGTGGCTGCGGCAGAACTGCGTGCGGGTGAAGCAGGCGCTGGCTGGCTGGATGTTGTCGTCCTTGCCTGGTATCTGCGGCAGCGGGACCCATCGCGGTCCCAGGAACTGCTCTTGTCGGTGCCCCCACGTCCCGGCCCCACGCCTGAGCCCTATGACGGCCGGCTGCTGCTGACCAAATCCGAATGTCTGCGCCTGCAGGCCCGCTTTGACGAGGCGATGGACGCCGTTGATGAGGCGGACAAGTGTTTCGCTGCCTTCGGGGATCAGCGTGGTCGTGGCGACAGCGCCTTCATCCGGGCTGAAATCCATCTGATGTCCGGCGCGAATGCGCAGGCCCATAAGGAATTCAACGCCGCGATCAGCTTTTACGAAGCGGCGGATGATCATCTGCGGCTTGCCGCCGTCAAATGCCGGCTGGCCTATCAGCGGCAATATGAAGACCTTGATGATGCCGCCCGGCAATGGCTGGATGTGTTGCAGGAGGAACTGCTGCCGGCGCATCCGGGCGTGCTGGCCTATATGGCGGCGTTCCGTGGCGGGGTCGCCTTTTTGCGGGGTGATTTTCCCGCCGCCATCCGCATCTGGCAGGCCGGGTTTGAAAATGCCGGCGCGGCGGGGGCCGTCTGGCTTTCCGTGCATCTGGCCATGATGACCGGTTCGGCCTTTGCCAATCTTTACGACCTGTCCACGGCGCTGGATTGGAAGGAAAAGGCCTACAGCCTTGCCGCCCCCACGGGTTGGCCGGAGGTGATCGGAAATTCCCTGGCCTCGATGGCGGAAACGACCACCGGTCTGGGCCAGCATGAGCGTGCGCGCCGCCTGTTTCAGGATGCCCTGGTTTATCTGGGGCCGCTGCGCAGCATCCGGCGGCATGTGATCAGTTACAATGCCCTGGGCGGTCTGTGCCTTGAGATGAAGGCCCCGGAAGAGGCGTTGTCCTGGTTCGAAAAGGGGCTGGCCATCGCGCGGCAACTGGGCCATCCCGATCTGGAACTGCCGCATGGGGTGGGGGTCGCCACCGCCCTGTTGCAGTCAGGTCAGTTGGAAGCGGCCGCCGCGATGGCTGACCATGTGCGACAGCAGGCGGCCGATCAGAAGAACCCCTATTATGAGATTGAGGCGATCTGCGTGCGTGCCGCCGTGCGGCGTGCCGCCGCGACGCCGGACATGCAGGCCGTCATCGCGACCATGGAAGAGGCCATCGCGCTGGGCGAAAGCCTCAGCGGGCTGCTGATCCGGGCCGAGATCTATACCGAACTGGCCAGCGACTATGAGGCGGTGGGAGATTTCCGCAAGGCGCTGTCCTATGAGCGGCGGGCCCGCGAGAACTGGCAGCGCAATTTCGACCGGCAGAATGCCGATCGGATTCAGGCCATGCAAATCCGGTTCGATACCGCCCAGGCCAAGGCCGAGGCGGAGAACCAGCGCCGTCTGGCAGAGGCGGAGGCGGCCCGCGCCACCGAACTGGACCGTGCCAACCAGACGCTGGCCCGCCTGGGCGTCATCGGACAGGAGATCACGGCGCGGCTGGACAGCGAGTCCGTTTTCACAACATTGTCACGCCATCTGCACGACCTGATGCCCACCAGCACCTTGTTCGTGGGCCTGAAGGACGAGGCCAACGAAGTCATCGACATCCGGTACCGGATGGAGGATGGAAAGCGGCTGCCGTCGCGTCAGGTGCCGCTGGCATCCGACAATCTGTCCGCGCGCTGCGTGCGCGACAGTGAGGAAATCCTGGTGGCCTGGGGGGAGCGGAACAACCCCAACTCCGTGCCCGGCACCCGCCATATGCGCACGGTCCTGTTCCGCCCCCTGACCCTGGGGGACCGGGTGCTGGGGGTGGTGTCGGTGCAGAGCGACAAGCCCGATGCCTATGGCCCCCGCGAATTACTGATTTTCCGCACCATCTGCGCCTATGGCGCCATCGCCATGGCCAATGCAGAGGCGTATCAACAGTTGGACCGCGCCGTGGCCGAAACGCGGGAGGCGTTGCAGCGCCTGGTGCAGCAGGAAAAGATGGCGGCCCTGGGCCAGCTTGTCGCCGGGGTGGCGCATGAGGTGAACACGCCGCTGGGGGTCACGCTTTCGGCTGTGTCACAGCTGAATGACAGCGTCCGTCATCTGCGCGACCTGATCAAGCGGGGCAGCCTGACCCGTGCGATCCTGACCGAAACGCTGGACAATGGCCAGGATCTGGCGACCCTGGCCCAGCGCAACGTGGTCCGCGCCGCCGACATGATCCGCACCTTCAAGGGTGTCGCGGTTGATCACGGCAGTGACGAACGCCGCATCTTTGAATTGGATGATTACCTGACCGAGATCATGTCCTTGGTCCGGGCCCGTGTCACCGGCAATGGCAATCGGCTGGAGCTGGATGTCGCCTCGGTTCAGATGGACACCTATCCCGGCGCCCTGGCGCAGGTGCTCACCAATCTGGTGACCAATGTCGCCGACCATGCCTATGCGCCCGACCGTCCGGGCCGCATCCTGGTGCAGGCGCGGCGGCTTGATTCAATGGTGGTGGAAATTGCGGTGCAGGATTATGGGGCCGGCATTCCGCCCGATATCCTGCCAAAGGTTTTCGACCCGTTCTTCACGACCCGCCGCGCATCGGGCAGCATGGGTCTGGGTCTGCATGTCGCGTTCAACCAGGTTACACAGCGTTTGAACGGCAATATCGTCATCGACAGTGTGCCGGGGCGCGGCACCGTGGCCATTCTGCGCATCCCGCGCGAGGTGTCGGGTCACATCCCGACCAGCTTCCTGCCCATGCCGGCAAGCGCGGAGATGGATATCACACCAGCGCGTTGAACGTGGCGGCCAGGAACAGGGCAACCGACAGGACCGTGGCAATCTCAAAGGCGCTGGCGCCATCCTTGATGAAGCTGCCGAAGCCGGACAGGACTTCATCGGCATCATGGGCGGCGGCGTTGATAAAGGCGGACATGGGGTTTCTCCGTAATTCCGGTGGTGTTTCGCGTGGCTGCGGATCAGAGCATCGTGTGCAGTGCCAGGGTCAGCAGACCGCCGATGGCCAGTGCCGTCGCCGCTTCGATCAGATCGGCCGCCGTGGGCAGAGAGGCGAACAGGGTGCTCAGGATGCTGTCGTCGGCGGCGTCGATCTGGTTCGTCAGGTTCGTCATTTTCATCTCCATCTGTTCGTGTCTTTCGGTAACCCTGTATCAGCAAAGGGTGTGCCAAGTGCGTTTTGGCCACATTCTGGAAAATAAAACGGGTGATTGGCGCAGTTCAGCCCACAAAATGGCGTACAAGGCGATAAGTGGTCGAAATTGCGACCGGATATGGGCTTGAGCTGTCCGAAAATGAACAGCGATGATGGCGGCACTGTCCGCCTGTGGACGCTGCTGGTGGGGCAGCCGTTTTCCGCTACACGGATGTCGATGCAGGCCGGCCACGTGTTCGCGTCTCCACATTCCTGAAACGCAAAAAGCCCGCCGGACGGGCGGGCTGTGCGGCTGCGCGGAGGGGCCGTGATCGGCGGTCGCGCAGGATGGTGCCTTGGTGGGTGGGCGCCTTGGGGCTGCCCCGATGCCGGCGATGCGGCGGTCAGCGGTTCCATCGGGCCGGGCCATCCCGGCCACTCCCTTCCCCCCGTCCGCTGAATGCAGGGGGGAGGGAGGGGGTCACAGCAGGGCGTTCAGCATCGCAGTCAGGAAGGCGGCGGCGGACAGGACCGTGGCGGCTTCGAATGCGCTGACACCATCCTTCAGAAAGGCACCGAAGCCGGACAGGACTTCATCGGCATCATGGGCGGTGGCGTTGATCATGGCGGACATGGGGGAATTCTCCTTCAGGCGGGTGGGGGGGGATCAGAACAGGGCGTTCAGCAGGACAGCCATGAAGCTGGCGACGGCGATGATGGCGACAGCTTCGACAGCATGGTTCAGCGTGGGCAGGGAAGCGCGGAAACCGGACAGAACGTCGTTGGCGTCGTGGGCGGCAGCGTTGAGATAGGCGGACATGGTTTTCTCTTTCTTTCAGGAATGTGTGCGGGGCGGCGGATCAGAGCATCGTGTGCAGGGCCAGCGTCAGCAGGGCGCCGATGGCCAGGGCCGTCGTGGCTTCGATCAGGTCGGAAACTGCCGGCAGGGAGGCCAGGAAGCTGCTCAGCATGTTGTCGTCGGCGGCTTCGATCTTGTTCGTCAGGTCGGTCATTTTCATCTCCGTAGGTTCGTGTCTCTCGATGACCCTGTATCAGCAAGGGGCGTGCCAAGTGGGATTTTGGCACATTCTGGAAAATACACGGGCAGTCGAGAAGCTTTGATGGTTAGAAAGTGGTGAATTTGGCGATAAGTGGTTTGGATTGCGACAACATCGGGGCGGCGACTGTCCGAAAATGGACAAGGATCGGGGCCGGGATGTCCGCTGGCGAACGATTTACGCCTGTCCTGGCTTGGCATGCGTGATTTGCATCACATGGCGATGCAGGTATGCATAAGATGCAAAAACCCCCGCCGGCGCGGGCCGGCGGGGGTGGAATGGCAATAATGACTGGATGAAATAGGGGGAGGGGACGGGCTTGGGGCCCGTAGCCTCTATTTAAATCAGTGCTTCTCGCTGATCACCTGCTGGCGCAGCACATCGATGGGGGCCAGGGCACCCTCGCGCTGGAAGTGCCAGAAGGTCCAGCCATTGCAGGCCGGCAGGCCCTGCATGGCGGCACCCACCTGATGGATGGAACCCTTATGTTCGCCCAGATGGTTCTGTGCCACCAGGGTGCCGTCGGCACGGACCTTGGCGATATGGCGGCGGCGATTGTCGAACAGCATAGTGCCAGGCTTCAGGAAGCCACGTTCGATCAGGTTGCCGAACGGCACGCGCGGCTGGCTGCGCTTATTGGTGACCTCCAGCAGCTCCGGCTCCGCCACCTCTTCGACCTGGGCGATGCGGTCATTGGCCAGGCGCGCATATTCATGCTCGCGCTCGATGCCGATCCATTTGCGGCGCAGGCGCTTGGCCACGGCACCGGTGGTGCCCGTGCCAAAGAACGGGTCCAGGACGGTATCGCCCACCTTGGTGGAGGACATCAGCACGCGGAACAGCAGGCTTTCCGGCTTCTGCGTCGGGTGCGCCTTCTGGCCCGTCTCGTCGCGCAACCGCTCCCCACCCGTGCAGAGCGGCAGGGTCCAGTCGGACCGCATCTGCAAATCCTCGTTCAGCGCCTTCATCGCCTCATAGGCGAAGTAGTACTTGCTGTCCTTGGACTTGGACGCCCAGATCAGGGTTTCATGGGCATTGGCGAAACGGCGCCCCTTGAAATTGGGCATCGGGTTCGACTTGCGCCAGATGATGTCGTTCAGCACCCAGTAGCCCAGGTCCTGCAGGATGGCGCCGACGCGGAAGATATTGTGGTAGGAGCCGATCACCCACAAGGTGCCGTCATCTTTCAGCGTGTGGCGCGCCGCATCCAGCCAGTCGCGGGTGAAGCGGTCATAGGTTTGGAAATCCTGGAAACGGTCCCAGTCCTCGTCCACCCCGTCGACGCGGGTATGGTTGGGGCGCATCAGGTCGCCGTTCAATTGCAGATTATAGGGCGGATCGGCGAAGACCACATCGACCGAACCGGCGGGCATATCCCGCATCAGCTGAACACAATCACCGACAAGAATCCGGTTGGTCGCAAGTTTATCATTCATGATTTTGGCCGCCGACTCGGGAGGGGAATTTCGCCGACAATGATTCGGCCCCGAGTCGCCGTCAACAGAAAAATTTTGGAAGAGTCAGAAGAGTCAGAGAGTTAGAGCGAGTTGTTCGGAAACTGGTGCAAAAGAACGCCGGTGATGGGGCGTCACGCCTAAGCTTTTGATGGCGGCCCGATGGGCGGCGGTACCATAGCCCTGATTGCGTTCCCAACCATATCCGGGGTGTTGGATGGCCAACTGCCCCATGATCTTGTCCCGCGTCACCTTGGCGACGATGGACGCCGCCGCAATGGACAGGGACAGCGCATCGCCCTCCACTAGTGTTTCCACTTGGCAACGAAGCTTGGGTGGGCGGTTTCCGTCCACCAGGGCCAGAGAGGGCATGCGACCGGTTTTCGCGGCCAGTTCGTCCACGGCGCGGGCCATGGCCAGGAAAGTGGCCTGTAAAATGTTCACCGCGTCGATTTCCTCCACCGACGCGATGCCGACGCCGAAAGGCGCATTGGCGACGATGCGTTCGAACATCGCCTCGCGCTGCGCCTGCTTGACCTGTTTGCTGTCATTGATGCCGGCACACCAGTCGGGAATGGCGTCATGGGGCAGCAGGACGGCACCGGCGACAACGGGACCGGCCAGCGGGCCGCGCCCCGCCTCGTCCACACCGCAGACCAGGAAATCCGGGCCATGGCCCAGGCGAATTTCGTGCGAAAGATCAGGCATGGCACCCTGTGTGGCAAAAGCCGGCTTTCTGCGCAAGGCCGTCATGCCGCGCGTGATGGCTGCATTTGCGATGGATCAAAGCGTCATCGGTGCGGCGGGCGCAATGTTCGGCCCATCCGCGATCCGACCGAAGCCGCACCAGAGGTTCCGTCATGCGTCCCGACCTTGTCGCCAAATATCGTCACCAGCGCGTGCCCCGTTACACCTCCTATCCGGCTTCCCCGCATTTCACCGATGCCGTGACGGCGGATACCTATCGGGGATGGCTGCGGGAGACGGACCCCGGTTCGTCCCTGTCGCTTTACCTGCATCTGCCCTTCTGCAAATCCATGTGCTGGTATTGCGGCTGCCACACCACGGTCGTGCGGCATGAGGACCCGATCTGGTCCTATCTGGCGGCGCTGTCGACGGAACTGCGCAGCGTGGCGGCCCTGCTGCCCGACGGTCCCGTCGTACGGCATGTGCATTTCGGCGGCGGCACGCCGACACTGTTGCCAGTGCAGGGGTTCCGGGCCCTGATGGCCGAGTTGCGCACCCGCTTCCGCATCGCGCCTGACGCGGAAATCGCCATCGAGATCGATCCCCGCACGTTGAGCGCCGACATGGTGGAGGCGCTGGCCGATGTCGGTGTCACCCGCGCCTCGCTGGGTGTGCAAAGCTTCGATCCCGACGTGCAGGCCGCCATCAACCGCATTCAGCCGTTCGGCATGACAGAGAATGCGGTCAGCAACCTGCGCGCCGCCGGTATCCAGGGCATCAATCTGGACCTGATCTATGGCCTGCCACGCCAAAGCGTGGCGTCATGTGTGGAAACGGTTCGACAGGCGATCAGCCTGAACCCCGACCGTCTGTCCATCTTCGGCTATGCCCATATGCCGGGTTTCAAGGCCCATCAGGGCCGTATCGATCCCGAAACATTACCCGATGCCGATGAACGCGTGGCGCAATTGCGGGCCATGGAGATGGCGGTCATGGCGCTGGGCTATGTCCGGATCGGCATGGACCATTTCGCCCGCCCCGACGATGCCATTGCGATCGCTGCCGAACAGGGCACGCTGCGCCGGAATTTCCAGGGCTATACGACAGATGAGTCCGATATGCTGCTGGCCTTCGGTGCGTCGGCCATCGGCAAGCTGCCGCAGGGTTATGTCGCCAATATCCTGGCCCTGCCGGCCTATCTGAAGGCCATCGAGGCCGATGGTCTGGCGACCGCGCGCGGTTACCGGATGAGCCTGGATGACAAGCTGCGGGCCACCGTGATCGAGGCGCTGATGTGTCGTTTCGATGTCGATCTGGCCAAGGTGGCAGCTGCCTTTGATACCCCGCACGAGACCATCATGCCCGACGCCCGCGCCCTGGCCGATCTGGCGGGCGACGGGGTGGCACATCTGCATGGCACGCGGCTGGTCGTTCCGGACGCGGCACGACCGCTGGTGCGTTCTGTGGCCGCCCTGTTCGACCGGCATCTGGACCCCGAGGGCGGGCGGCACAGCAAGGCGATTTGACGGTCCAGGATACTGGACAGGGCGGGATGGGCGCGGCATTGTCGGCGATCAATCGACCGTCATAAAAGTGCAATGAACATGCGATCCATCCGCGTCCTGCTGCTGGCGGCATCCGCCATCGCCCTGTCCGCCTGTTCCGTCAATATCGCCGCGCGCGACGACAAGGCCCCGCCGCCGCCCGTCGCGATTGCGCCGCCGCCGGCGCCCGTGGTGGCCAAGCCTGGGCCGGAGGATGATCCGCGCCTGCTGGCCACGCTGTACATGCAGCAGGCCGAAGAACTGCGCCGCCTGTCGAAGCAGGCTTATGCCCTGGCGGCCATCCGCCTGCCGGCGGCTTTGAAGAAGCCGGGATCGTCGGCCCTGGAACAGACCGATGGCGGCAAGGGCAAGCCGCCCGCCGCGATTTTTGACGTGGATGAAACGGTGCTGGATAACAGCCCGCATCAGGCCCGCGCCATCCTGTCCGGCACCCGCAATTTCGATCTGGGTCAGTGGGATCAGTGGGTTGGCGAACGGGCCGCCACGCCCATGGCCGGTGCCGTCGATTTCGTGAAGGAACTGCGCCGCAACAAGGTGCGCGTGGTCTATATCACCAACCGCGAATGCCGTCCCCGCACCGCCAGCCCCGGCGATCCGTGCCCGCAGCATGCCGATACGCTGGCCAACCTGAACGCTGTCGGCCTGGGGCCCGTGGCGCCGGAAGATTTGATGCTGAAAGGCCAGAATGGCTGGCCCAGCGACAAGGCCCCGCGCCGTCAGGAGGTCATCAAGACCCATCGCATCATCATGTCCTTCGGTGACCAGTTCTCCGATATGATGAGCGTGACGCGCAAGGATGACAGTGCGACCCGCGCCCGCATCGCGGCGGAGCATGAGGATCTGTGGAACACCCGCTGGATCGTCATCCCTAACCCGACCTATGGTCAGTGGGTCGATGTGCTGCCTGAACCGATCAGCGGCATGCTGCGCACGAAGTGAGGCACTGTGGGCGTCGTCAGACCGTTGACGGCGCCCATATGATCCGCGATGCTGTGGATAGTGCGCGCTGGGGCGCCTCCTGTCCGCGGCAAGGAAGCAAGCTTCCACCCAAGTGAGAGTGGTTCGCGCTGTCGATCCGCTTCCTCCCGCCCGTTTCAGCGGACAAGGGCGTCATGGGAAGGAAGAACCATGTCCCGCAAGCTGAGCCCAGCAACCAGTCTCGACATTTTGCGGCGTGAGGCCAAGCGCTGGCTGAAGGCCATCCGCGCCGGCGATGCCGCCGCCCGCGCCCGCCTGACCGCCATCACGCCCCAGGCCCCGTCCGATCCGGGTCTGCGCGATGTGCAGTTCGCCCTGGCCCGCGAATATGGTTTACCGGGCTGGACCGGCCTGAAACAGGCCGTGGCCGACTTCACGTTCGCCCGACAATCCCAGGCCTCTTTGGTGGACACCATCCTGCGCGCCGCCTGGGATGGTGGCGACCGGGCGGCGGCGGCCCGCATCCTGGCGCGCTGGCCCGAATTGGGGGCGGGCGATTTTCTGATGGATATGCTGCGCGGGCGCGTTGATGCCGTGGCGCGGCGGCTGGCCGACGACCCGGAACTGGTAAACCGCAGGGCGGGTCCGCTGAACTGGGAACCGCTGCTCTACCTCGCCTATGCGCGGCTGCCGGGCGGGGCGGGGGTGGCGATGGCGCGCCTGCTACTGGACCATGGTGCCAATCCCGATGCCCGTTTCGACGATGGCTGGGGCAATGCCTTCACGGTTCTGACCGGCTTGATCGGGCAGGGGGAGGGTGACCGGCCCCCACATCCCGACGCCCATGCCCTGGTGGCCCTGCTGGTGGAACGCGGTGCCGACCCGTTTGACGCGCAGGCGCTGTACAACACCTCCATCTGCCGGGACGAGGTGGAATGGCTGGATGTCATCTGGTCCGCCTGCGCGGCACGCGGCCTGACGGGGGCCTGGCTGGAACGGCTGGAGAAGCCCCGGATCGGGGGCCGTTTCCCGCTGCCGGTGATCGACTATCTGCTGGGCAATGCCGTGGCCTACAATCACCTGCGCCGGGCCGCATGGCTGCTGGACCATGGCGCGGATGCGGCCGGCATTCATGCCTATTCCGGCCGTCCGCTGATGGTGGAGGCGCTGGTCCATGGCCACCGCGCCATGGCCGATCTTCTGTCCCGCCACGGTGCGCCCCAACCTGATCTGTCACCGACCATGGCATTCCAGGCAGCTTCCATGGCCCTGGATCGGGATCGGGCGCGCGTCCTGGCCCTGTCGCACCCGCAAGTCCTTCACGACCCGGCCCCCCTTCACAACGCGGCGCAGCAGGGACGGGTGGATGTGGTGGAACTGCTGCTGGACCTGGGCATGCCGGTCGATCTGGGCGACCGGCAGGAACAGCGGGCCATCCAATATGCCGTCATGGGCGGTTCGCTGGATGTGGTCAGGCTGCTGGTGGCGCGCGGGGCGGATATCGACCGGCCCACGGCTACGGATTATGGCGGCGGCTCCATGGGTTTTGCCGCCCATTTCCGCCGCCGCGACATCGCGGCCTTCCTGGCCCCGCGCAGCCGGGAAGTGTCCGAACTTGTCTATCTGGGCATGCAGGACCGGCTGGCGGAACTTTTCGCCGCTGAACCGGATCTGGTCAACGCCCCGCACCCTAAATTCGCCATCCTGCCCCTGTTCGCCCTGCCGGAGGGGGAGGAGGAAGCGGCCAGCATGGCCGACTTCCTTCTGGCCCACGGTGCCGATCCCCGCGCCGTCAACAAGGACGGCATCAGTGCCGAACAGGCGGCCCGCGACCGGGGTCTGATCGACGCCGCCGACCTGATCCGCGATGCGGCGGCGGAAAGGATCAATCCGCCACGAAATCCAGCGCCACGCCGTTGATGCAATAGCGCTGATAGGTGGGCGGCGGCCCATCTGGGAACACATGACCCAGGTGGGAGCCGCACTGGCTGCAATGCACCTCCACCCGCACCATGCCGTGCGACCGGTCGACGGTAGAGCCGACCGATCCCGGCAGCGGGTCGTTGAAGCTGGGCCAGCCGGTGCCGCTTTCAAACTTGTCCCCCGACTGGAACAAAGCCTGGCCGCAGCCAGCACAGCAGAACCGCCCAGGCCGCTTTTCCCGCAACAGACCGCAGGAACCGGGCCGTTCCGTCCCATGCGCCCGCATCACCCGATATTGATCGGGCGTCAGGATGCGGCGCCATTCCTCGTCGCTGCGGGTGATGGGAAATGTCTCTGTCATCACGCCCTCCGTTTCACACCCTTGCCATATGGATGAGCGGATAGGGTTTTCCAGCCTGATCGACGGGGGAGTGTCCGATCTGCATGAAACCCAGCGCCGCATAGAATTCCACGGCCCCCGGATTCTGCGCGTTCACATCCACCATCAACCGCCCGCTCAGCGCCACGGCATGGGTGATCAACCGCCGGCCCACCCCATGCCGATGCCAATTGGGATGCACGAACAGCGCCTCGATCTTCGGCCCCTCCAGCCCGATGAAGCCCTGCACCTCTCCTGCCGGCGACAGGGCCAGCCATTGCGGCTTGTGCGGCAGGTACAGCGTGGTCAGCAGATGCTCATAGAACGCGATATCCGCCGCCGCGACAAAGCCATGCGTGGCATCCACCGCTGCCCGCCAGACGCGGTGGATGGCGGCGATATCGGCAGGGGTGGACAGGCGGATATCGGCAGCTGTCATCGGGAGGCCGTTCGGTTGGGATGTTCAATCCAGCGATCAGGAAGAAGCGCTTTCCAGGCTTTCCATGCCGGATGCCGTTTGCAGGATACGTTTGCGCAACCACAAATGCGAGGGAGAGCCGCTATGGCGGCGATGCCAGGCCATCAGGACATCGACGGGTTCCGACGGGAAGGGTGGCGGGCTGACGGTCAGGCCCAGCGCAGGGGCCGCGATTTGTGCCAGACGGGCGGGCAGGGTGGCAATGGTCGGGGCCTGGGTCAACAGGAAGGGAATGGCCAGAAACTGGGTGCATCCCGCCACCACCTGCCGGCGCAGTCCCAGCTTGGCCAGCTTCTCATCGACAAAGCTGGTCAGCGTATCGCCGATGGACGGGATGATATGGGGATAGCGGACATAGTCCGCCGCACTGATCGGCGTTTCAACCGGCACCAGTCGCCGGTCGAACAGGCAGATTTGATTATCCTGATACAGGAAATGTGATTCATGCCAGCGTCGCAGCCGGGGGAACGGGCCAATGGCCAGATCAATCGTCCCCTCATCCAGGCCTTCCAGCGTGTCCATCGGTGACAGGCTTTTCACCAGGATGGACACGCGCAACTGCGCCGCGTCCTGCACCACACCCGGCAGCAGCAGTGCCAGCAGACTGTCCAGCGCGGCAATGGTGAAGGTCCTTTCTTCCCGCTCCGCGCTGAAATCCTCCTCCACCGTCAGCGCTTTGGCGGCACCCAGCAAGACGTCGCGCAGGGGCTCGGCCAGCCGCTGGGCCCGGGCGGTGGGTTCCATCCTGTTGCCGGCGCGCACGAATAAGGGATCGCCGATCATGATGCGCAGCCGTGACAGAGAATGGCTGACCGCCGATTGGCTAACCCCCAGAAGTTCTGCTGCGCGGGACACATTGCGCGTCTCGAGCAGAGCATCGAAGACTTTGACAAGGTTCAGGTCCAGCGCCGGACTATGAATTGGCTTCATGACGATATGCAATCCCAGCGGCTTGTTAAGCAACTTCCTGACAGTGCTAATCCATATGTCCCAGTGACCTACCCGCCGTACAGCAACAGAAGCGGCACGGTTGGTCAATCTGGCCAGAATTGTCACAGGTCTAGAAAGTGAGGGTGGTCATGTTCGACGCCAATTTCGCCGCGGTCTCTCCTGACCTGTCTCAGGCATTACGCATCGGCCTTCGGGTGCTGCATTTCGTCGGCCTCGTGTTGGGCCTTGGCAGCGCGACATTGCTGGATGTGTTCCTTGTGCGCTCGCGTCATCGTCCGGTGACGCCGGCCCTGTCCGAATTGGCCGAGACGGCTGGTTCCATGGTAACGGCTGGATTGGCCATCTTGTGGCTGACGGGGCTGGGGTTTCTGTGCTTCTACGCGGCGTTCGATCCGCCGCGCCTGGAAAATCCCAAGGTTTGGGCAAAGATCGCCATTGTGATGGTCCTGTCCATAAACGGCTTTTTCATCCATGCCGTGGTCTTGCCTCAGTTGCGGGCCTCTGTTGGGTGCGTATTCCTTTCCAGCCAAACCCCGCAGCGTCAGCTCCTGTTCTTGTCGGTTGGCATCCTGTCGGGCGTGTCCTGGTACGCTGCCATGCTGCTGGGTGCCGTGCCGCAGTTGAACTTTGTTGTGCCGGCACAGGTGATCCTGGCGCTTTACGGTTTGGTTCTGTTCTGCGGTGTTTGTGTGGCCTCCACTCTGGTCAGGTCGCCGCAGAATAAGGAATTGTCGATACCGTGCCGAACCGACCTGCCCGTGTAGGCCGTACAAAAAGCTCATAAAAAAAGGGACGACCCTTTGGGGGCCGTCCCTTCACCGTCCAGCGAATTACCAGACCTTGCAGGCCTTGTCCCCGCGGACCATCTTGTCCGTGGGCTGGCAGTTAAAGGCCTTGGCGAATTCCGGCATGTTCGACAAGGTGCCGTTCACGCGGTATTCGGGCAGGGAATGCACGCCCGTCTGGGCCTGCAAACGGCGGAATTCCGGCCGTTCCTGCGCACACCAGACATTGGCCCAACCATAGAAGAAGCGCTGTTCGGCGCTCAAACCGCCAATCTTCTTCTTCATGCCCTTTTCGCCCAGCCGGCGCTTCAGCGCGTCCAGCGCCACCGGCAGGCCGCCATTGTCGGCGGTGTTCTCGCCCAGCGTCTGCTTGCCGTTCAGGTTCACGCCTTCCACGGCCTGGAACCCGGAATATTGATCGATCAGGCACTGCGCACGCTCGGTAAAGCGCTTGGCATCATCCTCGGTCCACCAATCGGCCAGATTGCCATCGCCGGCAAATTTGCGGCCCTGGTCGTCAAAGCCATGGATGATCTCATGCCCGATCACCCCACCGATGGCGCCGTAATTATAGGCGTCGTCTGCCGTGAAATCGAAGAAGGGCGGCTGCAAAATGCCGGCGGGGAAGTTGATATTGTTCTGCTGCGGCGAGTAATAGGCATTCACCGTCGGCGGGGTCATACCCCATTCCGAACTGTCGCGCGGCTTGCCGATGCGCGACAGCTGCCGGCGCTGTTCAAAGCTGTCGGCACGGGTGACATTGCCCAGAAGGTCGCCCTTCACGATGGTCAGCGCCGAATAATCGCGCCAATTGTCGGGATAGCCGATCTTGTTGGGCATGTTGGCCAGTTTTTCATGCGCCTTGGCCTTGGTTTCGGCCCCCATCCATTCCAGATTGCTGATCCGGTCCTTCAGGGCGGCCTGCACATCGCCGACCATGGTCAGCATGCGCTTCTTGTGTTCCGGCCCGAACGCCTTCTCCACGAAATACTTGCCCAGATCCTCGCCCAGGGCATTATCCGTGGCGGCCACGCAGCGCTTCCAGCGCGGGCGCTGTTCCTTGGTGCCGTTCAGGGTGCGGCCATAGAAATTGAACGCTTCCTCGCTGAACGCCTTGGGCAGCCATTGCGCATTGGCGCGCAGCACATGCCAGGTCAGGTAGGTCTTGATGTCATCCAGGCTGGCCTGGGTCAGCTTGGCATTCATCGCCTCGAAGAATTTCGGCTGGCCGACATTCATCTCGGTAAAGGCCGGCGCGCCGATGGCGGATATGTACGCGGTCCAGTCGATGGCCGGAACGCTCTTGGCGAAATCGGCCAGGACGGTCGGGTTGTTCTGCTTCTGCGGGTCGCGGCGTTCCAGGCGGGTCATCGACGCCTCGGCCAGCGCCGTTTCGAACGCCATCACGGCATCGGCCTTGGCCTTGGCGGCGTCCGCCGGCGTGCCCGACAGTTCGAACATCTTCGCGACATGCGCGACATAGGCGGCGCGCTGTTCCTTGGACTTGGCGTCATCCTTGAAATAGAAATCGCGGTCGGGCAGGCCCAGGCCACCCTGGCCCGCCGCCGCGATGGTCTGCACCGCGTCGCTGAATTTCTGCATGCGGCCAAAGCCGAACAGGGTATTCACGCCCTGGTCATGCAGATAGCCGACGACAGCGCCCAGGTCCTTCTTGTCCGTCAGGCCATTGATCCGGTCCAGCAGGGGCGACAGCGGGGCCAGCCCCTTGGCATCCACCCCCGCCTCATCCATGCAGGACGCATAGAAATCAGCAATGCGGGCGGTCTTCGGATCGGGCTTGGCGACGGCCTGATCCAGGATATCGCGCAGCAGGGTCAGGTTCTTGTCGGCCAGCGCGTTGAAATTGCCCCAGCGCGCCTGATCGTCCGGGATCGGGTTCTCACGCTTCCACACGCCACAGGCATGCAGGAAGAAATTGTCGCAAGGCGACACCGCGTCATCCAGCACCGGCAGGCCCGGTGCCGGCGGCTTGCCGGCCTTGGCCGCGGCGGGGGCCGCCTGGGCCACCTGCGTGGGCGCTTCGGCCATGGCGGTGCCCGACAGCATGAACGACAATCCCAACGCCAGCAGGCTGCTGGCGCCCATCCCGATCCGTTTCATCATCTCAACCCTTGTTTTTGATCTATGTGCAGGATGCGGCCCTTTTGGGGCCTGTTGCTTATGCATGTGAAATTATCACGGGTGCCGGTCGGGTTCCGGCATCGCTTTGTAACGCCTGCGTAAATGCGTGTTGCGCAATGGTTGCGCCATGAAAAAAGGGGTGGCCACATGGGCCACCCCTTTCGTTCTTGTAATGGCGGGTCGTCGTTCCCTCACCCTCCCGTTGGCTGGCGCCAACGGGCCCCTCCCTCTCCCGCAAGCGGGCGAGGGCCTAAATTTTGCCCCTCGCCCACGAACGTGGGAGAGGGAGGGGCCCGAACGCGTCAGCGTTTGGGAGGGTGAGGGTTGTGACGGTTCCCGAACGTGTCAGCGTTTGGGAGGGTGAGGGCAACCCCGCCCCTCAATCCATCACCAGACCTTACAGGCCTTATCCCCCCGGACCATCTTGTCCGTCGGCTTACAGTTAAAGGCCTTGGCGAATTCCGGCATGTTGGCGACGGTGCCGTTCACGCGGTGGCGCGGGGCCGAATGCGGGTCGGTCTGGGCGCGCAGCCGCTCATTCTCCGGCTTGGAGGAGGAGCACCAGACGCTGGCCCAGCCATAGAACAGCTTCTGTTCCGCCGTCACGCCATTGGCGTCCTTTGCGGCCAGTGCTGCTTCCCCGCCCTTGCGGTTCTTCAGCGCCATCAGCGCCAGACGCAACCCGCCATTGTCGGCGGTATTCTCGCCCAGCGTCAGCTTGCCATTCTGGTTGGTGTCACCCGCCACCTGATAGGAACCATACTGGTCCACTAGGCACTGGGCCTTGGCCTCGAACTTGTGGCCGTCCTCTTCTGTCCACCAATCCTTCAGATTGCCGACCGCGTCAAAGGCGCGGCCCTCATCATCGAACCCGTGCGTCATCTCATGGCCGATCACGGCCCCGATGGCGCCATAATTCAGGCCGTCATCCGCCTTGAAGTCAAAGAAGGGCGGCTGGAGGATACCGGCGGGGAAGTTGATGTTGTTCTGGCTGGGATCGTAATAGGCGTTCACGGTCGGCGGGGTCATGAACCATTCGTTCTTGTCCACCTTCTTGCCGATCTTGGCCATCTGATAGGCGTTTTCGAACTTTGCCGACCGGAACTGGTTGCCGATCAGCTCGTCCTTCTTGACCTCCAGCGCCGCATAGTCGCGCCACTTTTCCGGATAGCCGATCTTCTGCGCCATGGCGGACAGTTTCTCCAGGGCCTTGGCCTTGGTCTCCTCGCTCATCCAGTCCAGCTGCTTGATATCCTCGGCATAGGCCGCGCGCAGATCGTCCAGCATGACCAGCATGCGGGCCTTATGCTCAGGCCCGAAGGCGGCTTCGACGAAATGCTTGCCCAAATCTTCGCCCAGGGCATTGTCGGCCGCCGTGGTGCAGCGCTTCCAGCGTGGGCGGTTCTCGGCAGCACCCGAAAGGGTCTTGCCATAGAAGCCGAAATTCTCATCCACAAAGCCCTTGGACAGCCAAGGGGCCGTGGCGCGCAGGGCCTGCCAGGCGAGGTAGGTCTTGATATCGTCCAGGCTGGTCTCGGCCAGGGCCTTGTCCAGACCGGCGAAGAAGCCCGGATCATTGACATTCATGTCGGTAAAGGCGGGCGCGCCGACTTCCCGAACATAGGCCGCGAAATCCACACCCTTGGCGCTGCCGGTGAAGGCATCGAAGCTGGTGGGATTGTTCAACTTGGCGGTGTCGCGGCGGTCCACCTTGCTCATGGTGCCGTTGGCCAGCTTGGTCTCAAACGCCATGACGGCAGCGGCCTTCTTGTCCGCCACATCGGCCGCATCGCCGGCCAGTACGAAGATCGCCGCCACATGCTTCACATAGGCGTCGCGCAGCTTGGTGGAGCGCTCGTCATCCTTGACGTAATAGTCGCGGTCGGGCAGCCCCAGGCCGCCCTGGTCGAAGGCGGCGATCGTATCTTCGGCCTTGGCAAAGCTCTGCTGCGCGCCGAAGCCGAACAGGGCGTTGACGCCGGCATTGTGCAGCGTGGCGATCAGGGCGCCCAGGGCGGCCTTGTCCTTCACGGCGGCGATCTGGTCCAAGAGCGGCTTGACCGGGGCCACACCGGCGGCATCGGCAGCGGCCTCATCCATGCACGCGGCATAGAAGGCGCCGATCTTGGCGGTGCCCGCCTCATTGCCCTTGGCGGCCTTTTCCAGAATGTCGTGCAGCAGGTTCTGGTTACGCTGCTGCAACTCATCAAACGTGCCCCAGCGCGACCGGTCGGCCGGGATCGGGTTGGCCTTGATCCACGGCCCGCAGGCATGGAGGAAGAAATCATCGCAGGGGCTGACCTCTTGATCGAGGACCAGCTTCAACTTGGCGGCTTCCGCCGCGTCCTTCGCCTGCTGATTGCTTTTCAAGGTGTAATAGCTGCCGGCACCGATGGCCGCGACGGCCAACAGCGATACGGTCAGGAACAAGCCTTTGCTTGCCATGTGGGGTCCCCCGTCTGATCGACGATATGTGTTGATCTGCCGCCTTTCTCGGGCGGTCTGTTTATGCGGGCGACCCTAACACCGCGCCCGACCCATCGCGAAGGTCGGCATGTAACGGAACTGTTACAGCGGCCAGAACGTCGCCGCCGGGCAACAGCGACAGGTTGGCGCGCAGCAGATCGGCAACAGGTCCGCCCGTGCGGCGGTGCGCGGGCAGGGTTTGCAGCAGCGATTGCTGCACCTTCTCTGCCGCCAGTTCCGCCGCCTTCACCTGTGTGCGCAGCGACTCCGTGTTCGCATCGGGGGCGGGCAGGGGACCGGTTTTCAACCGCCGCCGCACGGCCCGCAATGGCCAGACAACCTCTTCCCGCCAGGGCCTCGTGGCGGCCTCGGCGTCTGCCACCTCCGCCGCCGTCAGATCATGCCCCTGCACGGCCAGCCACACGGCCCAGAGCAGCAGATTGACATCGGCCCCGTGGCCGTCCTGCGCGGTGAGGCAGGCCTTTGCGACACCGGGTGCGGCGTAGAGAGAGAGGCAGAAGGACCAGAGGTCGGGGCTGGGGCCGTTCACGCATCCCCCACATAAATCCCCAATCCGCGCGCCGTCTTCACCAGCGTCCCGTTGATATCCACCGCGGCATAGGTGGCGATGGCATCCTCGATGGGGATGTCGATGACGCGGCGGTTGGACCAGGCTATCAGACGGTCGCTCTTGCCCTCGGCCAGCAAATCAACGGCGGCGACGCCAAAGGCCGATGCCAGCACCCGGTCATTATGGCCCGGCGGGCAGCCGCGCTGCACATGGCCCAGCACGGTGACGCGGGTTTCCGCCCCCGTAGCCTCGGCAATCAGATGGCCGATATAATTGCCGATGCCGCCATAGCGTTTCTGCCCGTCGGTGAATTCCTGTTGGGCTTTCACGCCCTCCATGGTCCTGACGGCTTCCGACACGACGACTAGGGCGAAGTTGCGGCCCCCGGCCTGCACCCGTTTGATCTTGTCGGCCACGCCGGCCACCGACCAGGTCAGTTCCGGCAGCAGGATGACATCGGCCCCGCCGGCAATGCCCGCCGACAGGGCGATATGCCCGGCATCGCGGCCCATGACCTCCAGCACCATGACCCGGGCATGGCTGGCGGCGGTCGGCTGCAACCGGTCCAGTGCCTCAGTCGCGACGGCCACCGCCGTGTCGAACCCGACCGACATTTCGGTGATGCCCAGGTCATTGTCGATGGTCTTGGGGATGCCGATCAGCTTGATGCCGCCGATATGCGCCAGCTTGCGCAGGATCGCCATGGACCCGTCGCCGCCGATGCCGATCAGGCTGTCCACACCCAGCTCGCGCAAGCCGCCGATAATCTCGTGGCTGCGATCCTTCTTCGACCCGTCGGCCATGGGATAGGCAAAGGGATCGCCCTTGTTGGTGGTGCCCAGGATGGTGCCGCCCTGGCGCATCATGGCGCCATCCACGCGGTTCACATCCAGGTTCACATAGCGGACGGGCCGGGACAGCAGCCCCTGGGTCCCATCCTCAATCCCCACCACGTCCCATCCATAATGGGCGGCGCGATGGACGGCGGCGCGGATGACCGCGTTCAGGCCGGCACAGTCGCCGCCGCTGGTCAGGATACCGATACGCTTGGCTGCGGTCATTGTTTCCCCCTGGGCTTTGCCGCCAGGGTGCCAGGATCACGCCCCAAAGGGCAAGGCCATTGAACCGCAACGGAAAAGGGGCGCCCCGTTCTCAGGGGCGCCCAAGGAACAGCCGTTTCACGTCGATGGGGATCGAGGGTCAAGCGGCTGGGCCGAACCACATGCTGTCAAGCTTTCCGTCAGGCGTGACCAGGACCCACCAGTCGCGGACACCCTTTTCATAGGTGGCGCGATAGACGTCCATGCCGCCCGCATCCACGCGCCGGAACTCCAGGTTCTTTAGTTCACCCAGCGGCAGCATCTCCTTCTGGATCTTGGGCAGGACGGCGATCACGCCATCGGCCCGGTCGGCAAGGATGCTGTCACGGTCGATCTTGCCCGCCTTGATCTGGGCGATATGGGCGCGCAGGGCGGCCTCGCTGCCGGGCAGGGGCTTGTTCCCTTTGACCCGGTCGACCAGCGCCGTTTCCAGGGATTTGCCGGTGGCATCGTCGATGCGCGGGGCCGGCAGTTCATGGCCGTTCTGGTGCAGCACCACACCCGTCACCTTGCCCGCTGCATCGACCTGGAAACTGCCCTGCATGGGCATATCCTTGGAGAAGAACTTGGTCGGG
This sequence comes from alpha proteobacterium AAP38, assembly GCA_001296005.1. GTDB lineage: Bacteria > Pseudomonadota > Alphaproteobacteria > Azospirillales > Azospirillaceae > Niveispirillum. The sequence continues at coordinate 264,582 of LJHR01000035.1, read as the reverse complement.
CTTTCGGGCAGGAACTCCATCGGGTTCTGGCCGATGACATTGGCCATGAAGCGGTCGCCATCGCGATAGACCTTCACGGGCCGGGCCTTGGCGAAGGGCATTTCGTAATAGCCCACGAACTTGTCGTACGCCGCCGGGTCCATGGTGATGGCCTTACGCGGCTTCTGCTGCTCGGCCATCCGCTCGGCCACCATGGGATCGACCTTGTCCATGCCCGTTGTGCCGGCGGTGGCGACGGCGGCGGGGGCCAGCAGCGCCAGGATCAGGGCCCAGCGCCGGGCATTCATGCGCAGCGGCAGGGTGCCGCCTTGCAGGATACGGTCGACGCGGGCGGCAACGGTGGCGGGCCGGGCCATGGCCAGACCGGCGGGCAGGCGGCTTGCCTTGGCGGCCATCTCCACCAGGATTTCTGCGTAATTCAAGCGATCCTCCATCTGTATCAGAGCGTCGGTATCGCTGTTGGCCTCGGCAAGCTCAGCGAGATGATTATTGAGCCACCAGGCAGCCGGGCTGAACCAGAAGACGGCCCGGTGCGCAGTGGCGAGAAGCAGCGTGTAGTAATCACCCCGTTCAACATGCGAGGTTTCGTGCGCCAGGACGGCCCGGCGTTTGGCATCCGTCCAGCGACCGTGATCGGGCGGCAGCAGGATGGTCCCTGCGATGGTCAGCGGCACCGTGATCTTGTCGGAAATCCGCACATCGCGCCCTCCCGTCCAGGCGGCGGACAGCACCATCGCGCTGTTGCGCAGCCGCAGGCTGACCAGGGTCCCTGCCGCCAGACGCAGCAGCATGGCACCCGTCACCGCCAGGTAGAGCGTAAATCCCACCGCCCGCCAGTCCATCCAGGCAAGCCTTTCGATCTCAATGGTTCCGGCTTCCGCTGCCGCCGCCGGCGCTGTCTCCATCAGCGCAACGGCGGGCCGCAGCCACAGCCGGATACCATCCATGGGCACTACCAGCGTATCCGCCGGGGCCAGCCGCATCAGGACCGGCATGACCAGCGAAAAGCCCAGGACCCCGACCCAGACGGCCATCTGCGTGAACGGGTTGGTGACCCGCAGCAGCCGAAGGACGCCCCAGGCCAACCCCATCAGCACAGCCGACCGTAAGGCGGCCTCCAGCAGCAGCGGCAGCATCACGCCCCCTTCTTTCGCGCTTTTTCGATCTTCTCGGCCAGGGCCTGAAGCTGTTCGGGCGACAGCATGTCGGTTTCGACCATGCCGACCACGACATCTTCCGCCGATCCGCCGCAGAACCAGTCGACGATGCGTTTCACGGCGCGTGCGGCAACGCGGTCGCGTCCCTCCGCGGCGCGATAGATGAAGGTCCGGCCCTCCACGTCATGGGTGAGATATCCTTTCTCCTCCAGACGCTTCAGGACGGTGCGGACCGTGGACTCCTTCAACGGGCGGCTGAGCATCTCTCGCACCGCATCGGCGTTGACGGGCCCCCGCCGCCAGACAAGGTCCATGATCTCTCTTTCAAGATCGCCCAGGTCCGACGGATTGTGATCTTGTGTAGTGCTATCGTTCATAGTGCTACAGTCTGTAGCATTACGGAGTGTCGTTGGCAATGCGGAATCTGTACCGATCCGCATTGCCAATCGTTGTTACGAAACCTTGTCCGACACGAACCGCCAGCCCGTCTCCGCCGCCGCCCGCGCCACCTCGCCATAGGCCAAGGCCTTGCGGTCGGCGGCATTGCCGGCGAGCGCGCGGGCATAGACGCCCTGGCAGATAGCGGCGATGCGGAAGAAGGCGAAGGCCAGATAATAGGGCCAGTCCGGAATGCCGTCCCGGCCTGTGCGCTGACAGTATGCAGCGACATACTCCGCCTCTGACGGGATGCCCGTCCCGGCCAGATCGATGCCCTTCAGCCCCGGAAACTGCCTGATGCCCGCCGGCAGATGGTAGGCCATGCAATTATAGGCCAGATCGGGCAGGGGGTGGCCCAGTGTCGCCAGTTCCCAATCCAGGATGGCGACGACGCGCGGTTCCGCCTTGTGCAGGATCAGATTGCCCAGGCGGAAATCACCATGGACGATGGTGACCTCTTCCCCCGCCGGCACGGCACGCGGCAGCCATTCCATCAGCCGTTCCATGGCGGGAATGTCGCTGTCGCCCTTGGTCGCCACGAACTGCTTTGACCAGCGTTCGACCTGCCGCTGAATGTACTGTTCCGGCTTGCCGAAATCCGACAGGCCCGCCGCCCGCCAGTCGACGCTGTGCAAGGCCGCCAGCGTGGCATTCATGCCGTCATAGATGGCGGCCCGATCGGCATTGCTGAACCCGTCCAGCGCCACATCCGACAGGACCCGCCCGTCAATATGGTCCATCACATAAAAGGGCGTGCCGATGATGTCCGCATCCTCGCACAGGAGGCGGGCATTGGGCACAGGCGCGGCACTGCCGGACAGCGCCCGCATGGCGCGGAATTCCCGCTCCACCATGTGTGCGCTGGGCAGCAGCTTGCCCGGCGGCTTCTTGCGCAGCACGTACCGCGCGCCCGCCGCATCGCTGATCAGGAAGGTGGGGTTGGACTGCCCGCCCTGAAACTGCTGCACCGTCGCCGGCCCCTGGTACCCGTCCAGATGGCCCGTCAGAAAGGTGTCCAGCGCCGCCTCATCAAACCGGTGCTGCGGCAGCACATCGATCAGGACAGCCGCCCCCTTGCCCTCGCTCATCTCCGGTCCCCGCTTACAGGATCGTGGGATCGGCGATGGTCGCACCACCATCGGCCACCAGCAACTGACCCGTGACGAAGGCACCGGCGGGTGCGGCCAGCATCAGGGCCACGCCCGCAATCTCTTCGGGCTTGCCGAACCGGCCCAGGGGCGCGCGGCGCATCACGGCCTTCGCGATATCGGGATTGTCGGTCAGGGCCTTGGCGAAATCCGTCTCCACGATGCCGGGTGCGATGCCGTTGACGCGGATATTGGCGCGGCCATGTTCGACGGCCAGATTGCGGACAAGCGCCGCCTCTGCCGCCTTGGACACGCCATAGGCACCGATCACGGGATTGCCGCGCAGGCCGGCGATGGAGGACAGGATGATCACCGACCCGTCCTTGCGCTCCGCCATGCCGGGGATCACCATATTGCACAGCTGCCAGGTGCTGCGCAGGTTCGACCCCATGATCTTGTCCCAGGCATCATCGCTGACGCTGGCCAGCGGGCCATAGACGGGGTTGATGGCGGCATTGGCGACCAGGATGTCGATGCGGCCCCACTGCGCCAGCGTGGCATCGACCAGGGCCTGCAAATCCTCCTTGCGGCCGATATTGCAGGCGACCGAAATCGCCTCGCCACCGCCTGCAATGATCTCGTCCCGCACCAGATTGCAGGCATCAATCTTGCGCGACGAGATGACGACCTTGGCCCCGGCGCGGGCATATTCCTGGGCGATGGACTTGCCGATCCCGCGAGAGGACCCGGTGATCAGGGCGACCTTGCCGGACAGGTCGAACAGGGGATGAACGGTCATTTACATTCTTCCTTATGGGGTTCTGAAGGACCTGATACCAGCGGTCTTTCCCGACCGCTGGAAGCCGGCGCGTAAGGGAACGCGAACTGTTAAGCCGTCGTTCCGCCATCGATGGCATATTCGGCCCCGGTGATGAACGGGCTTTCGTCCGACAGCAGGAACAGCACGACATTGGCCGCATCCTCCGGTTTGCCCATGCGGCCCAGCGGCGCCGTGCGCTCCAACCGGCGACGCATCTTTTCAGAATCGGGGGCTGCGTCGATCATCTGCTGTACCATCGGCGTGTACAGGAACGACGGGTGGATGGAATTGCAGCGGATATTGTAATTCTGCTGCGCGCACCATTTCGCCGTCGATTTGGTCAGCAACCGCACGGCCCCCTTGGCGGAGCAATAGGCCGCCAGATCCGCCGCACCCAGCAGGCCCGCGACGGAGGAGACATTGACGATGGAGCCGCCGCCCGTCTGCTTCATGGCCTTGATGGCGTATTTGCAGCCCAGGAAGGTGCTCTCCACATTCACCGCATGGACAAAGCGCCAGCCGTCCAGCGTCTCATCCTCGATATTATGCAGCGACCCGCAGCCGGCATTGTTCACCAGACCGTCCAGCCGGCCATATTTCTGGACCACATGGCCGATCACCTCGACCCAGCGATCTTCCTTGGTCACGTCCTGGGCCAGGAATTCCACCCCGTCGCCCAGGTCGGCCACCGCGGCCTCGCCGCCCTGCACATTGCGGTCGGTGATCACCACCTTGGCCCCTTCGCGCAGGGCCGCCCGCGCCGTAGCCAGCCCGATGCCCGAAGCGCCCCCCGTGATCAGGACGATCTTGTCCTGCAGGCGTCCCACCATGATCATTCCCTCCCGGATGCACGCGCCGGATCGTGCCGGCCGCTTCTCAAACGTTTGTTTGAATGTAGGGGAAACACAGACGGGGGGCAACAACGAAGGTAATCAGAGGATCACGGACAGGTGGGGCCGCCCAGGGCGGGTGGGTTGGCCGCCGGGCGCGGCGTCACATGTGTGGAAACTGGCAGGTTCAGTTCCTTCAACCGCCCCGCCACCAGCGACGCCATGGCCCGCGCCCCGATCTCGCTGAAATGCGTGTCATCGGCAATGCCGTCGGGCCAGCGGGTATAGCCGGCGGCCTGGGCCTGTTCCTTGCTGTAATGCAGGAAATAGGCTTTTGCCGGTTCGGCGCCCAGCCCATGGACATAGACGCGGCTGTCATAGCCCAGGTCGATCAACGGCGTCGCCGTCTCCCGCGCCACGGCCCGCGTCACCTCGGCATAGGTGCCGAAACTGTCATTGATGCTGCCATCTTCCTTGAAACTGCGCCGCGCGACAGGCGTCAGCAGGACCGCCTGCGCGCCCTTTTCCCGCGCCATGGAGATGAACCGCAGCAGATTGACGCGGAAATCGGGCAGGGGCGTATACCGCTCCTCCTTCGCCTGATTGGCATCATTATGCCCGAACTGGATCAGCAGCGTATCGCCGGCGGCAATATCCCTGGCGATGGCGTCGAACCGCCCCTCGGCGATGAAGCTCTTGGTGCTGCGCCCGCCCATGGCCCGGTTCTCCACCGCCACCGACCCGTCCAGATTACAGGCCAGCACCATGCCCCAGCCCATCTGCGGATAGCGGTCGGGGCCATAGTTGGCGGCGGTGCTGTCACCGGCAATGAAAATGCGTTCCGCCATCGCCACCGGGGCCGACAGCAGCAGCGCCGCCAGGGCCGGGATCATCCAGTACCGCATCTTCATCCTCCCTTGAACTTGTATGACAAGTTGGAAACCGGTGTCAAAATAGGCGGGGTGGGGGGAAGGGGCAAGGGGTGAAGTTTCGCCCCTCGCCCGCCTTGCGGGAGAGGGAGGGGCCCGCGCCGGTAGGCGTGGGAGGGTGAGGGAACCACGCACCCACACCCACTCCAACTATGGAATATATTCCCATAAACAGCTAGGATTATGGTCCCCACCCCTTCAAGTCGGAGCCGCCCATGCCCTCGCTCAGCCATAACCCCTATGACACTGATCATCCCACCCTGACGGCGCAGGAACAGGCGGAAGCCTGGTGGCGTGGCTCGTCCGACCGGCATGTCCGCCCCTTTACGGACGATGTCAGCTTCGCCTCCTGCGGACATCTGCTGGAAGGATATAAATCCCGAAAGGCCGATGAGGTGACCTGGGCCAAGATCGCCTTCCATCTGGCCGCCGGCGTGCCCATCATTAAGATTGCCGAACATTACAAGCTGTCGCGCACCACCATCTGGCGGGCGCTGTCCCAATCTCACAATCTGCGCCGCCGCGTGGCCGAAGAACGCGCCCTGATGCGGCGGGAGGCGGATAGCCGCTTCGTGGCCATGCGCGAACTGGTCGTCGATACGCTCTACCGCGCCATTGCCGACGGCAACATGCGCGCCACGCTCTGGGCCGCCGACCGGCTGGGCTTGGGGGCGGAATTGCTGCAACAGGCGGAGAAGCCGCCCAAGCCCGGCTATGCCCGCATCCCCGATGGCTGGATGACGGCGCTGGACCCGGAAGCGGCGATCAGGGCCGATCTGTCGGCACCGCCGGGCACAAAGGTACCCTTGCCCGTTCCCGAACCCTCGCCACCGGCCCCGCCCCCGTCCACGCCCCGCCGCCGGGGTCCCATCCTGCCCGCTGGTGCCATCACCGCTTCCGCCCCGCCGCTGCTTCCCGATCCTGGCCCCGAACCCTTCAATCCTGATCTGGCGGGCACCATCCCGGACCCGGTTCCTGACCTGACGCCCGAAGCCAGCCTGGATGCTGGCCTTGCCCCTGACCCGGTGCCGGCACTGCCGCCCCTCAACGCCGATCCTATGGGACATTCGGGCGATCCACTGCCGGACTTTCCAAAGGAACTGCGCTGGCGCAACCGTCCGCGCGGCAAGGTGAAGGCATCGGCCCCGCCGGCCCCGCTCCATGACGGCCCATCACTGCGTCTGAAGCGCGGCTCCTACCGCCTGCGCGCGCGTCCGGCGGTGCGGCTGCTGTTCTGGATTCTCCATAACAGCCTGCCGCTGGCCGACGGGGTTGATGGCGCGCCCGGCCTGTCGGCGGCCCGCTGGACCATGCGGGCCCGCTGGCTGGCCTGGGGCGACAAGCTGCCCATGGACCTGTGTAACCGTGAAGAAAGGCCGGTGCACAATGTTTCACAGCCCCGCTGGTCGAAGAAGGAGGATGGGTATTGAGGGGTTAGCAGCGAAGACCGCTCTCGATGCCATTTCGCCCCTCGCCCACAAACATGGGAGAGGGAGGGGCCCGAACGCGCCAGCGTTTGGGAGGGTGAGGGAGCCACATCGCCACCACCACCCCACCCGCACGGGAGGGGCAGCCATGGCAGCCCGGCACTTCCACAGCACCCGTCTCGGCCCTATAGTCGCCGGCTTTACCAGCGCCGACAGTATCGAGAAGACACGCCATGACCCCCGCCGCCCGTTTGGCCACCGCGACCGATTTGCTTGCCGAGGTGATGGACACCCCGCGTCCGGCCGATGCGGTCACCAGCGCCTTTTTCCGCGCCCGCCGCTATATCGGTGCCAAGGACCGCGGCGAGATTGCGTCGCTGGTCTATGGCGTCATGCGCCATTGGGCGCGGCTGCATTGGTGGCTGGAGCGGGTGAACCACATGCCCGATCCGCGCGCCCTGGTGATTGCCGATTGCATCCTGGCCGGTGGCCGTACCGCCGATGCCGTGGCCGGCCTGTTCAACGGGGCCAAGTTCGCGCCCGCCCCCCTGTCGGACCGCGAACGCAAGCTGATCCGCGCGCTCGACACCCGCACCCTGAACCACCCCGACCAGCCGGAAGCCGTGCAGGGCGAGGTGCCGGAATGGGCGGAGGCGCCGATGCGCGCCACCTTTGGCGAGCGTTTCCTGGCCGAGGCGTCGGGCATGCTGGGTGAGGCGCCGCTGGACCTGCGCGTCAACCCGGTGAAGGGCACGCGGGAAGAGGCCATGAAGGCCCTGGCCGATGCCGGGATCAAGGCCACGCCCACCGACCTGTCGCCCGTGGGCCTGCGTCTGGCGGGTCGTGCGCCCGTCATGGCGCTGGACGCGTATAAGTCCGGGATGATCGAGATCCAGGATGAAGGCTCGCAGCTAGTGGCCTTCATGGCCGATGCGCAGCCCGGCATGCAGGTGGTGGATTTCTGCGCCGGTGCCGGTGGCAAGACCCTGGCCATCGCCGCCATGATGGAGAACAAGGGCCGCGTGGTGGCGACCGACGTGTTGGAAGGCCGTCTGACCCGCGCCAAGGAACGGTTCCGCCGCGCCGGCCTGCACAATATCGAAACCCGCGCCATCAAGACCGAACGCGACCCCTGGGTGAAGCGGCATAAGGGCAAGTTCGACCGCGTGGTCGTGGATGCGCCCTGTTCGGGCACCGGCACCTGGCGCCGCAATCCTGACAGCCGCTGGCGCCCCCTGGGTCCCGGCCTTTCCGAACTGGTGCCCTTGCAGGCCAGCATCCTGGACAGTGCCGCCCGTCTGGTCCGCCCCGGTGGTCGCGTCGTCTATGCCACCTGCTCCGTCCTGCGGGAGGAGAATGAGGGCCAGGTGGAGGCGTTCCTGGCGTCGCATCCCGACTTCACCCTGGTGCCCGTGCCGACCGCCTGGCCCGCTGCCTGGGGCAAGCCGCCGGTGACCACCGACATGCTGCGCCTGACGCCGCTGCGCCACGATACCGATGGCTTCTTCGCCGCCGTCCTGGAACGCCGCGCCGATGCCCCGGTGGAAGAAGCCGCAGCAGAGGAAGCAGCGGTGGAGGACGGGGACGCGGCGACCGAAGAAGCCACCGCGTGAATTGGCCCCACCCCTGACACTCAGGGTGGTGATTGACCGCAAACGGGCCGGCGGGCATGGTGTCGGCAGCGTTTTTCCGTGAGGAGTGATGGCTTTGCGCGCAGTTGTTAAGGAATGGGCGGGTCTGATCGGTTTTGTTGCCGGCTTCTACCTTGTCATTAATACGCTGCTGTTTGCGGGTTTCCATGTCCCATCGGAAAGCATGCTGCCCACCTTGAAGGTGGGAGATCAGTTCTATGCGGCCAAATACGCCTATGGCTACAGCCGCTTCTCCACCAGCTTCGTGCCGTTGCCCTTTGGCGGCGCGACCCGCTTCCCGGACATCACGCCCGAACGCGGCGACATCGTGGTCTTCCGCCTGCCCAGCACGGAAGAAGATTATGTGAAGCGCCTTATCGGCCTGCCCGGTGATACGATCCAGGTGCGCGAAGGCCTGCTCTATATCAATGGTCAGGTGGTGCCGCGTGAAAAGAACCGCGACTATTCCTACCGCGACAATGGCGGCATGGTGGTGCAGGTCACGGAATATACCGAAACCCTGCCCAATGGCCGCAAGCATCTGATCATCGAACAGCGCGATGACGGCTTTGCCGACAACACGCCCGAATATAAGGTGCCGGAAGGCCACCTGTTCATGATGGGCGATAACCGCGATAACTCGCAGGACAGCCGCTATCTGCGTCAGGTCGGCTATATCCCCGTTGAACGCGTCCTGGGCCGTGTCTCCATGGTGGCCTTCGCACGCAAGTCCTGCACCGCAGAAGAAGGCCTGATCTGCCCCGGCGGCGGCTGGTCCGACCGACTGTTCCGCTGGGTGGCGGCAGACTGATGACGGGGGAGGCGGGCTCAAGCGCGGCGGTGAAGTCGAAGGCCCGTGAATGGGCCGGCTCCATCGCCACCTTCGCCGGTGTCGTGCTGGTGGTGAATACCTTCCTCTACCAGGGTTTTTACGTCCCCTCCGAAAGCATGCTGCCCACCCTGACCGTGGGTGATCAGTTCTATGCGGCCAAGTATCCCTATGGCTACAGCCGCTTCTCCACGCCCTTCATCCCCTTGCCCGTCGGGTCCGGTCGCGTGCTGGGCGATGTGCCGGCGCGCGGCGACATCGTCGTCTTCCGCAAGGCGGGGGAGGAGAATGATCTGGTCAAGCGGGTGGTAGGCCTGCCCGGCGACCGGCTTCAATGGGTGCAGGGCCGCCTCTATATCAATGGCGAGCTGGTCGCGCGGGAAAAGCTGCGCGACATCACCTACCGCGCCCAATCCGGGGCCGTCGTCACCGCCACCGAATATCAGGAAACCCTGCCCGGTGGCCGCCGCCACCTGATCCTGGAGAACACCGACGCGGGCATGGCCGACAACACGCCTGAATATCGGGTGCCCGACGGCCATCTGTTCATGGCCGGCGATAACCGCGACAATTCCGGCGACAGCCGCTTCCTGAACGATGTCGGCTACGTCCCCTTGGAACGCGTCCTGGGCCGCGTCTCCACCGTTGCCTTCACGCGCAGCGGCTGTTCGGCCGAGGGCGGCATGGTCTGTCCCGGTGGCGGCTGGTGGGACCGGTTCTTCCGCTCTGTGGTGGCGGAATGAAAAAGGGGCGGTCCCATCGGGACCGCCCCTTTTGCTTTGCCGGTTTCCCGACGCTTACTCCGCCGCCGCAGGGGCTGTCGGTTCTTGTTCCTGCTTGGGCATGGGCAGGCCATTGATGGTGGCCACGGCCAATGCTGCGATGTAGGGCAGGGACTGGACGACCAGCATGGCCGACCAGATATAGGCGTCGCGATTGTCGCCGCCTTCCTTCCAGCCTACGGCAAAGGCCGTGACCCAGAGGGCGAGCATCAGCATGACCTCTTCCTTGGCATGCAGGAAGCCCTGGATCAGGGCCGGCTGATCCTCGCATTTGGGCGTGCGCACGAACGGGCGGCCTTCGGTGAAAAGACCCGTCCACACCGCCCGGCCCACCGTATGGGTCAGGGCCATGCCGGCCACGGCGGCGTTCACCTTGTCCAGGAAGCCGCACTTCACCCGTGCCGCGTACAGCCACAGGCCGCACGCCACCTTGAAGAAGAACACGCCCAGGGTCGGCATGATGAAGACCGTCGGCGGGAACTCGAAATAGCGCGGGGCGAACAGCAGGCCCAGCGACCAGAAGATACCGCCGACCACAAACAGCATATGGGCCGCATCGGCGAACCAGGGCAGCCAGCCGGTGACGAAGTGGTATTTCTGCCCGAAGGTCAGGGTCTTGCCCGACGGCAGGAATTCCCGCCAATGCCGCTTGATGATCTGTACCGCGCCATAGGCCCAGCGGAAGCGCTGGGTCTTGTACCCGGCAAAGCTGTCAGGCACGAGGCCCTTGCCGAAGCTGTCGGGCATATAGACGCTTTCCAGCCCCTCCTCGAACAGGCGCAGGCCTAGTTCCGCATCCTCACAGATACACCATTCGGCCCACCAGCCCACGCGCTTGAGGATGGAGGTGCGGATCAGGGTCATGGTGCCATGCTGGATGATGGCGTTGCGTTCGTTCCGCTGCACCATGCCGATATGGAAAAAGCCCTGATATTCCCAGTTGATCATCCGGTGGAAGGGATGGATGTGCCAGTCGCGGTAATCCTGCGGGCTCTGGACGAAGGCGACCTTCTGGCTTTCGAAATAGGGGATGGTGGAAGACAGCCAGTCCGGCGTGACCTGATAGTCGCTGTCGATGACGCCCACGACCTCGGCATCCGGGGCCGTCACGGCCAGACCGAAATTCAGGGCGCCGGCCTTGTATCCCGGCCATTTGGCCAGATGGAAGAAGCGGAAATGCGGACCCAGCTTGGCGCAATGCGCCTCCAGCGGCTTCCAGACTTCCTCATCCTTGGTGTTGTTGTCGATCACCAGCACTTCGAAGTTGGGATAATCCATCTTCGCCAGCGCGTTCAGCGTCTCGATCACCATATGCGCCGGCTCGTTGTAGCAGGGCACATGGATGGAAACCTTGGGGTAATAGCCGCTGGTATTGACCTTCACCGGATTGAACTTGCGCTTCCAGCGGTCGGTCCACACCACCTCGGTCAGTTCCAGCCCGTCGATCAGCACGACGATCAGCAGCAATATCTGCGCACAGATCAGGATCAGGAAGGCCACGAAGGACATGGTGTTCATGCCCGTCGTCATCGCCTCCGTCGCGGTCCAGACCAGACCCGACGCGATCCCCTGGATCAGGGCGCCATAGAAAAGCTGCCCGGCCGGCTTCAGGTCATCGCGCGCCAGCACGAACCAGAACATGGGGATGAAGGCCAGAAGCGTGGCGATGGCGCACAGCACGGGCCAGCCCGGCACCTCGAACACACCGCCTTCCATGGGGAATTTCATCTGACGATGGGTGTCCCAGATGCCCCAGTTGGCCTCCGCCTCGCCACCGATCTCCCGCTTCCAGGGCTGGTCGAACCCCTCCATGATGTAATAGTCCCAGCGGTTCTCACCGGCCAGGTTCAGGAAGTTGCGGATGAACTGGGCCTGGTTGACCAAGCTGGCCTGGGCGCCGCCGCGATAGGGGCCGTCCGACGGCCAGCCGGCCTCGCCGATCAGGATATGCTTGTCCGGGTACTTGGCGCGCACCTCGTCATAACCACGGCGTACCTGCTCCATGGCCTGCTCAATCGGTACCTTCTCCCAATAGGGCAGCAGGTGGATGGTGATGTAGTCGACGGCCTGAGCCAACTCGGGATATTTGATCCAGACATAGGGCGGCTCGGCGGTGGAGACGGGGACATCCATCTGCCGCTTCACGCGCTGGACATAGTCGATCAGCGCCTCGACCTCCAGATCGCCGCGATACATCACCTCGTTGCCGACCATGACGCGCGTCACGTTCTTGTTGGCGCGGGTCAGGCGGACCAGGGAGTTGATCTCTTGCTCATTCTTGCCCAGATCGCCGGAGATCCAGGCGCCGGCGGTCACGTCAAGATCGTACTTGGCCGCGATCTCCGGCGTCACCTCCAGCCCGTCTGTGGCCGTATAGGTGCGGATGGAGCGGACGAAGGGGGCGACGACGGCCACATCGCGCTCAATATCTGAACGCGACGGATGCCGGCCATCCTGCGGATTCTGATGTTCCTGATAGGGGCTGAAGGCGACGCCGGATATCGTGCCCGACCACAGTTTCTCGGGCGTCGTGGGGCGGTTGGACAGGGCCCAGGCCCCGATATTGCCCAGGACCAGCAGCAACAGCACACCCCAAGCCGAAGCCCGCATCTTCAAAATCTTGCCCATCGTTCCTGTCTTGCCCCTGGAACACCGACCGCCAGGAATGGCGGCGGGTCAATCTCTGGCAGCCGTTTCTGTTATTTTTGTGAAAAGCGCAATGGCCATCCGTTCTGACAGGGCTGAGCATAGCGCAGGCGGCCCATCTTGGTATAGACCGGGCAGAATGGCAGGGCAGGGGAAGGTGATGGAAACCGGCTTCGATCTGGATGCGCGTCTGGCGGCGGATACGGTCACGCTGGGTGACTGGCCATTGTCACGTGTGCTGCTGATGCGCAATCGCCTGTTCCCCTGGCTGATCCTGGTGCCTCGCCGGGCGGGGGCCGTGGAAATCCACCGCCTGTCGCCCGCCGATCAGGTCTTGCTGACGCGGGAGACCTCTGCTGCGGCCCGTGTGCTGGAGCGGTTGTTCCAGCCGGACAAGATCAACACCGGCGCCCTGGGTAATGTCGTGACGCAGTTGCACATGCATATCATCGCACGCCGCCGCGACGATCCCGCCTGGCCCGGTCCCGTCTGGGGCCGTGGCCTGAGCGCTGCCTATGGCGGCGATGAACTGACGGCGCTGGCCGACCGCCTCTGGGATGCGCTGAAGACCGAAATTGCTGCAATCCGGGATATGAAATGAAGAAGCTCTTGACTTATGCCCTGCTGGCCACTTGCATTCTCGCCCCGATACCGGTGCAGGCGACGGATGCGCCTGGCCTTGGCGCCAGTGAGGCAATCCAGTTCGGCATCGCCTACAGCCTGGACTCCGCTGTTCTGAAGGAAAAGCGGCGCATCAATGTGCTGTTGCCTGCCTCTTATGCCGATGGCAAGCACAGCTACCCGGTGCTGTATCTGATCGATGGCGGCACCAAGGAGGATTGGTTCCATATCGCGGGTCTGGTGCAACTGGGAGAGTTGAACGGTGTCACCAAGGAAGTGATTTTGGTGGGGATTGAGGGGACGGACCGCAAGCGCGATCTGACCTCCCCCTCCCAGGACCCGCTGGATATCAAGGAACTGCCCACCCATGGCGGGGCCGACAATTTCCGCCGCTTCCTGGGGGTGGAACTGAAGCCCTTCATCGAGAAGAACTTCCGCACCGATGGCGAAACCGGCGTGATCGGCGAAAGTCTGGCCGGCCTGTTCATCCTGGAAACCTTCCTGCACCAGCCGGATATGTTCAGCCATTACATCGCCATCAGCCCGTCAATGTGGTGGAACAAGGAGGCCTTGTCCTATCAGGCGGCAGACCTTCTGAAGGCGCAGAGGCCCGGAACGCGCAGCCTGCATCTGGCCATCGGCAATGAGGGCGGCGGCATGCGCGGCGGTGTGGACCGGGTGATGGCGGCGTTGAAGGTGGGGGCGCCGGTGGGCCTCACCTGGGATTTCCAGGATTTGCCCAGTGAGCGCCACCATTCCGTCTATCACCCCGCTGCCCTGCCGGCCCTGCGTGCCGCCTTTCCGGGGCCGAACCCGATCAAGTGACGGGGAGGGGGAGAGGGTGACAGGGCGGGTGCGCGATGTTATCCTCTTGTCATCAACCGATTTGAGGCGGGCATATCATGGACGGCAAGCCAGCCATTGAGATTGATGACACCGACCTCGGCCCCTTCGCCGACGCGGACCCCGCATGGCTGCGCGCACAGGTCCTGCCGGCCTTGGAGGAGTATGATCGTGACCCGTCAACGGGCACGCCAATGGAGGAGGTGTTCCGTACGTTGGAGGCAGAACTGCGTTCCCGCCTCTGATGATCCGGACATACCCTGTTATCTTTTCCGTGCAGGCGCGCCGCGATATCAAAGCGCTCGCTAGGTTGATTGAGCATGATCAAGGGGCGGCTGTTGCGTTAAGTTACATTCAACGACTGAGAGCCTGCTGCTTCAGCCTTCAGACCTTCCCGAAACGCGGCCATTTCCTTGATGATGCGAACGGTAATGTCCGCGTCATCGGTTTTGAACGACGTGTCAGCATCCATTTCCGTGTCACCGACGCGGAAGTAGTTATCGCCCGCCTGCTCTATGCCGTTCGCCAGCCATAGCCCCTATCCCCAAAGGCCAGTATAGAAGCCAGTACCCATGCCCCTACCACATCTGGTATGGATAGGGCATGACCGACGCCGCCTATGAAATCCTGGACAAGCGACTGGCCGAAGCCCTCGGTGAACGCTATCTGTCCTACGCGCTCTCCACCATCGTCTCCCGTTCGCTGCCTGATGTGCGCGACGGGTTGAAGCCGGTGCATCGGCGCATTCTGTTCGCGATGAGCCAGCTCAAGCTGGACCCCAACACGATGCCGAAAAAGTCGGCGCGTGTGGTCGGTGACGTGATCGGTAAATTCCACCCCCATGGTGACCAGTCGGTCTATGACGCTTTGGTCCGTCTGGCGCAGGATTTTGCCAGCCGCTATCCGTTGGTCGAAGGCCAGGGGAATTTCGGCAATATCGACGGTGATAACGCCGCCGCCATGCGATATACCGAGGCCAAGCTGACGGAGGTCGCCAAGGCCCTGATGCAGGGCCTGGACGAGGATGCGACCGATTTCCGCCCCACCTATGATGGTGACGGGCAGGAGCCGGTGGTTCTGCCGGCGGCTTTCCCCAACCTGCTGGCCAATGGCTCTGCTGGCATCGCAGTCGGCATGGCGACCAGCATTCCGCCGCATAATGTCGGTGAGATTTGCGGCGCGCTGAACCTGATCATCGAACGCGAATTGCTGCCCGCCCCGGAAAAGCGCCGGCCCGTGACGGTGGATGAACTGGTCAGCTGGGTGCGCGGACCTGACTTCCCGACGGGTGGCGTGCTAGTGGAGAGCCGCGCCAGCATCATCGAATCATATCGCACCGGACGCGGTGCTTTCCGCCTGCGTGCCCGCTGGACCAAGGAGGCGATGGGTCAGGGGACCTGGCAGGTGGTGGTCACCGAAATCCCCTATCAGGTGCAGAAATCGCGTCTGGTTGAAAAGATTGCGGAGCTGCTGGCCGAACGCAAACTGCCCCTGCTGGACGATGTTCGCGACGAATCGGCCGAAGATATCCGCCTCGTCCTGATCCCCAAGAGCCGGAATGTCGATCCCGCCGTGTTGATGGAACAGTTGTTCCGCAACACGGATCTGGAAATCCGCTTCAGCCTGAACATGAATGTGCTGGATGGCGGCACCATCCCGCGCGTCATGACCCTGCATGAGGTGCTGAACGCCTTCCTGGCCCACCGCCAGGATGTGCTGATCCGCCGTTCCCGCTTCCGTCTGGCGGAGATTGAGCATCGGCTGGAGGTGTTGGGCGGCTACCTGATCGCGTACCTGAACCTGGACGAGGTCATCCGCATCATCCGTGAGGAGGATGAGCCCAAGAAGGAGCTGATGCGCACCTTCCAGCTGACCGACGTTCAGGCCGAAGCCATCTTGAACATGCGGCTGCGCTCCTTGCGTCGTCTGGAAGAGTTTGAGATCAAAAAGGAACATGACGCCCTGTCGGCGGAAAAGTCCAAGCTGACCGAACTGCTGGAGGATGAGGGCAAGCGCTGGAAATCCATCCGCGCCGAAGTGCAGCAGATGGACAAGAAGTTCGGTCGCTCCACCGCGCTGGGCGAACGCCGGACGGAGGTGGGTGATGCGCCCGCCGACATCGTGGTGCCGGTCGAGGCGATGATCGAGCGGGAGCCGCTGACCGTCTTCCTGTCGGAAAAGGGCTGGATCCGCGCCGTTTCCCGCCACCTGACCGCAGCGGAGGTGGCGGATGCAAAGTATAAGGATGGCGACCAGGAACGCTTTGTCCTGCGCGTGCAGACCACGGACAAGCTGCTGGTCTTTGCGTCCAACGGCAAATTCTACACGCTGGGGGCGGACAAGCTGCCGCGCGGGCGTGGGTTCGGGGAGCCGGTGCGCCTGATGGCCGATTTCGGCGAGGCGGAGATTGTGGCCTTGTTTGCCCATGTACCGGGCCAGAAACTGATCGTGGCCAGCAGCGATGGCCGTGGCTTCCAGGTGGAAGCGGACGAGGTGGTGGCCCAGACCCGCGCGGGCAAACAGGTGCTGAACCCGTCTGATGGCGGGGTTGCGGCCCTGGTGCTTCCGGTGGAGGGTGATGCCGTGGCCGTCATCGGCAATAACCGCAAGCTGCTGGTCTTCAAACTGGAGGAATTGCCGCTGATGACGCGCGGCAAGGGCGTGGCCTTGCAGAAATACAAGGATGCCAGCCTGTCGGATGTGAAGACCTTCAACCTGGCCGACGGTCTGTCCTGGAAGATGGGCGGGGCGGAAGGCCGGGTGCGCAGCGTCACCATGCCCGAACTGTCCGGCTGGGTCGCCTTCCGTGGCACCCAGGGCAAGCTACCGCCCACCGGCTTCCCCCGGAACAACAAGTTCACCGATTGATCGCCTGAATGCGCCTGCTCCTCTGCTTCCTCCTCCTGCTCGCCACCACCCTTCCGGCGCGTGCGGAGGTTGCAGGCGAGATGGCGGCGGCCCTGCGTGAACAGGGGCTGACGGGTGCCGTCTGGGCCTTGGTCACGCCGGAAGGGGTGGCAACTGGGGCCGCCGGTCTGGCCGATGCCGGTACCGGTGCGGCCATGCGACCCGACCACCGGGTGCAGATGGGGTCGGTGACCAAGACGGTGCTGGCCACGGGTGTGCTTCGTCTCGTTACGCTGGGGCACTTGTCCCTGGATCAGCCGCTGGCCGATATCCTCCCCACTGTCGCCATCGATAATCCCTGGGCCGCGACCCATCCGCTGCGCCTGCGCCATCTGTTGGACCACACATCGGGCCTGGATGATGCGCGGCTGTGGCAGGTGTTCAGCCGGCGGCCCGTTGCCGACACGCCGCTGATGCAGGGCATTGCCCGTGACGGCCAGGCACTGCGCTTGCGCTGGCCGCCGGGGCAGAGCGCTTCTCCTACTCCAACACCGGTTACACGTTGCTGGGCATGGTGGTGGAGGCGGTAACGGGGGAGCGGTATGAGGCGTGGCTGGACCGCGCGTTCCTGACGCCGCTGGGCATGCGTGACAGTACCTTTGGTTTTGTGACCCAGACGGGGCCGGGTGCCGATCCCCGGCTTGCCATGGGCCATTTCGATGATGGGTCGACCCAGGCTGCCATCCCTTGGTTCACCCGCCCCGCTGGACAATTTACGACCAGTGCCGCCGATATGGCGCGGCTGGCGCAGTTTCTGATGGGCGATGGCATGATCGATGGGGTGCCGTTCATTGCCTCGGACCTGTTGCGCACCATGGGGCGGCAGACGGGCACGGCGGCGGCCAGGGCGGGCCTGCCCATCGGCTATGCGCTGGGCCTGCAAATCCGCGACCGGCATGGGGTGGTGGGCCTTTGCCATTCCGGCAATATCGTCGGCTACCGCGCCATGCTGTGCCTGTACCCCGATCAGGGAAAGGCTTTCTTCATCAGCGTCAATGCCGACAGTGAGACGGCCAGTTACCCTGCCCTGGATGCTATCCTGATCCGTGCCCTGAGTTTGCCACCCGTGACCCCGCTGCCCACGGCTGCGGATCCGGAAAGGGCAAAGTGGCAGGGCATCTACACCCCATTGCCCAACCGTTTCGATCAGTTCGCCTATCTGGACGGGTTGACGGCGACGGTAATGGTGATGGCGGTCCCCGATGGTCTTTTGTTGACCAACATGCAAAGGCCGGATCGCATGCTGCTGCCCCTGGGTAACGGTCTGTTCCGGCAGCAGGACCGCACCATCGCCTCGCATGTGTTCATGGAAGATGCCGATGGCGTCTCCTTCAGTGATGGCGGGCAAAGCTATCAGCGTGTGCCGGCATGGCGCTTCTGGTTGGGCTGGCTTTCGGTTGGTGCGGGTTTACTGGGACTTGGTTGGTTGCTGTTGATCGGTCTCTGGCGGCTGGTCCTTGGTCCGCGCAGCCTGGGCGGGATGGTCAGCATTTCCGCCCTGCTGGCCTTGATGCTGCCCGCACCGTTCCTGATCTGGGGGCAGTCCTTCCTGGCCCTGGGAGATGCCACGGTGGGCAGTGTGCTGCTGGCCGTCGTGACGGGACTGTTGCCGATTGCCCTTCTGGCTACCCTGTTTCTGGACCGCCGCCGCACCGGGCTTTTGCCCTGGTTGGACCGGCTGGCTTCCCTGGCCACCCTGCAATGGCTGACTGTGCTGGCTGTCGCCGGCTTGTTGCCATTCCGCCTGTGGGGCTAAGGGCGGCCCCCGCTGACCGGTTGCGCCCGATGCGGCATGCGGTAATTAAGTTGGTCCACGATCTATTTCAGAACCTTCCGTATAGATGTTCGTGCGGGCATGAACGGGCCTAGACTGATCCCTGTCCGCCGATACCAAGATCGGCGAGAAGGGAGTGAAATGCGCCTTGTCACCATGGCGGGGCGTCTGCTGCTGGGGGCCTTGGCCCTGCTGGTTCCCGCTGCGCGGGCGTCAGCCGCAGAGATACCGCGGTTCCTTACCAACATTGCGCCGCCCTATCAGGAAATGGTGGGCGACAACCTGGATGGCACCTCCATGCGTGCCTTCGACTGCGTCATGGACCGGCTGGGCCAGCGCTATCAGGTGGCCCTTTCCCCCTGGCTACGCGCTCATGAACAGGTGCGTCAGGGGCTGGCGCAGGGCGTGTTTTCTGTGGCCCCGGATGCTGCGCGCGATACCGATGCCGGACGCCTGTCCCTTCCGCTGGCGCTGGAGCGCTGGGTATGGGTTACGACGGCTCCGGCCGGTGCAATCCCCGCCCAGGTGCGGACGGGACTGCCCGTGGCGGCGGTGCTGGGTTCCAATCAGTTGAAATGGCTGCAGGCTCATGAGGCCAATGTCGATGGCGCCGCACGCAGCGGAGCACAGCTTCTGCGTATGCTGGTCGGTGGCCGTGTCGCCGCTGTCCTGATGGATGAGGCGGAACTGGCTTCCGCCCGGCGGGAGGCGGGCATCGACGCTACCGGTCTGACCATCGCGTTTGAACGCTACATGCCATTGGGCGTCTATTTCTCCGCCGCCTTTCTGAAGGCTTATCCGGGTTTTCTGGAACGGTTCAACGCCCAAGTCCCGCATTGCGCCGCCGCCAACATGGCTCTCTCATCGGCTGAACGCCGTACGGCCCTGGCCGTTGCACATAAGGTGCGTGATCTGCTTCTGGCCGATCCGACCGTTCTGCCGGCCCTGGCCGCCGCATGGCAGGTGAACGGGTCAAAGCCGGTGCAGCAGATCATGATGGAGGATCGTCGTTATCAGGCGCATCGCGACCAGACTGATGACCCGTTGGTTGCCGGACTGCGCGATCATCCGCTGTCAGCGGCACTTTACCGGCTACGGGCAGCATCGGGCGGCATGGTATCGGAAATCCTGCTGTTTGACGGGGCCGGCATGGCGGTGGCGTCCGACCCTTTATCCAGCGATCTCTGGCAGGCGGATGAAAGGAAATTCTCCATGACCGTTGCCAAAGGCCTTGATACCGCCTTCATCGACAATATCGCCTTCGATCAATCGACCAGTCAGTTCAGCGTCCAGATCAGCTTTGCCGTCGGCGGCGATCCCTCCGCACCGTCCCTGGGCGGGTTGACCATCGGTTTGAATATCGAACGGACCTTGAACGGGAAATAGGGCAGGGGCCTTACCGTTCCATCAGGTCTGGCCGCCCGTCTTCGTCCATCTGCATCGGGCGTCGTTCACCCCGGCGCTTCACCTCCATGTCGCTGCTTGACACGGCCAGCGACATGGCAAAGCCGGTATCGGGGCACGGGTTGGGGGCATAGCCACGAGCCAGGGCCTTGTCATCCTTGCCATAATCCAGGCGCGCACCGGCATAGGTGCCGCTGACGCCGCCCATGGCAACGCCGGCCTCCACTGTCTTGCGCACGCGGCATTTGGCTTCCTGTTCGGCCTGCTGCGCCTGTGCCACCGGTACGCCTTGGCTGTAATCGGGCACCGTGCGGGCCGTGGGGCCACCGCCCACCGGCTGCGGCTCCGGCTTCTTTTCCAGCAGGGTGAAGGTATTGACCGGGGCCGATGCGGGCGCTGCCTGTTCCTCCGCCGTTGCGGAAAGGGCGATGATCGACAAAACCAGGCCGGTCAGAAACAGGGTGCGCATGGGGCCCTCCAGGGTGCTGATACCCTTTATACGGCTGAACATGGTTCACCCTATCGCTGTTTGCAAGTTCACGCCTTGGTTTTTTTCACTGCTGGCTTCTTTGCCGCTGTCGTTGCCGTCTTCGCCGCTGGCTTCTTGGCCGCTGCCGCCTTTGGTGCGGTGGCTTTCTTGGCCGGCGCCTTCTTCGGCTTTTCCTCGGCCTCTCCCTCCGGTGCCGCCCCCTTCTTGGCCGTATCCTTGGCGGCCTTCGCAGCCAGCAGTTCCACCGCCTGTTCCAGGGTCAGCGTGTCGGCGTTGTAGGCCTTGGTGATGCTGGCAAACAGCTTGTTATGCTTCACATAGGGCCCGAAGCGACCGGACCCGATGGAGATGGGCTTGCCATCCTTGGGATGGTTGCCCAGTTCGCGTCCCGCCACCGCCTTCTTCACCGGTCCATCGCCCAGCAGGACGACCGCGCGGTTCAAGCCGATGGTCAGCACGTCATCATCGGGCGGGATGTTCTTATAGGCATCGCCATGCTTCAGATAGGGGCCGAAGCGTCCGATGCCGGCCTGGATCTCCTGGCCCGACGACGGATGCATGCCCAGCGAACGCGGCAGCGACAGCAGCGCCAGCGCCGTATTCAGGTCCACATCCTGCGGGTTCAGGCCGCGGGGCAGAGAGACACGTTTTGGCTTCTCCCCCTTGGCCACGGCCTCGCCCAACTGGACATAGACGCCATAGGGGCCGCGCTTCATCACCACATTCTGGTTCGTCTCGGGATCGACGCCCAGATCGCGGTCGGCATCCGCCTCCGCCTCTTCACCGGCCACGGCCAGCGGGCGGGTATAGCGGCATTCCGGGTAATTGGAACAGCCGATGAAGGCGCCCGTCTTGCCCAGCTTCAACGACAGCCGCCCAGCCCCGCAGGTGGGGCAGACGCGCACATCGATCTTGTGCCCCTCGGCATCGAACCGGTCGGGGAAGAAATGCGGCCCCAGTGCATCATCCAGGGCATTCAGCACCTGTGTGATAGTCAGGTCCTTGGTCTCGTCGATGGCCGAGTGGAAATGCTTCCAGAATTCGCGCAACACATCCTTCCAGAAGACGCGCCCGCCGGAAATATCGTCCAGCTTCTCTTCCAGGGCCGCCGTGAAATCATACTGGACATAGCGGTTGAAGAAATTCTCCAGGAAGCTGGTGACCAGCCGGCCCCGGTCCTCCGGCTCAAACCGCCGCTTCTCCAGCCGCACATAATTGCGCTCCTGCAGCACCTGCAGGGTGGAGGCATAGGTGGAGGGGCGACCGATACCCAGCTCCTCCATCTTCTTCACCAGGCTGGCCTCGGTATAGCGCGGCGGAGGCTGGGTGAAGTGCTGATCGGATTTCAGGGCGCCGCGCGTCAGGTCGTCGCCATCCTTCATGGGCGGCAGGCGGCGGTTCTCCTCCTCCTCCCCGTCATCATCCTTCTCTTCCTGATAGACCTTCAGGAAGCCATCGAATTTCAGGATGGAACCGGTGGCGCGGAACACGGCTTCCGCACCCTTCGACATGATGTCGACGGTGACCTGATCCAGCACGGCACTGGCCATCTGGCTTGCCACCGTACGCTTCCAGACCAGTTCGTAAAGCCGCAGCTCATCCTTATCCAGATAGCGGGTCAACTGGTCGGGGCGGCGGAAAAGGTCGGTCGGGCGGATGGCCTCGTGCGCTTCCTGGGCGTTCTTGGCGGCGGTCTTATAGATGCGGGGCTTTTCGGGGACGTAATTATCGCCCCAGGTCTGGTCGATCAGCCGGCGCGACCCGTCAATGGCCTCCTGGCTCAACGACACGCCGTCGGTACGCATATAGGTGATGAGGCCGACCGTTTCCCCACCGATATCCACGCCCTCATACAGTTTCTGGGCGGTGCGCATGGTCTTGACGGCGCCAAATCCCAGCTTGCGGCTGGCTTCCTGCTGCAAGGTGGAGGTGGTGAAGGGCGCATAGGGGTTGCGCTTCACTTCCTTGCGCTCCACCCGGCCCACCTTGAACAGCATGGGGCGGATGCGGGCCAGGGCGGCCTCGGCGGCGGCTTTATTGCCAAGGCTGAACTTCTCCAGTCGCTTGCCGTCCAACTGCGTCAGGCGGGCGGTAAAGGTGGAGCCGTCGTGGGTTTTGAACTCCGCCTCGATGGTCCAATATTCCTGAGGTTTGAAAGCCTCAATCTCGGCCTCGCGCTCACAGATCAGGCGCAGGGCCACCGACTGCACACGCCCCGCCGATTTCGACCCCGGCAGCTTGCGCCACAGAACCGGTGACAGGTTGAAGCCCACCAGATAATCCAGCGCGCGGCGGGCGAGGTACGCCTGCACCAGTTCCTGATCCACATCGCGCGGCTTGCCGATGGCGTCCAGGACGGCGCTTTTCGTGATCTCGTTAAAGGTGATGCGGCGGATTTCCGCCTTGCCGGCCAGCCGCTTTTCCTTCAGCAGCTCATGCACATGCCAGGCGATGGCTTCCCCTTCGCGATCCGGGTCAGTGGCCAGGAAGACGCGGTTTGCACCGCGCACGGCGCGGGCAATTTCATCGACATGGCGCTTGGAGCGGTCACCCAGCTCCCAATCCATCTCGAAATCCTCTTCGGGGCGCACCGACCCGTCCTTGGGCGGAAGGTCGCGCACATGCCCGAAGCTGGCGAGGACGGTGAAGTCCGACCCCAGATATTTGTTGATGGTCTTGGCCTTGGCCGGGGATTCGACGATGACGACACTGCCAGCCACTGAAGGACCCGCCTTTGCAAGAACGATGGACGACCGGACGGCAGAACAGGTTCAGATCAGGCTGACCTGCCCACCGGGATGACGCTGCAGCCGTCCCGCCAGTTCCAGTTCCAGCAGGACAGTCAACACCACACCGGCAGACAATTGGCAGCCGCGGACCACTTCGTCAATGAGAACCGGGGAGGGGGACAGGCACTCGGCCACCAGACGGCGCGCTTTTTCCAGTTCGATCTCGTCTTCGCGGGCCGGTGTGGTGGGGCGGAACAGCCCGCTGCTAGGTTCGCTGAAGGGGCGGCGCAGGGCTCCTTGCAGGTGGTTGATGACATCATCAGCATTCTCCACCAGCCCCGCCCCCTCCTTGATCAGGCGGTTGCAGCCCTGGGCGCGCGGGTCCAGCGGTGATCCCGGCACGGCAAACACCTCGCGCCCCTGTTCGCCGGCAAACCGGGCGGTGATCAGGGATCCTGACTTCACCGCCGCCTCCACCACCACCACGCCCAGCGACAGGCCGGAAATCAGGCGGTTGCGCCGGGGGAAATGACGCGCCTGCGGTTCCGTGCCCAGGGGTGATTCGGCCAGAATGGCACCGCGCGTCGCAATCTCCCGGTACAAGCCGTCATTTTCTGGCGGATAGATGATGTCGACACCGCCGGCCACCACGGCCACCGTCCCGCCACCCGTTGCCCCACCGGCCAGGGCGCCTTGATGCGCCGACGTGTCAATGCCACGCGCCAGACCCGACACCACTGTAAACCCAGCCTCGGCCAGATCGCGGCCCAGCTTTTCCGCCATCTTGCGGCCCACAATACTGGCATTACGGGCACCCACAATCCCCACGCAGGGTCGTGATAGCAACGCCGGAAAGCCCAGGAGGGTCAGCACCGGCGGCGCATCATCCAGCACGGCCAGCGGCCCCGGATACTCAGCCTCTCCCCGGAACAGCCACCGCGCGCCAATCCGGTCCAGCGCCACGGCCTCCCGCTCCACCTCTGCCTTACCCGGAATGCGCAAGGGCGTGGTCCGTCCGCCGCGCCTGGCCAGTTCCGGCAGGGCGTTCAGGGCCGCGGTGGCGGTCCCGAACCGTTCCATCAGCCGCAGGAACGTCACCGGCCCGACATTCTCCGCCCGGATCAGGCGGACACGGTCGATACGCTCGGCATAGGTGAGGGGGGCGATCGATGATTGCATGGCCATATGGTTCTGCAATTACATGCTAGTGTCAACAGGCGTGGTGTTTGTGGTTAGGCGAAATCCAAAACCTCAACCTCACTTAAAAACGACCCGCAGGTGTCGTCTCCACGCGCGGCGGATCAACCGCGTAGCTCTGGTCATGCGCTTGGCAGGCCTGCATCGTCAGTCGGCATAAGGGCTGATCAGACCACTGTCGCGCCCGGCATCTTGTGGCATAAGGGGGCCGAACACGCCCCTTGGAACCCGGCCCCATGATCCGCTTTGAAAATATCAGCAAACATAATGGTCACCGCATTCTGTTCCTGGAATCCTCCGCGGCCCTGAACCGGGGGGAGAAGGTGGGTCTGGTGGGACCCAACGGGGCTGGTAAGACCACCTTGTTCCGGATGATCACGGGTGAGGAACAGCCGGATACCGGCCAAGTGTCGGTGGAGAAGCAGGTTTCCATTGGCTATTTCAACCAGGATGTCGGTGAGATGTCCGGTCGCAGCGCGGTCCAGGAAGTGATGGACGGCGCCGGGCCGGTCAGCGAGGTTGCCAAGGAACTGGCGAGCCTGGAAGAAGCCATGGCCGATCCCGATCAGGCCGACCAGATGGACGCGATCATCGAGCGTTATGGCGAGGTGCAGGCGCGCTTCGACGAACTGGGCGGCTATGAGCTGGAGGGCCGCGCACGCGAGGTGCTGGCCGGCCTCAGCTTCAGCCAGGAGATGATGGACAAGGATGTCGGCGCCCTGTCAGGCGGCTGGAAGATGCGCGTGGCGCTGGGCCGCATCCTGTTGATGAAGCCCGATGCCATGCTGCTGGACGAACCCAGCAACCATCTGGATATCGAAAGCCTGATCTGGCTGGAAGGGTTTCTGAAGGGCTATGAGGGTGCCCTGCTGATGACCTCTCACGACCGGGAATTCATGAACCGGATCGTCAACAAGATCATCGAAATCGATGGCGGCTCGCTGAACTCCTATTCCGGCGACTACACCTTCTATGAACAGCAGCGCGCCCTGAACGAGAAGCAGCAGCAGGCGCAGTTCGAACGCCAGCAAGCCATGCTGGCCAAGGAAATCAAGTTCATCGAGCGGTTCAAGGCCCGCGCTTCCCACGCCAGCCAGGTGCAGAGCCGCGTCAAGAAGCTGGACAAGATCGAACGCGTCGAGCCGCCCAAGCGCCGCCAGACGGTGATGTTCGACTTCCCGCCCGCACCACGCTCGGGCGATGACGTCGCGGTCCTGCGGAATGTCCACAAGGGCTATGGCAGCCGCAGCATCTATCAGGGCTTCGACTTCACCATCCGCCGTAAAGAACGCTGGTGCGTCATGGGCGTCAATGGCGCTGGCAAGTCGACCTTGCTGAAGCTGATCGCGGGCGCCGACCGGCCCGATACCGGGACCGTCAATGTCGGCGCCAGCGTGAAGATGGGCTATTTCTCCCAGCACGCGATGGAACTGCTGGATGGTGAGCAGACCGTTTTCGAAGCCTTGGAAAGCGCCTTCCCGCAGGCGGGCCAGGGTTCGCTGCGGGCGCTGGCTGGTTGCTTCGGCTTTTCCGGCGATGATGTGGAAA
Source organism: alpha proteobacterium AAP38 (assembly GCA_001296005.1). Classification (GTDB taxonomy): domain Bacteria; phylum Pseudomonadota; class Alphaproteobacteria; order Azospirillales; family Azospirillaceae; genus Niveispirillum. The sequence goes on along the minus strand of LJHR01000035.1, from coordinate 238,492 downwards.
AGCGTTGCCGGGTGCTGTCAGGGGGTGAGAAGGCGCGGCTGGTGATGGCGATGATGCTGTACAACCCGCCGAATTTCCTGGTCCTGGACGAGCCGACAAACCATCTCGATCTCGACACCAAGCAGATGCTGATTACCGCGCTAGCCAATTATGAAGGCACCATGCTGTTCGTGTCGCACGACCGGCACTTCCTGGCCACGCTCTCCAACCGCGTGCTGGAGCTGACGCCGGACGGCATCCATCAATATGGCGGCGGCTACACCGAATATGTGGCCCGCACCGGACAGGAAGCGCCGGGCCTGCGCAGCTAATGCTGTTTCGGATAGGAGGGGCCGTGACGCCGGCGTGTGTCGGCGTTATGCTCTTTGCATGATCTATCATGGCCCGTGCCCCAAGGAAGTGATGCTGTTGCTCTGCGCCCGGATCGGGTTCAACCCGCCGGTCTGACGGTCGCCGCCTGTCCGTCATCTGCATCTTGATCCTGGGGAGGGACGACTTGTGTCCACCATCGATACCGACGCGTTGAAGCGCCTTTCGGGTGCCCATCACTGGCATCCGTTCACCGACCATCAGGAACTGGCCGCCCTGGGCGGGCCGCGCATCATCACCCATGCCGAGGGGGTGTGGCTGACCGACAGTACGGGTGCCCGCATCCTGGATGCCATGGCCGGGCTGTGGTGCGTCAATGTCGGCTATGGCCGGCGGGAACTGGCCGATGCCGCCTATCGTCAGCTGACCGATCTCAGCTTCTATCACGGCTTCTTCAAGACCACGACGGAGCCGACGGTGCGGCTGGCGGCCAAGCTGGCGGAACTGACTCCGCCGGGCCTGAACCGCGCCTTCTTCGCTAATTCCGGGTCGGAGGCCAATGATACCATAGTGCGCATGGCCCGCCATTACTGGGCGCTGAAGGGCAAGCCGGAAAAGCGCGTCTTCATCGGGCGCGAACATGGCTATCACGGCACCACCATGGCCGCGACCTCGCTGAACGGCATGAAGGTGATGCATGAACAGGGCGGCCTGCCGCTGCCCGGCTTCACCCATGTCATGGCGCCCTACCCGTTCGAAGGGCAGGGGGAGATGAGCGCGGAGGCGTTCGGGCGGCTGGCGGCCCGCGCGGTCGAAGAGAAAATCCTGGAGATCGGGCCTGAGAACGTTGCCGCCTTCATCGGGGAGCCGGTGCAGGGGGCTGGCGGCGTGATCATCCCACCCGACAGCTACTGGCCGGAGATCAACCGCATCTGCAAGGAGCACGACATCCTGCTGATCGCGGATGAGGTGATCTGCGGCTTTGGCCGTCTGGGCCATTGGTTCGGCAGCCAGCGGTACGGCATCAAGCCGGATTTCATGACCTTGGCCAAGGGCATCACGTCCGGCTACGTGCCGCTCTCCGCCGTTATGGTCGGCGACCGGGTGGCGGAGACCTTGATCAATGAAGGTGGGGAGTTCTACCACGGCTTCACCTATTCCGGTCACCCTGTGGCCTGCGCTGTGGCGCTGGCCAATCTGGAGGTGATCGAGCGGGAAGGGCTGGTGGACCGCGCGCGAACGGAGATCGGGCCGTACTTGCGCGAAAAGCTGGAGGAGGCTTTGGTCGGTCACCCAATCGTGGGTGAAATCCGCTCCGAAGGCATGATCGGCGCCATTGAGATTGTAAAGGACCGCCGGACGCGGGAGCGGTTCCCTGGCGGCGGCAAGGTCGGCCTGATGGCGCGCGACCATTGTTTTCACAATAACCTGATCATGCGGGGCATCCGCGACAGTCTGGTCTACGCCCCCGCCCTCACCATGATGAAGGAGGAGGCGGATGAGGTGGCGCGGCTGGCCAAGCTGGCGCTGGACCTCACGGCCAAGGATCTGGGTGTGATGTAAACGGGATGTCGCATGCGGGCTTCGTCCTTATGCGACCTACGACGGCATACGTTTTCGTAGGTCGCATAAGCGCAAGCGCATGCGACAAAACACGGGCCTTACTTCTTCGCCGGTGCGATGTTCGGCAGATCTTCCGACAGGATCGTCATGTTGAAGGCGTAGGACACGTCGCCATCATCCTCGTCGCGGTAGAGGGTGCCGATGAATTCCTCCCCGATGGTCACTTCGACCGGCTGGCCCTTCTTGGCTGGCGGGTTCACGGTGATCTTGTCGTTGCCGAAGTTCTTGCGCAGATAGGTCTGAAGCCGCGCGATTTCATTGGGGGTCATGTCCATCCGCCCTTTCTTGTGGCTGTGGTTTGCAGGTTTCACAAAATGCCAGGGGCGCCGCTCCCGCCGGAACGGCGCCCCTGTTGTCGATCCGGCCAGCGATCAGGATAACCAGATCGCTGGCAAAGACCAGTCGGGAAATCAGCCCGCGTTCGCCATGGCAATGACGGTGTCGCCCATGCGGTTGGAGAAGCCCCATTCATTGTCGTACCAGGTCAGGATACGCACGAAGTTGCCTTCCATGACCTTCGTCTCATTCAGGGCGAAGATCGAGCTGTGGCTGTCATGGTTGAAGTCGGTGGACACCAGCGGCTCGGCATAGGCGCCCAGGATACCCTTCAGTGGGCCCGAAGCGGCGGCGTCCTTGATCAGCTGGTTGACTTCTTCGACGGTCGTGTTGCGCTTGGCCACGAACTTGAAATCGACAACCGACACGTTCGGGGTCGGCACGCGCAGCGAGGTGCCGTCCAGCTTGCCCTTCAGTTCCGGCAGAACCTTGCCCACGGCCTTGGCGGCACCGGTCGAGGTCGGGATGATGTTCAGAGCGGCGGCACGGGCGCGGTGCAGATCCTTGTGGAACGTGTCCACGGTGTTCTGGTCGCCGGTGTAGCTGTGGATGGTGGTCATGAAGCCATGGGCGATGCCGATGCCCTGGTTCAGGACATGGGCGACGGGCGCCAGGCAGTTGGTGGTGCAGGACGCGTTCGACACGATCTTGTGATCAGCCGTCAGCTTGTCGTGGTTCACGCCATAGACGACTGTCAGGTCTTCGTCGGTGGCCGGGGCGGAGATCAGCACCTTCTTGGCGCCAGCGGTCAGGTGCTTGGACGCGGCGTCACGGCTGGTGAAGATGCCGGAGCATTCGAGCGCGATATCCACACCCAGCTCACCCCAGGGCAGCTGGGCCGGGTCGCGCTGCTGCACGGAGCGGATCGTGTGACCATTGACGACCAGATTGCCGTCTACAACCTCGACCGTGCCGGGGAAGCGGCCATGGACGCTGTCATACTTCAGCAGGTGGGCGTTGGAATTGGCGTCGGCCAGATCGTTGATGGCGACGACCACGATATCCTTGCGGCCGCTTTCGATGAGCGCGCGCAGAACCAGACGGCCAATACGCCCGAACCCGTTGATCGCAACTTTGACAGCCATGCTTTCCTCCGATTGAACGACGCCCGCGCCGGCTCTGGCGCGGGGGCCGATGGGCCGCGTGACGACCCATGTTCCAAAGCCGAATTAACCCTTGAACCCCCCGCATACAAGGGCGCAACCGTCCCTTCCGCCATGCGTGAAGCGCACGGGTTGCAGCTTAGTTTTTTTGCAGGAAGGGCGCAATTCAGGTAACGGCGTTACCTGAATGACTCTTTGCCGGGATGGTTTATGCAGTAAAGTCAGCTATTGAAATGGCAGATTAGCGTCAACGGGCGTTTGTAACAATACTCATCCCTCAGATTTGGCAGGAGTTGGCGCGTTCCAGATCGCGCTTGATGCCCCCTGGGAAAAATGAAAACCTGCAAAAATTTAGTCTGTCTTGTGGGGAGGGCGAATATGGTTGCGGATGTTTTTGCAAGTGCAATAAAATTGCATATCGAAGGGCAATTTTTCGAGGCTGCACAAAAATACCAAGTTGTCATTGAGCGGTATCCGCATCACAGCGGTGCGCTTAATAATTTGGGGTTAATTCTGGGTTACAGGGATGGCCTTGAGTTCTTTCGTCGTGCCGTGCAAGCTGATGTCGCTGATGCAAATATCCGGAATAATTTTGAAAAATCAATAATTGAGAACATTGGCCCTGAGGCTGGCATCGCTAGTAGTGTTATTCAGGATTTGAAGATTTTGAATATCAAGAAATCATCGGCTCTGGTCAATAGGGATGGAATATTTAATCTTGTCATTGGTTCTTCGCATGGCGATCATGCGTTTGACTCGATCAGGGCGAAAGGGTCCGTAAATTTATGTTATACTTCACAGGATATGTTTCATACGGCGTGTGTTTATGATTGGGGTGCGCGGCATCTGTCGAAGCTAAGAACTGTCGTTATTTTCTATTCTGTTTTTTCTTCTTACTTTCTTTTGCAGAAATCAGAAGACCGCTGGCGGGTTGCGCCCATAAAGGAAGTTTTTGATATAGATTATAAATATTACGATGAAAAAATAGACGCAATAAGTCCAATTATTTCCAATTGGTCATCCGGATACCTAACGCCGAACGATCAGTTCGGGTTCACGCAGCAATATGGCAATGGCCGATACTTCAATAACGAATATGGCGTAGAGCGCCGCGCGGAAAATCATTTCACGAGTAAGCGGACTGCAGGTCAGGCGCTGCATTTAGTGCGGATATTGCTGCAAGCCCGTGAAATGGGGCATCGTGTTCTCGTCGTGATTCCGCCATGCCGGCATGATTTAAGGGCCGTTCTACACGACAAGAACCGCTATTTTCAGGAGCTTCATTGGGTTCGTGAGCAGTTCAAGCTTGTCGGAAATTTCGACATTGTCGATTTCTACGACGACCCGTTTTTCCAATATGAACATTTCGGTGATTTCGATCACCTTGACCCACAGGGCGAAGGATGCCGCTATCTGACTGACATGGTGATGTCGCGTATTGGCTGAAGTGATGCTTATAAAGTGCGAACGGCGCCGGATTGGAAAATCCGGCGCCGTTGCGAATTAAGTGTGTTGTTTACAGCCGCTCCTTCGCCGCCTTCACGATGGCATCCGCCGTGATGCCGAAATGCGCATACAGTTCCTGGTAGGGCGCGCTTTCGCCGAAGCCGGGCATGCCGATGAACACGCCCTTTTCGCCGATCCAGCGGTCCCAGCCGAAACGGACCATGGCTTCCACGCCGATGCGCAGACCATCGCCCAGCACGGCCTTCTGATAGGCCTCCGGCTGTTCAGCGAACAGTTCCCAGGACGGCATGGAGACCAGGGCCGTGGGGATGCCTTCGGCTTCCAGCTTTTCGCGCGCGTTGAAGGCGATCTCCACCTCCGACCCGGTGGCCAGCAGGGTAACCTTGCGGGGGCCGGTCGCCTCGCGCAGGACATAGGCGCCCTTGGCGGACAGGTTCTCGTCCGTGTGCTCCACGCGCATTGTCGCCAGGTTCTGGCGGGTCAGGGCCAGGACGCTGGGCCGGGTCTTGGCGTCGAGCGCGATTTCCCAGGCTTCCGCCGCTTCCACGGCGTCGGCGGGGCGCAGGACCAGCAGGTTGGGGATGGAGCGCAGGGCGGGGATATGTTCCACCGGCTGGTGCGTCGGGCCGTCTTCGCCCAGACCGATGCTGTCATGGGTCATGACATGGATGACCCGCTGCTTCATCAGCGCGCCCAGGCGGATGGCCGGGCGGCTATAGTCGGAGAAGGCCAGGAAGGTGCCGGAATAGGGGATGATGCCGCCATGCAGGGCCATGCCGTTCATGATGGCGGCCATGCCATGCTCACGCACGCCGTAATGGACGTAGCGGCCATCCCAGCTGTTCTTCTGCACGGCCTTGGACAGGGCCTTGACGCGGGTATTGTTGGACCCGGTCAGGTCGGCGGAACCGCCCATCATTTCCGGCATCAGCGGGACGATGACGTCCAGCGTGTTGCCCGACGACTGGCGGGTGGCGATCTTCGGACGGGATTCCGACACGGCCTTCTTATGGGCGTGCAGGGCGGCGCGCGCCTCTGCCGACAGGTCGCCGGCGATGGCGGCCTTGAAGGCCAGACGGTTGGGCGAACGCGCCAGACGCTTGACCCAGGCATCGACGGCCACATGGCCACGATCACCGAAATGGCGCCACGCATGCAGGATGGCGTCGGGGATATCGAACGGCGCATGCGGCCAGTTCAGGGCCTTGCGCGCGCCTTCGATCTCGGCGGCGCCCAGCGGGCTGCCATGGCTGCCGGCGGTGTTGGCCTTGGTCGGCGCGCCATAGCCGATGGTGGTGCGGCAGGCGATCAGCGACGGCTTGTCCGTCAGCTTGGCCGCGGCAATGGCCTTGGCGACCGCCACCGGATCATGACCGTCAACGGCGGACACGTCCCAGTTATAGGCAGCGTAGCGGGCCTTCACATCCTCGGTGAAGGACAGGTCGGTGGAACCGTCGATGCTGATGCGGTTGTCATCCCACAGCACGATCAGCTTGGACAGGCCCAGATGGCCGGCCAGCGAGCAGGCTTCGTGGCTGATGCCTTCCTGCAGGTCGCCGTCGCCGGCGATGACATAGGTCGTGTGATCGACCAGATCGTCGCCAAAGCGGGCGTTCAGGATGCGCTCGGCCATGGCGAAGCCGACGGCGGTGGAGATGCCCTGACCGAGCGGGCCGGTGGTCATCTCGATGCCGCGCGCCATGCCGAATTCCGGGTGGCCGGCGGTCTTCGCGCCCATCTGACGGAACCGCTTGATCTCGTCCAGCGTGATGTCTTCATACCCGGTCAGGTACATCAGGCTGTATTGCAGCATCGAGCCGTGGCCCGCCGACAGGATGAACCGGTCGCGGTCGGCCCAGTCGGGGCGCTTCGGATCGAACTTCAAAAACTGCGTGAACAGGACGGTCGCGACGTCGGCCATGCCCATCGGCATGCCGGGATGTCCGGACTTGGCGGCTTCCACCGCGTCCATGGACAGGGCGCGGATGGCGTTGGCGAGATCGGCGTGGGACACGCCAGCGGTCAGATCGGACGACATTGCGCGAAGGGCCTTTCATGCGGGGCGCCGGCCTTTGGGTCTGGCCGGACATTGCTCTAACAAAGCGCTGTACTTGGTGCTGTGTCGCAACAGGACGGACGGGCGGCGGCAACCGTCCCGGTCCGACGGCCAATACCCCCCGAATGGTGGCCGCAAATTGGCCAAAAGCATCGGGGGGGTCAAGCGACAGCCAAGCATGGCGGATGCCCGGCCATGGGGGTGGTCCAAAAGGCGGATTCCAGCGTTTTTCGCGGTGCGAATGTTGACGTAGGGGGAGGGCGGCCCCTAAGGTCTGTCGTCTGTGCCGTATATGGTGCCGGCATCCGTCCACCCGCCCTGAATGAGCCCCGCCTTGGACAGCCTCACCGCCGCGCTGGAGCGCCTGGATAAGTCCATCGGCCTGCTGGACCGCGCCCTGACGCGCCGGCTGGAACGGCTGGATGCAGGTGCCGGAACGGCTGGCTGGTTGGCGGAAAAGCTGCGGCTGGAGGCGGAACTGGCGGCCGCACGCCATGGCGAACGTCAGGCACAGGAACAGGCCCGCGTCATGAAGGTTCGCCTGGACGCGGCGATTTCACGCCTGCAGGGCGTGCTTGAGGAAGGTTGATCATGCGTCGCGTCGATTTCACCCTGAATGGCCGCAACCACTCGCTGAGCTGCGAGGATGGGCAGGAACAGCGCCTGCTGGAACTGGCCGCCTATGTCGATGCCCGTATGCAGGAACTGACGGGCGGTGCGGCGGGTCATGAGGTGCAGAACCTGATCGCCACCTGCATTGTGCTGGCGGATGAGTTGATGGAGGCACGGGCCGAGGTCAAGTCGCTGCGCGCCGGCCATGCCCCGGCCCCCATTGTGCACCAACCGGCCCCGGCAACAGCCCCGGCGGATGAGGCAAAAGTGGTCGCCGCCGTCGATACGCTGGCAAAACGCATCGAAGACATTGCAGCGCGGCTTGAACGCGCCTAAATAGGATACAGGAAGGTGGCTGCCTGGTGCGTCAGGTCGCTTTATCCCCGGGGCCGATAATCATTCCTCGAGGGGGCTGTCCCTACCGGCGCCGTGGTGCCGGCATATGGCTCCCACCTGTTTGCACAGGTCACGAGGGATAGCATTCACCAACGGCCAAGGCGGCCATCTTCCGCTTTTTTGTTCCCTCACGCGCCGGGCGCCGCCATCCGGCGGCTTGGGCTTACGCGGCACGGGCCGCGGGGCGGCAGTCGCCGCCGTATTATCGGTCGACATCCGACCGATGGTATTGTTTTCCACCAGATCGCCGGTTTTACGATGCCAGACCTGGACGTCGATCCAATCGCCCAGGCCAAGCAGGCCGCCCGCGTCCAGGCGCGTGAAGCCCGCGCCCGCGCCCATGCGGCGGCTGGTACCGCTGCGGCGGCTGCCATCGCCACCCATCTCCTGCCGCTGCTGCCGGGCCTGCGCCCCGGTCCCCTGACCATTGCGGGCTATCATCCCAAGGGGGATGAGGTGGATGTGTTGCCCGGCCTGTCGGGACTTGCCGCCGCCGGCCATACTACCGCCTTGCCTGTGGTGATGGGCCGCGCCTGGCCGCTGGTCTTCCGGCTGTGGCGGCCCGGCCATCCGCTGGTGCCCGGTGCCTTCCGCATCATGGAACCGATGGGCGATGCGCCGCTGGCACAGCCCGACATTGTGCTGGTGCCGCTGCTGGCCTTTGACCGGGCGGGTTATCGTCTGGGCTATGGCGGCGGCTTCTATGACCGCACGCTGGAAGTGCTGCGGGCAGAAGCGCCGACCATCGCCGTGGGCATCGGCTATGCGGGGCAGGGGGTGGATAAGCTGCCCATCGACGCCTACGATCAAAAGCTTGACTGGATCGTCACGGAACAGGGCGCCTGGCGCCCGGCGTAAATTCTTCGGGGTATCAGATGCGGTTGCTTTTCCTGGGCGATATTGTGGGGCGCAGCGGGCGGGAGGGCGTGTTGCGCCATCTGCCGGACCTGAAGGCCAGGCTGAAGCCCGACTTTATCGTCGTGAACGGGGAAAACGCCGCCGGCGGCTTCGGCATCACCGAAAAGATCGCGCAGGAACTGTTCGATGCCGGGGTGGATTGCGTGACCCTTGGCAACCATGCCTGGGATCAGAAGGAATTGCTGGGCCAGATTGGCCGCCTTCCGCAACTGGTGCGCCCCATCAACTACCCGGACGGCACGCCGGGTCGCGGCTTCACCATCCTGCCGACCAAGAACGGGCGGCATAAAGTGATGGTGATCAATGCCATGGGCCGCGTCTTCATGGACCCGCTGGATGACCCGTTCCCGCCGGTGGAGAAGGTGCTGAATATCCACCGCCTGGGCGGTGCCCGCATGGGGCCGGCGGGTGTGGATGCCATCATCATGGACATGCATGCCGAGGCCAGCAGCGAGAAGATGATCATGGGCCATGTCCTGGATGGCCGCGTCAGTTTGGTGGTCGGCACGCATTGCCATGTCCCCACCGCCGATCTACAGATCCTGAACGGCGGTACGGCCTATCAGACCGATGCCGGCATGTGCGGTGACTATGACACCGTCATCGGCATGAAGAAGGATGCCGCCATCCACAAGATGCTGCGCAAGACGCCGGGCGAACGCTATTCGCCGGGTGAAAACGACGCAACCGTCAGCGTCTGTGGCGTGTTCGTGGAGACCGATGACCGTACCGGCCTTGCCAAGCGTGCCGAACCCGTGCGGATTGGCGGGCGGCTGGGCCAAAGTCTGCCTGCGGCGGTTTGATAAAGCACCGTCAATTCAGTTTTTCATCATCCCGCAGGGAGAGGACAAGGCGCCGGTCCAGTTGCAAAGTGCGGCTGATGGAGCCGAAATGCTTCTCCTTCAGTCGCGTCAATGTTCCGTTGTCGCGCAAAATCCGTAACCCCTTTTCCAGGGCAGGCCGCAGATCGGCGGCCTGGGGCGAGAGGTAGAATCGGCCCTCGCGTTCGTACCGCAGCAGCAGGCGCTGTTCGGGGACAAGGCCGGGATTGACAGACGCGTCGGCCAGGATGCCCATGGCCGCACGCGGGATATAGTCCACGCCCCGGTTCCCGACCCGCAGCATGTCATAAAGACGGCGAGGGTCCGACACGGGTGTGTTGGTGGGCAGGCTGTTGGCATGCCATAGCGCCAAGTCCACCCAGTCCGGCCCCATACCGGCAACAAGACCGGAGCGGCGCAGGTCTTCCAGGCTCTTGATCCCATCAAACCGGGCCTGATCCTGTGGCCGGATCAACAGGATACGCCGCGAGGCCAGACCGTCCACCAGGGGAAAATCGACTGAAACGAAATCCTGATCATTCTGCGGGCTTTGAATCAGCCACATGATGGTCAGTTCACCGCTTTTCAGCATTTTCTTCATACGCGGGCGCGCAGGATCGGCGATGCCCTCGATTTCCACCTCGTGCCCGACCGCCGCGAACGCACGGGTCAGGACCTCATGGAAATAGACATGGGTGCCGTTCAGGCTCTGCGGTGCGGTGATGCGTGTTGGTGCCGCCTGTGCGGTCAGGATCGCGAAAAGCATCGCCACAGCGAGAAGGGCCAGCCCCGACCATATGGTCTTTGTTCCAGATCGCGGACGGGAGGAGGGGATCGTCAATACCATCGCTCCGGTCACCGGATTGCCGCGCGGTCATCCTGATCGACCAGATCAAGGATGAGACGCTGGTCCAGGGCAAGTTCGGTCTTCAGGTGCCCGTAATGCTTTTGCACCAGCCTATCATACGTCCCATTGTCACGGACCTTCCGCAGGCCGCGCAGCAGCACGGGTGCCAGATGGGCAACCGGCGGGGCCAGATAAAAGATGCTGTCGCGCCGGTAACGCAGCAGCAATCTCTTTTCGATCACCAGTTCGGGATGGGCCTGGGCATCGGCCATCACTTCCGATACGCCGCGCGGCATATAATCAATGGCGCGGTTGCCTGCCGCCAGCATCTTGAACAGAAGCCGCCAATCCGTAATGTCACCGGACACAGGAAGGCTATTCTGGCGCCAGATATCGACATCCAGCCAATCTTTGCCCATTCCGGCGACCAGACCTAATCGTGCGAAATCCTCCAGCCGGCGGATTTGATCAAAGGCTGCCTGGTCTTCCGGTCTGATCAGCAGGACACGCTGCCCGATCAGGCCACCGGTCAGGGGGAAATCGACGGGTACATACTGCCGGTCGCGCTCCGCCCCCCGCACCATCCACATAACGTCCAGATCACCGTTACGCAGCATCATCTTGTACCGTTCCTTGCCCGGTCCGGCGATGCCTTGCAATTCGATGGGGTAATTCTCGGCCTGAAATGCGGCCTTCAGCACATCATGGAAGAACAGGTGGCTGCCTTCGCGGCTTTCTGCCATGCGCAGGATCGTCGGGTCCGCAGCGGCGGCGGACCCGATCCAGCAGGCGATGGCCAGGGCCAAAGCCAGCATCCTGTTCATCCGCGAAAGCACGCAACGCCGCCTATGAAAAGAGAAACTGGGTCAGATTCTGTAAGTTTACAGTTTCGACTGCGGATTTGGAATATTCGTGGATGCAACGCTCCACCCGGAACTTGGCACCAATGTCATCCCGCCTGACCATGTCGCCATTGTCGGATGATGGCTGGCTTCAAGCGCCGGGTGGAATAAGCATCACCGGACTACCCGGCAGCCGGCACCATTCATCGGAGGGCAGCAGGAATTCGATACGGGTGGCATCTTTGGGAAAGGCCGCCAGGGGGATGCTGAAGCCGCAATACCCATCGCCATGGCCGGCGGCGGCCACGTCGCCGCGAAAGCCATTGGCCGGCAGATCACCCAAGGGCCGACCATCCACTTCCACCCGGAGGATGACAGGACCTCGGCCCGGATCATAGGCCCAGCCATGGATGGCATCATTGACGATACCATCAACCCATCCGCGGATTCGCCCGCCGGGTTTGTAGATGAGGTCGCCATCATCCTGTTCGAAGGTCAGGATACTGTCCGGCCCTTCATGAAAGGCCCGCCAGCGGCGCTGTCGTTCCTCTGCGTCCATTACCGCTGTGACCCGGGCCAGGGCCAGCACGCTGGCCCGGGTTCGGGCCGTCCCGCGCCAGGAAAGGCCCGGTGCCGGCGGCCAGGGTGCCGTACTCCGCAGGCAGGGGCCAAGGCGCTGCACCAGCCGCAGCAAGGCTGGCCATGTCAACTCATCCAGGCTGCGATGGCCGATGACGGCGGGGATGGGAAATGCCTCAAAGGCCAATATGGGGCCGGCATCCAAGGCCGGTACCATGACATGGGCAGTGACGCCGAAACGCCCCGCACCCTCATAAAGTGCCAGATGGTTTGCCGCCGAACCGGGATAGTCGGGTGGGGCTGCATGGAAATTCACGGCCCCCGCGCGGCATGCTGACAGCAGCGATGCGGGTACCCGTTTGGCGAAACCGACACTCACCAACCGGACGCTAAATCCATGGTGCCGGACCAGCTCTGTTTGCAGTTGCTCAAGGCTGGTGACAATCGTGGCACCCGGCAGCAACGGGGCCAGCGCAGGGGCCAGTGCCGCCGCCGTGGCCAGGATCAAACGATCCGGCACGGCGGCGGCAAGGCTCCAATCGTCAGCCACGGCTTTCCTGCGCGAAGCGGACAGCCTCCTCAGCAGCCTTGAACAGAGCCTTTGCCTTGTTCACGGTCTCCTGATACTCGGCTTCCGGATCGCTGTCGGCGACCACACCGCCACCGGCCTGCACATGCATGACACCATCCTTCAGGACGGCGGTGCGCAGGGCGATGCAGGTATCCATCGTGCCATTGGCCGCGAAATAGCCGATGCAGCCGCCATAGATGCCGCGCCTTGTCTTCTCCAACTCGTCAATGATCTCCATGGCCCGCACCTTGGGCGCGCCCGATACGGTGCCGGCGGGGAAGCCGGCGACCAGCGCCTCGATTGGCGTGAACTTGGGGTTCAGCTTTCCTTCCACGTTCGAAACGATATGCATGACGTGGGAGTAATACTCGATCGTGAACTTTTCCGTTACCGTAACGGTTCCTGTGCGCGATACCCGGCCCACATCATTGCGGCCCAGATCCAGCAGCATCAGATGCTCTGCCAGTTCCTTTGGATCGGACAGCAGGTCTGCCGCCAGTTCCTTATCCTCCGCCGCATCCTTGCCACGGCGGCGTGTGCCGGCGATGGGGCGGATGGTGACGGTGTCGTCACGCAGGCGCACCAGGATTTCCGGGCTTGACCCGACAACCGACAGGCCGCCGAAATCCAGGAAGAACAGGAAGGGCGATGGGTTCAGGCGGCGCAGCGCGCGATACAGCGCGAAGGGCGGCAGGGTGAAGGGCACCGAGAAACGCTGGCTGGGCACCACCTGGAAGATGTCGCCGGCGCGGATATACTCCTTCGCCTTCTCCACGATCCCATAATATTCCTGCCGCGCCGTATTCGACTCCGGTGCCGGAAGGGCTGTGAGGTCCAGGGTCGTTTCATAGGCGGCGGGCACCGGTCCTTGCAGATCGGCTACCGATTCCGCCAACCGGGCTTTGGCCTCGTCCAACGCCTGATCCGCCGACACACCGGCCTGCGGGCGGACCGGCGTGATGACCGTCACGACATTTTCGATCCCGTCAAAAACCGCCATGACGGTCGGCCGGATCATGATGCTGTCTTCGATATCCAGGTTGTTGGGGTTGCTGTCGGGCAGCTTCTCCATCAACCGGACCATGTCATAGCCCAAATAACCGAACAGGCCCGCCGACATGGGCGGCAGCTCCGCCGGCAGATCGATGCGGCTTTCGTCCAGCAGCGCCGTCAGGGCCTTCAACGGGTCTTCGGCGCAAGGGATGAAGCTGTCGGGGTCAACCGCCGCGTTGCGGTTGATCTCCGCCCTCGTGCCCCGGCAGCGCCAGATCAGGTCGGGCTTCAGGCCGATGATGGAGTAACGCCCGCGCACCGAACCACCGGTGACCGATTCCAGCAGGAAAGCGTTGGGACGCCCGCGCACCAGCTTCAGCATGGCGGAAACGGGGGTGTCCAGATCGCTGACCAGCCGGGTCCAGAGCACCTGCGCCGCTCCGCTGTCATAGGTGCGGATGAAGGTGCTGTCGTCCGGAAGGGTGCGCACGGGACTTACTCCTGCGTGGTGCGGTAAAGCTGGTTGATCAGGGTCTGGTTGATGGTCACGCCATAATGGGCGCGCAGGGCCGCCAGGTACTGGAGAACCAGTTCATCCTGTATGGCCTGGCCCGTGGCATTGGCCAACTGCGTCACCTGTGCCGCTGCCATCGGGTTGGCCGGGTCGGCGGGGATGATGCCGGTCAGCTTGACCACCACCACGCCCGTCGGCTTTTCACCCGTGGCGACATCGCCGACAGCACCACTGAACAGCGTCTGCTGGGCGGCGGCGGGCACGACGGCGCTGGGGGCGCCGGCGCGCATCAGCGGATCGACATTCTGAACCAGGGCACTGGGGATGCCGGATGCGGCTTCCTTGGCCTGCGTGCCGGCCTTCAGCTTGGTCGCAACTTCCTCGGCCTTCTTACGGGCGGCAATCTGCTTCTGCTCGGCCTGCCAATCACCCAGAACAAGCGACTTGACCTCGTCCAGTGGCTTCAGGGCGGCGGGGAACACGGCTTCGGCCTGCACCGCAAAGAAGGCGTCGGACCCGGCCTCTTCCACGCTGCCGGTCTGGCCGGACGCGACGGTGAAGCCCGAGGCGATGATCTTGTCGATAGCAGGCAGGTCAGCACCCTGGGCAACGCCGGCGGCATTGGCGCCACGGCTGTCGACCTTCTCCAGCTTCACGATCCGCGCACCCACGGTCTGGGCAGCCTCGGCCAGGGGCGTGCCGCCGGCCAACTCGTCTTCCAGCTTGGTCGACAGCTCGAACAGCTTTTCCAGGGCCTTGTCCTGGCGGACCTTCTGTGCAACCTCGTCCTTCACCTCTTCCAGCTTGCGTTCACCACCAGCCTGAACCTTGGTGACGGTGAAGATGTGAAAGCCGAAGGCGCTTTCCACGGGGCCGCCCGACGTGCCCGATGCGGCGGCGAAGGCGGGTTCGGACAGTTCGGCGGGCAGGCCATCCTTCTGGACATCGTCCAAGGTCACCGCCTCGACGCCCGCTTCCTTGGCCACGTCCTCAATCTTCTTGCCACCATTCACAGCGGCCAGGGCCTTGTCGGCGGCTTCCTTGCTGGGGAACACGGCCTGCGCAATGGAGCGCTTTTCCGGGGTGATATAGTCACCGGCATGGGCGTCGTAATATTCGCGCAGCGCCTCGTCCGTGACCTCGACATCCTTGGTCAGGGCGGCTGTTTCCAGCAGTGCCACGTTCAAGGTGCGGTATTCGGGCGCGGTATAGCGTACGGCTTTGTCCTTGTGGAACGCTTCCAGCGTCGCCTGATCGGGCGACGGGGCGGCGGGCATGGCGTTGAACGGGATGGTCACGGCCTCAAAGGTGCGGCCTTCGAAACGGTACCGGAACAGCGCTTCGGCCAGCGTCTTGGAGGCGCTGGCGCCAGCAGTGACGGCGCCGATCAGATCGCTGCGGGCCATGTCGGACCGCACATCCTCAACAAAGCCTGCTTCCGTCAAGCCGTTCTGCTGCAACAGGGCGCGCATCAGGTTGGCGTCGAAATTGCCGAAACTGTCCTTGAAAGCTGGAACCTTCAGCACTTCTGCGCGCACGGTGTCATCTGCAATGCGCAGACCAAGGTCTTCGGCGGCCAGCGCCAGCAGTTCCTTCTGGATCAACTGTTCCAGCGCGCGGTCGCGCAGGCCGAACTGACGGGCCTGCTCCTCGGTGAATTCCGGGCCGACCATCTGCTTCATGCGGTTGAATTCGGCGCGGTAGGCCTGATCCAGTTCCACGGGCGTGATGCTGCGGTCGCCGACCTTGGCGACGCCGGTCTGCACCCCCTTGGTGACATCACCGATGCCCCAGACAGCGAAGCTGATGATCAGGGCCACGAACAGGATCTTGACGACCCAGGAGCCGGCGGTGCTGCGGATGATCTGGAGCATGGGGACGCTTGCGGTTCCATCGAATTGGTGCAGCGCCGCCCGCCGGAATGCGAACGGCACCGCCGGGCCACAACCCGGAAAGCGCGGCATCATAGGGAAGCGGCACCCTGGGAGCAAGTCCGGGGGGCGGGCAGGGGCCATGTCTTGTGCATCGGCCCATGACAACGCTGACCTTTTGGACAGCGGGGGCAGGCCCGCATAATGTTTCCTTACACATAAGGCCGGCGGACCGGGGACAACCCGGCAGACAAGGCCCCGTGAAAAGAAGAGTAGAGGATGAAATGACCGCTCGCCGTTATCTGATCGCCGGCAATTGGAAAATGCATTGCCGGCAAAGTGATGGTGCTGCGCTGGCCGCCGATCTGGCTGCCCGCGTCGGCCCCACCGCCGATCCGCGATTCGACCTTCTGGTCTGTCCGCCCGCCACCATCATCAGTCCTGTGTCACAGGCCGTTAGCGGCAGCGCCGTTGCCGTTGGTGGGCAGGATTGCCATGCCCAGGTTCAGGGTGCCCATACCGGCGATATCGCGGCGGAAATGCTGGCCGATGCCGGTGCGGCCTTTGTCATTGTCGGCCATTCCGAACGCCGCACCAACCATGGTGAGAGCAGCGCCACCATCAAGGGGAAGGCCGCCGCCGCCCTGCGCGCCGGCCTGACCGCCATCATCTGTGTGGGCGAGACGGAGGCGCAGCGTGACGCAGGTCAGGCGGAGTCTGTGGTTGCCGAACAACTGACAGGCTCGATTCCCGATGGTGCGACCGCGTCCAACAGCGTCATCGCCTATGAGCCCGTCTGGGCCATCGGCACCGGACGCACCCCGACCCTGGCCGACATTGCAGCCATGCACGGCATGATCCGCGAAAAGCTGTCGGGTCTGGTCACCGATCCCGGTGCGGTCCGCATCCTGTATGGCGGCTCGGTGAAGCCGTCCAATGCCGCTGAAATCCTTAGGCTTGCCGATGTTGATGGCGCCCTGGTCGGGGGTGCCAGCCTGAAGGCGGATGATTTCTGGGCCATCGCGCAAGCCTGCCCTTGAGACTTCGCTATGGCGCCCAGCCGCACGACCGGTTAATAAGCGTGACGGTTACATGACGCGGGTGCTTCCCGCTTCCCCCTGAAACGGGAAGCGGGCGGCCTTGCGTTTGGGCGCGTGATGCGCCATTTGCTACTGGTCAAGGGCCGCGGGTTCCCGAAGGTCCGTTCCAATTGGTTGCAGGGATTGTTGGGATGCAAGAGGTAGTCCTGGTCGTGCATCTGCTGATCACGCTGGCGTTGATCGGCGTGGTTCTGGTGCAGAAGTCGGAAGGCGGCGGCCTGGGTGTCGGTGGCGGCACCATGGGTGGTTTCATGACCGCCCGCGGCAGCGCCAACCTGTTGACCCGGACCACCGCCATCCTGGCGGCCCTGTTCTTCTGCACCAGCCTGATCCTGGCCATCCTGGCCGGCACGGGCAGCAGCCAGAAGAGCATTTTCGACAAGGTGCCGGCTCCCGGCACCGAGGCTCCGGCGGCGCCCGCCGAGCCGGCCAAGCCGACGGTCCCCGTCGGCCAGTAAGGCACTTCGGCGACAGGCCCGTAATATGGCGAGAGGCGGCAGACATGCCGCCTCTTTCCGTTAGGGCGTGAATATGGTGGAATGGGCATCCGTGCCCCGATGTGAAATCTCGACAAGGATTGGGCCGGATGGACCCAACCTGTTGGCATGCTTGGCGAAGGTTAGGGTTCCATGACGCGCTTCATCTTCATCACCGGTGGTGTGGTTTCGTCGCTGGGCAAGGGTCTGGCTTCTGCCGCCCTTGGCGCGCTGTTGCAGGCACGCGGCTACAAGGTCCGCCTGCGCAAGCTGGACCCCTATCTGAATGTCGATCCCGGCACGATGAGCCCATACCAGCATGGTGAGGTGTTCGTCACAGACGACGGTGCCGAAACCGATCTGGATCTGGGCCATTACGAGCGTTTCACGGGTGTGCATGCCACCAAGTCGGACAACATCACGACGGGTCGCATCTATTCCAACGTGCTGGCCAAGGAACGTCGGGGCGACTATCTGGGCGCTACGGTCCAGGTCATCCCGCACATCACCGATGCCATCAAGGACTTCATCGCCGCCGATCTGGATGGCGAGGATTTCGTTCTGTGTGAGGTTGGTGGCACCGTCGGCGACATCGAATCGCTGCCTTTCCTGGAGGCCATCCGCCAGTTCGGCAATGATCGCGGGTCGGAGAACGTGCTGTTCTGCCACGTCACCCTGGTCCCCTATATCCCCGCCGCTGGTGAGCTGAAGACCAAGCCGACCCAGCATTCGGTGAAGGAGCTGTTGTCGGTCGGTATTCAGCCGCAGATGCTGCTGTGCCGCGCCGACCGCGACATTCCGGAGAATGAGCGCCGCAAGATCGCGCAGTTCTGCAACATCAAAAAGGAATGCGTGATCGCCGCCCTGGATGTCGACACCATCTATCAGGTGCCGATTTCCTATCACGAGCAGGGCTTCGACACCGAAGTGCTGAAGTACTTTGGGATGGCTGCCGACGGCGCCCCCGACCTGTCGCGCTGGGAAGAGATCGTGCGCCGCGTGCGCAACCCCGAAGGCACCGTCACCATCGCGGTGGTCGGCAAATATACCAGCCTTCTGGACGCCTATAAGTCGCTGGGCGAGGCGCTGACCCATGGCGGTATCGCCAACAATGTGAAGGTCAAGCTGGACTGGATCGACGCTGAGATTTTCGAAAGCGGCGAGGCACTGGAACAGCTGGAGCATGTGCATGGCATCCTGGTGCCCGGCGGCTTTGGCGAGCGCGGGACCGAGGGCAAGATCCGCGCGGTGCAGTTCGCGCGCGAACACAAGATCCCCTATTTCGGCATCTGCTTCGGCATGCAGATGGCGGTGATCGAAAGCGCGCGTCACCTGGCCGGGCTGAAATATGCCGGCTCCACCGAATTCGGCAAACCCGACCCCGCCGTTGTCGGTCTGATGACGGAATGGACCCAGGGCAATCAGCTTGTTCAGCGGCAGGAAGGCGGCGATCTGGGCGGCACCATGCGCCTGGGCTCCTATAACTGCCACCTGCTGGCTGGCACCCGCGTTGCCGATATCTATGGCAGCGAGGATATCGTCGAGCGTCACCGTCACCGCTATGAAGTGAACATCAACTTCAAGGAAGCGCTGGAAAAGGTGGGCCTGAAATTCTCCGGCCTGTCGCCCGACGGCATTCTGCCGGAAATCGTGGAGCTGCCGGACCATCCCTGGTTCGTGGGCGTGCAGTTCCATCCGGAACTGAAGTCCAAGCCGTTTGACCCGCACCCGCTGTTCACCAGCTTCATCGGCGCTGCCATCGCGCAGAGCCGGCTGGTTTGATCGGATAGGACGTGAAAGGCCGGGGCAGGTGCAAACCTTCCCCGGCCTTCTTTATTTCCGGCCCCCGCCTGCCCATATGGCGGCGTAAAGGAGCATGCCATGATCCGCACCGTTAATGTCGGCCCGCTGTCTATTGCCAATGACCGGCCCTTCACCCTCATTGCCGGCCCGTGTCAGCTGGAAAGCCGCGACCATGCCTTTGCCATGGCGGGGGCACTATCGGAACTGACCGCCAAGCTGGGTATCGGCCTGATCTACAAGACCAGCTTTGATAAGGCCAACCGCACCTCGGTCAGCGCGCAGCGCGGCCTGGGCATGGACCAGTCGCTGCCCATCCTGGCCGATATCCGCGATACGTTCGGCTGCCCCGTCCTGACCGACATTCATACGGCCGACCAATGCGCGCCGGTGGCAGAGGTCGTGGACGTATTGCAGATCCCCGCTTTCCTGTGCCGGCAGACGGACCTGTTGCTGGCCGCCGGTGAGACGGGCAAGCCCATCAATGTGAAGAAGGGGCAGTTCCTGGCGCCGTGGGACATGAAGAATGTCGCCGCCAAGATCGCGTCCACCGGCAATCACAACATCCTGCTGTGCGAACGCGGGGCCAGCTTCGGCTACAACACGCTGGTCAGCGACATGCGCTCCCTGCCCATCATGGCGCAGACCGGTTACCCCGTTGTCTATGACGCCACCCACTCGGTACAGCAGCCGGGCGGGCAGGGCAGCAGCAGCGGTGGTCAGCGCGAATTCGTGCCCGTCCTGGCCCGTGCGGCCATCGCCATCGGTGTGGCGGCGGTTTTCATGGAGACGCACGAGAACCCCGATTGCGCCCCCAGCGACGGTCCCAACATGGTGCCGCTGGACCAGATGGAAGGCGTGCTGTCCACGCTTCTCGCCTTTGACCGCGTTGCCAAGGCGAACCCGGTCAGCATCTGACCTTCCGCACCTTTGACAAAGTACCGGCCTTTGCCCACCATCGGCTTATAACGAAAGGCGGGGCCTGCAACCCCGCCGGTGGTGTGAGGAAGACGCAATCCATGTCCGTTCCGTCCCTGGGCCCCCGCAATGACCGGCGGGGCGGCCCGATTTCCCGTTTTATCGGTCGTATGGGTCTGCGCCTGCTGGGCTGGCGTATTGCGGGCGCCTTTCCGAATTTGGAAAAGTTCGTGGTGATCGGGGCACCCCATACTTCCAACTATGATTTCTTCGTTGCCATGGCCACCATCCTGGCCACCGACCTGCGCATCCATATCCTGGGCAAGCACACTCTTTTCTGGGGTCCGCTGGGTCCCATCATGCGCTGGTGCGATGTGCTGCCGGTGGATCGCCGGTCGGCGCATGGGGTGGTGGGTGATTGCGTGGCCGCCATTGAGGGGGCGGAAAAGATGGTGGTCGGCGTCGCGCCGGAGGGGACGCGCAACCCCAAACCGGGGGCCGGATGGAAGACGGGCTTCTGGCAAATTGCGCGACAGGCCGGCGTTCCGATCATACCTGTCGCGCTGGATTATGCGACCCACACGATCCGTATCGGCGAACCGCTGGAGACGACAGAGAGCCTGGAGGCTGATTTCGCCTTGCTTTCCGCCTTCTATGCAGGCGTGCAGGGGGCGAAGCGGCAGCTTCCCATGACCATCCCCATCGGTGGGACGAGGCCCGCTGAACCTTCGGGCACTGCGGGGTAGCGAAACCGTCCCTTGTCGAGGGGCGGCATCTGGCGTTATGCCCTTCATCCCGTATTTACCCTTTTCGGGTTCACGGCATCCACGCCCACGGAAGAGAGAGGCCTCATGTCCGCCATCATCGACATTCACGCGCGCGAAATTCTCGACAGCCGCGGCAACCCGACTGTTGAGGTTGAGGTTCGTCTGGAATCCGGCGCCTTTGGCCGGGCCGCCGTTCCGTCGGGCGCCTCCACCGGTGCGCATGAAGCCGTCGAACTGCGCGATGGCGATAAGTCCCGTTACCTGGGCAAGGGCGTGCTGAAGGCTGTCGAGGCCGTGAATGGCGAGATCGCCGACACGCTGGTCGGTCTGGAAAGCACCGATCAGGTTGCCATCGACCAGGCCATGATCGATCTGGACGGCACGCCGAATAAGGGTCGCCTGGGCGCCAACGCCATCCTGGGCGTGTCGATGGCTGTGGCCAAAGCCTCTGCCGATGAACTGGACCTGCCGCTCTACCGCTATGTCGGTGGTGCCAATGCCCGCATCCTGCCGGTGCCGATGATGAACATCATCAATGGCGGTGCCCATGCCGACAACCCCATCGACATCCAGGAATTCATGGTGATGCCTGTCGGTGCGGAAACCTGCGCCGAGGCCATCCGCGTGGGTGCGGAGATTTTCCACGCCCTGAAGAAGAAGTTGAAGGCCGCCGGCCATAACACCGCCGTGGGCGACGAGGGCGGCTTTGCCCCCAACCTGTCCTCCACCACCGAGGCGCTGGACTTCATCGTCGCCGCCATCGCCGATGCCGGGTACAAAGCCGGTGAGAATGTGCTGCTGGCGCTGGACGCCGCCTCGACCGAGTTCTTCAAGAACGGCAAGTATGAGCTGGAAGGCGAGGGCAAGAGCCTGACGCCCGCCGAAATGGTCGCCTACTGGGCCGATCTGGTGTCGAAGTACCCGATCGTCTCCATTGAGGACGGCATGGCCGAGGATGATTGGGAAGGCTGGAAGCTGCTGACCGACGCCATCGGCGGCAAGGTGCAGCTGGTGGGCGACGATCTGTTTGTCACCAACCCGGTCCGCCTGTCCGACGGCATCAAGAAGGGTGTCGGCAACTCCATCCTGGTGAAGGTCAACCAGATCGGCACCCTGACCGAAACGCTGGAAGCCGTCCGCATTGCGCAGAACGCCGGCTACACCGCCGTCCTGTCGCACCGTTCGGGCGAGACCGAGGACAGCACCATCGCCGACCTGGCCGTCGCCACCAACTGCGGTCAGATCAAGACCGGCTCCCTGTCCCGTTCGGACCGGATTGCCAAGTACAACCAGCTGATCCGCATCGAGGAAGGCCTGGGCGTAGCATCCGTCTATCCGGGCCGTTCGGCGCTGAAGCGCGGCTGATCGATAGTCGGTTGCAGAGTTGCGAAAGGGCGGTCCCATGGGGCCGCCCTTTTTTGTTTTCCGGCGGGCAAGGTTTATCCCTTTCGGGCATACCCATCTGATTCAGCGTGATTTTTCGTCGCGTTTCCACCTTTGTCATTGACCGCGCGACTCGGGCTGTGATTCCATCCGGCCATGACGACGATCCGCACCCTCCGCTCCGCCCTTGGCCGTACCGTCCGACAGGTTGTCGGGCCGATGATCGGCGTGTCCGTGGTGGCCTATTTCGCCTATCACACGGTGCATGGTGATCGCGGCCTTGTGGCCCTGACGCACCTGCAAAGCGAGGTTGCGCGCGCACAATCCACCCTGGATCAGGTGCGCGGGGAGAGGGAGGAGATGGAGCGCCGGGCCAGCCTGCTGCGCCCCGACAATCTGGACCCCGACCTTCTGGAAGAGCGGGCGCGCGCCGTCCTGAACCAGTCGCACCCTGACGATATGGTAATCCTCCTTCCGCGACGCTCTGCCACGCAGTCCACGCAGGGCAATCCCGACCAAGGTCGGTAAGTTGCTGAAAACAAGGCGATTAGCCTAATTCAGGTTAACGCTGATTTTCTCAAGTAAAACAATCTTTTGCACTGCACACTCCTTGCGCTCCGCGGATAGTGGCGATACCTCTTATCGCATCGCACAGCGATCACGCTATTCCGCAACCCCCATCCCTGGGAGGAGCCCGTGGCAGTCACCAAGCGCCGCAGCACCCGTACAGCGGCCCCCGCGGCCCCGGCCTTGCCGAGCAAGGACGAGCTTATCCGCTATTACCGCGAAATGCTGTTGATCCGCCGTTTTGAAGAAAAGGCGGGGCAACTGTACGGCATGGGCCTGATCGGTGGTTTCTGCCACCTCTATATCGGTCAGGAAGCCGTCGTCGTCGGTATCCAGGCCGCGATGCGTGAAGGCGACAGCGTCATCACCTCCTACCGCGATCACGGCCATATGCTGGCCTGCGGCATGGAAAGCCGGGGCGTCATGGCCGAACTGACGGGCCGCGCCGGTGGTTATTCCAAGGGCAAGGGCGGCTCGATGCACATGTTCAGCCGTGAGAAGCGTTTCTACGGCGGCCATGGCATCGTCGCCGCACAGGTGCCGATCGGCGCCGGCCTGGGCTTTGCGCACAAGTATCTGGGCGATGGCGGCCTGAACGCCTGCTACATGGGCGACGGCGCCATCAACCAGGGCCAGGTGTACGAGACGTTCAATATGGCCGCGCTGTGGAAGCTGCCGACCCTGTTCGTCATCGAGAACAACAAGTACGCCATGGGCACCGCCCAGGCCCGCGCGTCTGCCGGTGAGCTGTTTGAGCGCGGCAGCGCCTATGGCATTCCGGGCTATCAGGTGAACGGCATGGACGTGCTGGAGGTGAAGGCGGCGGCTGACAAGGCCATCGCCCATATCCGCGCCGGCAATGGCCCTGTCATCCTGGAAATGAAGACCTACCGCTATCGCGGCCATTCCATGTCCGATCCGGCCAAGTACCGGACCAAGGAAGAGGTCAACAAGATGCGGTCGGAAAGCGATCCGATCGACAATCTGAAGAAGCTGCTGCTGGACCAGGGCATCACCGACGAGGAAGCCTTGAAGGTGATCGACCGCGAGGTGAAGGATATCGTCACCGACGCGGCCGAATTCGCCACCACCAGCCCCGAGCCCGATCCGTCCGAACTGTGGACGGACGTTCTGGTCGAAGCCTGATCAGGCCGCAGCGGAGGATTTGAGAGATGGTACAGGTTCTGATGCCGGCCCTGTCGCCGACCATGACGGAAGGCAAGCTGGCCAAGTGGCTGAAGAAGGTAGGCGACACCGTGAAGAGCGGTGAAGTGCTGGCCGAGATTGAGACCGACAAGGCCACCATGGAAGTGGAAGCCGTCGATGAGGGTACGCTGACCGAGATTCTGGTGCCCGAGGGTACTGAGAATGTCGCCGTGAACACCCCCATCGCCAGCATCCGCGGTGAGGATGAAGCCGCCGCCCCGGCTGCTGCACCGGCGCCTGCCGCTGCTGCACCGGCTCCGGCCCCCGTGGCCGCCGCCCCGGTTGCGGCTGCTCCGGCCCCGAAGGCGGTCCCGGCTGCGTCGGATGAGGATCACTGGTACAAGTCGACGCAGACCATGACGGTGCGCGAGGCCCTGCGTGAGGGCATGGCCGCCGAAATGCGCCGCGACGAGACCGTGTTGCTGATGGGTGAAGAGGTCGCCGAATACCAGGGCGCCTACAAGATCTCCCAGGGCCTTTTGCAGGAATTCGGTGAAAAGCGCGTCATCGACACGCCGATCACCGAACATGGCTTTGCCGGTCTGGCCGTGGGTGCCGCGTTCGGGGGCTTGCGCCCGATTGTGGAGTTCATGACCATGAACTTCTCAATGCAGGCCATCGATCACATCATCAATTCTGCCGCCAAGACGCTGTACATGTCGGGCGGTCAGATGGGTTGCCCCATCGTGTTCCGTGGCCCCAATGGTGCCGCCGCCCGCGTCGGCGCGCAGCACAGCCAGTGCTACGCCTCCTGGTACGCCCATGTACCGGGCCTGAAGGTTCTGGCGCCTTACAGCGCCGCCGACGCCAAGGGCCTGATGCGCGCTGCCATCCGCGATCCGAACCCGGTCGTGTTCCTGGAGAATGAGATTCTCTATGGTCACAGCTTCGAGGTTCCGACCGATCCCGACTTCATCCTGCCCATTGGCAAGGCGAAGATCGAGCGGGCGGGCACCGACGTGACCATCGTCGCCTACTCCATCTGTGTCGGCCATGCCCTGGCTGCCGCCGAGAAGCTGGCCGCCGAGGGGATCAGTGCGGAGGTCATCAACCTGCGCTCCATTCGTCCGCTGGATATCGACACCATTGTCGAGAGCGTGAAGAAGACCAACCGTCTGGTCTCGGTCGAGGAAAGCTGGCCCTTCGCTGGTATCGGTTCCGAAATGGCCGCGGTCATGATGGAACACGCCTTCGATTATCTGGATGCGCCGGTGGTCCGCGTTTGCGCCAAGGATGTGCCGCTGCCCTATGCGGCCAACCTGGAAAAGCTGGCCCTGCCGCAGCCCGACGATGTCGTGGCCGCCGTCAAATCCGTCACCTACCGCAAATAAGGCAAAGGGAGGCTCTTAAGATGCCCGTTGATATCCTGATGCCCGCGCTGTCGCCGACCATGACGGAAGGCAAGCTGGCGAAGTGGGTGAAAAAGGAAGGCGATAAGGTCAAGTCCGGCGATGTGCTGGCCGAGATCGAAACCGACAAAGCCACCATGGAAGTGGAGGCCGTTGACGAAGGTACGCTGGGCAAGATCCTGGTGGCCGAAGGGACCGAGGGCGTGGCGGTGAATACCCGCATCGCCATCATCCTGGAAGATGGGGAGGATGCATCCGCCCTGTCCGGCGCGCCCAAGGAAGCTGCGGCACCGGCTCCCGCCGCTGCCCCGGCTGCTGCCTCCGCCCCGGCGGTTGCTACGGTCCCGGCCCCGGTTGCAGCGGCACCTGCCGCCGCAGCCCATGGTGACCGCGTGTTCGCCAGCCCGCTGGCCCGCCGCATGGCGGCGCAGAGCGGTCTGGACCTGTCGGGCGTTGCCGGCACCGGTCCGCATGGCCGCGTGGTGAAGGCCGATGTGGAAGCCGCCTTGAAGGGTGGTGCGCCCAAGGCCGCCGCTGCTGCACCGGCTGCTGCCCCCGCTGCCGCTGCTCCCGCCGTCGCCCCGGCGCCGGTGGCCGCTGCGCCGAAGGGTGTGGACGCCAAGGCACTCGCCGACAAGCTGGGCATGAAGTACAAGGTTCTGCCCAACAGCGGCATGCGCAAGACCATCGCCAAGCGCCTGACCGAAGCCTGGCAGACCATCCCGCACTTTGGTCTGGCTGTTGATTGCGAGATCGACAATCTGTTGAAGCTGCGCGCCGAACTGAACGCGAAGTCGGGGGAGAAGATCTCCGTCAACGACTTCGTGGTGAAGGCGGTGGCCATTGCGCTGGCCAAGTACCCGGCGGCCAATGTGTCCTGGCACGAGGATGGCATTCTTCAGTATGAGAATGTCGACGTCTCCGTCGCCGTTTCCACCGATGGCGGTCTGATCACCCCGATCGTGAAGAATGCCGACCGCAAGGGCCTGGCCACCATCTCCGCCGAGGTCAAGGAACTGGCGAAGAAGGCCAAGGAAGGCAAGCTGAAGCCGGAAGAGTTCCAGGGTGGCACCTTCTCTGTGTCCAACCTGGGCATGTTCGGCATCAAGAGCTTCACCTCCATCATCAACCCGCCGCAGAGCTGCATCCTGTCGGTCGGTGCGGGTGAAAAGCGCCCCGTGGTCAAGGGCGACGCGCTGGCCATCGCCACCGTCATGTCCCTGACCCTGACCGTCGACCATCGCTCGGTGGACGGTGCTGTGGGTGCAGAGTTCCTGAAGCTGCTGAAGGGCCTGATCGAAGACCCGATCACCCTGATGCTGTGATGAAAATGGGGTTCGAATTCCGGTGGGATTCGGACCCCTCTCATCCTCCCCCTACCGTCATCCCGGCGATAAGCCGGGACCCAGGGGCCAAGGGCACCACGGTAGGGTTTGCACCTCAAAAGCTGCTGAAACGTTGGGCTTGCGGCCCCTGGGTCCCGGCCTATCGCCGGGATGACGGTGGGGCAAAGTGGCGATGGTCGAGGCGCGAAGCCTCCCATCACTGACCGCCGGCGCCCCTGACAGGAAGGACCAAAATCATGGCCGAGAATTTCGACCTCATCGTCATCGGCGCCGGCCCCGGCGGTTACGTCGCCGCTATCCGCGCTGCCCAGTTGGGCATGAAGACCGCCGTGGTGGAGCGGGAGCATCTGGGCGGCATCTGCCTGAACTGGGGCTGCATCCCGACCAAGGCCCTGCTGCGCTCTGCCGAGATTGCCCATTACATCCAGCATTCCCAGGCCTACGGCATCAAGGTCGAGGGCAAGGTGACGCTGGACGTTGAAGCCATCGTCAAGCGCTCGCGCGGTGTGGCCAACCAGCTTTCGGCCGGCGTCAAGGGCCTGCTGAAGAAGAACAAGGTCACCGTCCTGGACGGTTCCGCCAAGCTGCTGGGCGGCGGTAAGATCGCCGTCACCGCCAAGGATGGCAAGGTGACCGACGCAGCGGCCAAGCACATCATCATCGCCACCGGTGCCCGCGCCCGTGTGCTGCCGGGCCTGGAGCCGGATGGCAAGCTGGTCTGGACCTATAAGGAAGCCATGGTGCCGACGGCCACGCCGAAGTCGATGCTGGTCATCGGCACGGGTGCTATCGGCGTGGAATTTGCCTGCTTCTACAAGGCCATGGGCGTTGATGTGACCCTGGTTGAGGTCGTGGACCGCATCCTGCCGGTCGAAGATGAGGAAATCAGCGCCTTTGCCGCCAAGGCCTTCACCAAGCAAGGCATCAAGATCAAGACCGGTGCCAAGGTGGTGAAGCTGGACCGCCATGCCGACAGCGTGACGGCCCATATCGATGTGGGCGGCAAGGTCGAGACGGTCACCGTTGACCGCATCATCTCCGCCGTTGGCATCGTCGCCAATACCGAAGGGCTGGGCCTGGAAAATACCAAGGTCAAGCTGGATCGCGGCCACATCGTCAATGACGGCTATGGCCGCACCGATGAACCCGGCGTCTATGCCATCGGCGACGTGGCCGGTGCTCCCTGGCTGGCGCACAAGGCCAGCCATGAAGGCATCATCTGCGTGGAGAAGATCGCAGGCTTGCCGCATGTCCACACCATGGACAAGTCCAACATCCCCGGCTGCACCTATTCCTTCCCGCAGGTTGCCAGCGTCGGCCTGACGGAAGCCAAGGCCAAGGCTGCCGGGTATGAGATCAAGGTCGGTCGCTTCCCGTTCATCGGCAATGGCAAGGCCATCGCACTGGGTGAGCCGGAAGGTCTGGTCAAGACCGTGTTCGACGCCAAGACCGGGGAACTGCTGGGCGCCCACATGATCGGCGCGGAAGTGACCGAGCTGATCCAGGGCTATACCATCGGCAAGACGGCGGAACTGACTGAAGCCGAGTTCATGCACACCGTCTTCCCGCACCCCACCCTGTCGGAAATGATGCATGAGTCGGTCCTGGCCGCTTATGGTCGCGCCATCCATTACTGATCCGCCTCACGGCATGATCCATGCAACGGCGGGGGAGCGATCCCCCGCCGTTTTGCATTTAAACGGTCCGAAATGCACAAAGGCCCCGCCTGGCGACGGGGCCTTTGCTTTCCCGGCTAACGGGGTGGGGCTGATTAACCCCAGAAGCCGGTATCGGTGGCGCCAGCGGGTGCCGATGTCTGTGCCGTGATGGCCATCAGACTGGAAAGCGGCAGATTGAACAGGCCAATGGCACTGCTGCTGGCTGTCGAAACATTGACGCTGCTGCCGGGCAGAACATTCAGCACGCTGTCGATCTGGCCGTCGCCGTCCAGATCGATCTCCACATTGGTGCCGCTGATCCGGCCATCATCTTCCGGCAGGGCGATGTTTTCGCCCCCGCTGATGACCGTCACGATCCAGTCCGCGGTCTGGAAGGACAGACGGTCGCCCTCCACGGCCCGGAAATCCAGGATCTGGTTGGCCAGATTGATGCGCTGTCCGTTATTCGACAGGCTGACCCAGGAGCCGACGACATCGTCGGTGATGACGAAATTGTCGGCACCGGCGCCGCCGATGGCGATGTCATCGCGGTCCAGGATCAGGGTGTCATCACCATCGACACCAACCAGCGTGTCCCGGCCCGCCCCACCGATCAGCGTGTCATTTCCGGCCCCGCCCAGCAGCAGATCATCGCCATCGCCGCCAACCAGCAGGTCATGGCCGGCGCCACCGCGCAGCACATCATTGCCGGCACCGCCGATAAGGGTCAGGTCAGCCGTCTGGATGATCCGCACCGGATCGGCTGGCATGATCTGAACCGGCTGATGGATGGGCACCGGCACCGGTTGCACGATGGCAGAAGCCGTCTCTTCCTTTGAAACCGATTCTGGAGTGCCGCTATTGATCAGCAGTGGCAGTGGGACCACGTGTGAGCGATCCTTATCCCCTTCATGGGATATGATGCTGCCAGGCGGCGTATCATTGCCGGGGTCGGCCAGAAATGCCAGGGCGGGCAGGGCAGGGGCGATGACATGAAGGTCGTCTGCCATTTCCGCCGCGCTGGCCGGTTCGGTGGACAAATAGAAGTCCACGACCATCGCTAGGGCGGCCAGCACCACCACATTCTGCGCCTGACCCAAGGAATCCTCGCCACGGCCTGTGGCGCGGGTCAGCAGGCGGCGCAGATCATCGCCTTCGACCAGCAGGTCGCGCGACATTTCATGTACGATGAACTTGCCCGCGATCCGGGCCACATGCACCAGAATGTCGCCTGTCCCAGCGTGATAGATCACGAACCAGGGATCACCGGCGTCGCTGATGCCGGAGGCAGTCTCGATCTCCACATTTTCCGCCGACAATGCATCGGACAGCCGGAACAGCTCGGCCTTTTCCTGGCTCGTCCATTGTCCGGTGCGTGCCACGGCCCGGATGAAACTCAGCACATCCCCCAAGGGTTCCTCCCCCTTTTGACCGACCGCTTTTAGGCCCGGCCCGTCACATCGCTTGGAAACAGCAGGCGGAAAACATCGGGTTCATAAAAGCGCAGCAGCATTTTGGCGAAATCCTGCCGCGGAACGCCGATACAGTCGGCCCATTGCTGAAAATGCTCGGACGGAACGCGGCCATGGCCGCCCTCCACCTGGCTGACGAAGGTGTAGTAGCGATAGCCAACCTGTTCGGCCAACTGCGCCTGGGTGATGCCCGCCGCCTCGCGCCGTGCCGACAGCCATTTGCCGGCCTGCTTGCGCATCTCCTTGGTCTGCTTGGCTTTCGGATTGTCCGCCGGGCGGGTTTTCGTCCGCTGTTCGGGTTCCGTGATCATCACCGCCTCCACGCTCCACTGCCGTCAACGCTGACACAAGCCTGTTGTATGCGCAAGATTGAATTTCAAATAACATAGTTTCAAAAATGCTTGACTGTAAATTCAAGTTTCAAGATTACTGTACATTGCGACGGCCGCGGACGGGACCCTTCCCGCCGATGTGGTGCTTCGCATTCCTCAGGAGAAAAAGAGATGTTTGTTGCTGATAATGCGGGTCTGCCGCCCGCTGGTGAAGTGACCATCACCTCCCTGCCGGTCATCGGCGGTGAGGTGAAGATTCTGCCGTTCCCCATGCCGGGTGATGATGGTGTGGTCACCATCATGCCGGTTGAGGATGGTCAGATGACGATCCTGCCCTATCCGCTGCCCACGGATGACGGCGTCTTCACCATTCTGCCGTTCCCGATGCCGGGCGATGGCGTTTTCAACATCCTGCCGGTCGATTTCGACTTCAGCGCCGTCAGCTCCATCACCCTTGGTGAGTTCAACTTCGGTGCCCTGGACTGGAACGCGCTGCTGCCGGAAGAGTTCGTGCAGCTGGCCGGCTTCGGCTTCCAGTCTTTCAGCGTTCTGGACGGTGTCGTCAGCCTGACGCTGCTTGACGGGTCGATTTTCGAACTGTCGCTGGGCGTCACGGAGCCGGTGTCGGTGGAAGGTATCGAAGGCGGCCGTCTGATGGTTGATCCGTCGACGCTGACCGGCGCCCTGCTGGACGGCTTCAACGCCGGCTGGATCTGATCCGATGGTGCGGCATGACCTGATGGTCGGTCGCATCATGGGAAGGGTCCGGCCGTCACGACGTCTGATCCACGGATGACGGCCGGGCGGCGGGCCGGGCATATACGACCCATTGGTCAGAATGGGACGAACCCGGCCCGCCGCAACCGGTTGGTGTCATTGACTGACGGCGCGGGCGTTCAACCCCAATAGCCGCTATCGACACCCGGTTCGATACCGGTGATGGTCATATGGTCGGCGGAGGTGAGATCGCCGGTGTTGTCCGCGCGGTCATCCGACATCGTGGCTCGCACCCGCAGGATCATGTCGATCACACCGTCGCCGTCCGTATCCAGCTCAATCTCGGTGAAACCGCCATCCCCGCCATTGCCGCTGGGCAGCAGACTGTTGCCGGGGGGGACGAAGCTGGTATGGCCATCGCCGCCGGACGTGATTCCGAAGTCACCGCCACCGCCAGCACCTTCAGTGCCGCTGTCATTCTCCGTCGGGACTGTTGGATGTGCAGGGCCGGTATCAACGATGCGGTTGCCGCCATCGCCATCCTGACCATTGTCGATGACGCCCTTGTCGTCACCGCCCTTGATCTCGGGATCTGGTGCGGGGTCCGGCTTCTGTCCGCCGCCCGGCGCCAGGACCTGAACCGATACCTGCCAGTGCCCCGCCGCGAAGTTCAGGCTGTCGCCTTCGACCAGCTTGAAATCCTGAATGCTGTTGATGAACGGCACGGCCTCGCCGGCCTGTTTCAACGCGACCCAGTGGCCGACCAGATTGTCGGTGATGATGAAGCGGTCGGCGCCTGCACCGCCTTCGGCGACGTCCTGGCTGTCAACCACCAGCGTATCGTTACCGTCGCCACCTTTCAGCGTGTCATGGCCATTGCCGCCGACCAGTGTGTCGTTGCCGGCTCCGCCGATCAGCAGATCATTTCCGTCACCGCCAATCAGCAGGTCATTGCCGGCCCCGCCAACCAGCGTGTCGTTGCCCGCCCCACCGGTCAGCACATCGTCCCCATCCGTCCCGGTCAGCGATACCGGTGTAGTATCCGGCGACGGGAAGGGCAGGGCGGCCAGATGCGCCACCCCCTCCGTCCTGGTGGCGGAGGGTTGGCGGGAC
Source organism: alpha proteobacterium AAP38 (assembly GCA_001296005.1). Lineage (GTDB taxonomy): Bacteria > Pseudomonadota > Alphaproteobacteria > Azospirillales > Azospirillaceae > Niveispirillum. Next base: position 206,430 of record LJHR01000035.1, on the reverse strand, counting down.
AGGCTGTCCGTGGTGCTGCGTCCGGCCCGGTCCGCGGCCGTCAGGATCATGCTTTCGCCAACCACGGGCAGGGCGGACCATTGTCCTTGTCCATGCGACCTGTCGGCTGCTGCCTTGTCTGCGGTTGCCGGCTCGGGCGGGGGCAGGTCGATATGGGTATGCACCGCAATGGCCGCCGCCGCCAAAGCCAGCGGCATTTCCGGCTCTTCCTGCGGTGCGGCCTGCGCCTTTTCCGTGTTCAGGAAGAAATCGACGACCAGGGCTAAGGCCGCCAGAACGACCACATTGTTGTAATTGCCGTTCGCTGCCTCTGCCGCTTCCACGCCGGAGGTGCGGTTGACCAGACGGCGCAGATCATCGCCTTCCAGCAGCAGATCGCCCGACATGTCATGGACGACGAATTTGCCGGCGATACGCGCGACATGCACCAGCACGTCGCCGGTTTCCGCCTCATAGACAATGAACCAGGGGTCGCCGGTGTCGCTGATGCCGGTTGCCGTTTCGATCCCCGCACCATGGGCAGACAGATCCTCTGCCAGGCGGAAAAGCTCCGCCTTCTCCTGGTTGGTCCAGTAGCCGGTTTGCGTCACGGCCCGTATGAACCGCAGCACGTCGCCCAAATGTGCCCCCCTTGATTAACGGTGCCATTGGCCCCAAGCCCTGACACCCGCCTCAAGCCCTTTGATTCTGTTTACTCTGCAATCGGAAACAACAGGCGGTGGATTTCCGGTTCATAGAAACCCAGGAGCTTCTTCGCAAACACCTGCGGGTCCACGCTGATCGCCTGGGCCCACAGTTCGAAATGTTCGGAAGGAACGCGGCCATGGCCGCCTTCGACCTGACTGACGAAGGTGTAATAGCGATAGCCGACATGATCGGCAACCTGCGCCTGGGTCACACCAGCCTTCTCGCGCTGTGCGCTGAGCCAGCGACCGGCGTCCCGGCGCATCTGCCGGGTCAGCTTCGTCTTTTCACTTTCCTCGCCACGCGGTTTGGCGCGCGGGGTCGCGGCTGCGGCCATAAACGGATACTCCAGACTTCCTGTCCAGAAAGTCGCATTTCCGCTCCGCATGGGCAAGCGGCAAAATTTCAAACTCGCTCATTACAAAATCGCTTGACATAAACTCGCTGTTTCAGGATTACTGGACTCGTTCGAGGCCGGAGCATCGCCCCTGTCTTCGGTCCCGGACAAAGCACCCAGGGGGCGGTTCCCTGCCGTCCCCTGGGTCCTTCCGAACCTGATACCGTTGATGCCGTGCCCCATCCAGCATCGACGGCTAAGGCGCCAGCAGTCCGGCTGCCCCAAGGCGGACATGCTGGGTGACGGGCCGGTCGGGGGACCTTATCGCCCCTTGGTCTCCTGGCCGACCCGTCACATTGCCTTCTCCGGGCCGCCAAGAAGCCGCCCTGACCAGACCGCGATGGGTCTTATGCCTTATCCGTATCGGGATATGCATTTCGGGCATAACAGGTTTCAGTTTTGTTTCCGGACTGGCAAATTTCAAAAATGCCGTTTTGACGGACAAAAACGCATTTGTTTCAATTGTAACCGCCACCGGCTACGGCATTTTCTGCTGAAATGCCCAATATATAGGCATTTGAAACAATCGTACCGTATCGTCGTAAGATAACTTCTTTGACATCTCAAAGGCTTAGGTTTCCCTAAGGGAAGGGCACGCAAATTGCTTTTTATCATGTGGATTGTTAGCGCATGACAAAGGCAGACCCCATGGATAACAGCCTGATCGACCTCACCCGCAATGTGCTGGACGTGGCGAGCCAGAAGGTTTCCGCCATTGAAGACATCAACCGCACAACCAAGATGCTCGCCTTCAACGCCTTGATCGAGGCGGGGCGCGCGGGCGATGCGGGCCGCGGATTCGCGGTGGTGGCCAATGAAGTGAACTCCATTTCCCGACAGGTCAGCGTCGTTGCCAGTGAACTACGCACAGAAATTGGGCAACTCGTGGATCGCATGGCGACCGTGGGCGAGGATCTAATGGTCCGCTTCCGGGGGCAGCGGCTGGCCGATCTGGCCCTGAACATGATCGAGATCATCGATCGCAATCTGTATGAGCGTTCCTGCGACGTGCGCTGGTGGGCAACCGACAAGGCCGTTGTGGATTGCCTGGCTGCGCCGTCGGCAGAGGCAACGTCCTTCGCCTCATCCCGTCTGGGCGTGATCCTGGACAGCTATACGGTCTATCTCGACCTCTGGGTGGCCGACCGAAACGGACGGGTCATCGCCACGGGTCGTCCGCGCCGCTTTCCACAGGCCATCGGTACCAACGTCGCCAATGAGCCCTGGTTCCGTCAGGCGCTGAATACCCGCGACGGGTCCGACTTCGCGGTCGTTGATGTCACCACCAATGGTGCTCTGGATGGCCGAACGGTCGCCACATACTCTACCGCTGTGCGCCGCGACGGGGCTGTGGACGGGGAAGTGATTGGCGCCATGGGCATCTTCTTCGATTGGGAGCCGCAGGCCCGTGCCGTCACCGCCGGCGTGCGTCTGGACCGCAGTGAGGAGGCCAGCACCCGGTGCCTGCTGGTCGATGCCTCCGGTCGCATCATCGCGTCCTCTGACGGGCGCGGCCAATTGACCGAAACCTTCCCCCTGGAAACCCAAGGGCGCCCCATGGGCCATTATGTGGACAGGTTCGGGCGGCTGGTCGGTTTTGCCCTGACACCGGGATACGAGACCTATCGCGGCCTTGGTTGGTACGGGGTCATCGTCCAGACAGGTGGCGAGACCGCGCACTGATCTGTCAAATCACGAACAATGTTTGAGGGGCGCCGGCTATGAGTCGGCGCCCCTTTCCATTTTTGGGCTATAGCGCGCTCGTGCGTTGGTATCGTCATTACAAGTCGTTCTGTCCGGCAACCATTTCGCTTGCCCGCTCTCCGTTCATTCAGCCCAAAAAATAGGCCGATCGTGCCCTTTTCGACATGAAGGGTCGTTCGTGTTGCGCTGCAACAGGGTTCGACTTTGGTCGGGTGTCGGATAAGTCGCTGTTTCCCTTGGTGGCGATAGAACGTATCCGCATGGCGCCCGTACGATTTTGCACTTGCACAATAGATTTCAGACGCGCATAGTCTGTCTCGCGACACGGCCCTATGCCCTCTGTCGTAACGCACTTCTTGGGCGTTTCCTCCCTAAACTCAGGCCGTGGCAATGCCACGGCCTTTTTTTCTGCCCAGAATGTAGCGAAATTACCTGTATGGTAGACTGATTAGGAAGCCGCCTAACAAGCGTTGGCGGCTTCGTCGTTTCAGGCGCTGGTCTTGGCGTATTTCACCGCACAGCCATAGGCGCGGGTCGATGTCGTGCTGACGGGTTTGCCCGCCGCGATCTCTGCCAGGGCGGAACGCACATAATTCTGCGAACCGGGGATGTCGGCCTTGTCCGCCGTCGGCTTGTCATCAATGGCGCCGTCATAGAGCAGGGTGCCGTCGGTACCGATGATGAACATGTGCGGCGTGGTCTTGGCGGCATAGGCGCGGCCAATGGCCCCGCCGGGGTCCAGGATGGTGGTGCTGGCCGCCCATTTCTCCGACGCGGCACGGGCCTTGGCGTCAGCCGGACTGACATGGCCCTGCTCACCAGGGGCGGAACTGATGATGGTCAGCCAGACGGCGCCAGCCTTCGTCGCCTCTGCCTGGATGGCCTGCATGTTGCCGGAATCATAATGTTTGCGGACGAAAGGACAGCCATGGTTGGTCCATTCCAGGATCACCAGCTTGCCCTTGTAATCGGCCAGGGAGATGGCCTTGCCATCCACATTCGTGCCCGTGAAGGCGGGTGCGGCCTGTCCCACGGTGGGTGCCGCGAAGGCGGGCAGCGACAAAAGCGGGGCCACAATCCCGGCGCCGGCGACGGCGGCGGTGCTGTTCAGGAATGTGCGGCGGGTAAGACGAAGTGACATGGCAGACCTCCCGTTCATGCAGGTCGCCTTGATCTGGTGTCGCATACGGAAAAGATCAAACCCCATTCGCCCGGAAACCGCATGATTTTCCGGGCGAATGAAGGTTTCCTCAGATCACCTTGCGCAGGGCCGTCAGAAAGTCGCCCATGGCCTCTCCCAACTGCTCCGACCGGTGCGAAAGACGTTCCGCCGAACCCAGCACCTGGGTGGAGGCGGCACCCGTTTCCGACGCGGCGCGCGTCACCTGTGCGATGCGTTCCGACACCGACCGCGTGCCCACCGCCGCCTGTTCAACATTGCGGGCGATCTCCGCGGTGGCGGCGCCCTGTTCATCAACGGCACCGGCGATATTGACCGTCGTGCCGTTCACATCGGCGATGACCTGAGTGATCTCGTTGATGCTGTCCACGGCGGATTGCGTGGCGGCCTGGATATCGGCGACCTGGGTCTGGATATCCTCCGTCGCGCGCGCCGTCTGTCCGGCCAGGTTCTTGACCTCCGACGCGACCACGGCAAAGCCCTTGCCGGCCTCTCCCGCCCGCGCTGCCTCGATGGTGGCGTTGAGCGCCAGCAGGTTGGTCTGCGCCGCGATCTCCTGGATCAGGCCCACCACTTCCCCGATGCGGATGGCGGCGGCGGACAGGGTGGCGACGCGGTCATTGGCGGCCCGTGCCCGGCCCACGGCGGCATTGGTGATGTCGCGCGACCGGTCCACCTGTTCCGTGATGGACCGGATGGCGGCACTCAGCTCCTCGGCGGCGGCGGCGACCGTCTGCACATTGGAACTGGCCTGTTCGGCGGCGCTGGCCACCGCCATGCTCTCATGGTTGGTGCCTTCCGCCGCATGGGTCATGGTGTTGGCGGCACCCTGCATCTCGCGGGCCGATGCCGACAGATCATCGGCCACGGACTTCACAGTGTTCTCGAATGCATCGGCAATGCGGCGGAAGCCCGTGACCTTGTCCGTCATGGCGTTGTTGGCTTCGTTGATGGCGCGGCTGCCCACCAGGAAGGTGCCCAGCATGCCTTTTTCCACGACGCGGCGATGATAGTTCTGGTTGGTGATGGCTTGAAGTGAGGCCGTGGCCTCCCGCACAAAGGCATCGGCCCGGTCGGTGACATCATTGATCCGGTGCAGCAGTTCACCCAGCGGACCGCCCTCCTTGATGCCGATGACCCGCGCCTCATAATCACCGCGTGCCAGCCGTTCCAGAACCTGGCCCGCCCCATCCAACACCCGGTCCACCCGCGCCAGATAATAGAAGCTGGCCAGGGCCGCCAGCAGGGTGATGACCCCGCCGCCCATGGCAATGGCATGCCAGCCCATGGCATTGCCAGCCAGATCGACGACCGATCCGATCAGGACCGCGATACCCGTCAGACGGGCCTTAAAGAGAGAAGATGAGTTGCTCATAGCTCACACCCCGGTCCCGCAGTAGGCCCATCAACATCGCTTCACTGGCCGCCATGCCTTCACGGATGCGGCTATGCTTGGCCTCTTCGGCCAGAAGCTGTTTGTAGAGGGGGCTGATAATGTCGTTGACGATCCGCTGGTCGGCGGTCCGGCGGCTGGAATGATAGCCGATGATGTTGCCGCCGGTGTCGCGTGATGGCGTGACATGGGCGAAGACCCAGTAATGGTCGCCATTCACGGCCCGGTTCAGCACATAGGCGAATATTTCATTCCCCGCACCCAGCGTGTCCCACAGCAGCTTGAACACCACACGCGGCATGTCCGGATGGCGAATCAGGTTGTGGGGCTTGCCCAGGGCCTGATCCTCCGACAGGGCGGCCACGCGCAGGAAGGTGCGGTTGGCATAGGTGATGCGCCCGCCCTTGTCGGTCTTGGTGACGATGATCTCGTCATCCTGGAACGGGCGCGCGATACCCGTCAGGCTGGGCCGGGTGCGGCCCGGTGCCGCGTCGGCGTCTATCATGGCGTTTCCATCCTTTTCGATGCGACGGAATGCGTTCTTCCTGGCCCTTACATGCCTGAATGGTTGGTTGGCCGCATTGATCCAAATCAGGATTCGTATCCCTTTCGGACAATCGGAAGGTCAGCTTGACCCGTTCGCGGATAAGGCGAACATGGAAGATGCGGACATCATGTCCGGGCGAGGTGACGGCCAATGCGCAATTTCATGGCTTCCATCTTCAAGGGCCTGTTCGGTGGCGGTGGGCAGACGCCTGAAACCGTGGTGCAGCCACGCCCACGATATCAACGTCCGCGCCCCTCCATGCCGCTGGCCCCGACCGAACCGGCGGCGGATGCCTTGCCCCCGCCGCCGCCCGACATGGCCGATGGCCATGATCCCGAACTGTCGGCCAAGCTGCGCCGTATCTTCGACCGCCGCGACCCCACACAGGCGGGCAGCATCCATCTTCTGGGCCTGGGCAGCCTGCATGAACAGCTGGGTTCCCGCTGGCCCGCCGTGGCGGCGCGTGTGCATCAACTGACGGCCAAACTGCTGGACCAACATCTGACACCGCACGATGCCTGGTTCCGTCACGGGGAAGAGGCTTATGTCGTCGTCTTCGCACAGCTGGGCGCCGAACAGGCCTGCCTGATCTGTGCCAAGGTGATGGAGGAATTGCAGCTCGTCCTTCTGGGCCATGCCGACACGGAAAACATCCGTGTCCATACCGCCATGCGGGAGATCGGGTCGGATGTGCTTCTGGTGCCGACCAGTCTGAAGGACATGTTGTCCGCCGTACGCAAAGAGGCGGTTGCCGATGCTGCCCTGGCGGGCCCCATCGCGGTGCGGTCGGAGGGTTTCAGGGCATCCCTGTTGGCGCGGGCTGGCCCGTCACAGGTTCGCTACCGGCCCGTCTGGGATGTGCAGAAGCAGGTTCTGTCCCTTTACATGGCGCGTTGCTGCCGTGAACGGGCAGGCCGCACACCGCTGTGGGGCTATGATTGCCTGGATGATCCGGAGGATATGGCCGGCATCCTGGCGCTCGACCTGCATGTGGCGCGTGAAGCGATCGAGACGTCCCTGGAACTGTATGAGAACCGGTTCCGCTTCTTCCTGTCCTTGCCCCTGCATTTCGAAAGCCTGGCCGTTACGGCACGCCGGCAGGAGGTGATGGCGGTGCTGCGCACCATTCCCCGCAACCTGCTGCCGTTCATCACCTTCCATTTGTGGGCCGTGCCGGATGGGGTGCCGACGGGGCGGCTGTCGGAACTGGTATCCGCGCTGAAGCCGTTTGGCCGAACCGTGATGATGGAGGTGGCAAGCCCCACATCCGATGTGTCGGTGGCAGAGGCGGCGGGCATTCGCGTCGTCAACCTGACCCTGCCGTCTGGCGCATCGGTTGAACGCTGGGCACCCGAGGTCGTTCGCTTCGCCACGCAGGCTGCGCGCCACCGTCTGATGCCAGCGGTGGAGGGGGTGGACAGTCTGGCCATGGAGGACCAGTGCGAGGAAGCCGGGGTCCGTTTCCTGTCGGGTGATCTGATCGGCGGCTGGGTGGATGTGCCCGAACATGTCGTCCGCCGGTCCCGTACCGATTTCGTGCGTCAGGGCGTCAATCTGCGCGGTGGTTTATCGGACTAAAAGTTCGCCATATAACCCTTTGCGTTTCCCGATGGCAACCAGCTGCGTGTAGGATCAGCACATCCTCATACACGGAAAGGCGGCTTCCCATGCTCAGGCTGGTTGGGAGGATGTGGGATTCTATTCGCGGCGAAGGCGCAACGCGCGCCACATCCCGCACCGACAGGCCCGTGCGCGCGGTTTCCTCTTGTAAACAAATGGATGGCAACGCGCCGCCGCTGGCAGATGACAATGCCGCCGCCGCCCTGCGCCGTATATTTGCCCAGCGTGATCCGACGCAGGCGGGCAGCATCCATCTGATGGGGCTGGAAAGCCTGCGCGACCGGCTGGGTGGCCGCTGGGAACCGGTGGCTGACCGGGTGCACCTCCTTACCTCCCGCCTGCTGGACCAGTATCTGGCGCCCCAGGACACTTGGTTTCGCCATGGAGCAGAAGCCTATGTCGTAGTGTTCGCAAAGCTGGGACCCGAACAGGCCCGCCTGATCTGCGCCAAGGTGATGGAGGAGCTGCAGGTTCTGCTGCTGGGGGAGGCGGATACCGCCTCCATCACGGTTCGCACCGCCGTGCATGAGATCGGGTCCGATGTCATGCTGGTACCGGCCAGCCTCAAGGAGATGCTGGATGATGCGGCGGCAAGTCTGGCGAAGGCCGACATGATCGGCAATGCCGCCTTCGACCGCAACGTAGGGGATCGTCCCGGTATGGTGGAGAAGCCGGGGCCGCTGGAGGTCCGCTATCGCCCTGTCTGGGACGTGCAGCGGCAGGTCGTCTCCGTCTTCATCGCCCGCACCTGCCGCACCCGGCCAGGCCGCAGCCCGCTCTGGGCCTATGATTGCCTGGAGGACCCGGAAGATCCGCAGCATATCCTGGCCATGGATCTGCATCTGATCCGCGACGCGGTTGAAACCGCACTGGAACTGTATGAGAACCGCTTCCGCTTTTTCCTGTCGGTCCCGGTGCATTTCGAAAGTCTGGCCGTGCTGGGCCGGCGGCGGGAAATGGTGGCGACCTTGCAGGCCATCCCGGCCCATATGCGCGCCTTCATGACCTACCATCTTTATGGCGTGCCGCCGGGTGTGCCCACGGGGCGTCTGGCGGAGATGGTGGGAACGCTGCGTCCCTATGGCCGCACCACCATGGTGGTGGTGGACCCGTTCAGCAACGATCTCCCCACCCTTGTGGCTGCCGGCGCGCGGGTGGCATCCGTGCTTCTGCCGCCGGGTCTGTCGGCGGAACGGGCCCGCGCCGAATTGCTGCGCTTTGGTGCGGTGGCCGCCAAGAACCGGCTGTCCACCTCGGTTGAAGGCGTCGACAGTCTGGCAATGGAACGGCTCTGTGAGGATGCGGGGATCAATTTCCTGTCCGGCGACCTGATCGGCGATTGGGTCGAGGTACCGGAACATGCGGCCCGGCGGTCGCTGGCCGATTTCCGGCGATAGTGGGGGTCAGGCGTCGGTCTGACCGGCTGCCAACTGTTCCACCACGCGCTTTCCCTGCACAATTACCGCGTCGCACAGGCCGGGCAGGGGGGCGGTCAGGCGCGCGACTTCCGCCCTTTCGCCGGCATCAGCGGCGATCATCAAGGCCCGGCAATGCCGTGACAGCGGCATGAAACCCAGATTGCCCGCCGCCGAAACCAGGGAATGGGCTTCCCGTTCAATTCGGTGCAGGTCGTCACCTGCCGCCATGATCGTGTCCACCCGCGCCCGGAAGGATGTCAGCGCATCGTTCAGCAGCTGCACCCCGATATCGTCACCCACGACCAGAAGCAGATTATCCAGGATCGACCGATCCAACGCCGGCTCTGTATCCTCCTGCGTCGCGGGGGTGGGTGGTACAGGTGCCGGCTCCATCTCCGTCAGGCGTAAGCCCGCAATGTCGGCGATGGCCTGATTGAGGGCCTGCGGGGTGACGGGCTTGGCGATATGGCCGTTCATCCCGGCTTCCAGGCAGGCCTCCCGCTCTTCCCGCAGGACATTGGCGGTCAGGGCCAGGATGGGTAAGGTGTGGCCCGCCTGCCGGATGCGCCGCGTTGCCTCCATCCCGTCCATGATCGGCATCTGCACATCCATCAGGACCAGATCGTAGACGTTCTCCGCCTGCGCCACGCTTCGCACCGCCTCCGCCCCGTTCTCCACCACCGTGACCTTGTGTCCCGCCTTCTCCAGAATGGTGCGGACCAGCATCTGGTTGGCGAAGACATCTTCGACCAGCAGGATCGACAAGGGCCGGTAGGAGGGCAGGGCCGCCAGGGCGGCGGCCGGGCCCGGCTCCGGCGGCGGGGGCATGGCGATGGCCAGGGGCAGGGTGACCTCGAACCGGCTGCCGGCGCCGGGCTGGCTTTCCACCGTGATCTGGCCCTGCATCGCCTCCACCAGACGCCGGGTGATGGCAAGGCCGAGGCCGGTTCCGCCGAACCGGCGGGTAACCGACGCGTCCAGCTGTGTGAAGGGCATGAACAGATGCTGCCGGCGGTCGGCTGGAATACCCATGCCCGTATCGGTCACCGTGAACCGCATCTGCACACCGGTCCGCGTCACCGACATGACGACCTGGCCGTTCGCGGTGAATTTCACGGCATTGGACAGAAGGTTAAGCAGCACCTGCCGCAGCCGTGCCGCGTCACCCAGCACCCATTGCGGCAGATCGTCGGAAATCTCCGTCCGTATCACCAGGCCCTTGTCGGCGGCACGCGGGGTCAGCAGGGCGACACAGCTTTCTGCCAGTGCAGCCGGGTCCAGCGCCCCCATCTCCAGCTCAAGCCGACCCGCCTCGATTTTCGACAGGTCCAGGATATCGTCTACGATGGCGACCAGGGCGCGCGACGCCTCCATCTGCAAAGACAGCCATTTTTCCCGCTCCGCCACCGGCGCCTGTTCATCCCGCAGCAGATCGGCAAAGCCAATGATGGCATTCAGGGGGGTGCGGATCTCATGGCTCATATTGGCCAGGAAGGCACTTTTGGCACGCTCCGCCGCCTCGGCATGCACCTTGGCGACGGACAACGCCTCCACCTTGCCCGCAATATCGGCGTAAAGGGTCTGAAGCTGTTCGGCCATGTGGTTGACGCCCGATGACAGCACCGCAAACTCGTCCTTGCCCGCCACATCCAGGCGGTGATCGAACCGGCCCTGGCCAATGGTGGCCATACCGTCCGCGATGCGGTTCAGGCCCCGGATCACGCGCTGGCTGGCCGCCATCGCGGCGGCGACAGTCATGGCCAGCAGCAGCAGCGGCAGCACCTGCAACACCAGCAGCAGGCGGCCACGCGCATAGACCCGTTCATTGGCCTGCGCCGCCAAACGGTCCGCGTCCGACGCCATTACATTGTATCGCAGCTGAAGTGTATCCTGCGCGATACGGGCCGCGTCGGGGTTGAGACGTGCCTGAGCCAGCCGGGTCATCCCGTCGAGCATCAGGGCATTGTCGGCGGACAGGCGGCGCAGCAATGCCTGATCGGCCGGATCGGTCAGTTCGCCCAGCATGCGTGCCAGTTCACTGGTCAGTCGTTCATGCTGGCGCTGCCATTGGAACAGGGCGCGCTCGCTGCCCTTGTCACCGAAATCATGGACCAGCAGGCTCAATTCGAACACGCTGCGCACCACGGTCTGGGCCTCGGTCACCCGTGCCGTGTAGATGCCCATCCATTTCCAGGACCAGATGGCCGACGCTGTGGAAACGCTGACGGCCAGCGCTGCGAAGACCAGGGTCGTGGTGATCCGCCGCCGGATGCTCATTTGCTCAGTCCAGAACCGTGACCCGCGTGGGATCCACAGCCCGCAGAATGTCGCTTTGCAGATATCCCAGCATTTCCGGTCCCGGATTGCCGCCAGCGCGGCGGACATGGCCTTCGATGGACAGCAGTAATGCCTGATCCAGTCTCAGGGTGAAACCATAGTTTTCCCAATGTCGCCGGACCAGGGATTCGTCAATGCCGGTGGCGGCGGCGACTACGGGGATGGCCTTCTCCCGGTCGCGCAGGATCGACCATTCCGCAGCCAGCAAGGCGCGCACGAAACGCACAAGCGCATCATGCTTTGCGTCCACTACATCTCCGCGTGCCGACAATACCCAGCTACCGGTATAAAGACCCGGCGCCGTCAGGATCTCCATACCTTGTGGAAACAAGCGGGCGGCGGCGACGCGGACCGTGGTCCAGACGGAGGCGGCATCGATCTCTCCGCGCGCCATGGCCGCCATGATCTCTCCGCTTTCAAACGGAACCAGCGTCACCTGATCGCGCACCCCGGCCTGCAGCAGCAAGAGATCCAGAAAATACTGGGAGTTGGTGTCGGGCGAATATCCGATGCGCTTGCCGGCCAGTGCCTCCGGTCGGGTCAGCCCGCTGCCCATGGGCGAGGCCACCACCACATCGCGGTCCGAGGTCTGGACCGTAGAGATGATGCGGATGGGCCGACTGGCGATCATGGCGTTGGAGGCCGGCACGTCGGACGACAGGGCCAGGTCCGCCTTGCCGTCCAGCAGCGTTTCCATCGCCACCTTGCCATTGGCGGCGGGAACCATCTGCACCGTCAGCCCCTCATCGGCGAAATAACCTTCGGCCTGGGCCACGAAGATCAGGGCCGACATCATCTGCCGGCTTTCCGCGACGCTCAGATGCTGCTGCGGCACAGGGGTCCGGAATTGGAACCACAGGCCGGCGGTCAGCAATACGGCGAGCGCCGCCAGAACCCAACGTATCCACGTACGTTCCTTACCCATGCCGGACAGGTTCCCCTTCGTGCCCGGCGCCATCGCGCCGGTCCTCGCCCCCGAGAACAACCTATCAGGCATGGGGCCGCGTGACCGCCATCGCCAACCTATCCTTTTGGTCAGAATGGAAATCCGGAACGGAAACCCGGTTTATAATAGAGCCGGTGGCAGGCCAGGATGTTCATCCGGGCCGGGGGGCGGGGCTTGCGGATCACCCAGCGGTCGGACCATCATGACCCAGTCCAGCCAGCGCCCATGTTTGACGCCCAGACCGGGAATGGACCCGGCCAGTTCAAAGCCAAGCGCGCGATGTAGCCCGACGGAGCCTTCATTGCTGCCATCGCCGATCACGGCCACCATGCGGCGATATCCGGCGCGGGTACATTGATCGATCAATGCCTTGAGCAGGGCACGCCCGACACCAGCCCCCTGCGCTTCCGGCGCCACATAGATGGAATTCTCCACCGTGAAGCGATAGCCGGGGCGGGACCGGAACGGACTGCCATAGGCATAGCCCAGCACCTGCCCGAACCGTTCCGCCACCAGATAGGGGAAACCCTGGGCCTGAATGGCGGCCATACGCATGGCCATTTCGCCGGTATCCGGCGGAACGCTCTCATAGCTGGCCGTGCCCTCGCTGACATGCGGGGCATAGATGGCGGCGATGGCGGCGGCGTCGGCAGCCGTTGCGGTGCGGATGTGCATCTCTATTTCGTCCCGTTCAGGCTAACGCGCCTTGGGCCGCAGCTTGTCGGCGGGAACCGCCGCCAGACGGGTCACCAACTGGCACATATGGGCCGCGAGGGTGGGAAGATAGGAACGGCGTGCCAAGGCGACCTCATCCATATAGAGGGAGCGGTTCAGTTCAATCTGCAGCGCATGCACTCCATCACCGGGCCGGCCATAATGGCGGGTAGTGTATCCACCGGCATAGGGTGCGTTACGGCCCACAATATAGCCAAGGTCCGTCAGTGCATCTTCCGCCGCTCCCGTCACGGCAGCGTGGCAGGCGCTGCCGAAGCAATCGCCCAGCACCATGTCCAGCGACCCGCTGGCCGCGGCCTCCGGCGGCAGGCCGATGGAGGGCATGGAATGGCAGTCCACCAGGATGCAATAGCCAAAAGCCGCGCGCGTCTGGTCAATCAGGCCGCGCAGGGCGGCATGATAAGGATAATAGCAACGGTCGACCCGATCCACGGCCTCGGCGAATCGCAGGCGCCTGGCATAAATCTCCTCCCCGCTGGCCACCACGCGCGGGATGGTGCCCAGCCCCGCCGCCACACGCGGGCTGCGGCTGTTGACATAGGAGGGCAGGGCGCCTTCGAACATGGTCGGGTCGAATTCGAACGGTTCCCGATTGGGGTCCAGATAGGCGCGTGGGAACAAAGCCAGCAGCAGTGGCACGCCCAGATCAACGGCGGGGGTGAAAATCTCGTCGACGAAGCAATCCTCCGACCGGCGCAGTGCCATTCCGTCCAGCCGTGAATGCGCCACGAAGCTTTCCGGATAGTCGCGCCCGCTATGGGGGGAGGCCAGGACGATGGGGTGCTGCACCTGCGCCGGACGCAGCACGCGGAACACATTGCCCCCGTATCCCGCGTCCAGGGGACGGCTGGTCGGCTTCATGCTGCCCAGGGATGTGTTGGTGCTGCTCATGGCTGAAAGATGTATCGAATTGTGAGATGCCCCGCCACCCGAACAGGCCGCCTTCGAAAAAAAACGACAATTTTCTGAAAAGAGGGTGTTGCAATGCCCGGATCAGGTGGTTATAAGCACGCCCACCCCGACGGCGCTGCCGACGACGGCGACGGAAACGAAGCCAACGACGACAGGGCAGAGGGGCAAGGACGGATGGGCGCGTAGCTCAGCGGGAGAGCACTACCTTGACATGGTAGGGGTCACAGGTTCAATCCCTGTCGCGCCCACCATCCGTTCCAAACCGAAAGGGCCGGCACCCACCAGGGGCCGGCCCTTTGGCTTTTCTGGCCCACATACACCTCATCGCGATGCCATCAGATCCCGCACGCGTGCGGCCAGCCGGGCGGTATCGTCCAGCGGCTGATAGGTCCAGCTTTCCAGACGTCCCTGGAAAGGACGGGTGATTCCCTCCGCCCGTATTGCGTCATGGAATCGGGTGAATTTCGGTGCGTTGCCGGGCAGGTCGATGACATGCACGGGCTTGCCCGTGCTGGCTGCCTCCGACACCATCGCCACACTGTCAGAGGTGACGATCAACGCATCGGCCAGGGCCAGCATCCCGAAATAAGGGTTGGGGCCTGTTCCATCCCACAGGAATACCGGCAGGCCCGACAGCGCCTGCTTCAGAATCGCTTCATTCTCCGCGCCTGTGCGTCGCGATGTGGTGATCAGCATGCCTACGCCCTGGTCCCGAACCAGGGTGGCCAGCTGCTCCGCCACGCCCGTCATCGTCTGTGGCGTCAATTGGCAGAAGCGGTTGGAACCGCCGATCATCACACTGACCAGGGGGCGGCCCCGGCCATCGGCCAGATGCCCCCATTCCAGGGCTGCCGCTGACAGCTTTTCCGCTGTCACGCGGTGGATGGCCCCCACGCTTTCCACAAGATTGGCGCCGCTTTTGCCATCATGGCGGGGCAGGGACACCAGATCGAAGCGGCTAAACGGCACGCCCGGATTCTGGATATGCACGCGCACCGTCCGGGGTGACCGTCGCGCCACCGCCATCGACAGGGCCACCGCCTGCCGCCCCGAACTGATCAGCAGATCGGGCCAGGGTGGGTCCAGCCGGTCGGATGATGGGTCCAACGCCAGGCGGATACCGGGTAAGGGCAGATAGGGTGTCGTCTGCCGCCAGGGGCTGCGCAGTTTCACGCGTTTCACGATCGGTGACAGGCCCAGCGCCTCCGCCAGCCCCAGACAGGGGTTCTCGATTCCCGCCCGCCCATCAGACACGACCCAGCAAGTAGGGATTTTGTTGTCCGCATACGTATGCGAAGACTTGTCCCCAGGAAATTTTGTGTCGCAAATCGGGTCGCCCTTGCAGGTTGGGCCGTCCCGTGTAATATCCTTGCTCAAATCAAGAACTCCTGGAGTTAAAAAATCACCATGCGGCGGGTCAAACTCGACCGAATTGATCGGCGCATCCTGCGCGACCTGCAGGCGGACGGCCGGATGACCAATGTTGAATTGGCCCGGCGTGCCGGTATTTCGGCTCCCCCCTGCCTGCGGCGCGTGCGCGCGCTGGAAGAGGCGGGCTATATCCGGGGCTACCATGCCGACATCAATCCGGAATCCATGGGCTTCCATGTCACGGTTTTCGCACAGGTCGGCCTGTCGTCCCAGGCGGAAAGCGATCTGAAGCGTTTCGAATCGCTGGTCAATTCCTGGCCGGAGGTTCGGGAATGCAACATGCTGGCCGGTGAGACTGACTTCCTGCTGAAGGTTGTCGCCGTCGACTGGGACAGCTATCAGCGCTTCCTGACCACCAAGCTGACGGCGGCACCCAATGTCAGCCACGTGAAATCGGCCCTGGCCATCCGCCAGTCCAAATACGCCCCCGGCGTGCCGATTGATGTGGATGTCGGTCCGGAGTCGAAGGACGAGGACGACGAGGATACCGAAGACTAACGGTCTTCACGGAAAGGGCGCCCCGCAGGGCGCCTTTTTCATTGCTCCTCACCCCAGCGCCATCCGTAGCAGCCCGAACCCCGCCCCGGCCAGCACCAGCCAATGCACCGCCAGCTTGAGGCGCAGCATGGCGGCCAGGGCGATAGCAGCGACCACCACGGCAACCCAATCGACAGACCCGCGGGGCAGCAGCACCGCCTCGCCCAGAACCACACCCAGGTTCAAGATCACGCCGACCACCGCCGCGGTGATGGCGGCCAGGGCCCCCGCTGCGGCCCGGTTATGGATCAACGCCTCCACATAGGGGGCGCCGGCGAAGATGAAGAAGAAGCAGGGCAGGAAGGTGACATAGGTGGTGAGTGCGGCCCCCGTGATCCCCGCCGCCAGCGGCGACAGGCTGCCCGGATGGTTCCAGCCCGCGAAGAAGCCGACATATTGGGTGACCAGGATCAGCGGCCCCGGCGTGCTTTCGGCCAGCGCCAGCCCATTCACCATGTCAGCGGGCGTCAGCCACTGGTAATTCTCCACCGCGCGCTCGGCGATGAAGGGCAACACCGCATAGGCACCGCCAAAGGTGACGAAGGCCGCCGTCGTGAACAGGTCGGCGATATCGGCCCAGGGGTTGCGCCCCAGCAGCAGTACCGTGCCGACCACCGGCACCAGCAGCAGCAGGGCGAAAAGGACAGCCATACGTAGAAGACGCTTCGCACTCCGATCTACTGGCTGATCATCGGGGACGAAATCATTGCCCACCCCATGGCCCGCTGGTGCGAAAAGTGGCCGCCCGGCCTTTGCCGACAGATAGCCGACCAGCGCCGCCGCCGCGATCACCACCGGAAACGGCACATGGCCCAGATACAGCCCCAGAAAGGCAGCGAACGCCAGCAGCAGCGGTGCCGGTCCCTTCAATGTCCGCCGGCCAAGGCGCCAGACGGATGCCGCGATGATGGCGATGACCACCGGTTTGACCCCGTCGAACAGGGCCGCCACCCAGGCCAGATCCCCATGTTCCGCGGCTAGCCAGGACAGGGCCAGCAGCACCAGCGCCCCCGGCAGCACGAACAGGCCGCCAGCCGCCAGCCCGCCCCACACCCCATGCAAGCGCCAGCCGACATAGGTGGCCAGCTGCTGTGCCTCCGGCCCCGGCAGCAGCATGGCAAAGTTCAGCCCGTGCAGGAACCGCGTACTGTCGATCCAGCGCCGCTTATCCACCAGTTCCTGCTGCATCAGGGCGATCTGCCCCGCCGGCCCACCGAAACTGACACAGCCGAGCCACAACCAGAACCGCAACGCCTCCCCGAAACCGGGCATCCTGATCTCCCTTCATTCACGCTGGCGAATGCTGCGGGCGCGACGGCGTGGATGCAACCTTGTCCTTATGACAAGACAATGAATGCGCAGGCACTGCACTTGCGTCAGTAAGAAGGGGCAGAACCCTGGATATGCCCGATGTACACGCCCACGCATTTCAAGATGGAAGAGAGCGACGCCCTCGCCCTCATCGAAACCCTGTCTTTCGCCACGCTGGTCAGCCTGGGGGAGGGTGGATTGCTGTCCACCCCGCTGCCCCTGCTGCTGGACCGTTCCGGTGATGGCGTCCGCCTGATCGGCCATGTCGCCCGCGCCAACCCGCATTGGAAGCGGTTTGACCCCGCTGTGCCGTCGCTGGCCATTTTCCAAGGTGGGGACGGCTATGTCACCCCCGCCTGGTATGCGGAAAAGCAGAAGACGGGCAAGGTCGTTCCCACCTGGAACTATGTCAGCGTTCAGGCCCATGGGCGGCTGGAGGTGGTGGAGGATGCGGCTGGTCTGCTGGATATCGTCACCCGTCTGACCAATCGGCATGAGGCGGGGCGGGAACGGGCATGGCAGGTTGGTGACGCGCCCGATGATTACATCGCCGCCATGCTGCGTGGCATCGTCGGCATCGTGCTGCATGTGGACCGGTTGGAAGCCAAGGCCAAGCTGTCCCAGAACAAGGATGAGCAGGACCGTGCCGCCATCCGCGTCGGGATGGCGGGCGTCCTGGCCATCCCGTGATTATACCCGGCTCATGAAACCCAGACGGACGGCAAGGCCCAGGAACACGGTACCGGACAGGTAGTTCAGCACCTTGGCTGCCACCGGGTTGCGGGCCAGATGCCGGCCCAGGCCACCGGCACCGGCGCCCACGGCGGCATTCACGATGGTACCGGAGATGTTCATTAGCGTGCCCAGGATCAGGGCTTGCACCACGACGCTGCCGCGCGCGGGATCGATGAATTGCGGCAGGAAGGCCAGGAAGAAGATGGCCACCTTGGGGTTCAGCATGTTGGTGACGGCACCGCGCAGGAAGATACGGCTGATATCCTTCTGCGTCACCTTCGTGCTATCGGCCACCGGCGGTGTCGCGCGGAAGGTGTTCCAGGCCAGCCAGACCAGATAGGCCGCCCCCGTCCAGCGCACGATTTCAAACAGCAGGGGCGACGCCATCAGCAGCCCCGCCAGCCCGAAGGCCGCCGCCGCCGTATGCACCATGGCCCCGCAGGCCACGCCCAGCGACGCCGCCACCCCGGCCTTTGGCCCGCGATGTGCCCCACTGCCCAGGCAGAACAGCATGTCGGGTCCCGGCGTCAGGTTCAGCGCCAGGGCCGCGGCCATGAACAGCAACAATGTTTCGATGGGGAAGGCAGGCATGGGCAGGGCACTCCATCACCGTGGATATGCCTATGCTGCCGGTGGTGGCGCCCTCACGCCACCACGATTTCTTCAGCCCTGTATCCCTGAATATAGAGAAGGGCCGTCAGGTCGCCATGGTCGATGCGGGCGCGGGCCTGGGCCGCCACGCTGGGCTTGGCGTGATAGGCGACACCCATCCCGGCAGCCATCAGCATGGGCAAATCGTTGGCCCCGTCACCCACGGTGATGCTGGCCGCCACCGGCACGCGGTGGGCGGACGTGATGCGGATCAGGGCCTGATGCTTGGCATCCTTGTCCAGGATCGGCTCGAACACCGTCCCGGCCAGCTTGCCCCCCTCCACAATCAGGTCATTGGCCTGATCCTCGTCAAAGCCCAGCTCTCCGCGCACATGGGCCGTGAAGGTCTTGAACCCGCCCGACACCAGGGCGCAATAGACGCCATGCTTCTTCAAGGTGGCGATCAGGGTGGATGCCCCCGGCATATAGGTGATGCGCCCGATCATCTGGGTCAGCACGCCGGCATCCAGTCCCGCCAGCAGCGCCACCCGCTCCCGCAGCGCGCCCTTGAAGTCGATCTCGCCATTCATGGCGCGGTGGGTGATGGCGGCAATGCGGTCGCGGGCCCCCACCAGATCACCCAGTTCGTCCAGCATCTCCTGCTGGATGATGGTCGATTCCATATCGGCCACCAGAACCGACTTGCGCCGGCCTTCCACGCCCTGCGCTACGATGTCCACCGGCTTGCCGGCCAGCGCCTTGGCCACGGCGGCCTGCGCCTGATCGTCATTCAGCCCGTCAAAGCCGATATCGCAGGCGATCCCCGGCACCAGCCAGTCCGCCGGCGCCGTCTGCGCCCCCAGATCGGCCAGGGCGGCACGGGCCAGCTTGGCGACGGCATCATCCAGCGTGAAGGCAGCCGGATCGGCGATCAGGGTCAAGACTTGGCGCAGCATCTTATATCCCGTCCAGATTGGGTGGTCGATTGCCGCCCTTATCGCCCCCTATGGAACCGCTGGCAATCAATCGTCTGTGGGGGAAGCCATCCAGAAATATCAAGTCGCCACGAAGGGAAGGAAACTGTACGCAGCAACGGGCAGGATCACGCCCCGGTTCGACCGCGATACATACATATCACCCCGCCAGCAACATATTGAATATACCCCGGAGAACGAAATAGAGATTTCGAATACCCTGTTGCAAGTCCAGCCCTCCGTAGCTGGACTGCGTCTGGACAATCTTGCGCTTACCATGGTACCGCTTCAAACTCATAAGTTGGGTGACGCGTGATGCCGGAGAATTGGACTGACGGCTATATTGCCGACATTAACTACACGAATAATTTCTATGGGGAGCTTTTGCCCCATTCATTGCAATTCTGCATGACCCTCAAAGGCTTCGAAGCACCCGATGCCAACCAGCCCCTGCGCTACTGCGAACTTGGGTGCGGGTATGGGGTGACGGCCAACATCATGGCTATGGCCTATCCGCACATTACTTTTGATGCTGTTGATTTCAATCCTAGCCAGATCGTTGCGGCGAGAGCAGCAGCTGAGTCCGCCGGATTGCATAATATTCGTTTTCATGAGCGTAGTTTTCAGGAATTCCTGGACGAATCGGACTTGCCTGAATATGATATTATAAGTCTCCATGGAATTCACAGTTGGGTTTCGTTTGAGAATAGAAATTTTATATTAAACTTCATTAAGAGAAAGCTGCGTTCCGGTGGAATTGTTTATATTTCATATAACTGTTCTGTTGGTTGGCTGCCATTGGCGCCATTGCGAAAACTCATTCAAGAGCATGCAGAGGCATCAGCGGGAGGGCGGCAGGAGCAGGTCAGCCAGGCGTTGGCGCTTGCAAGGGAATTGATTGAAACCAATGCGCATTATTTCAAGCATGTCCCTGGGGCGGTAGGTCAGATCAAGGCCATGGACCAGAAGGCCCTAGGCTATATCGTCCATGAATTTCTTGGGCAGGAATGGCACCCGTCCTACTTCGCCGACATGGCCGAGGAACTCTGGAGCGTCAAGCTCAGCTTTGCGGCATCGGCATATCTAAGGGACCATGTTGACCAGGTTAATCTATCCAATGAACAACTGGCATTGTTGAACAAGATCAAGGACCCAAATCGTAAAGAAAGCCTGCGCGACATTATGGTTAGCCAGGGATTTCGGCGCGACATTTTTGTGCGTGGTCCTCGAAAACTCAGCGTCGCGCGCCGGGCACAGATTTTGTCCAACTATCGCTTTGCGCTTACCATCACTCCGGACTCTTTCATCTCCAACCTGGATGCATTGAACGGGAAAGCGCAGCTGCCCTTGGAGCTTTACGGGCCTGTACTACAGCGCATGGCCAAGGGCCCGACTAGGCTCTTGGACCTGATTGAGGATACAAATTGCAGCAAATTTGGCGCGACCAGCCTGATGCACATGCTTATTGTCCTCGTTGCCACTGAACAGGCTTCGCTTTGCCTGCCGGATGAGGGTTACGATGTCCGCCGGGTTCGGGCGTCAGCCCTTAACGAGGCGCTGTTTAACGAGCCGGTTATGGGATGTAATCTCTATTGGGCCTCGCCGCTGCTCGGCAGCGGTATTCTCACTGATTGGCTGAATGTCACTATCCTCGGCGCTCTGGAACGTGGAATCGATCCCGTGGATTTGGCGTGGACCCGGCTGTGTGACAATGGGCAGCGCCTGGTGCATGAGAGCCGGTCTTTGCTTACTGAAGCGGAAAACCGCGATGAATTGGCCCGGCGTGTGGAGCAGTTCCGAGCTGGTGAGTTGCAGCGGCTTACAGGGTTGGGCGTCAGCACGATGCCACGCTGAAGGCCTGCTTGCGAAATCCCGGGGCGGGGGTTAACACCAACCAATGAATCCAATTCCCGTCCTCATGACCGAACCGCGCCCAGTCCTCGTCATTGGCGGCCCCACTGCCTCGGGAAAGTCCGGTTTGGCTCTCGCCCTTGCAAAGCGGGCCGGCGGGGTGGTGATCAATGCGGACAGCATGCAGGTCTATGCTGACTTGGCGATCGTCACGGCCCGCCCATCAGAGGCGGATGAGGCGGAAGCCCCACATATACTATATGGTATCGTGCCCGCCTCGGTGCGGATGAGCGCGGCGCGTTGGCGCGAACTGGCGCTGGCGGAGATTGACCGGGCGCACGGGCAGGGGCGTCTGCCCATCGTGGTTGGCGGCACCGGGCTCTATCTGCGATCCCTGATGCAGGGCCTGTCCGACATTCCCGACATCCCGGCGGACATCCGTCAGGCCGCGATGGATTTGCAGGCGGAGATCGGCAGCCCCGCCCTGCATGCCCGTCTGGCGGAAATCGATCCCGCCACCGCCGCCCGTCTTCACCCGACCGACAGTCAGCGCCTGATCCGCGCCTGGGAGGTGATCCAGACCACGGGCCGGTCGATCAGCGACTGGCAGGCGGCTCCGCCCACCGATGTGCCCACACACCTGTCCTTCACCACCCTGGTCGTGGAGCCGCCGCGCCCGCGCCTTTATGCGCAATGCGACAAGCGCTTTCTGACCATGCTGGAACAGGGGGCGGAGGAAGAAGTGGCGGCCCTGATGGCCCAGGGCCTCGACCCGGCCCTGCCGGCATGCAAGGCGCTGGGCGTGCCCGAAATCGCCGCCATCCTGTCCGGCACGCTGGACCGGGAAACGGCGATTGCCAGGGCACAGCAGTTGACCCGCAATTATGCCAAGCGGCAATTGACATGGTTTCGTAACCAGATGCCTGCCGCAGTGCGGTTGGATTCGACGGAACTTGCATCCGAGGTGGCGTTCGCGAAATTTTATGACCGTATCATGACAGGCATGACTAAGATCATTGCCAAAACCGGTTGACCATCTTTCCGGTTCCGTCTAGGGTGCCGCCACGTCGCCTTTCGCCCCTGCGAGATGCGGCGTTTTTCAACCCTGTTGGAACTGTTTGAAAGCGTCTGCCATGTCTTCGGGAACCATCCTCTCCGGTGCGGAAATCGTCATCAAGGCCCTTCGGGACCAAGGTGTAGATACGATCTTCGGCTATCCGGGTGGGGCGGTACTACCCATCTATGACGCGCTGTTCAAGCAGAACCAGATCAAGCACATCCTGGTCCGCCACGAACAGGCCGCCGTCCATGCCGCAGAGGGCTATGCCCGTTCGTCCGGCAAGGTCGGTGTCGTTCTGGTCACCTCCGGCCCCGGCGCCACCAATGCCGTCACCGGCCTGGTCGATGCGCTGATGGACAGCATTCCGATCGTCTGCCTGACGGGGCAGGTGCCGACGCACCTGATCGGCAATGACGCGTTCCAGGAATGCGACACGACCGGCATCACCCGGCCCGCGACCAAGCACAATTATCTGGTCAAGGACGTCAACAATCTGGCCCGCACGCTGCATGAAGCGTTCTATGTGGCCAAGAATGGCCGTCCCGGCCCCGTCGTCATCGACATCCCCAAGGATGTGCAGTTCGCCGACGGCGTCTATCGCACGCCGGGCGAAAGCCAGCCCAAGAGCTATCGCCCGCAGGTGAAGCCCGACCTGAACAAGGTTGAGGAGGCGGTGGAGATGCTGGCCAATGCCAAGCGTCCCATCTTCTATGTCGGCGGCGGCGTCATCAATGCCGGCCCGGTGGCCAGCCAGTTGCTGACGCAGCTGGTGCGCATGACCGGCTATCCCTGCACCACCACCCTGATGGGCCTGGGCGCCTATCCGGCCCATGATCAGCAGTGGCTGGGCATGCTGGGCATGCACGGGACCTACGAGGCCAATCTGGCCATGCATGGCTGCGACCTGATGGTCTGCGTCGGCGCCCGGTTCGATGACCGTGTGACGGGCAAGGTCAGCGAATTCAGCCCGAATTCCAAGAAGATCCACATCGATATCGACCCGTCGAACATCAACAAGAATGTTCGCGTTGATCTGCCCATCGTCGGCGACGCGGCCTATGTCTTGGAAGACATGATCCGCATCTGGAAGGCCCGCAACAAGCGCGCCGATCAGGCCGCCTTGAAGTCCTGGTGGGACCAGATCGCCGTCTGGCGGTCCAAGGACTGCCTGAAGTACGAGAAGACCGACAAGGTCATCAAGCCGCAATACGCGCTGGAGCGTCTGCGCGCCGCCATCCAGGGCCGCGACGATGTGTTCATCTCCACCGAGGTGGGCCAGCATCAGATGTGGGCCGCACAGTTCCTGCCCTTCAACAAGCCGAACCGTTGGCTGACCTCGGGTGGCCTCGGCACCATGGGCTATGGCCTGCCCGCCGCCATCGGTGCGCAGATCGCCAATCCTGGCGCGCTCTGTATCGATGTCGCCGGTGAAGCGTCGATCCAGATGAACATCCAGGAAATGTCGACGGCCCTGCAGTACCGTCTGCCGGTCAAGGTCTTCATCCTGAACAATCAGTGGATGGGCATGGTCCGTCAGTGGCAGGAACTGCTGCACGGTTCACGCTATTCCGAAAGCTATTCGGAGGCGCTGCCCGACTTCGTGAAGCTGGCGGACGCCTTCGGCGGCGTGGGCCTGCGCGCCACCAAAGTGTCGGAAGTGGACGACGTTATCGCCGAGATGATCGCCACCCCGCGCGCCGTCATCGTCGATATGTGCGTGGACCAGAAGGAAAACTGCTTCCCCATGATCCCCGGTGGCAAGGCACATAATGAAATGCTGCTGGGTCCGGCGGATAAGGTTTCCGAAGCCACGCCGGAGGAGGGGATGGTGCTGGTGTAAGCCAGCCGTCCCATCCCTTTCGCCCGATAAAGACCAGATTTCCCGGAGCCTCGCCCCGTGACCCAAGATACCAGCATCCGTCGCCACACCATTTCCGTGCTCGTCGATAACGAGCCGGGCGTGCTGGCGCGCGTTATCGGCCTGTTCTCTGGCCGTGGCTATAATATCGAAAGCCTGACCGTGGCGGAGATCGATGCCGGTGACAGCCTGTCCCGCATCACCGTCGTCACCTCCGGCACGCCCATGATCATCGAACAGATTAAGGTGCAGTTGGACCGTCTGGTCCCTGTCCACAAGGTCAAGGACCTGACCCTGGAAGGCCCGTTTATCGAGCGGGAGATGGCCCTGGTCAAGGTCGTGGCCAATGGCGAGAAGCGGGTGGAGTCCTTGCGCATCGGTGATGTGTTCAAGGCCCGCGTCGTGGACGCCACCATCAACAGTTTCGTGTTCGAAATCACCGGCACAGCCGAGGACCTGAACCGCTTCATCGACCTGATGCAGCAGCTGGGCGAGGTCGATATCAGCCGGACAGGCGCTGCCGCCCTGTCGCGCGGCACTTCGACCCTGTAAGATCAGTTCGAGTTTACCCCAATGCCGGCTCCCGCACCGGGGGCCGGACCTGACCACAGCAGAGCAGAACGAAGGAACATTCCCATGCGCGTCTATTACGATCGCGACGCCGACGTCAACCTGATCAAGGGCAAGAAGGTGGCCATCGTCGGCTATGGCAGCCAGGGCCATGCCCACGCCCAGAATCTGCGCGACAGCGGCGTAACCGACGTGATCATCGCGCTGAAGGCCAATTCGCCGACCCGCGCCAAGGCCGAAGCCGCCGGCTTCAAGTGCGTCACCCCGGCGGAGGCTGCGGCCACCGCCGACGTGATCATGATCCTGACGCCGGACGAGCATCAGGCCGAGCTGTACAACAACGAGATCGGCCCGAACCTGAAGCAGGGTTCCGCCATCGCGTTCGCCCACGGCCTGAACGTGCATTTCCGCCTGATCGAGCCGCGTCCCGACACGGACGTGTTCATGATCGCCCCGAAGGGTCCCGGCCACACCGTGCGCGGTGAATATAAGAAGGGCGGCGGCGTTCCCTGCTTGGTCGCCGTTCACCAGAACGCGTCCGGCAATGCCTTCGATGTCGCCCTGTCCTACGCTTCTGCCGTTGGTGGCGGTCGTTCGGGCATCATCGAAACCACCTTCAAGGAAGAGTGCGAAACCGACCTGTTCGGTGAGCAGGCTGTCCTGTGCGGCGGCCTGACCAAGCTGATCCAGGCTGGTTTCGAGACCCTGACCGAGGCTGGCTATGCCCCGGAAATGGCTTATTTCGAGTGCCTGCACGAAGTGAAGCTGATCGTGGACCTGATCTACGAAGGCGGCATCGCCAACATGCGCTACTCCATCTCCAACACGGCCGAATATGGTGACTATGTCACCGGTCCGCGCATCGTGACGGACGAAACCAAGGCCGAGATGAAGCGCGTTCTGACCGACATTCAGTCGGGCCGCTTCGTGCGCGACTGGATGCTGGAAAACAAGGCTGGCACCCCGTCCTTCAAGGCCACCCGCCGCATCGAGGCCGAGCATCCGATCGAGGAAGTGGGCGCAAAGCTGCGCGCCATGATGCCCTGGATCTCCGCCAACAAGTTGGTGGACAAGTCCAAGAACTAAGTTTTTCAGAAGCTTAGTTATGCTGATGCCGCCCGGTGGAGCAATCCGCCGGGCGGTTTCCGTTTTGGCGACTATCACTAAAGATACAATTTTACGGACTTGCTCCTATCACGCGAGTGTCTTACCCTTTGGGTGGATCAAAATGATCGCCTTTGGGGGAGCCCATGATCTCGCTAAACGCGAGTCCGCTCTTCAGCGCCACGAATTCCATGGCGATGAAGACGGCTATCGACCGCCATGTCGATAAGGCGGTCGAGGAACGATTCAAAAAGACCAGCGACCCGCAATATCAGGGCCGGTCGCAGCAAGATATCTATAAGCGCCTGATGGAAATCGGCGTCACCGGTGGCGGGTTCGAGGAAGCCGCCAAAAGCGCTGCGCGCGTCGAGGAACTGGGCAAATACATGGATCAGGCCCGGTCGGAGATTGACCGCAAGGCCGCCAATGAGAAATTGACCCAGTCCAAGCGCCGCATGGGCGAGCTGGAGCAGGAGGCGCGTCAGGCCGCTGCGCGCGGCGATGCCCGCAAGCTGGCACAGATTGCGCGCGAAGCCACCGGCATGACCCGCAAGCTGGCCGAAGAGGCTAAGAGCTTGGTGGAGGGACGCAATGTCGATCCCGCTGAACGCGCTGCCGCCATCGCGCGCGGCGAACCCGATCCGGCCAAGCCGGTGGAGCCGCAGCCCGGCATGACCGCCGGTGGCGTTCCCGTCTCCTATGCCCGCGCCTATGTGCAGGAAGTCCGTGATTTTGCGGGTCGCGCGCGCACTCTGCTGACCCAGGCAGAAGCCAACAAGGGCAACACCCTGTGGATGAGCGAGGAGGAGAAGCAGAAGTTCGAGGAAAGCCTGAAAGCGTCGCGCGATGATCTGGCGGCGGCAGGAGAAACCCTGGAACGGCTGAACGGCACCCTGGAAACCATCGACCCCGGCGGGGCGGCGGACGCCGCCAGCACCAGCACCGGGACGGTCATGGATATGACCTACACCAGCACCTATACCGAGACGCTGACCATCGCCATCCAGACAACGGAATCGTTCGTGTCGATCACAGCGTGATCAGCCGTTGATGTAAAGCCGGTGGTACCGAGATCCCAATCGCGTCAGCACCTCATACCCGATGGTGCCGGCCTCTTTGGCGACCTGATCGATATCGCGGTGTGGGCCGATAATCTCGGCCCAGCCGCCGACCTGCAACAGCCCGTCGGCTACTCCCGTGACATCGGCGGTCAGCAGGTCCATTGACACCCGCCCGATCAGGGGGGCGGCGTGGCCCGCCACCATCGCCACACCCTTACCAGCGAGCGACCAGGGATAGCCATCGGCATAGCCCATGCCCAGGGCCGCCACCTTGCCTGGCGCCGCCACGCGGTGTGTCGCGTCATATCCGACCGTGTCGGGCGGGGTAACATCGCGAATTTGCAGGATACGGGCCAGCAGCTGGATGACGGGCCGCATCGGATTGGGCGCCCAAGGGGCGGGGTTGGGGCCGTAAAGCCCGATACCGGGTCGCACCAGATCGAAATGATAATCGGCCCCGTGGAAGATACCGGCGGAGTTCGACAGGCTGACCGGCGCCTTGGGCAGCCGGGTCAACGCCGCCCGCACCCGCCGCAACTGTTCCGCCGTCAAGGGATTGGTCGGATCATCGGCGCAGGCCAGATGGCTCATCCAGGCTTGCAGATCGATCCCATCCAGCAGCTTGGCTGGATCATTGCGTAACCGATCCAATTCAGCGGGTGGCAGGCCCAGCCTGTTCATTCCGGTATCGATATGAATAAAGGCGGGCAGTTTGCGCCCGAGCTTGCGGGCATAGGCGCCCCAGCGTTCAATCTCGCACAGGCTGCTGAGCACCGGCACCAGACCACGCGCCGACAGTTCCGCCTCCGTCCCGGCCGGCACACCATGCAGGACCAGGGTGCGGGACTGGGGCAGGGCGGTCTTCACCCGCACCCCGGCTTCGATATCCGCCACGAAGAAGCTGCGGGCGCCCGCTTGCCAAAGGGCCGATGCCACGGCGACGTCACCAAGACCATAGCCATTGGCCTTGACCACGGCGGCGCATTCCGCCCCCGGTGCCCGGGCCGCCATGGCACGCCAATTGGCGACCAGGGCGGCCAGATCAATGACCAGCACGGCGCCAACACGCGCCGCCTCGGGGCTGTTCAACAGCCCCGTCAGATCACTCGTCATACGATCCGCCGCCATGCTGCGTGTCGAGATCGCCGAAGCGGGTGTAATTGCCGTCGAAATACAGGCGCACGGTGCCAACGGGACCGTGACGCTGCTTGCCGATAATCACGTCGGCGGTGTTGTGGACCTGGGCCAGCCGGTCCTGCCACTGCGCGTAACGGTCATTATACTTGTCTTCCGACTCGTCGGGGCGGCGGCCGGGCTCCGCACGTTCCAGATAATATTGTTCACGGAACACGAACATCACGACGTCGGAATCCTGCTCGATCGAGCCGGATTCACGCAGGTCCGACAGCTGCGGGCGTTTGTCCTCGCGGTTTTCCACCGAACGCGACAACTGCGACAGGGCGATGACGGGCAGGTGCAGTTCCTTGGCGATGGCCTTCAGGCCGCGCGTGATCTCGGAGATTTCCTGCACACGGTTCTGCTCGCCCCGGCTCGACCCGCCGCCGCGCAGCAGCTGCAAATAATCGACCACCAAAAGGCCAAGCCCATGGGTGCGCTTCAGCCGGCGGGCGCGGGTGCGGACGGCGGTGATGGTCAGGGCCGGTGTGTCGTCCACGAAGAAGGGCACGCGCGCCAGATACTGGCTGGCCTCCACGAATTTCGGGAAATCGGTGGCCGTGATCTCGCCACGGCGGATCTTATCGCCCGACACTTCCGCCTGATCGGCCAGGATACGCAGCGCCAGCTGTTCTGCCGACATTTCCAGGGAGAAGAAACCGACCGGTGCCCCTTCCTTGCCGCCCGACAGCATATAGGCCTTGGCTGCATTGAAGGCGATGTTGGTGGCCAACGCCGTCTTACCCATGGAGGGGCGTCCAGCCAGGATCAGCAGATCGCTGGGATGCAACCCGCCCAGCTTGGCGTCCAGATCGCGCAAGCCCGAGGTGACGCCCGTGACATGGCTGGAGCGGCGGAAGGCGGCCTCGGCACTGGCAATGGCGGCGGTCAGCGCCCGGTCGAAGGGGATGAAATCGCCCTTGATGTCGCCTGTCGCCGCCAGTTCGAACAGCTTCTTTTCCGCATCCTCGATCTGGTCGTTGGCCACGATGTCGATATCGTGCTTGTAAGCCTGATTGACCATATCCTCGCCGACTTCGATCAACTGCCGACGCAGATAGGCGTCGTGGATAATCCGCCCGTAATCCTCCAGATTATGGACGGTGACGATGGCGGCAGCCAGGCGCGCCAGATATTCCGGCCCGCCAATTTCCGACAGGTCGCGGTCCTGTTCGAAATAGGCCTTCAGGGTGATCGGGTTCGCCACCTGGCCCCGGTCGATCATCTTCAGGACGGCCTGATAGATTTTCTGGTTGGCCGGGTCGAAGAAATGCTCAGGCCGCAGGAATTCGCCAACCTTTTCAAAGGCCTTGTTGTTCACAAGGATGGCGCCCAGCACCGTCTGCTCCGCCTCCTCATTGTGCGGCGGCGTGCGGTAGGCAACGGGGGCGGCACCGGCAAAGCCGGACGGGTCGATCAGCTTGGTATCCATGGCGGCGGCATTCTAGCGGCCTGTTTTGTCGGCGTCACCTGATCAGGCGGGTACGGGTCCAGAATGGCAGGGGATGAAACCTGTGGATAAGCTGTGGGTATCTTCAGGGCGGGCCGGAGAGCAGCCGGGCCGCATGATCGCGCACGGTCGCCGCCCACATGGCCAATCGCCGATCCTCAGCGTCATTCAGGTCTTGGTGCTTGAAATACTCGGCTTCAATCGCCCCCTGGGGATGGCGACTGCCCAGCGTTGCGTTGCCCTTGGCGCGCTTACGCTCAAACTCGGCCCGGGACTTTACTGAATAGTGGTTTAGCTGACTGTATCGATGGGAGATCGGGTCGTTGAAGGCCAAGTGCCGGGGGGTGAACGCAATCCCGCAATCATTCACGTAGCTGTACCCAGGCCGTAACATTCCGGCATGAACAGCCATCCGGTCCAGGGCGACCGGGCGTGCCAAGGTCTTGATATGGGCATGACCGGGAAACGCCGCTTCTGCGCAGCGGGCAAAACGTTCAACCACCAGCCGTCCATCCGGCTCAATCTGCCCCGCTGACCCGAAATAGCGCCAGTGGAGACCGATGGCCCCGATATCCGGGCTGGGGAAGCGATCCACTAAACGGTTGAGGTGACCATCTTCGGGCAGCAGCAGGAATTCATCGGCATCGATGAACAGCATCCAGGCCGTCCGGTCACCAAACCGGGACAAGGCGTCATTATAGGCGCTGATTTGGGGGCCGAGCGCGCCAAGGCTGTCCCATGACGCCGTGCGCGGATCAGGAACCGCATCCAGCAGCCGCAGCATGCCGCCATAGGTCAGCCACTGGGGCGGCGGACGGTCGGGCCAGTCGATCCGTGTGACGATGCCGGCAGCGGCAAACCGGTCCAAGAGGGTGGCCGTACCGTCCGTGCTACCATTGTAATAGATGACGAAATGGTCGACGCCGATCAGGTGGTGATAGGCGATCCATTCCGCCAGACCGTCTTCTTCGTCGCGGACGATGGTGCAGAGATAGAGGGGGCCGATGGCTGATACAGGCGGATTTAGCGGCATGGAACATTTCTCCAACCGGCATGACGGTCCACCGGCATGCGCTCAGGCCGCCCGTGTCTGGTTATGGGCATTCCGCTTTTCATCGACCAACATATAATCACGGGCCAGCGGCACTGCCCCGATATCGCGGGCCAACTGCATCTGGAACACCATATGACCCTGGTAACGGAAGGCACATTCCGCCCCCACCAGATAAAACTCCCACATGCGGCAGAAGCGTTCGTCATAGAGCGCTTTCGCCTGCTCCCGCCGCGCCAGGAACCGTTCACGCCAGTGCCGCAGGGTTTCGGCATAATGCAGGCGCCAGATTTCCATGTCGGTCAGCCACAGGCCCGCCCTCTCTACCGCCGGCGTCACCTCCGACAGGGCGGGAGAGTAACCGCCGGGGAAGATATATTTGCGAATCCAGGGATTGGTGGTGCCCGGCCCCTCTGACCGCCCGATGGCATGCAGTAGGGCCACCCCGTCATCGGTCAACAGGTCGTGCACCCGCGCGAAGAAGGTGGGATATTGCGGGACGCCGACATGTTCGAACATGCCGACGCTGACGATCCGGTCGAACCGCCCCGGCAGTTCACGGTAATCACACAGTTCGAACCGCACCCGGTCCGACAGGCCCGCCGCGTCCGCCCGTTCCCGCGCCACGGCCAGTTGTTCCTTGGACAGGGTTATGCCCGTGACCTGTATATCGGCCAGCTTTGCCAGTGTCAGGGCCATGCCGCCCCAGCCGCAGCCGATATCCAGGACGCGAAGGCCGGGTTTCAGCAGCAGCTTGGCCGCGATATGCCGCTTCTTGGCCTCCTGCGCCTGATCCAGGCTCATGCCCGGTCGGGGGAAATAGGCGCAGGAATATTGCCGGTCGGCATCCAGGAACAGATCGTAGAATTGCCGCGACAGATCGTAATGATGGGCCACGTTCCGCTGGGACCGGTCCAGCGGGTTGCGCTGCTGGATGAAGCGCTGCATCCCCGCCCCGATCCGCTGGGCAAAGGCGCCAGCGGGTCCCAGATGGCTGTACCCGGCATTGTGGGTCACCAGATCAATGAAGTCATAGAGACTACCATCCACCATCTGCAGCGTGCCGTCCATATAGGCCTCGCCGGCATAAAGGCCGGGATGCAGGCCCAGCTTCCATTCCAGTGCAGGATCGGTCAGCCGTATCCTGACAGGCCTTATACCATCGGTTTCCGAACCGAAATGATGGGGCTGGCCGCGCGCGTCGACGACGGTCAGGCTGCCCTGGCGGATGATGGAGCGAAGAAAACGGAACAACAGCATGTCGGTATACCCCAAGCCGCTGATACGTCTTGGAGATGTAGTCACGCTGCGGATCGCCGCAAAGATGGCCAAAAGAAAAAGGGCGGTCCCCCGAAAGGAACCGCCCTTTATCGCTACCTGAGGTGCCGGATGTTTCCATGCGGCGTCCGGGGCCTTGATCAGGCCTCGGTCTCCTCGGTGGCTTCGGTCTCTTCAACCGTCTCGTCCTCGTCGTCCTGGTCGTTACCGACGACCATACCGCCACGGGCGGCCTGGACGGCGGCTTCTTCGACCGAACGAGCCACGTTCACGGTGACGCTCACGGCCACTTCCGGGTGCAGAACAACCTTGACCTTGAACAGGCCCAGGGTCTTGATCGGATCGGCAATGGCGACCTGAGCGCGAGCGATCGTGGTGCCGGTTGCGGTCACGGCCTCGGCGATATCGCGCGAGGTGACCGAACCGTACAGCACGCCGGACTCGGCAGCCTGACGAACGACGACGACGGCAACGCCATCGACCTTCTTGGCCACAACCTCGGCTTCTTTCTTCAGTTCCAGATTGCGCGCTTCGATCTGCGCCTTCTGGCCTTCGAAATAGGCGAGGTTTTCCTTGGTTGCACGGAGGGCCTTCTTCTTCGGCAGCAGGAAGTTACGGGCATAGCCCGGCTTCACCTTGACCACCTGACCGAGCTGACCCAGCTTTTCGACGCGTTCCAGCAGAATGACGTCCATGTCTTTTCTCCTGGCTTACTTGACGACGTAGGGCAGAAGAGCCAGGAAGCGGGCGCGCTTGATAGCACGGGCCAGCTCACGCTGCTTCTTCGCTGAAACGGCGGTGATACGGGACGGGACGATCTTGCCACGCTCGGAGATGAACCGGGACAGCAGCTTGATGTCCTTATAATCGATCACCGGCGCGTTCGGGCCGGAGAACGGGCAGGTCTTCCGGCGACGGAAGAACGGACGACGGCCACCGCCGGAGCGGGGAGCGCCACCCGTGGGAGCGCCCTGGGGACGTTCGGTGGTCATGCGCGATCTCCTTCACCTTCAACGGCGGCGTCACGACGCGGGCCACGGCTGAAGCCGCCCTCGCGCGGACCACGGTCGCCGAATTCACGACGCGGGCCACGGTCGCCGAAGCCACCGCGGGGGCCACGCTCCGCGCGCTCACCCTTGTTGGCGAGCATGGCGGTCTGGCCTTCTTCGATCTTCTCGACCTTGACGGTCATGACGCGCAGCACGTCTTCGTTGATCGACAGGTTACGCTCCATTTCGGCAACGGCCGCCGCAGAGGCGTCCAGGCCGAGATAGACGTAATGACCCTTGCGGTTCTTCTTGATCCGGTAGGTCAGGGTCTTCAGACCCCACTGCTCGGTCTTGACGACGGAGCCGCCTTGTTCCTTCAGGATGTTGCTGAAGGTCTCGGTCAGGGTTTCAACCTGAGTCGAGGAGATGTCCTGACGGAAAATCAGGATGGTTTCATACAGTGCCATATAACTCCCCATGGCTATTGATGGTCCGCCGCTGTGGCCAGAACGGGTTCTGGATCAGCCGCACGGTCCTAGCCGGCGCCTTGGCAAAGCACCGGCGGGGTTTCGGAAGGCGCGCACTATACAGAATGGGCGGGTACACGCAAGGCCCGGTGCGGCTCTGGCCCGGCATGGGCGGGGTGACCCTGCCGCATGGGGCTCCTAAAGGCTTGCCGCGATGCCCGGCAGCAGATTGCTCAACGCCTCGCGGTGAAGCTGCTGCGACGCCGGTGTCTTCAGCGTCTGCGCGATGCGCGTCACCACGGGCTGCGGCATCGCCTGTGAACAGGCGAACCAGAAGCCCAGTTCCGGCAGTTCGGCCACGATACGCAGGGGCAGGGCCTTGATCTCCGGCGTGTTCATCGAACCACCGATCAGCAGCCCGAAACGCAGCGTGCCATCCACCACCATATGGGCCAGCTGCCGCTGGTCGTCCACGGCAATATGCCGGATGTTCCGGTTCTCCAGGACGGTGCGGTAGATGCCGCTGGGCGCCCCCAGCTTGCCATCGGCCAGCCGCAGAAAGTCAGACAGGTTACCGCCGAACAGGTCATCCTGCCGTCCCACGAACACCATCCGGTCCCGCTTCACCTCCATCAACCAATGCACATCCTTTTCCCGGGCGGGCAGCCGGGCATAGCCAAGCGAGCATCCGTCAGGCTGCCGCATCACCTCGTCCAGCCGCTGGTCATTGGTCAGTGCCCGCAGCGACAGATGGATTCGCGCCTTCTCCGCGATATGGGCCAGCCAGCGGCCCAGGGCGGGACGGGGTGTGCCCATTGCGTCGACGGTGGTTGGCGCGATGGAGATCATTACCGACACCGGAGGATCGTCGGCGGCGCCATAACTGGCAATTTCACCTGCCGCCGCACACATGGGCGCCATCAGCACGACGATGCCGACGCACAGGAACCGGACGATGCGGTTAAGGGTCGCCATGCAGCACCCCGTTGAACGACAGGCGCCACTATACGTCACCTGCGGTTACCGGCAAAGACCGCTTGTCACAGCGCCGGGGCTACTGTGTGGGCGGTCCGTCATTGTTGAACGGCGCCTCTTGGCTGGGCTGCTGTGCGTCACCAAGGGCCACCCGGCGCAGCGCCTCCGCCTCCGTCCCCCGCAGCACCTGGGCAAGGCGCAGGGTCAGGCTGGCCGGCAGTTCGCGGCTGCAGGTGAACCAATATTCCAGCGGCTCCATTTCCGCGACGGTGCGCAGCCCTAACGGTCGGATGTCGGGCGACTCCAATGTGCCGGCCAGGACGATGCCAAACCGGATGCGGCCCAGCGCCACCATCCGGGCCAGCGCGCGCTGATCGTCCACCGGCGCGTAACGCACACCCTGCTTTTCCAGAATGGGGCGGTAAAGACCGGATGGTGCGGCGATGCGGTTGTCGGCCTCCCGCAGCAGGTCGGCCATCCCGCCCTGGAACGGATCACCGCTCTGCGCGATGAAGATCACCCGGTCACGGCGGATCACGCTCAACCAGTTTGTAAGCTTTTCCCGCTCCGGAAGGCGCGCCATGCCCAGGGTGCAACTGTCGGGATATCGGGTGATCTCCGCCAGGCGCCGGTTGAAACTGCCGGGCTGCATGCGCATCCGCATTCCGCTGCGGTCCGCGACATGGGCCAGCCAGCGGCGCACCGCCGGCAGCAATTGTTGATATTCGTCCACCAGAAGCGGTGTCAGCGGCACCATCAGGGTAATGCGCGGCGCCCCTTCCGGCCCGATCTCCTCATCCAGCGCCTTTGCGGGCGCCCAGATACAGGCCAGGGCCAGCGACAGCGCCAGGATGGGCAGCAACAGGACCGGGTGGCGACGCGGGCTTGCCATGGGGCGGGTCCCGACTTGTGGTTGGCAAGCAGTGTAAGCCCATTGCCCCTCGCCGCAAAGGACACTCAACGGAGTCGAGCGGTACCATCCAGAACCGCATTCCAGCGTAGGGAAGGGGCCAATGATGCAAACTGCAGGGCGAAGTGGATGAGGTCCGGCGCTGTCAGTATTTCCATCGGCTTAGTGTCACCTTCCGTAATCGTCACGGGCTTCTGCGCTTGTTCTGCGGGACCGGATGGCTTGACAGGGCCATTTGCCGCTGTATCAAGGCCGCACAAGATTTATTGCAGGACCTATCTATGACCCGCGCATTCGTCTTTCCCGGTCAGGGCAGCCAGGCCGTCGGCATGGGCCGTGAGCTGGCCGAGCGGTTCGCCATCGCCCGCGATACCTTTGCCGAAGTGGATGAGGCCCTGGGCCAGAAGCTCTCGGCCCTGATGTTTGACGGGCCCGGTGATGACCTGACCCTCACAGAGAATGCCCAGCCTGCCTTGATGGCGGTGTCGGTTGCCGTTACCCGCGTGTTGCAGGCCGAGAAGGGCCTGGACCTGTCCAAGGCCGCCTTTGTGGCAGGGCACAGCCTGGGTGAATATTCGGCCTTGTGTGCCGCCGGCGCCATCACCCTGGGCGACACGGCCCGCCTGCTGAAGCTGCGCGGACGCTCGATGCAGAAGGCTGTGCCGGTGGGTGTCGGCGCCATGGCCGCCATCCTGGGTGCCGATCTGGATGCGGCGCGTGAGATCGCGGCAGAGGCAGCCCAGGGCCAGGTCTGCACCGCCGCCAACGACAATGCCCCCGGTCAGGTGGTGGTGTCGGGGCACAGGCAAGCCGTGGAGCGCGCCATCAAGATCGCGGCGGAACGCGGTTTCAAGCGTGCCATGCTGCTGCCCGTGTCCGCCCCCTTCCATTGCCCGCTGATGCAGCCCGCCGCCGACGCCATGGCAGAGGCGCTGGCCGGTACTGCCATCGTGTCGCCGGCGGCCCCGCTGGTCGCCAATGTCACCGCGTCGGCCATCACCGACCCGGAAACCATCCGCCGTCTGCTGGTGGAACAGGTCACGGGTGCTGTGCGCTGGCGTGAAAGCGTGCTGTTCATGAAGGAACAGGGCGTGACGGAACTGGTGGAACTGGGCGCCGGCAAGGTTCTGGCCGGCCTGGTGAAGCGCATCGACAAGGAACTGGTCGCCAGTTCCGTCGGTCTGCCCGCCGATATCGACGCATTCTCCCTGGCCTGATCCGCTTTTTATCTCTGGAGGTTTTCCATGTTCGACCTGAGCGGCAAGACGGCCCTGGTCACGGGTGCATCGGGCGGCATTGGTGCTGCCATCGCCCGCACCCTGCATGCCAAGGGCGCCAAGGTCGCCCTGCACGGCACCAAGGTAGAGGCGCTGGACGCGCTGGCCGCCGAACTGGGGGATAATGCCGTCGTGGTGCCCGCCAACCTGTCCGATCCGGCGCAGGTGGAGGAACTGTTCAAGAAGGCTGAGGCCGCCCTGGGCGGTGCCGTCGATATCCTGGTCAACAATGCCGGCCTGACGCGCGATGGCCTGATCCTCCGCATGAAGGATGATGACTGGGACAGCGTCATCAATGTCAACCTGACCGCCGGTTTCCGCCTGTCGCGCGCCGCCGTGAAGGGCATGATGAAGCGCCGCTGGGGCCGCATCATCGGCATCACCTCGGTGGTCGGTGTCACCGGCAATCCGGGGCAAGTCAACTATGCCGCCTCCAAGGCCGGCATGATCGGTATGTCCAAGGCACTGGCCCAGGAAGTGGCGACGCGCGGCATCACCGTGAATACGGTGGCGCCCGGCATGATCGCCACCGCCATGACCGACGTGCTGAACAACGCCCAGAAGGAAGCGATGAACAGCCGTATTCCGGCTGGCCGTCTGGGCACTCCTGATGATATCGCCGCCGCCGTGCTGTATCTGGCCTCCAGTGAGGCTGCTTATGTGACGGGTCAGACGCTGCATGTGAATGGCGGCATGGCGATGATCTGATGCGGGCGGTGCCGTTCGGGGGCTTTCGAAAAGGCTCCCTCGGCACCACTTGCTGCGAATGCTGGTCAGGGGCCGCTGTTCATGTTAGATGACGGCTCTTTCCTGACCGGCGTCGCGGGCCGGGCAAGGAGACTGCTTGTTCGTTTCCCGCGATGGCCCTTAACAACCGGCTCCGGCCGGTCCCACCGGAAGATCCTGAAAGGTCAAATAAATGAGCGATGTTGCTGAACGCGTGAAGAAGATCGTTGTCGAGCACCTGGGCGTCGACGAGGCCAAGGTCACCGACGAAGCCAGCTTCATCGACGATCTGGGCGCCGACAGCCTGGACACCGTCGAGCTGGTCATGGCCTTCGAGGAAGAGTTCGGCATCGAGATCCCGGACGACGCCGCTGAGAAGATCCTGACCGTCAAGGACGCCATTTCCTTCATCAGCTCCGCCAAGGACTGATAGCGAAGGTGGGACAAGGGCGGGGGGCGGCCATGCGTGGCCGCCCCTGGTCCTGGCAATCCCTCTTGCTCTGCACCATGTTTACCCGGGCAGCGGCCTTGGCCGTTCCGGTTATCGTCTTCACTTCTTAAGGTCGGATACATGCGCCGCGTCGTTATCACCGGTATGGGTCTCGTGACTCCGCTCGGGGTCGGGGTGCAAACCAACTGGGATCGGCTGATCAAAGGTCAGTCGGGCATTCGCACCATCCAGGGCTTCGATGTCTCCGATCTTCCCTGTCGCATCGCGGGCCAGGTGCCGCGCGGTGACGGCAGCGACGGCACGCTGAACCTCGATCTCTTCATTCCGCCCAAGGAACAGAAGAAGATGGATGACTTCATCATGTTCGCCATCGCGGCGGCAGAGGAAGCCATCAAGGACAGCGGCTGGAAGCCGTCCAATGACGAGGAATTCGAACGCACGGGCGTGTCCGTGGGCTCCGGTATCGGTGGCCTGCCCGGCATTTATGAAACGTCGCTGGTGCTGGCCGAAAAGGGTCCCCGCCGCGTTTCGCCCTTCTTCATCCCCTCCTGCCTGATCAATCTGGCGTCGGGCCATATCTCCATCAACCATGGCTACAAGGGCCCGAACCACGCTGTGGTCACGGCCTGCTCCACGGGTGCCCATTCCATCGGCGATGCCGCGCGCATGATCGCGCTGGACGATGCCGACGTCATGGTTGCCGGTGGTGCCGAAGGGGCCTGTTCGCGTCTGGGCATTGCCGGCTTTGCCGCCGCCCGCGCGCTGTCCACCGGCTTCAACGACACGCCCGAACGCGGCAGCCGCCCCTATGACAAGGACCGCGACGGTTTCGTCATGGGCGAAGGGGCCGGCGTCGTGGTTCTGGAGGAGTTGGAACACGCCAAGAAGCGTGGGGCCAAGATTTACGCCGAAGTGATCGGTTATGGCCTGTCGGGCGATGCCTATCACATCACCTCGCCGTCGGAAGATGGCAATGGTGGCTTCCGTTCCATGCGCATGGCCATGAAGCGGGCAGGCCTGAACCCCGGCGATATCGACTATATCAACGCGCACGGCACCTCCACGCCGCTGGGCGACATGATCGAACTGGGGGCTGTGAAGCGTCTGTTCGGCAACGATCTGGCCGGTGCCTCCATGTCCTCGACCAAATCGGCCATCGGTCACCTGCTGGGGGCCGCCGGTGCGGTGGAAGCCATCTATTCCGTCCTGTCGATCCGCGATCAGATCGTTCCCCCGACCCTGAACCTGGATAACCCG
Organism: alpha proteobacterium AAP38; assembly: GCA_001296005.1. Taxonomy (GTDB): domain Bacteria; phylum Pseudomonadota; class Alphaproteobacteria; order Azospirillales; family Azospirillaceae; genus Niveispirillum. The sequence goes on along the minus strand of LJHR01000035.1, from coordinate 167,467 downwards.
GACGAAGGCACGGCGGGCGCCGATCTGGTGCCGAAGGTGGCAAAGGAACGCAAGGTCCGCGCCGCCCTGTCCAACAGCTTCGGCTTTGGCGGCACCAACGCCTCGCTGGTGTTCAAGGCTGTGTCCTGATCACCAGCGTGAGCGAGACGCCGGAAAACCAGACGAAACCGCGCCGCCGTTGGCTCCTGCCGACGGCGGCGTCGCTTTTTGTCCTTGCGGCGGCGGGTGCCGGTGGCGCCTGGCTGGGCTGGCAGCGCTATGTGGGGCCGGGTCCGCTGACCGCCGATACTCCCGTGGTCATTCCGCGCGGCACGGGCGTGCAGGGCATTGCCCAGCGTCTCGTCGATGCCGGTGTGGTGGGTCACCCTCTGGAACTCGTCATCGCCTCACGCCTGCGCGGTGATGGGGCCAGACTGCGGGCGGGGGAATATCTCTTCCCTGCTGGGATCAGCGTGAAGGATGCGCTGGACCTGATCATCTCCGGCAAGGTCATCGTCCACCGCGTGACAGTGCCGGAAGGCCTGACCAGCTGGCAGATCGTTGAACGGCTGCGCAACGAACAGGCGCTGTCGGGTGATGTCACCGACATACCCGCCGATGGCACCCTTCTGCCCGAAACCTATCAATATCTGCGCGACGATGCCCGCGCCGACATCCTGTCGCGCATGTCGGATGATATGGAAAAGGCGCTGGACCGGCTCTGGGCCGACCGCGACCCCAACCTGCCGCTCAAATCCAAGCAGGAGGCCGTGATCCTGGCCTCCATCGTGGAGAAGGAGACGGGTGTGGCGTCCGAGCGGCCCCGTGTGGCGGGCGTGTTCGTGAACCGCCTGCGCATCGGCATGCGCCTGCAATCCGACCCGACCATCATCTATGCCCTGTCGGACCGGCGTGGACAGATCGACCGTGACCTGACCCGCGCCGACTGGAAGCTGGAAAGCCCTTACAACACCTATGTCGTTCCGGGCCTGCCTCCCGGCCCCATCGCCAATCCCGGCCTGCTGTCCTTGCAGGCCGTGCTGAAACCGGAAGCGCACAAATATCTCTACTTTGTGGCCGACGGCACCGGCGGGCACGCCTTTGCGGAAACGCTGGAAGAGCATAACCGCAACGTCGTGAAATGGCGGCGGGTGCGGGATGGGGATTGATCACGCCGCCTGCCGGACCTGCCTCCACCACCAGGCATGGTCAGGATAGAACCGCGCCGCCATGCGCTGCACATAGGGGGTGAAGGCGCCATGCGCTTCCACAGCGCTGCGCAGCGGCGTGTCGAACAGCGGCGCCAGTGCACCGGCCAGGACTGCGAAGGCAAAGGCATCGACACCGGTGGGACGGTCGCCCATCAGGAAGGGCTTGTCCCCCAGCAGGGCCGCCAGCGCCGCTAATGACCGGTTGGCCAGTTCCAGCCGTTCGGCATCGCTGTGCCGGCCGATGCCGTGGGCATGCATGTTGGCGGCCACCCGCGCCCGCACATCCTTGATGATGCCGGCGCGCAGATGTTCGGGGGCGGCCTGAAAGAACTGGGCGGGGCCCTTCTGGAAATTGCCCTCATCCATCCAGCGCTCATGAACCAGCGTCCAGCAGAAATGATCCTCCAGCATGCGCTCGATGGCCCAGGCTTCCGCCCGCTGCCGCACCGTCAGGCCTTCGTCCAGGTCGATGCCGCGCGTGCGTTCGATATGGACGCGGATGAAGGTGCTGTCGGCAACGATCACGCCATTATCCTCGATGATCGGCAGCTTGTGCTTGGGCGTATTCTCCAGATCGCCCTTCACCTTCTCGAAAGCCAGCCCCGCCATGCGCAGTTGCACTTCCGTCTTGGTGACATAGGGGCTGGGTTCGGGAAGGCTGAAGGCGGGGCCGAAAGCATGCAGCTTGATCATCGGGGTGCTCCATCGTCGCGTCGGTTGCTGTGATGGGGATGGTTTACAGCACCCCTGCTGCCACCCTACTGTCAGCATCCTGACAGAAGGGCAGAGATTGCCAAACCGTCAAGGGTTTACCCTTGACGGTTTGGAGGCTGGCGACTGCCAGCCCGGCGCTCATGCGCCGTGAGCCAAGGGCGCGGATGCGCCCGCCCGGCGACTGAGGGAGATGACATAATGCGGCGTGCGGATCGGTTGTTTCAGATCATCCAGATTCTGCGCCGCGCCCCGCGCCCGATCACGGCGGATGCCATCGCGGCGGAACTGGAAACCTCTAAACGCTCCATCTACCGCGACATCGCCACCCTGATCGGGCAGCGTGTGCCCATCCGGGGGGAGGCCGGGGTCGGCTATATGCTGGAGGGCGGGTTCGATATGCCGCCCCTGATGCTGACACCGGACGAGATCGAAGTGGCGATGCTGGGCGCGCAATGGGTGTCGCGCCATGGCGATCCCGTCCTGGCGCGGGCCGCCGCCGATCTGATGGCCAAGATCGAGGCGGCGGTGCCAGAGGATCTGCGCCCCGTGGTGCAGCGCCCGGCCAGTGTTGCCCCACCGCGCCTGCGCGCCGTTGAGGATACGATTGACATGGTGGCCCTGCGCGCCGCCATCCATGCCGGGCACCGGCTCTATCTCACCTACCGCGATGAGCAGGGGCGGGAAACGGTACGGTCGGTCTGGCCCGTCCTGATCGCCTATTTCGACAATGCCCGCACGCTGGCCGCCTGGTGCGAGATGCGGGCCGACTTCCGGCATTTCCGCACCGACCGCGTGGTCAGGGCGGAATTCACGGGCGAACGCTATCCGGAACGCCCCGCAACATTGCGGGCACGCTGGCGCAAAAGCCTGGATCGGGGGGAAAACTGCTGATCCCGTCGGTTACGGGAACAAATCGTCCACAGCGGACTGCGACAGGGCAGGGCCGCTGCTGGCCGGTTCATCCTCTACCGCCTTCGCGGCAGGCTTTGCCGCCGGGGGAGGTGGCGGCGGGGAAGGAGCAGCCGCTGGGGTGGCGGCAACCGGCTGCGGTGCCAGCGGATCGGCACCGGCGGCACGGGCTGCGGCAGCGCCGGTCAGCAGCATGTCGACCGCATCCTGATTGATGGCACCTTTCAGGGATGGGCCGTTCATCAGATGGGCGTCGGGGCGTGTATCCTTGGGTTCATCGGCAAGGGCCGCCGCCATCTCGTCCGCGTCCAGATTCTCCAGACCCCAGATCTGGATCATGGCATGCACGCGACGCTCAATATAACGCAAGGTATTCACCACCTTGGTCATGCGCTGGCCCGTGATGTCCTGGAACGAACAGGCCGTCATGATCTCCGTGACTTCATTGTCCAGGGTTTGGGCAAGGTCAGGGCGATCTTTGCGCAACCGGTCCGCCACCGACTGGATACGTTCCGACCCGTTCAGAATTTCGGTCGTCGCGTGCTCGGTGGATTGCAGGATGGCGTCCAACTCCTCCGTCGCGCGCATGATGCGGTCGGCTGACGGGTCGTCGGGCTTCAGAGCGGCGATTTCACGCCGCGTCTCCGCTATATGCGAAGAAAGGTCCTGCAGCTCACGCCGCAGAACCTTGATGTGTGATTTCGGGTCAACTTCCGGGTGATCACGCTGATCGCGGATAAGGCGGCGGACATCGTCCACCGCCACCACCCGATTACGCCGGTCGCGGGCGCGCAGAAAGGCGCGACCGCGCGGACTGGACATCAACGCGTCCTCGATCTCGTCGTAATCCTGATCGGACAGATCGAAGATCGGTTCGGACACGGCGGATCAGCCCAGAGCGCCCAGAACGCTTTCGATCTTCTTCTTCAGCGTATCAGCGTTGAAGGGCTTGACGATGTAGTTATTCACGCCGGCTTCCTTGGCCGCGATGACGTTTTCCGTCTTCGATTCGGCGGTCACCATGATGAAAGGCGTGGCCTTCAGACGGACATCGGCGCGCACTTCCTTCAGAAGCTGCAGGCCGGTCATCGGCTCCATGTTCCAGTCGGAAATCACCAGACCAAAGGCTGCAGAACGCAGCTTCGACAGCGCTTCCGCACCATCGGCGGCTTCATCGATCTTCGTGAACCCGATCTGGGTGAGCAGGTTCCTGATGATACGCCGCATCGTCGCGTAATCGTCGACAACCAGCACCTGAATGTTCAAGGACACTGCGGAACCCCCACCTGAACGTGTTGCACCAAAGGAAATCTACCGAATATTTGCCCGGCGTCCATAACGGGCGCCGACTACCCTTTCAGGTTACCCGATCCGGCCTCGCAAGCCAATCAAGTTCACCCCGCTCCGGGTTACAGCGCCGCACTTTGGTAGGCAGTCCCTGGCTTGTCAAGCCATGACCCCCGGCAATCTATGCTTATGCACCACGAACCAGGGACAGAAGCCCGCTGGTGATGGGATAGCGGCGGTCGCGGCCAAAGCTGCGCGAGGTGATCTTCACGCCCGGCGGCGCCTGACGGCGCTTATATTCGGCCCGGTCCAGCATGCGCCAGACCCGGTTCACCGTTTCTGCGTCATGCCCGCGCGCCACGATGTCGTGCAACGAAAGGTCGCGCTCGACCAGGCATTCCAGGATGTCGTCCAGCACCGGATATTCGGGCAGCGTGTCCTGGTCCTTCTGATCGGGTTTCAACTCTGCCGTCGGGGCCTTGGTGATGATCCGTTCGGGAATCACCCGGCCTGCCGGCCCCATCACCCCCTCCGGGTGGTTCTGATTGCGCCAGTGCGACAGCTTGTAGACGGTCGTCTTGTAGACATCCTTCAGCACATTGTACCCGCCGCACATGTCGCCATACAGCGTGGCATAGCCAACGGACATTTCCGACTTGTTGCCCGTGGACAGGACCATGCTGCCAAACTTGTTCGACAGGGCCATCAGGGTCAGGCCGCGCGACCGGCTTTGCAGATTCTCTTCCGTAATGTCGGGCTTGGTATCTGCGAAGGACGGGGCCAGCATCTCTGCGAACGCATCCATGGCCGGACGGATGGAGATGGTGTCGATGCGGCAACCCAGCAGGCCGGCACATTCGGCGGCATCATCCAGGCTATCCTGGCTGGTATAGGGGCTGGGCATCATCACGCAATGGACCTTGTCGGCCCCCAGCGCATCGACGGCCACGGCGGCGGAAATGGCCGAATCGATGCCGCCCGACATGCCCAGAATGACGCCTGGAAACCGGTTCTTGCCCACATAGTCACGCAGGCCCAGCACCATGGCACCGTACAGCGCGCCCAGCGCATCCGGCGGCGCCACCTTTTCGTCCGACGCCCCCGTCCAGCCATCGGCACCGCGTACCCAGCGCGTGATGGCGACGCGGCTGGCAAAGGCCGGCAATTGCGCCACCAGCGACCGGTCGCGGTTCAGCACAAAGGACGCGCCGTCAAAAACCAGCTCATCCTGACCGCCGACCTGATTCAGGTAGATCAAGGGCAGACCCGTCTCCACCACGCGCGATACGGCCAGTTCCAGACGGCGGTCGGCCTTGTCGATCTCAAACGGGCTGCCATTGGGAGCGACCAGCAGTTCGGCGCCCGTCTCTGCCAAGGTCTCGGCCACGTCGGGCTTCCACATATCCTCACAGATCAGCACACCCAGCCGCACACCCCGGAAATTGACGGGGCCGGGCAGGGGGCCTGCGGTGAAAACCCGCTTTTCATCGAAGGGGCCGTAATTGGGCAGGTCATGCTTCAACCGCACCGCCGCGATGGCGCCACCATCCAGCAGCAGGGCGGCATTGTGCCGGTGCCCATCAACGCGCCAGGGGGCGCCAACCAGCAGGGCTGGGCCGCCATCGGCGGTTTCCGCCGCCAGCGCGCGCACCGCATCCTCGACCTTGTCCAGGAAGAAGGGCTTCAGCACCAGATCTTCGGGCGGATAGCCGCAGATGGAAAGTTCGGGATAGACGACAAGGTCGGCACCGGCGGTGGCGGCCTCGGCACGGGCGGCGCGGATCAGGGCGGCATTATGGTCCAGGGAACCCACGGTGGGGTTGATCTGGGCCAGCGCGATGGTCAATTGATCGGTCATGATACCTTGTCCTGCCGGAACTTCTGCCTGGATGCGGCGTGGTTCGCTCTTCATATGCTCTTGCTGAGTATAAGGGGTCAAGCCGCCCTCCGGTGGTGGTGTGGGCATGGCGGCCTTGCTTCTCCCGGCTTGCGGCGCTGTCCCGGCATCCGTAACGTGCCGCCAACGAATCCTTGTGGAGCCTGATGATGGCCCTTTCCCGTTCGGCCCTGCTGGGGCTCGGCCTGTTGCTCACCGCCATGCCGGCCTGGGCGGAAAAGCTGCCGGTCCCCGCTGCCGCCTTCTCCGCTTCCCAGAATCTGACCGTGGATGGCGTGGCCCTGTCGGCCCGCATCTTCCATGATAAGGGGCTGGAACGCCGGGAAAGCCGGGTGGATGGCCTGAACAACCTGCTGATCATCCGTCCCGATCAGGGTGAGGCGCTGGTGGTGCAACCCGAAAGCAACATGGGCATGAAGCTGCCTTTGACCGATCCGGAGGTCGGGATGGTGGCCAGCAGCATCGCGCAGCTGTCGGGTACCAGGGAGGGCAACGAAACCCTGTCCGGCGAGACTGTGACCCGTTACCGGGTGCAGGATATCACGCCCGATGGCGCCGGATTCGATGGCCGCGTCTGGGCCACCCGCGACGGCATCTATGTAAAGATGGAGGGAAGGACCGGCGGGGAGGGGGCGGCCAGCATCGCCATGACCCTGACGGATATCCGGCGTGGGCCCCAGGACCCGGCCCTGTTCACGCCGCCCGCCGGCCTCTCGGTCATGACGCTGGACCCGATGGAAGGTCGCATGCCGCCCGCCTTCCAGGCCGACAAGGAGAAGGCGGCGAAGGAAAGGGCGCCGAAATGAAACGTCGCGAGCTGTTGCTGGCCGCACTGCCGGCCATCCTGCTGCCCACCACCGCGCGGGCACAGGTGTTGAGCAGCGCTGAACAGGCGTTCCTGGCAAAACTGGGTCCTGACTGGCAGGCCGTGACCAATGGCCCCACGCGCTATCGCATCTTGAAATCGGGTCCGGCCACCGGGCCGCTGGTACCGCTGGTCTCCACCGCCACCCTGCATTATCAGGGGCGGCTGGAAAACGGGAAGGTGTTCGAGGATACGCGCGAGATGGGCCAGCCGGCGCAGCTGATGCTGACCCGCGCCATTCCCGGTTGGAAGCAGGTGCTGCCGCTGATGCGCAAGGGCGATGTCTGGGAATTGGCTATCCCGGCCAGCGCCGGCTATGGCCCGTCCGGTTCTGCCAGTGGCAAGGTGCCGGCCAATGCCAACCTGTTCTTCACGATCGAGGTGTTGGGTTTTGTGAAGCCCAAGCTCAGCAGCGGATTATAGGGCGGGCAGGGGCACGCATTGCGTGACCCGCAGCCCGATCCATGGTAACCCGCTGTCTCTCCCTTATCCTGTGCAATGCGGAGCGTTGACATGACCGGCCGCCTGAAGAATGCCGCCTCTCTGATCGCCCTGACCCTGGCGCTGGCCGCCCCGGCCGGTGCGCAGCAGGCGCCGGCAGCGCCGCCGGCGGGGGGCGTCAATGATGTGCTGTCGATGCCGCGTGTCGATCCGCAATTGCAGTATCTGGTGGAAAATCAGAAGAAGCCCGGCTGGCAGGTTACGCCGTCCGGCCTGCAATATCGCGTCGTCCGCCGTGTGGCCGGCAATCCGCCGCGCCCGCTTCTGTCGGACGAGGTGACGGTGAATTACCGGGGCGTGCTGATCGACGGCAAGGAATTCGACAGTTCCTACGGTCGGGGCCGTCCCGCTACCTTCCCCGTGAACCGGCTGGTGCGCGGCTGGCAGGAAGCGTTGGTCATGATGCGGGTGGGGGAGCAGTGGGAACTGGCCGTGCCTGGCAATCTGGGCTATGGCCTGCGCGGGCAGCCCGATGGCGGCATCCCGCCCAATGCGACCCTGTTGTTCACGGTTGAACTGCTGGGCATCCGCAAGCCGGACACCACCAATCTACTGGCCAAGCCCGGTACCATTCGCTGACCAACCCACGTTTACGAAAATTGCGTGCCCCACAGGGGATGCGATTTGTGGTATGGATGCGCCGGGCGTTGCAGCGCCTGGGACAAGGTGTGCGACGCGGAACCCAATGACCGACCAGCTCGTTTTGAAAGAAAAACTCGCGGCTCTGAAGACAGAGCATCGCGACATGGATGATATCATCCAGCGGCTGACGGAGCAGTTCCCCGTTGACCAGCTTCAGATCCAGCGTCTGAAGAAGCGCAAGCTTCTGCTCAAGGACATGATTGCCCGTCTGGAAAGCCAGATGGTGCCCGACATCATCGCCTGATGCCGCCTGACCGGTGCTCAATGCCATGAAAAAAGGCCGCAGCGGACAACCGCTGCGGCCTTTGTCAATGTCGGACGGGGGCGTTGTTTACTCGCCCTGTTCCGTATGATGGTCAGGCTGCACCGCGTGATCGTCGGTGCCGGAATGTTCATGGGCCAGCGGGGGCTGCTGGTACCGGTTGGAATGGCTGCGCTGGATGGAGTTGGCCAGATCCTGGAGTTCCAGGAAATTGTCGGCTTGACGGCGCAACTCGTCGGCAACCATCGGCGGGGTGGACCGCACCGTGCTGATCACCGTGACGCGCACGCCCTTGCGCTGCACCGCTTCCACCAGCCTGCGGAAATCGCCATCGCCGGAGAACAGCAGGATATGGTCGACATGGTCCGCCATCTCCATCACGTCGATGGCGAGTTCGATATCCATGTTGCCTTTGATCTTGCGCCGGCCCGACGCGTCGGTGAATTCCTTGGTCGGCTTGGTGACCATGGTGTAGCCGTTATAGTCCAGCCAGTCGACCAGCGGACGGATCGGCGAATATTCCTGATCTTCGACCAAGGCGGTGTAGTAGAAGGCGCGGATTAGCCGGCCCTCAGCCGCGAAAAGTTCCAGCAATCGCTTGTAATCGATGTCGAAACCCAGGGATCGCGCCGCTGCATACAGATTGGCGCCATCGATGAACATTGCCAGCCGTTCTTGCTGGTAAAATATCTTGCGTGCCATTGCTTCCTCTAATCACGTTGTCAAAAATGGTTTACCCCGGAATATTTGCACCGGACGCCCCACCGGGAAGGGCAAGCCGGGTACCGTGACGCCATTGCACCAATCTAAGGTGCCCGGACCACACGGCAGGTGACGGATGATTTCCGGCACGGTATGCCATCACATGGTTGGCAGCAAGCGCCGTAACACTGCATCTATCGAGATAGGGTGTGGCCCTTGCGATTTCCAGGAAAACACCCGTGATTTTCATTGCCGTCGGCTCCAATCTCCATGTTCCCGGTCTGGGCAAACCCCTGGATATCTGCCGAAAGGCCTTGGCCCGGCTCGACTCCATGGGAATCACCGTTGCCACCCTCTCGCGGTTCTACGAAACCGCACCTGTGCCGGTTTCTGACCAGCCCTGGTTCGTGAATGCCGTGGCGCGGGTCGAGTGTGATCTGGACGCCGCCGCCCTGCTGGATCGCCTGCATCAGGTGGAACAGGAATTCGGGCGGGTGCGGCGCGAGCGGAACGAGGCGCGGGTTCTGGATCTCGATCTGATCGATTACAAGCGTATGGTTGATGCCGGCCCGCCCATTCTGCCGCACCCGCGTATGGCGGATCGCGCCTTTGTCCTTCTACCCCTGGCTGATGTGGCGCCAGACTGGACCCATCCCGCCGACGGTCGCGGCATCGGTGATCTGATCGCCGCCTTGCCCCCGGATCAGGCCATCCGCCCGCTGTCGGGGCTGGAATGATTTCCGCGAAGGGCGGGCGTCCTTGCAATGCGGAATACAGCCCCCTATAAATCAAAGCTTATCCGTCGCTGGAGAGTATCTGGATATGGCCCGCGTTACCGTTGAAGATTGCGTCCTGAAGATTCCGAACCGTTTCGAACTGGTGATGATGGCTGCCCAGCGCGCCCGTGATATCGCTTCCGGTTCGCCGCTGTCGATCGACCGGGACAATGACAAGAACCCCGTCGTCGCTTTGCGCGAAATCGCGGATGAGACGGTGGTGCTGGATCACCTGAAGAACAGCCTGATCAAGGGTCACCAGCGCGTGCCGGAGCAGGATGAGCCCGAGGAAGAGATTGTCGAGCTGATGGCCGGCGAGACCGCCTGGGGTGCCGATGCCGCCCGTGCCGAGGCCGAGGACGAGCTGGGCGGGGAGATGGACTTCTCCGAAGGTGATGTCGGCTCGGCCGATCTGGCCGACGAGGACATGTAAGGCCAACGGGATCGTGCAAATGGAAGGCCCGTGTTGGCGCGATAAGACCCGGATTGGCGGTGTAGCATGAGCCGCCAGACCAAGATCATCCGCCAGTACGAGCTGGTTGAGCGCGTGATGGGGTACGACCCCAACGCCGATGAAGACGCGCTCAACCGCGCCTACGTCTTCACGATGAAGGCGCATGGCTCGCAGACGCGGGCCAGTGGCGATCCCTATTATGTCCACCCGATCTGGGTGGCTTGGCTGTTGACCGAGCTGAAGCTCGACGCCAACAGCATTATCACCGCACTGCTGCACGACACGGTCGAAGACACCCTGACGACGCTGGAGGAAATCCAGCGTCTGTTCGGGCCGGAGGTCGCGCGTCTGGTCGATGGCGTCACCAAGCTGTCGCGTATCGAGCTGCAGAATATCGGTGAGCAGAGCGAAAGCACCAAGCAGGCGGAGAATTTCCGCAAGCTGGTGCTGGCCATGTCGGAGGATATCCGCGTCCTTCTGGTGAAGCTGGCCGACCGGCTGCACAATATGGGGACGATTCAGTTCCTGAAGCCGGAGAAGCGCCGCCGCATCGCGCGCGAGACGCTGGAAATCTATGTCCCGCTGGCCGAACGCATCGGTATCCAGCGCTGGAAGGACGAGTTGGAGGATCTGGCGTTCAAGGAATTGAACCCGGACGCCTATGACAGCATCCGCATCCGCCTGGATGATCTGCAATCCACGGGCAAGGCCCGCGTTGATCGCATCATCGAGGAGTTGGACAAGACTGTCCGTTTCAACAACGAATCGGCGGTCGCCAATGCCGAGATCTATGGGCGCCTGAAATCGCCCTATTCGATCTGGCGCAAGATGCACGCCAAGAATGTGGCGTTCGAACAGCTTTCCGACGTGATGGCCTTCCGCATCGTGGTCGACACGCTGGGCGAATGCTATCAGGCACTGGGCATCATCCATGCTCGCTACCCGGTCGTGCCGGGGCGGTTCAAGGATTACATCTCCACGCCCAAGCCCAACGGCTATCAGTCGATCCACACCACTGTCATCGGCCCGGAAAAGCAGCGCATCGAGGTGCAGATCCGCACCCGCGACATGCATGAAGTGGCCGATATGGGCGTCGCGGCCCACTGGTCCTACAAGCAGGGCGCGCCCGAGGCGGCGCAGCCCAAGACCGAGGGGCGGCAATATCGCTGGCTGCGCGAACTGCTGGACATTCTGGAGCATGCGACGCGGCCGGAAGAGTTCCTGGAACATACCAAGCTGGAACTGTTCCAGGATCAGGTCTTCTGCTTTACGCCCAAGGGCGACCTGATCGCCCTGCCGCGTGGGGCCACGCCCGTCGATTTCGCCTATGCCGTCCACAGCCAGGTGGGCGACACCTGTGTCGGTGCCAAGATCAATGGCCGCATGCAGCCGCTGCGCAGCCATTTGCAGAATGGCGATCAGGTGGAGGTGCTGACCTCAAAGAATTCCTCGCCCTCGCCGGACTGGGAAAACTTCGTCATCACCGGCAAGGCCCGCGCCCGCATCCGCCGCTTCATCCGCACCCAGCAGCGGGGCGAGCATATCAAGCTTGGCCGCGGCCTGATGGAGCGGCTGTTCAAGCAGGAAGGCTATGAATATTCGGAAAAGGCCTTCGACGGCGTTCTGAAGATTTATCAGCAGCCCAGTGTGGATGACCTGCTGGCCGCCATCGGTGCCGGTACCGAGGGCCAGCGAGATGTCTTCAACTCCATCTTCCCCGGTCACCGCAACGTCAATCCCGTTGTGGCGGACGAGAAGGTGGTGGCCATCGCCACCAAGCCGAAGCCGGCGACGAGGGGCAAGGGCACCACGCCGCTGGCCATCCGGGGTCTGATCCCCGGCATGGCGGTTCATTATGCCCGCTGCTGCCATCCGATCGTGGGTGACCGCATTGTCGGTATCGTCACCACGGGCAAGGGTGTGACCATCCATACGATCGACTGTGAGACGCTGGAAAGCTTCCATGACAGTCCGGAACGCTGGATCGACGTCTCCTGGGACCCGGATGCCGACACGCCCAACGATCTGGTGGGGCGCCTGTCAGTGGTGGTGGCGAATGAGACGGGGGCGCTGGGTACCTTGTCCACGGTCATCGGCAAGAATGGCGGCAACATCACAAACCTTAAGATCACCAACCGCACGAACGACTATTTCGAGATGCTGATCGATGTGGACGTGAAGGACGTCAAGCATCTGACCAACATCATGGCGGCGTTGCGGGCCACTCCGGTGATCCATTCGGTCGAACGTGGCCGCTGACGGTCCATCTGGGGACCGGGAAGGAACCATAGGGTATCATGTTCAGGCGGCGTGAACCGTTGACCCCGGCGGGGCGTTTGCGGCGGCTGCTCTGGCCCTCCATGGGGCTGGTGCGGTCCGGGCGCTATGTGGCCTATCGGATCGCCCGCATTCAGGGGTCGCCGCATGCCATCGCACTGGGGATCGCGTTGGGCGTGGCGCTGGCCATGACGCCGCTGCTGGGTCTGCATTTCCCTATCGCCTTCCTTCTGGCCTGGGTCACCCGCGCCTCCATCATGGGCGCCATGGTGGGCACCATCACAGCCAACCCCTGGACCTTTCCGGCAATCTGGTATTCGAGCTACCGGCTGGGCTGTTCGTTGCTGGGCATGGCGCCGGGGCATGAGGATCAGGCGCGCCTGACGCTGGCCTTCCTGATCGACCATCCCTGGCAGGTGTTCGCGCCCATGCTGGCCGGTGGCGCCGTGATGGGGGTTGCGGCGGGCATCATCGCATACGTGATTGCCAAGCCCCTGATCCGGTTCTATCAGGAAAAGCGGCGGGATCGGCGTCGGGCCGGTCGTGTGCTTGTGGGCAAGGGTATTTGAGGGTGGAATGATGGGTGCCAAGCCGTTGCGTCTGGGCGTGAATATCGACCATGTGGCCACCGTGCGGAATGCGCGCGGCGGGGACAACCCCTGTCCGGTGCGCGCTGCCCTTCTGGCCGTCCATGCCGGTGCCGACGGCATCACCGCCCATCTGCGCGAGGACCGCCGCCATATAAGGGACGAGGATATCGACCGGCTGATGGCCGAGTTGTACAAGCCGTTGAACCTGGAAATGGCCGCGACGGAAGAGATGCTGGCCATCGCCCTGCGCCACCGTCCCCACGCCGTCTGCCTGGTTCCCGAAAAGCGGGAGGAGCGCACGACGGAGGGCGGGCTGGATGTCATCGGCAACCGCGCGCATCTGAAGCCCTATATCGCGCGTCTGGCCGATGCCGGCATCCGCGTCTCCATCTTCATCGGGGCGGATGTGAATCAGCTGGATGCCGCGCGTGACCTGAGTGCCCCCGTGGTCGAACTGCATACGGGCGCCTATGCCGACGCCGCCAAGGGCCCGGCCCGTGACGGCGAACTGGCCCGTCTGGTCAAGGGCGCGGCGTATGCCGCCGCCATCGGCCTTGAATGCCATGCTGGCCATGGCCTGACCTTTGACAATGTCGCTCCCGTCGCCGCCATCCAATCGGTCGTGGAGCTGAATATCGGGCATTTCATGATGGGCGAGGCGATGTTCATCGGCCTGCCCGCCACCATCGCTGAAATGCGCGCCCGGATGGATGCGGGCCGCCGCGCGGGGGCTGCATGATCCTTGGCATCGGCAGCGATCTGGTCGATATCCGCCGCATCCAGGCCAGCCTGGATCGTTTCGGCGACCGTTTTGCTGCCCGTGTCTTTACCGAGGCCGAACGCGCCCGTGCCGATGGTGCGGGAAATGCCACTGTCCGCGCCGCCACCTATGCCAAGCGTTTCGCGGCTAAGGAGGCGGCGACCAAGGCGCTGGGTACCGGCTATGCTGACGGCGTGCATTTCAAGGATATCGAGGTCCTGTCCAACGGTAAGGCCCGCCCGATCCTGAGCCTGTCCGGTGGCGCGCTGGATCGCCTTCACGCCATGGTTCCTGCCGGCATGGTGCCCCGCATCGATCTGTCGATGACGGATGAACTGCCCTATGCCCAGGCCTTCGTCGTCATTTCGGCCCAACCGGCGGGGATGTGACGCATGAATCTACGCCGGCAGCCGCCTCCGTCCCGTCCTGCCCCCGACCCGCTGCCCCCGCTGGTGGAAACGCATCCGCACCATATCAGCAGCGGCTGGGGCGAGACGTTGCGCATCATCCTGGCCACCATCCTGGTGGTCGTGGGCGTTCGGACCCTGACATTTGAGGCGTTCAACATCCCCAGCGGATCGATGGTCCCCACCCTGCTGGTGGGCGACTATCTGTTCGTGAACAAGGCCTCTTACGGCTACAGCCGCTTTTCGCTGCCGGGGTTCCTGCGCTTTGGTGATGCGGCCCCGCCGGTAACCAAGGACTGCAAGGCCGCCCCTGGCCGCCTGTTCGGCAGCCTGCCCGAACGCGGCGACGTGGCCGTGTTCAAGCTGCCCAAGGATACCAGCGTCGATTATATCAAGCGCATCGTGGGTCTGCCCTGCGACCGGTTGCAGATGATTGGCGGCGCCCTCTATGTGAACGGGGAGATGGCGGCCCGCATCCGGGTGCCGGATTTCGTGCTGCATGAAGGGTTCGGCGGCGCCTTCACGGCCCCGCAATATATCGAAACCCTGCCCGGCGGGCGTCAGCATCCGGTGATCGAGATGTCGGGCGACCAGGGACTGCTGGATGACACGCCGGTCTTCACGGTCCCGCCCGGCTATATCTTCGGCATGGGCGACAGCCGCGATAACTCACAGGACAGCCGCGTGCCGGAGGTGGTGGGCTTCATCCCTGTCGAGAATTTGGTGGGCCGTGCCACCACTATCTTCCTGTCGGTGAAGGAGGAGGAAAGCCTCTGGCGCTTCTGGCGCTGGGGTTCGGCCATCCGCACCGAACGGTTCTGGGAAAGGGTTGATTGATGGAACTGGATGCGTTGCAGGAGGTCCTGGGCCATCGTTTCAAGGATGTCTCCCGCCTGAACGAGGCCTTGACCCATCCGTCGGTGGGCGGGGTCAACCGGGCCAAGGTGGGCAAGGGTTATGAACGGCTGGAATTCCTGGGCGACCGCGTCCTGGGTCTGGTCGTGGCCGAATGGCTGCTGGAACGGTTCCCCAAGGAACAGGAAGGCGCCCTGGCCCGCCGCCTGACGGCGCTGGTCCGGGCCGAGGCCCTGGTGGTCGTGGCCGGTCGCATCGGGTTGGGGCAGTATCTGCGCCTGGCGCCCGGTGAACAGGCGGGCGATGTGAAGCCGGCGATCCTGGCCGATGCGTGCGAGGCGGTGATCGGCGCGCTGTATCTGGATGGCGGTCTGCCGGCGGCGGCTGGCTTCATCCGCCGGCATTGGGATGCGGCATTGGAGGGGGCGAAGGCGGCACCCCCGCAGGACCCGAAGACCGGCCTTCAGGAATGGGCGCTGGCGCGCGGGCGCAAACTGCCGCTTTATACGGATATCGGTCGTACCGGCCCGGACCATGCCCCCATTTTCCAGGTCAGCGTGACTGTGGAGGGGTTTGAACCGGTGGTGGCAACCGGCCCCTCAAAACGCGCGGCGGAAAAGATCGCCGCCGAAGCACTGCTTTCCCGGATCAGGACGTAAATGACCGACAGCGACGATATCGTTTCCCGTTTTCTTTCAGGCCAGGACACCAACGGCGACGCGCCGGCCCGGCCGGCCCCCACCCATCCGCGCTGCGGCTTCGTGGCCCTGGTGGGGGCGCCCAACGCGGGCAAGTCCACCCTGCTGAACGCGCTTGTCGGGTCCAAGATCTCCATCGTCAGCCCCAAGGTCCAGACCACGCGGAGCCGTGTGCTGGGTATCGGCATGGCCGGCGACAGCCAGATTCTCTATGTCGACACGCCCGGCATCTTCACACCGAAAAAGCGTCTGGAACGCGCCATGGTCGCCGCCGCCTGGCAGGGTGCGACCGATGCCGATCAGGTGGCCGTGCTGTTCGACGCCGCGCAGAAGCGCATCGATGACGATACGCGCGGCATCGTGGAACGGCTTAAGGAAGCGGGTCGCAAGGCCGTGCTGGTCTTGAACAAGATCGACCTGATCAAGCGGGAACGCCTGCTGGCGCTCGCTGCGGAATTTGCCGAATTCGACGTGTTCACGGAGACCTTCATGGTTTCCGCCCTGACCGGCGACGGTCTGGAAGGGCTGTTGAAGTTCTTCGCCGCGTCCGTGCCGGAAGGCCCCTGGCTCTATCCGCCCGATCAGTTGTCGGACATGCCCGAACGCCTGCTGGCCGCCGAAATCACGCGTGAGAAGCTGTTCTTGCAACTGCATCAGGAAGTGCCCTACGCGACATCGGTGGAGACCGAGACGTGGGAGGAGTTTGAGAACGGCTCCGTCCGCATCGGTCAGGTCATCTATGTCCAGCGTGACACGCAGAAGGCCATCATCCTGGGCAAGGGTGGCGCCCGTATCAAACAGATCAGCACGGCTGCCCGTGTCGAGATGGCCGAATTCCTGGGCCGCCCCGTTCACCTGATGCTGTTCGTGAAGCTGCGGGAAAACTGGGCCGAAGAACGCGACCAGTACGAACCCTGGGGCCTGGACTACAACGCCTGACCGGGTTGGGCCTGACCGGGTGGGGATGAGGGCTGGCCCCATAGCGGGATTGCTGACTTCCCGTCCCCTTTGCGCTATCATCACCCTATCAACGCCACACCTACGTCCGTACATCCGCAGCCACCGGCTTGCGGCGCGGGTGAGCCACGGACTGTGAAACCAACATCGTTTTTGTGTTTCACTTGGTTGCGTGCGAAGCAGCCATAGGTCAGGCTGACCGGATTGTCGTTCGGAAGTGTCATCTTTGAACTATGAAACACGGATCACGTTCGTGTTTCACTCGGTTGCGTAGGATGTCGCAAAACAGGCCTGCTTACCGCGACGTCCCCACGACTGCCGGTGCCGGCTGTACCGCTGCACGTGGGGCGGCGGCGGGCGGGTTGGTGCTGCCGGCGCCGTCGGGGGCCGGCGTCGGCGCGTTGGCAGGGCGGTTGCCCGCCATCAGGCTGTCGCGCAGCAGCACGATGGAGATGCGGCGGTTACGGGGAGAGTTGGGATCATCCTTGAAAAGGTGATCGCGGTCCCCGCGTCCCACCACGGTCTCGATTCTGGTGTCGCTGATGCCCATGGCTTCCAGCGCGCGGCGAGTGGCATTGGCCCGGTCGGAGGACAGTTCCCAGTTGGTGTAGGACGCGCCGGCGCCGAACGGGATGCTGTCAGTATGGCCGCTGATGGACAATTTGTTGGGCAGGCTGGAAACCGCCTGCGCCACCTGAGACATAAGCTGGGCCGTCTGTGGCTGCATCTTGGCGCTGCCCGACGGGAACATGGAATAGCCTTCCTGATCGACCAACTGGATACGCAGGCCTTCCGGTGTCTTGTCGATGATCAGGTTCTGGGCCAGGTTGCGCAGTTCGGGGATCTGTTGGATGGCTTGGCGCAGCTCTGCTTCGGCCTTGGCGAACTGTGCGTCCTCATGCTTGGCCAGGGCTTCTTTCAGTTCCTGCTCGTCTACCTGACCGTCCTTGTTCTTGTCGGCGGCATCCTTCTCCCCGGCGCGTTCCAGGACGGCCAGACCGTTCACCACATCGCCACGGGTCCAGCCACCTTCCTTGTCGCCGGCCCCCTTGCCGGTGGAGTCCTTCTCCGTCGGACGCCCGCTGGAGCTTTCCTGCATGTCGTCCGTCTGCTCATCCGAATTGGCGGCGGCGGGCATGGTGGGGGTGGGGACGGTGACGCCGGGCGGGCTGCTGGCATTGACCATGGCGCCATCCACGCGGATGGTCTGGCCGCCCAGAATGCCGCCGGACCCGCTTGTCTGTTTCGACGCGCTGGCTGGGCTGAAATAATCGGCGATGCCCATCTTCTGTTCGGCTGTGGTCACGTTCAGAAGCCACAGCAGCAGGAAGAAGGCCATCATCGCGGTCACGAAGTCGGCATAGGCCACCTTCCAGGCACCGCCATGATGCCCTTCGCCGCCCTTGTTGATCTTCTTGATAACAATGGGGGCCTTTTCTTCGCCGCCTGCCACGATGCCATCCCGGTACGCTGATCGATGGTGCAGTGTAGCAAGCTGTTTGGCGTGGGTCACGGCCCTTGCGGCCTTGCGCGCATGCCCTACCTCGGGTTAACCCCTATTTATGTAAGGACAGGAGCTTGCCCGGTATGAGTTTCGACCATCGTGCCTTTCGTGACACCCTGGGCTGCTTCGCCACCGGTGTCTGTATTGCGTCGGCGGCCGGGGCCGATGGCAGGCCCGTGGGCCTGACGGTGAATTCCTTCACCTCGGTGTCGCTTGATCCGCCCCTGGTTCTGTTCTGCCTGGATAACCGGTCGGAAAGCCTGTCGGCCTTTCTGGAGGCGCCGGGCTTCGCCCTGTCCATCCTGTCCGCCGAACAGCAGGGCTTGTCCAACACCTTCGCCCGCGCCCCGCATGCCGCGCGCTGGGATGGTGTGGCCGCAGTGATCGGGCAGGGGGGCGCGCCCCTGATCCAGGGCGCGTTGGCCGTGCTGGACTGTACCCGTCATGCCATCCATGAAGGCGGGGACCACACGATCCTGGTCGGCCGCGTACTGGGCTTTGCAAGCCAGCCCGGCGCGCCGCTGCTCTATTACCGGGGTGGCTACGCCACGCTGAATGATGGTCGGGGTTGAAACCTGATTCATGTTTCAGTAACTTACAGACCCGTCAGCCCGCCGGAGTGCGTTTCCCATGTCCAGCTTTGTCGAGAAATCCTGCCAGGGCCTGTCGGCGACCGGGTTCCACCGTATCGCCTACCGGGAATGGGGTACGGGTGACCGCGCCATCGTCTGTGTGCATGGGCTGACGCGCAATGGCCGGGATTTCGATGTCCTGGCCGCCGATCTGGCCGAGAGCCTGAAGGCGCGAGTGATCTGTCCGGACGTCGTGGGCCGTGGCCGGTCGGGCCGGCTGGCCAATCCCGACAATTACAGCTATGCGCAATATCTGGCCGACATGGCGGTATTGCTGGCTCGCCTGGATGTGCCGCAGGTGGATTGGGTCGGCACCTCCATGGGTGGCCTGATCGGCATGATGGTGGCGGCACAGCCGAACAGCCCCATCCGCCGACTGGTCATCAATGATGTCGGTCCCTTTATCCCGAAGGCGGCGCTGGAGCGGATCGGCGATTATGTCGGGCTGGACCCGTTCTTCGCCGATCTGGACGCTGTTGAGGCCTATCTGCGGCGTCGCTATGCCGGTTTCGGCGCCCTGACTGATGCCCAATGGCGGCATATGGCGGAAACCAGTGCTGATGCGCGCGATGGTGGTTATCGTCTGGCCTTTGATCCCGGCATCTCCCGTATCTTCAAGACCAGCGCCATCGATGATCTGGATATGTGGCCGCTCTGGTCCCTGATCCGCCAGCCGGTGCTGGTCGTGCGTGGCGCGCAGTCGGACTTGCTGCTGGCCGATACGGCGGATCGGATGACGAAGGAAGGCCCCCGCGCCAGCCTCTATACCGTGCCCGATGCCGGTCATGCCCCGGCCCTGATGGCGGCGGATCAGGTGGCGGCGGTGCGGGATTTCCTGGCCCATGGCTGACGGTGCGCCGTCGTTCACGCCGCCCCCCTTCCGGCCCCGCTTTCCCTGGTGGGGCCGGCACCTGCAGACCATCCGCAATACCATCGTGAAGCCGGCCTATCCCCTGCCGCTGGGGCAGGAGATGCGGTTTGCCATGCCCGATGGCAGTGGTGACGTGCTGCGGGGCCGCCTCAACCTGCCGGCTGATGCCGCGAAGCCTCTGGCCTTGCTGATGCACGGCCTGACGGGCAGTGAAGACAGCTTTTACGTCCGCGCCACCACCCGCCTGCTGCTGGACCGGGGCCATCCCGTCCTGCGCCTGAACCTGCGCGGGGCGGGGCCGTCGGCGGCGACCTGTTCGCGTCGCTATCATGCCGGGCGCACGGGCGATGTCCGGGCCGTGCTGGCGGCCCTGCCAGCCGATCTGGCGGCCAATGGCGTCATCATGGTGGGCTGGTCGCTGGGCGGGAACTGCACCTTGAAGTTCCTGGGCGAGGGGGATTTCCCCGTGCCCGTGATCGCCGGTGCCGCCATCTCCGCGCCTATTGATCTTGCGGCCAGCAGCCGGCTGTTCGGCTCGCCCCCCAACCGGCTTTACCATCGCCGCCTGCTGGGTCAGATGAAGGCGGATATGGAGGCCAACCGGGCTCTGGTCGGTAACCGCTGGGCCGACGCGGCACTTGCCGCTCATGACCTGTGGGATTTCGACGACAAGGTCGTGGCGCCCTGGAATGGCTGGGCCGACGCGCCGGAATATTACCGGGTCAATTCGGCCCTGTCCTTTCTGCCCCGGATCAGGGTCCCGACCCTGGTTGTCCATGCCCTGGACGATCCCTGGATACCGTCCGCCGCCTATCAGGATTTCCCGTGGAGCGCCAATCCCTGGCTGTCCCCGGCGATCAGCCGGACGGGCGGCCATGTCGGCTTCCACGGGGTGGGCGGCGTCTGGTCGGACCTGTGCCTGGGCCTGTTTCTGGACAGGCTGTAACGCGTTTGTCATGCGCCGCCGCTACCCTGTCCGCCCAACGCGGAGAGGGGGATCGGATGCAAGTATCGCGGGCCTTGCTGCTGTGCTGCCTGCTGTCGGCTGCTCCCTTGGCGAACGCCCAGGAGAAGCCGGTGGACCCGGCACTGACCGGCTGGCTCTCCACCACGCCCGTCACGCTGCTGGACTGGGGCATGCTGCGGCTGGACCGGGAGGTGCGGCAGGCGGTGACGGCGCTTGGCCTGAAGGATGGACGGGATGGGCCGGTGAAGGTCGGTACCCTCTATCGCCCCTTCGACCGCCGTGTCCTGGCCTATCTCTCATTGCCCATGACGGTGCGGGAACGCAGCCTGCCGCGTTGTCGGGAGCTTTATACGCTGCTGCGCGATCACCTGCTGGCCGGGGCGCCGGGCGGCATGTCGGCGGCGGGCTGGTACCTGCAGCGCATCTTCGGGTCCGACACGCGCGGCCCCGGCGGGGGCAGGCCGGAACCGTTCGCAGAGATGCTGACCAACATGGTCCTGCTGGAGGTGACCCTGCGTGTGCCCGAGGCCGACGCCTTCGGCAACGGCCCGCCCAAGATCACCTGTGCAGGTCGCCTGGATCAGGAGGAAGCGGCGGCGGTGCCGCCCTGGCGCCCGCCGGGATAAGGCTCAACCCCGCTCCCGCAGCAGCCGGGCGGCATCGATAGCGCCATAGGTCAGGATGGCATCGGTGCCCGCGCGCTTGAAGCCCAGCAGGGTTTCCAGCAAGGCCGCGTCATAGTTCAGCCAGCCATTGGCCGCCGCCGCCTTCAGCATCGCGTACTCCCCGCTGACATGATAGGCGAAGGTGGGCACGCTGAACTGATCCTTCACGCGGCGGATGATGTCCAGATAGGGCAGGCCCGGCTTCACCATCACCATGTCCGCACCTTCGGCAATGTCCATGCCGACCTCGCGCAGGGCCTCGTCGCTGTTGGCCGGGTCCATCTGATAGGTCTTCTTGTCACCCTTCAGCAGGCCTCCCGTCTGCACGGCATCGCGGAAGGGACCGTAGAAGGCAGACGCGTATTTGGCGGCGTAGGAACAGATGCGGGTCAGCGTATGGCCCCGTTCCTCCAGCGCGTCGCGGATGGCGCCGATGCGGCCATCCATCATGTCCGACGGGGCCACGATATCGCAGCCGGCATCGGCCTGGACCAGCGCCTGGCAGACCAGCGCCTGCACCGTCTCCTCATTCAGGACATAGCCATCCTTCACGATGCCGTCATGGCCGTGGCTGGTATAAGGGTCGAGCGCGACATCGCCCAGGATGCCGATATCCGGCACCTCCCGCTTGATGGCGCGGATGGCGCGACACATCAGATTGTCGGGATTGCCAGACAGGCGCCCCTCCGGGTCCTTCTTGTCAAAGGGCAGGACGGGGAACAGGGCGACGCAGGGGATGCCCAGATCGCGCGCCGCCGCGACGGCGGGGACCAACAGATCCAGCGACAGACGCTCCACCCCCGGCATGCTGGCGATGGGCTGGCGCTGGTTCTCCCCCTCAACCGCGAAGATCGGCCAGATCAGGTCATTGACCGTCAGATGGTTTTCCGCCACCAGCCGGCGGGTCCAGCCATCGACACGGTTGCGGCGCGGGCGGGTGCGGGGGAAGTTCTGCATCGTCTGACCTGTTCGGATAAGGACGCGCCGATGCTACGCCCGCCCAGCCCCTGGCGGCAACAGTAACCCCTGCGGCCTACAGCCCCAGGAACTGATGGATGGCGTACAGCATGATCTTGAATGTCAATACGATGAAGCCGAAGGCGATGACCGTGCTGGCCACGGCGGAAATGTAGCCGGCAATCAGCGCCACACCGTCCCGCTCCATCAGCGCCAACGCGATCAGGGCGATGGCGATGGAGGGAAAGATATTGCCCATGAAGATGGGCAGGATCAGCACGATGGACAGGAAGAAGACCACGACACCGGCCAGCCGCTCCATCTGTCCGTCGACCAGATGGGTCAGGCGCGGTCGCGTCACCCGCTCCACCCGGCGCAGCCAGGGTTCGGCCTTGGTCAGGACGGCCATCAGGTCGGTGCGCAGAATGCTGCGGCGGCGCAGGAAGGCCGGCAGCCAGGGATGCGGGTGCCCGATCATCAATTGCATGGAGAAGACGACGATGGGCATGCCGGTCACAGCCGACATGCCGGGCGGGGCCGGCAGGATGGTGGGTAGGGCGAACAACAGCATCAGGATGCCATAGGCGCGTTCCCCCAGGCCGTCGATCAACTGACCGATGCTGACCCGCTCGCCCTCAACCTTTTCAATTGTTTCAAGAAGCACATCCGTCGTGCGCTTCGGTTCCGGCTTGTCGGGACCTGCGTTCTGAAAGCGGCTGACCTGTTCCAGACCATCGGGTTCGGGCGGCAATTGTGTATCCACGGATCAACCTTTATGCCGACGGAACAGCCTGTCCGCCGGCCCTCTATACCCCGCGCGGGTTACCGGAATATGAAGAGGCATTGCATCGCAATGTCCCCTTCATCATACCAACGCGGGATATGGGGTTCTTCATCCCAGATTGAAACGGGTAATCGTCGCAGCAATGTCGTCACCAAATGTCGCGCCCAGTCGGATGACGCCGGCATCGGCGGGCACGCCCTTCAACTGATCGGCACCCATGCTGGTCATCAGGGCGGCGGGCACATGGCTTGTCACCGACATGGCGCGCAGACCGCGGATCAGGTCGATGCCGCCCAGACCGTCCATGACGGCAGATGCGATGATCATATCGGGCGGCATGCGTACCGCGATGGAAATGGCCTCAATCGGGTCAGACACGATGTTCACGCGGAAGCCACAGGCCGCCAGCTCGCCCGCTGCCTTGCGTGCCACCAGCTTATTGGGTGTGACCAGCATGATTTCGACGTCGCGCACCTCGACATCGGTGATGTCGAATTCAAAACGTGTGGGCAGGCGGCGGATGATCTGATTGGTCGCTGCGATGTCCGGCTGTTCTTCCAGCTCCGCCATCTCCGCGATGCGGTCGGCGAAGGTCTGGATGGCGGCAATCTGCTTCTCGTCCAGATCCTTCAGATCGGAGCAATAGGTCTCCAGACGCTGTGCGATCAGGGAGACGATGGGATAGCCGAAGGTGGAGCCGGAGCCCTTCAGCGAGTGGATTTCGCGGCGCAGTTCGCGCAGCGCGTCACCGCCCTTGACCTCGCCTGTTTTCGCCTGATCCAGCGTGGCGTAGATGGAGGACAACCGGTCGCTGATATAGTCGCTGAACTCTGACTTGAGCTGCTCAAGCAACTCATCCATATCGACTTCGGCCATCCTGTTATTCCTTCTATCCGCAAGACATATCCCTGTACCCTGTCGGGCCTGTCCGCATCAAGTGCGGCGGGGTAACCGATGGGTTACAGCCGCCATGCCGGAAAAGCCGAAGGCCCGGATGCTGGCTGCATCCGGGCCTTCATGAAACGACGGTGCCAAACGACCGGATCAGGCCGCGCGCTTCAGTTCCAGGTTCTTCCAGACCGACAGCAGGGCATCGACCAGATGGTCCATCTTGCGGTCATCATGGAAGGGGGTGGGGGTCAGACGCAGCCGTTCGGTACCGCGCGGCACGGTCGGGTAGTTGATCGGCTGTACATAGATGTCGTGATAGCGCAGCAGGTCGTCGCTGGCCTGCTTGCACAGATGCGCGTCGCCCACCAACAGCGGCACGATATGGCTGACCGACGGCATGACGGGCAGGCCGGCCTGGGCCAACCGGCGCTTCAGCGTCGCCGCACGCTCCTGATGGCGGATGCGGATTTCGTTATGTTCCTTCAGGAACATGACCGACGCCAGGGCACCGGCGGCCAGCACCGGGGCCAGCGAGGTGGTGAAGATGAAGGACGGCGCGAAGCTGCGCACGCAATCGACCAGGGCCGTGGAGCCGGTGATATAGCCACCCATGACACCGAAGGCCTTGCCCAGCGTGCCTTCGATCACGGTCAGGCGGTCCATCACGCCTTCGCGTTCCGCCACGCCGGCACCGCGCACGCCGTACATACCGACGGCATGCACTTCGTCCAGATAGGTCATGGCGCCATGCTTGTCGGCGACGTCGCACAGTTCCTTGATCGGGGCGATGTCGCCATCCATGGAATAGACGCTTTCAAACGCCACCAGCTTGGGCTGGTTCTTCGGATAGCGGGACAGCAGGGCGTCCAGGTGGGCCACGTCATTATGGCGGAAAATATGCTTTTCAGCGCCGGAGTGACGGATGCCCTCAATCATCGAATTGTGGTTCAGCGCGTCGGAGAAGACGACGCAGTTGGGCAGGATGCGCGGCAGGGTCGAAAGCGTGGCCTCGTTGCTGATATAGCCTGAGGTGAAGAGCAAGGACGCTTCCTTACCGTGCAGGTCGGCCAGCTCCTTCTCCAGCATCACATGATAGTGATTGGTGCCGGAGATGTTGCGGGTCCCGCCGGCGCCGGCCCCGCACTTGTGCAGGCTGTCGACCATGGAGCCGATGACGACGGGATGCTGCCCCATTCCCAGATAATCGTTGGAGCACCAGACGGTGACATCCTTGGGCGGCGCATCTTCCCCATGGAACGTGGCGGTCGGGAATTCGCCCACGCGGCGTTCCAGATCGGCAAACACGCGGTAACGGCCTTCACGCTTCAGACCGTCAATCTGGCTCTTGAAAAAATTCTCGTAATCCATGGGCCGCTGTCCCGTCTGCACCACTTAAAGGAATGTCACGCCGACCGTGCCTTTTGTCTACCCTTGTTTATTACTGCAAAGGTATCGCCAGCAAAACCCCGCGCGACGGCTTGTCGCGCCGGCTCCCGACAATGCGGACGGGCGACAGGCCCGCAGCATGGTCGCGATTGGACATCTCCGCTTTGATTTCGGTCAATTCATCATTCTGTCCAAGAGGCTTTCTGCGCATGGCTCGGGTGCTGATGCGCGACGTGGTAGACTGGATATGACGGCTTGCCGCAGGCGCAGGGCGAGCCAAGTCGATCCAACAGGCATGCTGCCCTGCGTAACGCTGTGAAACACGGAACGGGCCGATGTTTCAGAAGTCGTGCCTCTCTCACATCCACCGGCGCGCCGTCCTGCGCAACGCTGTGAAACACAAAATACGCCTATGTTTCAGAGTTCGCGGCGATCCCTCTTCGAAAGCCGAAAGCGGCGAATTCGGGTGGATATAGAGGTGCGCTAATGGAAGAAAATGTAACACGAGCTGGGCAGAAAGTCAGCAATGACGGGCAATGCCGGACGTCCGGCGATGATCATGCCGCCGCCCTTATCCCAGCCTCACCCCCTCCCGCACCAGCCAGTCCGTCGTATCCGCCAGCGACTTTTCAAACCTGAACAGCAGCGTTTCGATCTCTTCCTGATTGATGATCAGGGGCGGAGAAAAGCCGATGCTGTCGCCGATGGGGCGCAGGATGGCCCCGTGTTGGTGGCTGAAAGAGACGAGTTTGGCACCCACGGCCAGGGCTGGATCGAAGGGCCGTTTCGTCGCCTTGTCGGCCACCAGTTCCACGCCGCCGATCAGGCCGATGCCCCGCACCTCCCCCACCAACGGGTGGTCGCGGAAGGCGCGCAGCCCCTGTTGCAGCCGCGGCGCCATGGTGCGGACATGGCCGATTATGTCCCGCTCTTCATAAATCTTGAGGGTTTCCAGGGCCACGGCACAGCTGACCGGGTGGCCGGAATAGGTGTAGCCATGGCCGAAGGTCCCGATCTTGGCACTTTCGGCCACGCAGGCCTGATAGATGGCGTCCGACACCAGCACGGCGGACAGGGGCAGATAGGCCGAGGTCAGCGCCTTGGCCGAGGTCAGGATATCCGGCTTCATGCCATAGGTCTGGCTGCCCCACATGTTGCCGGTGCGGCCATAACCGCAGATGACCTCATCCGCGACCAGCAGCACGTCATACTTTTTGAGGACGGCCTGGATTTTGTCAAAATATGTGACGGGCGGCAGGATGACGCCGCCGGCCCCCATGACGGGTTCGGCGAAGAAGGCGGCCACCGTGTCGGGTCCTTCGCGCAGGATCAGCGCCTCCAGATTGTCGGCCAGCCGGGTGGCGAAATCCGTCTCGCTCTCCCCCTCCTGCCCGAAACGGTAGTAATGCGGGCAGTCGGTATGCAGGATGCCCTGGATCGGCAGGTCGAAATCGCGGTGGCAGTTCGGCAGGCCCGTCAGGCTGGCCGCCGCAACGGTGACGCCGTGATAGGCCTTCTGTCGCGCGATGATCTTCTTCTTCTGGGGCCGGCCCAGGGCGTTGTTATAGTACCAGACCAGCTTTACCGCCGTGTCATTGGCCTCTGACCCGGAGCAGGCGAAGAACACCTTGCTCATCGGCACAGGCGCCAGGGCAATCAGCCGTTCGGCAAGATCAATCGCCGGTTCATGCGATTTATGAGCGAAGGCATGGTAGAAGGGCAGGGTGCGCATCTGGCGGATGGCGGCGTCGACAAGGCGCGGTTCGTCAAAGCCCAGGCTGGTGCACCAGAGGCCGGCCACGCCCTCGATATATTCCTTGCCCGCCTCATCCGTAACGGTCACGCCCTTGCCCGAGGCGATCACCAGCGGCCCCGTCGTTTCATGGGCCTTCAGGTTGGTATAGGGGTGCAGGTGATAGGCGATGTCACGGCTGCCGGCGGAATTTCCCAGATGCGTCATGATGGTGGCGTCCTGTTGCGGGTTGCCACCATGGTGAAGCGGGCAGGTGCCGGATGGCAACCCCTTACCCTATCCGCCGTGCCGCGCTGGGTGGGGCGTCATGCAGGCGGCCCCAGGCGCGGCGCAGCTGTCGTGTGGAGCCAAAGCCTGCCCGTTCGGCCACCGCCTCCATATCCAGGCGCGAATTTTCTATCATGCGGCGGGCCAGGCCGACACGCAGCCGGTTCACATAATCCGGCACCGTCATGCCGGCATGTTCGCGGAACAGGCGGGACAGGTGTCGGGGGCTGGCATGGGCGATGTCGGCCAGGGTGGCCAGTGACCATTCCCGCGCCGGATCGGCGGAAATGGCATCCTGAACCCGGTGGATGGCGGGATGTAGATGGTTGCGCCCCTCCAGCCAGGGTGAAAGCTGCGGATCGGCCCCGGCGCGGCGCATATAGACGACCAGATAACGGGCGACCGCCGCCGCCACGCCGGGGCCGCAGCGCTGCCCGATGAAATGCAGGGCCAGATCAATGCCTGCGGTGATGCCGGCACTGCTCCAGCAATTGCCATCCTCCACGAACAGCCGGTTTTCCATGACGCGGCAACTGGGTGCCGCCTGCCGCAGCTCCTCATACGAACTATGATGTGTGGTGCAGGCCCGGCCCTCCATCAGACCGGCGCGGGCGGCAAGCACGGCACCTGAACAGATGCACAGAATCAGATGGCCGGGCCGCACCATACGGCGCAACCAATCGACGATCACCTGTTCCTGCACATTATCGGCCCGTACATCCTGTCCCGGCAGTGGATCGATATTGCCCGACAGCATGATGATGGCGTCGTCGGGCAACCGGTCGGGCAGGGGCGCGATGTGGGAGAGGACGAGGCCAACCGAACTGGACATTTCCGGGTCG
Source organism: alpha proteobacterium AAP38 (assembly GCA_001296005.1). Classification (GTDB taxonomy): domain Bacteria; phylum Pseudomonadota; class Alphaproteobacteria; order Azospirillales; family Azospirillaceae; genus Niveispirillum. The sequence continues at coordinate 139,205 of LJHR01000035.1, read as the reverse complement.
GGACCGACGAAGTTCAACTCGAACCGCAGCCGGTCCTGCTCCACCCCGGCGCGGCGCAGCACCTCTGTCGGGCCGGCCACGTCCAGCAGCATGGCGCGCGGCGGCAGCACGACATGCACGGGAATGATCTGCCGGTTCTGGTTCGCCCCCTCGTTCATGGTCAGGCCGCCTCCCGTTTCCCGGTATCATCCAAAGCGCGGGCCAGCGCCTTTTCCACGCTGGTGATGGTCGCGAAACGACCCGCCAGCACCAGTTCGGTGCGTGCCCGGATGTCATCGGCGGACCATGTGCGGCCCTTGGTGTCGGTCATCGCGAAGGTCAGGGTGGCCTCCGTCACGTAATCGACCTCGTACCCCAGGTCGGATGCGTGGCGCGTCGTCGTCTCACAGCATTGTTCGGTACGGATGCCGCAGATGATGACCCGGCGCACGCCCTTTGCCACCAGCCAGACATCCAGCCCGCTGCCCACCAGGGCGCTGTGGCGCGGCTTTTCGAACACCGCGTCGGGGGTGATCCGCACCGGCGCCAGCAACTTCACATGGCCGGACGCCTTGGAAAACGGGCCATCGGGATCGACGTGGAAAATCTGGGCGATGGGGATGCCGGCGGCCCTGGCGCCATCGATCAGGGCCTGCACACGGTCAAAGAAGGGGGCTGCCTCTGCTTCCTGCCAGTAGGGGCGCTGACGGAAGCTTTCCTGTACATCGATGACCAGCAGGGCAGTATCACGGGCGGACATTTCATGCTCCGGTTCCGGGTTGCGATGACCGGCACAATACGTGGCGGTCAGTGTAGCCGAAAGGCACGCGCCGGACCAGGAACGGACGGAAAAGGACAAGGCATGTCCGGCAATGGATGCGGGGCGCGAGGGCCAGAGCGGCGGCGATGCATCGAATTATACGGAATTTCTTCCTGAACCACCGTAAATGCGTGGAAAGCGTTGAATCGGCTTGGTATCATTCCGGTTCGACAGCGATGCCGGAATCCCTTGGGTGTGCCCGGGGGGCTTGGGGCCGGATGCTGGCCGGGGTCAGGGGTGGTACAGTATGACGTCGATGGAGACCGATGGCGGCGGTTCGACCGAAGCCGATTTGCCGCGCAAGAAACTGAGCGGCAAGAAAATCGTGCTGTTCATTGTTCTGCCCATCCTTCTGATCGTGGCGGGTGCGGCGGGCGCATACTTCATGGGCGCTCTCGACGGGCTTTTGGGCAAGAAGCCCCCGGCCGAGGGCGAGGAGCATGTGGAGGAAGAGCATAAGGAGCCCGAACTACCCGAATATAAGGGGCCGCCGATTTTCAAGGACATGCCCGACATGCTGGTCAACCTGAATACGGGTGAGCGGCGGGCGACGCTTTTGAAGCTGGGCATCACGCTGGAGATCGGGCACCCGCAGGAGGTGCCGGCCATCGATCAGGCCATGCCCCGCATCACGGACGCGTTCCAGGTTTACCTGCGCGAATTGAAGGTCGATGACCTGCGCGGGTCGGCGGGCATGTATCGCCTGCGGGAGGAATTGCTGATGCGGGTGAATGCCGCGGCGGCACCGGTGAAGGTGAAGGACGTGTTGATCAAGGAATTCCTGGTCCAGCAATGATGCGAGAGGATGCGTGATGGCCGGGCCCGAGGAGCTTAGTGAAGAAGAACGCATGGCGGCCGAATGGGCCGCCATGGCGGATGAAGGGGCTGGCGACGCCTTTGGCGACATGGGCGGCGGCGGTGGCGGCGGTGCCACGCGCGTTCTGAACCAGGACGAAATCGACAGCCTGCTGGGCTTCGACAAGGACGGGGCCGGCGACGGCGACAATACCGGCGTTATGGCGCTGGTGAACTCGGCGCTGGTTAATTACGAACGTCTGCCGATGCTGGAGGTGGTGTTTGACCGCCTCGTCCGCATGATGTCGACATCGTTGCGTAACTTCACCTCCGACAACGTCGAAGTCTCGCTGGATCAGATCAGCTCGGTCCGGTTCGGTGATTACCTGAACTCCATCCCGCTGCCCGCCATGCTGGCCGTGTTCAAGGCGGAGGAATGGGACAATTACGGCCTGATGGTCATCGATTCGGCGCTGATCTACTCCATCGTGGACGTGCTGCTGGGTGGCCGCCGTGGTACGGCGGCCATGCGTATCGAAGGCCGCCCCTATACGACCATCGAACGCAACCTCGTGGAACGTATGGTGCATGTGGTCCTGTCGGACCTGTCGGCGGCGTTCGATCCGCTGTCGCCCGTGACCTTCCGCTTCGACCGTCTGGAAACAAATCCGCGTTTTGCCACCATCGCGCGCCAGGCCAATGCCGCCGTGCTGGTCAAGCTGCGCATCGACATGGAAGACCGTGGCGGGCGCCTGGAACTGCTGATCCCCTACGCCACCCTGGAACCTGTGCGCGAACTGCTGTTGCAGATGTTCATGGGTGAAAAGTTCGGTCGCGACAGTATCTGGGAAACCCACCTGGCGTCGGAGCTGTGGCAGACGGATGTGCATCTGTCGGCGGTGTTGGACGAGATTGTCCTGCCGCTGAACGAGGTCCTTTCCTGGCGCGTGGGCAGCCGTGTTCTGCTGAATGTCGCGCCGGATGAAACGATTGAGCTTCGGTGCGGCGACGTGCCGATGTTCCTGGGCCGCATGGGCCGCAAGGGCGGCAATATCGCGGTGCGTATCGACAAGGAAGCCCCCAAGCCGGAGTCGCAGCCATGATCGCCTCCATCCTGTCCCTGTTGCTGGACGTGGCCATTGTCGGCCTGCTGGTGGCCACCATCATTTACGCCCTGCGCCTGAACAAGCAGCTGTCGGCGGTCAAGGAAAGCCGCGCGGAGCTGGAGGAACTGGTCAAGGGCTTCGCCGAGGCCACGGCCCAGGCCGACAGTTCCGTGAAGGGCATGCGCAGGGCAGCGCATGAGTCTGGCGAAACCCTTTCCAACCTGATCAACCGCGCCCAGACCCTGAAAGAGGAGATGGAGTTGATCGTGCAGGCCGCCGATGGGTTGGCCAACCGGCTGGAAGCCGCGTCGGGCAAGGCGCGTGCCGCCGTGATGCCGGGCCAGGGCGGGGGTGCCCCCCTGACCGCATCACCCGCCGCCCCGCGCCCGGCTGCCGCCCCATCGCCGCGCCCCGCACCCGCAGCAGCACCGCCGCCCCAGCAGCAGGCTGCGGCCCCGACCCCCGGTGGCGCTGAGCCCCGGTCGCGGGCGGAGAAGGAATTGTTGCAGGCGCTGGAGAATCTGCGGCAATGACCGACGCTCCCACGCCAGCCGCCGGGGCCGCCCCCGGCCCCGCCAAACCGGCGGCCAAACAAGCCGTGAAGGCCGGTGCCAAGCCCGCTGCGAAACCCGGCGCGCGCCCCGCCGCACGGGGCAAGCCGGCACCCAAGCCGCCCAAGGCGCGCCGCGCCCTGATGCGGCCCGGTCTGCTGCCGGCCACGATCTTTGTTGCGACGCTGGTTCTGGGCTTCAAGGTTGGGGATATCTGGCTGACGGTAACGACGGGCAAGGGCCTGTCGCTGATCCCCACTTCGATTGCAGAAGAGGCAGCACCACAGGGTTTGCCGGAAACCAAGCAGGCCAATGCCGTCGCTGTGGCACCCGCCAAGCCCGCTGTCGCCTCCGCAGGGGGGCCGGCAGCACCGGTTCAAGTGGCGGAGGCGGAGCAGCAGCAGGCCCAGACCCCGCCCGCCGCCGGGGGGGAACATGCGCAGCCGGCAGCGGCGGGTGATCATGCCCAGAAGACCCCCGCCACAGCGCCCGCCGCCGATCCCAACAGCCCGGCCCCGTCCGGCGCGCCCGGCCAGGGCTTCACCCCCACCGAGGTTGAAATCCTGCAACGGCTGCAGGAACGGCGGGAGCAGCTGGATAGCCGTGGACGGGAACTGGATCAGCGCGAGGCGATGCTGACCGCCGCCGAGACGCGATTCGACCAGAAAATCACCGAGCTTCAGAACCTGAAGAAGGAAATCCAGGGTCTTCTGACTCAGGCCAACGCCGAACAGCAGGCGCAGCTGGACAGTCTTGTGAAGATTTACGAGACGATGAAGCCCGCCGACGCCGCCAAGATTTTCAACAATCTGGAAAACGACGTGCTGTTGAACGTGATCAGCCGCATGAAGGAAGCCAAGGTTGCCCCTGTATTCGCCGCCATGGACGAGAAACGGGCGCAAGAGGTCACCATCCTTCTGGCTGCACGGAAGAGGCTGCCAACAGTGCCCGAATGATTGTATGAAGGCCCCCAGGGGAGCCCATCCCCCGTCTGACCCCGGCCCTTGCCGGCCCCGAAGTACTCGCGCTTTGAAGGTGTCCTGATGTTCCGCACCGCCACCGCCGCCGATCCCGTGCTCCAGGAACGGCTGGATAATGCCCGCGCTGAGGCGCGGCAGCCGCTGTCGCGCGAAGAAGTGGCGACCATCGTCGCATCCGTCCTGTCCTCCATGGGCGGCGACATGGGCCAGCATGACCTGCATCTCTATGCAGAACTGGAGGGGCTGGCCCGGTTCATCAATAACGCCAAGAAGGAAATCGCCAGCATTCAGCCGGCGGACATCCATTCAGAGCATATTCCGCTGGCTACCGACGAGTTGGACGCCGTTGTCGGCGCCACGGAAGATGCCACGAACCGCATCATGGATGCCTGTGACCAGATGATGGCCCTGGCCGGTGACGTGCCGGCGGAAGTGTCCAACAAGCTTATGGACATCACCACCGGCATCTATGAGGCCTGCAACTTCCAGGACATTACCGGCCAGCGCATCACCAAGGTGGTCCGCGCCCTGAAACATATCGAACAGAAGGTGGAAGTCCTGCTGGTCGCCCTGGGTGAGGAAGTGCAGCGCCGCCATCCCACCATGGAGAAAGCCGCCCCCGAGGCGCCGTCTGATGCCAAGCTGCTGAACGGTCCGTCGATGCCGGGCGCCGGCATCGACCAGGCCTTCATCGACAGCCTGTTTGATTGAGGTTGAATGCCCGAGACGCACACATCCGGCAGCACCGAACCTGATATGGCGGTTCCCCTGCGGTTCGGCGCGTCCGGTGACCGTGGCGAGGGCGGGGAAGGGGCGACGCTTCTTTATCTCGGCGTCTTCATCCTGCTGCTGGCCTTTTTCATCCTGTTGAACAGCATCTCTCATTTCCATGACGAGAAGGTGGGCGCTGTCATCCGCAGCGTGGATGACGCTTTTTCCACCCAGGCGCTGCTGACAGGCTCCCCCGGCGACCGGCAGCAGGCCCGGCGCGAGGCGGCGCGCGCCGTCCAGGATCTGGGCGATCTGATCCGCGCCGAACTGCCGCTGGCCAAGGTGGAGGCGGGAACCGAGACGGGTACCCTGCACGTCACCATGCCGGCCTCCAACCTGTTTGCGGGCGATGGTCTGGCGATCCGGCCCAGCCAGCAGGGAATGATGGACCGCATCGCCCGCGCGCTGGAGAACCGGCCGCGCGGCGTCTCGGTACGGGCGGAGTTTCTGTTCGCCACGAAGGGTGTGGAGGATACGGCGCCGCTGGTGGCGCGCGCCGGTGCCCTGGCCCGTGCCGTATCGGCGCTGGGTGCCAATCCCGCCTGGCTGTCGGTCGGGTTGGAGAAGGGGATGGAGGCGGGGCAACTGCGCCTGCTGTTCCGCGTGCATGAGGAGGGTGCCTGATGCGCCCGCAGGCCCATTTCTCCCCCTTCAGCTTTGCAAAGCCGGATACGCCGGCGGGCAAGGCCTGGTTGGTGACCTTCACTGACCTGATCTGCCTGCTGCTGACCTTTTTCGTCATGCTCTATGCCATGTCCGATCCCGATCCTGCCCGGTACAAGGCGCTGGCGGCGGGCGTGCCGGGGGCGAAACCCGATCAGGTGGGCGAAGAACGGCCCGAAACCGCCTTTTCCGCCGCCAGCCTGGACCGGGGCAAGGCCATTGACCTCGGTTATCTGGGCCGGGTGTTCGAAAGCCAGATGGCGCGCAACCCGGAACTGGCCGATGTGCGTATCAACCGTATCGACGGCACCTTGATCCTGTCGCTGCCTTCCGACCTGCTGTTCTCACCCGGTGACGCTACCCTGTCGGAGGGGGGCAAGAAGGCCCTGTTCGTGATGGGCGGTGTGGCGGCCAATATCGGCAATGCCGTGGATGTCGTGGGCCATGCCGACGCGTCGCCCACGGGCCGCCGTTGGCCCAGCAATTGGGAATTGTCGCTGGCCCGTGCGCAGGCGGTGGCGCATGCCCTGCGGGAGGCGGGATATTTGCGGGACATCACCGTGCGTGGCCATGGCGATGGTCAATCGGGGGGCGAGGTGAAGACCGATGCGCGCCGCGTCGACCTGGTGGTGCGTGAACATGGGGTGACGCCATGAGGGCGGCCCGCATCCTGGCCGGGACCCTGGCCCTGTCGGTGGCCGCCACCGCGTTGCTGCCTGCCCCCGTCCGTGCACAGCAGCCACCGGCCCCTGCCGCCGCCAGCAGCAATACGGCACCGCGTGTGCCGGTGCGCAGCGGCGTGCATCCCGATTACAGCCGTCTGGTCTTCGACTGGCCGCGCGAGGTTCCCTATACCGTTGAACAGAACGGGGCAGGGGTCAGCATCCGCTTTCCCGTCGCGGCACAGGTCGATCTGGCCGGTGTTCTGCGCGCCCGGCCCTCGCGCATCAACGGCCTGACCCAGGCGGCGGCGGACGGGTCAGTGACGGTGCGGTTCGATATTCCCGCCGGGGCCGGCATCAAGCATAGCCGGGCCGGCGCCCGCATTATCGTCGATGTGCTGGACAAGCCGCCGCCCGGCAGCACCCCCGCCCCCGCCAGTCCGCCACCACCCCCGGCAGCGCAGCAGCAGCAGGCAGCGGCGGCGCCCACCCCGGCGCCAGCAACGCCCGCCCAGACGGCCACCGCACAGGCGACACCCCGTCCCGCCGATCCCCGCGCACCGCGTGAGGGGGCACCGCTTTATCAGTTACGTGGCAATGCCGCACCCAATGGCGCCGCCACCGCATCCGGTGCCCCGACCCCGCTGACCGTCAGCCCGCCACCACCGCCTGCGGCGACCAATCCGGCCCCTGCCGCCGCTGCGCCTGCGCCGACGCCGGCCCCCGCCGTGACAGCCACGGCGGCACCCACGGCGGTTGCGCCGCCACCGCCCCCCGCATCGACGGCAGCAGCGCCGCCTCCGGCGGCCACGCCTGCTGCCAGCACGTCAGACGCGCCGGCAGGGGAGATTGCCATTGCGCCCGTGACCCTGCCCTTTGATCCCAAGGCGGCGCGGGCGGCAGCGATTTTCGAACGGGCCGGCTATCTCTATATTCTGTTCGATGACACGGTGCCGCCCGAGACGGCGCCGCCGGTGCCTGCCGGTCTGCAATCGGTCATCGAACCCGTGGCGGTGCAGGGTGGGGCCGGCTTCCGCCTGTCCATGCCGGCTCTGATGCAGGCATCCGTCGGGCGTGACGGCACCGTCTGGCAGGTGACCCTGGCACCGGCCACGGGCGTCAAGGCCACCAACAGTTCCATCATACCCCGACCGGACCCGGATTTCGCGCTGGGGCCCCGGCTGGTTGTGCCGGCGGCAGAGGCGGAAAAGGTCATCGCCTTCAAGGACCCCGTGGTGGGCGACACCCTGTCCGTGGTGCCGCTGCCGCTGCCGGGCCAGCATGTGGACGCGCCGCTGCGTTATACCGAGGTGCAGTTCCTGCCCACCCTGCAGGGCCTTGTCATGCGCCCCCTGGATGACCGGCTGGCGGTACAGCCAGTGCGTGAGGGGGTGGAGGTGACGGTGCCGGGCGGCCTGCGTCTGTCGCCGCCAGCAGATGTCCAGGTTGCCATTCCGCCGCCCCCGCCACCCGTGGAGCAGGATAAGCTATTCGATTTCAAGCGCTGGGGCCAGGTGGCGGCGCGCGATTACAACAAGACGCGGCAGGCGAAATGGGACCGTCTGACGGCCCTGCCGGATGCGGAAAAGACGCGTGGCCGCCTGGATATCGCCCGCTTCTATCTGGCCAATGGCATGGGGTATGAGGCGCTGGGCATGCTGAGCCGCGTGCAATCCTTGCAGCCCGATGTGGACCGCCGGCCTGAATTCCTGGCCGTGCGCGGTATTGGCCGGGTGTTGACCGGTGATTTTGCGGGCGGCATGGCCGACCTGTCGAACCGGCAGCTGGCCAATGAACCCGACGCGGCCCTGTGGCGGGCGGCGGCTCTGGCGGGGCAGGGCGATTATGCCGGGGCGCATGCCGCCTTCCAGGCCTCCAAGGACCTGCTGGACCGCTATCCGGAACCTTTCTACACCGGTCTGGCCCTTTCTGCCGCCGATGCATCCTTGCGCGCCGGACAGCCGGAAGCGGCGGCCCTGATCATGGACCGTGTCGCCAAGCGTGGCGGCGAAAGCGGCGACCAGGCACCCGCGGTACAGTATTTCCGGGGTGCCGTGTTCCGCGCCCTGGGCGACAATGACAAGGCCCTGTCCTATTTCAAGCAGGCGCAGGGCGGGCGTGACCGGCTTTATTCCATGCGGGCCAAGCGCGACTATATCGACACGGCCCTTGCCGCCGGCAAGATGCCGCCCAAGGAGGCGGCCAAGAAGATGGAGGAGATGCGCTTTGCCTGGCGTGGCGATGCGCTGGAACTGTCCAACCTGCGCCGTATAGGGGAGGTGCATGCCATTGCCGGCAACTATCCCCAGGCCTTCGACAGTATGCGCCAGACCATCTCCGCCTTCCCGGACACGCCGGAGGCCAAGGAGATTGCGGCGGACATGACCCGGACCTTCACGGACCTGTTCGCCACGGACGGGGCTGCGAAGATGTCGCCGCTGGAGGCGATGGGGCTTTATGAGCAATACCGGGAATTGACGCCCCCCGGCCCCGATGGTGACCGCATCATCCGCAAGCTGGCCGAACGGCTGGTCGAGATCGACCTGCTGGACCGTGCCGGCCAACTGCTGGACCATCAGGTGCAGTATCGGTTGCAGGGCCTGGAAAAGGCGCAGGTCGGCACGCGGCTGGCCGGCATCCGTCTGCTGGATGGCACGCCGGAACTGGCGGTGGCGGCACTGGACAAAAGCGAGGTGCCGGAGATCACGCCGGAGCTGGCGGAGGAGCGCAAGCTGCTACGCGCCCGCGCCCTGTCGCAGATCAACAAGGGGGCCGAAGCGGTTCAGTTGCTGGCTGCCGACCAGTCGCGTGACGCCAATCTGCTGCGTATCGGTATCGCCATGCGCGACAAGCAATGGAAGGCAGCGGCACAGGCCATGGCCGATGTCATCGGCCCGCCGCCCGCACCCGGTGCCACACTGGACCCGGAGATATCCAGTCTGGTCGTCAACCGCGCGACGGCATTGTCGCTGGCCGGCGACAATGCCGGGCTGGACGCCTTGCGCCGTGATTTCGGGGCGGCGATGGAAAAGTCAAAGGATGCGACCTTCTTCCGCCTGCTGACCCGACCGGAGGAGTCGGCGGGTCTGGCCGATGCCAACACCATCCGCCAACGCATCACAGAGATCGACCTGTTCCGCAATTTCCTGGAAAAATATCGTGCTACCCGGCAGGAAGCGGCTACCCCGCCGCCCGCCGCCGCCCCGGCCACACCACCAGCGACGCCGCCATCGTAAACCCATGGACATTGCTTCTGCCGCCGCCCATCTGAAATAGTGGGGCCATAGCGGGATCGGCTGATCAGGGATTTGCCACGTGTCGGGTTTGTTTGAAGCACAGGCGCCAAGGCCGCTGGCCGACCGGTTGCGGCCACAAAGCCTGGATCAGATGGTGGGGCAGGATCACCTGTTGCGCCCTGACGGCCCCATTGGCCGCATGATCCGCGCGCGCCGGCTGGTTTCCATGATCCTCTGGGGGCCACCCGGATGCGGCAAGACCACGCTGGCCCGCCTGCTGGCCCAGACCACGGACCTGCATTTCGAACCGCTATCGGCGATTTTCAGCGGTGTGGCCGACCTGCGCAAAGTGTTCGAGGCGGCGAAGTCGCGCCGGCAGGCGGGGCAGGGCACCTTGCTGTTCATCGACGAAATCCACCGGTTCAACCGGTCGCAGCAGGACGGGTTCCTGCCTTATGTGGAGGATGGGACCGTCACGCTGGTGGGGGCCACGACGGAGAATCCCAGTTTCGAACTGAACGCCGCCTTGCTGTCGCGGGCACAGGTATTCGTCCTGAACCGTCTGGACGATGCCGCCCTGGAAAATCTGTTGGCCCGGGCGGAGGCGGAGGAGGGGCGGCCCCTGCCGCTGGACGCGGATGCAAGGGCGTCGGTCAAGGCGCTGGCCGATGGTGACGGGCGTTATTGCCTGAACCTGTGCGAGGAACTGTTCGCCCTTCCGGCAGACAAAGTTCTGGACACCAACGCCCTGGCTGCGGCGGTGCAGCGGCGCATGCCGCTTTATGACAAGGCGCAGGAGGGGCATTACAACCTGATCTCCGCCCTGCATAAATCCCTGCGCGGGTCGGACACGGATGCGGCCTTGTACTGGTACGCCCGCATGCTGGCCGGGGGCGAGGACCCGCGCTACATCGCGCGGCGCCTGACCCGCTTTGCGGTCGAGGATATCGGCATGGCCGACCCGGCAGCCCTGACCCAGGCGACGGCGGCGTGGGAAGCCTATGAACGGCTAGGCAGCCCGGAGGGTGAGCTGGCCATCGCGCAGCTTGTCATCTATCTGGGTACGGCGCCCAAATCCAACGCCGCCTATACCGCCTATAAGGATGCCGTGCGGGCGGCCAAGGAGACAGGCAGCCTGTCCCCGCCCAAACATATCCTGAACGCACCGACCAAGCTGATGAAGCAATTGGGCTATGGTCACGGCTACAATTACGACCATGACACGGCAGAGGGGTTCAGCGGCCAGAACTATTTCCCAGACGAGATGGGACGGCGCGAATTCTATCGCCCCGTCGAACGTGGGTTCGAGCGGGAGATCAAGAAACGCCAGGATTACTGGGCGCGGCTCCGGGCGGAGAAGGGTGGGGGGTGATTGCGCCATTGGCGCAATTTATGCTAGTGTCCCCTTGTGAAGATCGTAAGAACCCAGCGCTATCAGCGCGATCTCAAACGGATTGGTGCGACCCAAGCCGATATTGATCGGCTGGAACTGATGGTGGCATCCAACCCGACAGTTGGCGATGTCATTCCCGGCCTGGGCGGCATCCGTAAGGTGCGTTTCAGACTGGGCAACAAGGGTAAGCGGGGCGGTGGCCGCGCCATTTACTTCCTCATGGTTACGGATGAACTGGCCGTCATGCTTTTCGCTTATGAAAAGGCCAGCCAGACCGATTTGACCGAGGATCAGCGCCGCATGGCCCTGGCGCTTTTGCAGGAGTTGAAGCGATGACAGCGGAAAAGCAGGGATTCGGCGAGGCTCTGCTGGAGAGTTTGGCCGAGGTTGTAGCCTGGAAGAAAGGCGAGATGGCGCTTGAGGTTGTTGACGTTGATGCCATGCCACCGGAGCGGGTGCGCGCGATCCGCCATGCGGTCGCCAAATCCACACGCGAGTTCGAGCGGCGTTTCGGAATCCCTGCGGCCACGATGAACAATTGGGAACAGGGGCGCCGAAAGCCCGATCCGGCGGCCCGCATTCTGTTACAGGTTATTGAGAAATCGCCGGAGATGGTGGCATCGGTGGTAGCGGGTGATTGATCTGATGCACCGCCGCACCTTCCTCCTTTCCGCCGCCGCCCTGTCCGCCCTGCGCCCGGCCATCGCTGCACCCTCCGGCCTGTCGCTGGGGGAGGTCCTGCATGAAGATGACTTCCGTGACGGTCTGGGCCAGTGGCTGTTGCAGGCCCACCGGCCCGGCACCGTAACCGCTGCCGATGGTGTCCTGGATATCGATGTGCCGGCAGGAACGTCGCTGTGGTTCAAGCCCCGCCTGTCCGGGCCCATCGCCATCCGGTATGAGGCGTTGATGGTGGCGGAAGGGGGCCCTAATGACCGGTTGTCGGACCTGAACGCCTTCTGGATGGCCAACGATCCTGTGGTACCGGATGGCGATGCGATGGCCAAGGACCGAACGGGCAAGTTCGAAGATTATGACGATCTGGTCCTTTATTATGTGGGCCAGGGCGGCAATTCCAACAGCACCACGCGCTTTCGCCGTTATACGGGGCGGGCGGGTGATCGGCCCCTTCTGCCGGAGAATGACCGGCGGCTGCCGGCGGATATGTTGGTCGGCAATGTCTGGCAGACGGTGACCCTGGCCGCTGTCGGGGCGCGCATCCGGTATTGGCGGGATGACCGGCTGCTTTTCGATTTTGAGGACCCGGCGCCCCTGACCAGCGGCCATTTCGCGCTGCGCACGACGCAGAGCCATCTTCGGGTGCGGAATTTCCGTGTGTATCGGGCCGGTTACATCTGATTTGGTCAGGCCACGCCTGCGTTAACCGGTACTTGCGCCGAATGGGTTGCCGCCCCAATCTTAGGACGCCCGATGCCGGAGAGCCCACCCCTTGAACGCCTTCCTGTCCGACCGCGTCCGTTCCATCGCCGACTGGTTGCTGCTTGAAGGCAACCAGCTGTTCGACATCGACCTGCTGTTCGCACAACTGGTCGACCGGATTGCCAAGTCCGGCATTCCCATCGGTCGCGTCTCGCTGAACCTGGAGCTTCTCCACCCGGAAGTGGTGGGGGAGGGGCGTGTCTGGCTGTGCGGTCAGGCCACGGGCACGCACCGGCTGAACCGTGTCGATACCGACATGTCGGAATATCTGAACTCCCCCGTCCATCGCGTGGATGAAACGGGGGAGCCGTACCGTGTCCGCCTTGCACTGGAAGAGACGGCGTTGCCGCTGCTGGCCCGGTTAAAGCGGGAAGGGTTCCAGGATTATTTCATCGCGCCCATCCAGGTGCAGGACAAGCACCGGTCGGCGGCCATGTCGTTTGCCGCTAAGCGCGTAGCCTTCAGCGATCAGGACATTATCGACCTGACCCATATTGTGGCCGCCGTGTCGCCCATTCTGGAGGCCCGCGTGGTGCGCAATATCGCGCGCGACCTGCTGGCCACATATTTGGGGGCGGGGGCCGGTGATCGGGTCTATGCGGGGCAGATTTCGCGCGGTGATTCCGACCATATCTTTGCCGCCATCCTGTTCGCTGACCTGCGCGGCTTCACCCGCTTCACCGCTGATAACCTGTCCACCACCGTCCTGGAACGGCTGAACCATTGGTTCGATCTGTCCGTGGACGCGGTGGAGGCGCATGGCGGCGAGGTGCTGAAATTCATGGGCGATGGCATGCTGGCCATCTTTCCCGCCGACATGATGAACCCGCGGGAAGCATGCGGCCACGCGCTGGCCGCCGCCGCGACCCTGGATAATGCTGTCACCGCCTGGAATGAGGCCTGCCCCAATGGGCAGACCCGGATCGATTATGGCCTGTCGCTGCATCTGGGCCATGTCGCCTTTGGCAATATCGGCGGCAAGCGCCGGCTGGATTTCACGGTTGTCGGCCCCGCCGTCAATCTTGCCAGCCGTCTGCTGGAGGTGGCAAAGGAACTGGACAGCCATTTCGTGGTCTCCACCGCCTTTGCCGGATGCTCCGGTCGCACGATGCGGTCGGTCGGCGTGCATGAGGTGCGGGGATTGGATCAGCCGGAAGAGATTTTCGTGCCCTGTTGATGGCGCCCATGCTATCGCTGCACGCCCATCTTTTCCCCTGACCAGCCTGATCCCGAGCCATGAACGTCGCCGTCCGCTTCGCGCCCAGCCCGACCGGCCATCTGCATATCGGCAATGTCCGCACCGCCATCATGAACTGGCTGTTCGCGGCCCGGCATGGCGGCAGCTTCATGTTCCGTCTGGATGATACCGACGAGGAACGGTCCACCCAGGCCTTCGCCGATGCGATTGCCGAGGATCTGACCTGGCTGGGCCTTACCTGGGACCGCTTTGCCCGCGAGTCCGACCGGTATGGTCGCTATGCTGAGGCGGCGGAAGCGTTGAAGGCCGCCGGGCGTCTTTACCCCTGCTATGAGACGCCGGAGGAACTGGGCCTGAAGCGCAAGGCCATGCTGGCGCAACATCGCCCGCCCATCTATGACCGCTCCGCCCTGCGCCTGAGCGAGGCTGACCGCGCGCGGCTGGAAGGCGAAGGACGGCGTCCGCATTGGCGGTTCAAGCTGAACCATGCCGATATCATCTGGGACGATCTGGTGCAGGGTCACAAGCATTTCCGGGGTGCCGACCTGTCGGACCCTGTGCTGATCCGGGAGGATGGGCGCCCGCTCTATACGCTCACCTCCGTTGTGGATGATCTGGACTTCGCCATCACCCATATCGTGCGCGGTGAGGACCATGTCACCAACACGGCGGTGCAGGTGCAGCTGTTCGAGGCGATGATCGGCGTCGAAGGCAAGGGGACCGTCCCCAGTTTCGCCCACCTGCCCTTGGTCGCAGGGTCGGAGGGGGAGGGGCTTTCCAAGCGCTTAGGCTCCCTGTCCGTACGGTCGCTGCGCACCGAGGAGGGGGTGGAGCCGCTGGCGCTCACCGCCTATCTGGCGCGCTTAGGCACGTCCGACGCCATTGCCGCCGCCGGCAGCCTGTCCGAATTGGCAGAAGCTTTCGACTTTGCCAAGTTCGGACGGGGCACGCCGAAGTTCGATGCCGATGAGCTGATGCGGCTGAACGCGCAGGTGCTGCATGCTGCCGCTTTCAGTGCCGTTGCCGACCGTCTGGTCGCGCTGGGCATGGAGGGCGCGGACGAGGCGTTCTGGCTGGCCGTGCGGCCCAACCTGTCCCGCCTGTCGGACGCGAAGGAATGGTGGGCCGTGACCAAGCAGGCGGTGACGCCGCTGGTCGATGATGCCGGTTTCCTGGCCAAGGCGGCGGAACTGCTGCCCGAGGGGGCCTGGGATGATACGACCTGGGGTGTGTGGACCAAGGCCGTTGCGGCGGCCACGGGGGCCAAGGGCAAGGCCCTGTTCCTGCCGCTGCGCCGGGCGCTGACCGCCCATGATCATGGGCCGGAGCTGAAGACCCTGCTGCCGCTGATCGGGCGGGACCGCGCCCTGGCGCGGCTGTCGGGCTGTACGGCCTGACGCTTGCCCGCTATCTCTAACCATGACCTTTCTGCTGACGGAAAGCCTGCTCCCATGACCCTGTCGCTTTACAACACGCTGCTGCGGACCAAGGAAGCGTTCGCGCCCATCGACCCGGCTCATGTGAAGCTCTATGTCTGCGGCCCCACCGTTTACGACTATGCCCATATCGGCAATGCCAGGACTTTCAGCGCCTTTGACCTGCTGGCACGCCTGCTGAAGCACCTGTACCCGAAGGTCACCTACGCCCGGAACATCACGGACGTGGATGACAAGATCATTGAACGGTCGAACCAGTCGGGCGAGCCCATCGATAGCGTGACGGCGCGGACCACGGCGCAGTTCCATGCCGATATGGATGATCTGGGCCTCCTGCGCCCCGATATCGAACCGCGTGCCACGCGGCATATCGGTGACATGATCGCCATGATCGAGGCGCTGATCGCCAAGGGCTTTGCCTATGCCGCCGAAGGTCACGCCCTGTTCCATGTGCCTTCCATGTCCGATTACGGCCAACTGTCACGCCGCAGCCAGGATGAGCTGATTGCCGGCGCGCGGGTGGAGGTGGCTCCCTACAAGAAGTCGCCCGCCGATTTCGTACTGTGGAAGCCGGCCAAGGATGGCGAACCCGGCTGGGACAGCCCCTGGGGCAAGGGTCGCCCCGGCTGGCATATCGAATGCTCGGCCATGACGGCGGCGCATTTTGGCGATGTGTTCGATATCCATGGCGGCGGGCTGGACCTGATCTTCCCGCACCATGAGAACGAGATCGCGCAGAGCCGTTGCGCCCATGGCACCGCCGTGATGGCCAATGTCTGGCTGCATTCCGGCTTTTTGACCATCGCCGGCGACAAGATGTCCAAGTCCCTGGGCAACTTCTACACGGTGCGCGAGCTGCTGGACGAGTTTCCGGGTGAGGCGCTGCGTCTGGCCATCCTGTCGGCCCATTACCGGCAGCCGCTGGATTTCACCAAGGAGAAGGTGGCCCAGGCCCGTCAGACGCTGGATCGCTGGTACGGCGTGCTGCGCACGGCGGGCGATGTGCCGGCGGGGGATATTCCGGCGGAGTTCATGGCCGCCCTGATGGACGATCTGAACACGCCGCTGGCTATTTCCGTCCTGCATGAACTGGCCAATGCCTATCACAAGGCGGGTGACGATGCCGGGCGTGTGGCCGCCGCGTCCGCACTGAAGGCTGCTACCAACCTGTTGGGTTTCCTGACGCAAGCCCCGGAAGCCTGGTTCAAGTGGCAGCCGGCGGGCGCGTGCGGCCTGGATGATGCCGCCATTGAACAGGCCATATCCTCCCGTCTGGCCGCCCGCAAGGCCAAGAACTTTGCCGAGGCTGATCGCATCCGCAACGATCTGGCCGCCCAGGGCGTCATTCTGGAGGATGGGCCGAAGGGAACGACCTGGAAGCGGGGGTAGAGTTTGTCGAATTAAGGTGGGGCGATTGATGACGCCCCACCTTAATCTGCCCCGCTTGTGCCTTGGCCTGTGGCGGCCTGACCTTAAGCCCGTTCCACCTCTTCCAGCGCCCAGTCAAAGGCCGCCGCCTCTTCTTCCTCATCGCCCGGCAGGGTTACATCCTCGTCCAGCGTCTCCAGCGTTATGCGCAGGCGTTGGCCCGGCACGATGCCCAGCCGTTGGAAAATCTCTGATAATTGTTCGGGCGTGACGTCGTTCAGAACCTGCCGCATGTCCGGGGCCTCCGCGTGACGATGTTTTCAGGGTAGCCATTCCGGGCCGTTCCGGCAATGATGCCGCGCTAACCCAATGGCCCGAGCGCAGCAGAGACCATGACCCGTTTCCAAGGCACCCAGAATTACGTCGCCACCGATGACCTTCGCGTCGCCGTGAATGCCGCCATCACGTTGCAGCGTCCGCTGCTGGTGAAGGGCGAACCCGGCACCGGCAAGACGGTGCTGGCGCAGGAGGTGGCAAAGGCGCTTGGCCGACCGCTTCTGTCCTGGCATGTCAAATCCACGACCAAGGCGCAGCAGGGCCTTTACGAATATGACGCGGTCAGCCGGTTGCGCGACAGCCAACTGGGCGACCCGCGCGTCAAGGACATCAAGAACTATATCCGCAAAGGTCCCCTGTGGACCGCGTTCGAGGCCGATGAGCCGCCCGTCCTGCTGATCGATGAGATCGACAAGGCTGATATCGAGTTCCCGAACGATCTTCTCCAGGAACTCGACCGTATGGAATTCTTCGTCTACGAGACGGGGGAGACCATCAAGGCGGCCAAGCGGCCCGTGGTCATCATCACTTCAAACAACGAGAAGGAGCTGCCCGACGCCTTCCTGCGTCGCTGCTTCTTCCACTATATCCGCTTCCCCGATGCCGACACGATGGCCCGCATCGTGGAGGTGCATTTTCCTGACCTGAAGGCCGAACTGCTGCGCGACGCGCTGACCCTGTTCTATGAGGTGCGCGATGTGCCCGGCCTGAAAAAGAAGCCCAGCACGTCAGAACTGCTGGACTGGATCCGCCTGCTGCTGGTGGAGGATGTGTCGCCGGAAACGCTGCGTCAGCGCGACCCGAAGAAGCTGATCCCGCCGCTGCACGGCGCGTTGCTGAAGAACGAACAGGATGTCCACCTGTTCGAACGTCTGGCCTTCCTGGCGCGGCGGAACAACGGCTGAGGGCGGGGGGAGCGCTACAGCTCCCCGAAGCTCTGGACCAGCGATCCGACAATCAGGTACCAGCCGTCAATCAGCACGAAGAAGATCAGTTTGAACGGCAGTGAGATCATCGCTGGTGGTAGCATCATCATGCCCATCGCCATCAGCACCGATGACACCACCATGTCGATAACCAGGAACGGCACGAAAACCAGGAACCCGATCTCAAAGCTGCGCTTCAGTTCCGACAGCATGAAGGCCGGGATCAGGACGTGGATCGGCACATCTTCCGGCTTGGCCACGGGTGCCGTCTTCGACATATCCATGAACAGCTGCAAATCGCGTTCGCGCACATGCCGGGTCATGAAGGCATGAAACGGCTCCACCGCCCGCTTGAAGGCCGTGATCTCGTCGATCTCTTCATTGATCAGCGGGCGCAGGCCCCGGTCGTAGGATGCCTGGAGCGTCGGCGCCATGATGAAGAAGGTCAGGAACATCGCCAGGCTGACCAGCACCTGATTGGGCGGCACCTGCATGGTGCCCAGCGCCGACCGCAGGAAGCTGAGCACGATGGTGATGCGGACAAAGCAGGTCATCATGATCAGGATGCTGGGGGCCAGCGACAGCACCGTCAGCAGCATCACGAACTGGATGATACGGCCCGTGCCGCTGGCCCCCTGGTCACCGAGGTCCAATGACAGGCTTTGCGCCGCTGCCGGCCCCGCCGACAGCAGCATCAGGCCCAGCAACGGCAGCGCAAGGCGGCGGCAAAGCAACAGCATAGGCGCCATCATGGTGCGGACCCCGCCTGTTCCTGGCGGTCCAGCGCCGCCTTGAAATCCCCCGGCGGAATGATCCCCGTCTCCACCACCCGGTCCTCCCCGATGCCCAGCAGCAGCAGATGTTCCACCCCGTCGCGCCGCACCAGCACCAGCCGGCGGCGCGCGTCGAGCGCCATCACCTCCACCACGTTCAGCCTTTTATCACCTTTCCGGCGTACGGCCAGCCCGGCGGCGGGCCCATAACGGCGCAGCAGAACCGCGAAAACCGCGATCAGCGCCAGAACGGCACCCAGCGCCAGGATCAGCCGCAGGTAATTGGCCGCGTCCATTCACATATCCTTGCCGGTACGATAGGCCTGGGCGGCGCGCATGCGGGTGGCGTGCGTCTCCCGTCCCCCCAGCTTGTCACCATGCACGCGTTCCAGCGTACCGGCCACCTGATCCAGCGCCGCCATCACCTGTTCCAGCCGGGGCAGCAGCGACCGCGCCTGTGGCGGTGGCAGGGCCAGGATGGTGTCCAGAATGGGCTTCACCTCCCGCTCCAGACCATAGAGATCGACCATCTCTCCTTCGCCCAGGGTCTTGTCGCCCTGGGTCAGCAGCGACAGCAGGCTATCCAGCGTCTGACCGATATCGTCGGGAGCGGGCAGGGTGGGGATGGTGGGATTGTCGGTCATGGCGTTGTCGGCCGATCCAGGGGCTTCAGGTCAAGTTCGCCCGCGCGTTCATTCAGCGTGCCATTGGCGCGGTACACATGGGCAAGGATTTCCGCCACGGCGGCGATGGCTTCAATGGGAATTTCACTTTCCACATCGACGGCGGCAAGAATTTCCGCAAGGTCGGCATCGGTGCGCACCTTTACCCCATGGGCAAAGGCCAGTTCCAGGATCTGTTCGGCCACCGCGCCATGTCCGCTGGCCACGATGCGTGGCAGGCTGGGATCGCCCCGTTCATGCCGCAGGGCCACGGCCACCTGTCGGCGGGCGGGGGCGGGCGGGGGGCTTTCAGGCGGTGGAGGCAACGGCATGGCCCTTGTCGGATGTGCCATTCCGGGCGCGAAACCACCCTTGCGGCAGAAAGCATCCTAGCAGATGCGATTGTCCTGTGCGAGGCGGCTTCGCGCATGCGATTTCACGTTCCTTGGCGTCGCACTTGCGCTATGTTGGGAATGAAAGCCGCTGGGCCGCCCCCGGCCCCGTGGTTTTGTCCCCGCAAAAGGCGGGCAGGGTGGTCGAAAACCCACCCGAACAGCCGAAAATGGCGCGGAAATTGCATTAAATTTGATCTTGAGAAGGTGCCGTGTCGGGTGCCTTCATGGGCAAGGATGGAAGAAGGGTATCGCCATGGATCTGAAGGATAGCGGCATATTCCGCCTGATGTCGGACAAGATGGCCTGGCACAATCAGCGGCAGGAGGTTCTGTCCAAGAACATCTCCAACGCCGATACGCCGGAATTCCGTCCCCACGATCTGGTGCAGTTCGACTTCAAGAAACAACTGCGGGAGACGGCCCGCATGCCGCTGGCTGGTGGTGAGAATGGTCATCTGTCCGGCACCATCGTGTCGAAGACGGGTTTCAAGGATGGGCAGGAACGCAACCCCTATGAAACCGCGCCCGCCGGCAATGCCGTGGTTCTGGAAGAACAGATGATGAAGGTTGGCCAGAATTCCATGGAGTACCAGACCGTCACCAACCTGTACCGCAAGCAGGTTGGCATGCTGAAAACCGCGATGACGCCGCCGCGTTAAGACGCGCCGCTGCTGGCTGTTAGGGGGAACGGAACATGGATCTGATGAATTCGATGGCGGCATCGGCCGCCGGCATGAAGGTGCAGGGCACCCGCCTGCGCGTCATCGCCGAAAACCTGGCCAATGCCAATTCCACCGCACCGTCACCGGGCGATCTGCCGTACCGCCGCAAGGTGGTGATGTTCCAGAACGCGCTGGACAAGCAAATGGAAACCGATCTGGTCCAGGTCAAGAAGATCGATGTGGACCGCAGCGACTTTCAGCGCCGGTACGATCCCGGCCACCCGTCGGCGGATGCCGATGGCTATGTGCTGCTGCCCAATGTCAATTCGCTGGTGGAAAGCATGGACATGCGCGAGGCGCAGCGTTCATACGAGGCGAACCTGAACACGCTGGACGCCACCCGTTCCATGATCATGCGTACCATCGACCTGCTGCGTTCCAACTGATTGACCCGCCCCTCCGGACAGAAGAGACAGAGCCATGGCCATTCCCATCAGCGGTGCCGCCGCCGCCTATGCCAGTGCCGCCGCCCGCGGCCTCAGCGCACCTTCCCGGTCCGGCCCGACGGAGGGGCCGTCCTTTGGTGACATGCTGGAAAGTGCCGTCGGGCAATCCATCCAGACCATGCACAAGGGCGAGGAGATGACGGCCAAGGGCGTGCTGGGCAAGGCCGATCTGGCCGATGTGGTGAATGCCGTCACCAATGCCGAGGTAACCCTGCAGGCGGTGGTGAATGTGCGTGACAAGGTGATTTCCGCCTATCAGGAAATCCTGCGCATGCCGATGTGACGGCGGGGCCAGGACCGGATCATGAATGAGGCCGAAGCCATCGAGATCGTGCGCGATGCGCTGTTCACCACGATCATCGTCAGCCTGCCCTTGATGTTGATTGCGCTGGTGGTCGGCCTTGCCATTTCCCTGTTCCAGGCGCTGACGCAGTTGCAGGAACAGACCCTGACCTTCGTGCCGAAAATCCTGATCCTGTTCACGGCCATGGTGTTCCTGCTGCCCTTCATGAACGGGCACCTGAAGGTTTTCACCGAACGGATCATGGACCGGATCATCGCGGTGGGAACCGGCGTCGATAACGGGGATGATGGCTGATGTCGCTGGATGCGATCCTGGGCGGGTCCGTCTATGCTTTTCTGATGATTTTCGTGCGGCTGGGTTCCGCCTTTCTGATCATGCCCGGCTATGGCGAACAGTTTGTGTCGCCGCGCATCCGCCTGCTGTTCGCGTTGGCCGTGTCGTTCATCTTGCTGCCCATTCTGCTGCCTTCCATGCCGAAGCCACCCGCCAGTCCGGCTGATCTGACGCTGTTGATCATTTCGGAGGCGATGATCGGCATCTTTCTGGGGACCATCACCCGCATGCTGATGGCGGCGCTGGAAACGGCGGGGATGCTGATCGCCAATCAGGTGGGGCTTTCGGCGGCGCAGGCCTTCAATCCGGCCATGTCGTCGCCGGGCAATGCGATATCCTCCATCCTGGGTGTGCTGGCCCTGATGCTGATCTTTGCCACCGACATGCATCACATGCTGCTGCTGGCGGTTGTTGACAGCTATTCGCTGTTTCAGCCGGGGCAATGGCTGCCTATCGGCGATGTGGCACAGCATCTGACGCGCGTGATGGCCGACAGCTTTCTGATCGGGATGCAGTTATCCGCACCCTTTACTGTGATCGGGCTGCTGTTCTATCTGGGACTTGGCCTGATCTCGCGCATGGTGCCGCAGATCCAGGTGTTCTTTGTCGGTGCGCCGATCCAGATCGTGCTGGGCCTGCTTTTGCTGGGCCTCAGCCTGACGGCACTGATGACCTTCTGGCTGGCCCGGTTCGAGGGTCAGCTTGTCAATATCCTGCAGCTGTGACGGGGAGGGCTCGCCATGGCTGAAGACCAGGATGATGACAGCAAAACAGAAGAACCTACTGGTAAACGGCTTCAGGACGCGCGCGAGAAAGGCCAGGTCCCGAAGTCGCAGGAATTCACCCACCTGTTCGTGCTCAGCGCCTCGCTGGTGCTGATCCTGATGGTCCTGCCCTGGTCATTCGGGCGCATATCCGCATCGATCACACCATTCATTGAACAGCCACACGCCATCATCATGGATGGTGGCGCGTTGACTGATATATTCACCGACCTGATCACCAGCACCTTGATCTCTATGGTGGTGCCGCTGGTCATTCTGCTGATCGCCGGGGTCACCGCCTCCATCGTGCAGGTCGGCTTTTTGGTGACGACCGAGAAATTCATGCAGTTCGATTTGAACCGCTTGAATCCCTTGCCGGCCCTGGCGCAGAAATTCTCGATGAAGAATCTGGTGGAGTTCCTGAAATCGCTGGCCAAGCTGGTGATCGTCTCCATCGTCGTCTACATCATGCTGCGGCCGCTTTGGGACTCGGTCGATCACTTTATTTCGATGGCGATCATCGACATCGTGAAGGAGACGCAGCATCTGGCGGCCAAGATCATCTTCGCCGTCATCCTGGTTCTGCTGACGCTGGCCGGCGCCGACTATATCTATCAGCGCTATACGTTCATGAAGCAGATGCGCATGACGAAGCAGGAGATCAAGGAAGAGTTCAAGCAGGCGGAAGGTGACCCGCTGATCAAGGGCAAGATCCGGCAGTTGCGTATGGAACGTGCCCGCAACCGCATGATGGGTAATATTCCCACGGCTGACGTTGTGGTGACCAACCCCACCCACTATGCCGTTGCCTTGAAATATGATCCCGCCGTGATGGGGGCGCCGACCGTGGTGGCCAAGGGCGTCGACCATCTGGCCATGCGCATCCGCGAAATCGCGGAAGAACATGACGTCCCCCTGATCACCAACCCCGCCCTGGCCCGTGCGCTTTATGCAACGGCAGAGGTGAATGAGGAAATCCCCACCGATCATTACAAGGCGGTGGCGGAAATCATCTCCTACGTCTTCAAGATGAAGCGTAAGCCGATTCCCCGGCAGTGATCGACCTTAACTGTTTGTCGTGCCTGATATTATCCTTCGTGTAGGATGGTGTGCCCGCCGACAGACCCGACCGGTGTTCCCATGCGCAAATCCACCCCTATTGCCCGTTCCGGCCTGAACCCGACTGCGCGCGCTGCCGGCCTGTGGGCATTGGTGATGGTGCTGGCGGGTATTGCCGCCATGGTCTGGCTGGCCCGGCTGGATGGTCCGCCACCGGTGGAATGGCCTGCGGGGCTTCGGGGTGGTGTGGCCGTTTGGCTGGGCAGCGGCGTTCTGGCCTTTGCGGCTGTCATGCTGGTCCGTACCGTGGCGGAGCGGGCAGGCGGTGTTGAGGAACGCCGCCATCTTCTGGCCCGCGCGTTGGAGGCGGCGCCGGTTCCGACCGTCATCATCGGCAGCGATGGACGTGCCCTTCACTATAATCCCGCCTTCCGTGATCTGGCACAGCCGGGGACCCAGCCGCCCTTGTCGGCATTGGGTGCTGCGGCGGGGACCGGTCTGGCACCGCTGGAGATCAAACGGCTGCTGGCGGCGGTGGAGCGCGGGTTGGACGGGGATGCGGAGATCAGCTTTGCCGATGCACGCCGGTTTCGCGTAACCGCCCGGCCGCTTGACGGCATCGCGGGCTGCTCCGTCTGGCAGGTTCAGGCCGTGGAGGCCGCCGCTGCCCCGGTGATGGAGCCTACCCCGGCGCTGCCCGCACCTGCCGCCGATCTTGCGGAGATTGAGCGGCTGCGCTGTGATCTGGCGCGGATTGAGGAGCGGTTCCGGCGGTTCTTCGATTATGCCCCCATCGGCATTGCGCTGATCGATGCCGACCTACGGCTGGCAGAATGCAATGACACTGTCCTGGCCCTGTCCGGCCTGTCACGGGACGATGCGCAGGGCCGGCCTGTGGCCAATCTGTTCAAGCGGGATCAGCGGACGGCCATTCAACAGCGCCTGTCGGCCATCCGCGATGGGGGTGAGGGGGGGCCCGTGCATGAGGCACAACTGCGCGGCAGCCACGGCCCGGTCGTGCATCTTTATGCCCGCCGCGATGATGGTGCGCCTGCTGCCGGCGTGGTTCTGCATATGGTCGATATGACCAACCAGAAGAACCTGGAGGCGCAGTTCGTCCAGTCGCAGAAGATGCAGGCCATCGGGCAACTGGCCGGCGGCGTGGCACATGATTTCAACAATCTGCTGACGGCCATGATCGGCTTCTGCGACCTGCTGCTGCTGCGGCACAAGCCGGGTGACCATTCCTTCACCGACATCATGCAGATCAAGCAGAATGCCAACCGTGCAGCCAATCTGGTGCGCCAGTTGCTGGCCTTCTCCCGACAGCAGACCTTGCAGCCGCGTGTTCTGTCCGTCACCGACGTTCTGGCCGAGCTGTCCAACCTGCTGCGCCGGCTGATCGGTGAGAATATCGAACTGAAGATGCTGCATGGCCGCGACCTTGGGCTGGTCAAGGTGGACCAGGGGCAGTTGGAGCAGGTGATCATCAATCTCTGCGTCAATGCCCGTGACGCCATGGTGGAGACGGGCGGACGCCTGACCGTCGTTACCTCCAATCTGCATGTCGCCGACCCGGTGCAGCGCGCGACAGAGACGATGCCGCCCGGTGATTATGTGGTGATCGAGGTGATTGACACCGGCGTGGGTATCCCGGCTGAAAACCTGCAACGCATCTTCGAACCGTTTTTCTCCACCAAGGAGCTGGGGTCCGGCACGGGGCTGGGCCTGTCCACCGTCTATGGCATTGTGCGGCAGACGGGTGGCTTTGTGTTTGTCGACAGCGCGCCCGGCGATGGTGCCAAATTCTCTATCTATCTGCCACGATACCAGGAGGAGGGCGTGCAGGCCGCTACCCTGGACAAGGGCGAGAAGGGCAGCGCCGACCTGACCGGGACGGGCCGCATCCTGTTGGTGGAGGATGAGGATGCCGTCCGCGTCTTCTCCGCCCGTGCCCTTCGCAACAAGGGGTATGAGGTGGTGGAAGCCAAGAGTGGTGAGGCCGCCCTTGACCTGCTGCGCCGTCCTGACCGACCGGAGGTGGACCTGATCGTCACCGATGTGGTGATGCCGCAACTGGACGGCCCGGCCATGATCCGCGCCGTCCGTGAGTTCATGCCCGACGTGAAGGTGATCTTCATCTCCGGCTACGCCGAAGAACGGTTCCGCAGCTCCGTCGGCGGCGGGGAGGTGGTGGAGTTCCTGCCCAAGCCTTTCAGCCTGAAACAGCTAGCCGGCAAGGTGAAGGAAGTCATGGAGCGGTGAGGCCGGGTCTTACCCAGGCCCGATAGCTGACAAAGATCAGGGGCAGCAGGGCCACGGCATCGACCATGGCAATCGTTCGTGCCGGTCCGTCCGGCAGGCTGGCGCGGGCATAGACCCCCAGAAAGCCGATGATGCTGATCCCCACGACCATGCTGCACACGCGGCGCGCTGAGGGATCGATTATCGCCCAGAGGGATGCTGCCGTGATGGCAAGGAACAGCGCTCCCCGGTGAATGATCAGGATGCCGGCAGGCCCTATTGGGTCCACGCCATAAAGCCGCATCGACAGATCGGGCGCGAAAAGTACCGTAGCCGGCATCACATGTACCAGGGCCAGCAGCAGCCACGCGGCCCTTGCCAGTTTCTCCACCATCATCCCCTCCCGCTTGTCATTCAACGCGCAGGGTAGGGGCGGGGCGACGGCAGGGCGATTACGCGTGAGGTAATAGTCCTGTCACCGGGCCAGTTTCGGGCCCGACTGTACGCTGACCTCACCGGTGCGGTTCAGGGCCTTGGCCAGCGCATCCAGCCGGCGTTGCACGCTGTCGCCGGTCAGCATGGCGGCATCTTCGGGCAGCAGCAGGGTCAGCTTCTGATCCCCCAGGCGCAGCAATGTCCGCTGCAGCAGGGTTGCCGCACCGCCGGTCAGCGTATGGGCCAGACGCAGGGCCAGCCCGACGATGTAGGCGCGGGCCAATGCCCCCTCTTTCAGCAGCCCCCGGGCCGGTGCCAGGATGGGGCTGTCCATAGTGCCGGCATAGCGGACATGGATGGCAGTGGCCAGGAAGGCACGTTCGGCATGGTCCACGCCCGCAAACGGCATGCGCAAGATACGCAGGAAGGCATGTTCGGCACGGTAGTCGGGATGTTCGGCCCAACCCAGATCGGACAGCAGACAGGCAGCCTGACGCAGGCGACGGGCCGTCGGGTCCTCCCCCACGAACAGCGGCGCCGTCCAGCCGGTGAGGATTTCGGCATGGCCGAAGCGACCAATCCGTTCGGCCACATCCTCACACGCAGTGATCAGCGGGTCCTGCCGCTTTTCCGTCGCGTCCAGCAGGTCGTACAGATGCCCCTCACGCAGACCGTATGCCGAGAAGGTGACGCGCGATGGCTGCACCGCTTTCAGCACGCGTTCCATGACCAGGGCAGCCAGGGGCAAAGTATCCAGGCGACGTTTCGACACGCCCTGCATCTTTTCCAGATTGCTGCGTCCGGCGCGGGCCACGGTACCGGCGAATTCCGCCATGGCGGCACCATCCACACTGTACTGGTGGATGATGTGCAGGGGATGGTTCACCTGCTCCAGATGCATCTTGGCCAGCGCGCGCCAAGCGCCGCCGACCGGGTAATAGGTCCGGCCCTTGCCACGCGACAGCCAGTCCAGCTTGGACAGATGCTGATCGATCAGCTTGGCGGCGGGACCGGGCTTGCCCTCTGTCGCCTCCAGCAGGCGCAGCGGACCCA
Organism: alpha proteobacterium AAP38; assembly: GCA_001296005.1. GTDB lineage: Bacteria > Pseudomonadota > Alphaproteobacteria > Azospirillales > Azospirillaceae > Niveispirillum. The sequence goes on along the minus strand of LJHR01000035.1, from coordinate 112,356 downwards.
GCGGGGTGGTCACCTGCGCCCCGATCTCGCCCTTCTCCAGCAGCACCAGTTCCAGACTGCCACCGCCCAGATCACCGGCCAGCCCCTCGGCATTGGGGGCACCGGACAGCACGCCCAGTGCCGCCAGCCGCGCCTCTTCCTCACCGGACAGGACATCGACATGAAACCCGGTGCGACGCGTGATCTCCGCCACGAAATCGGCCCCGTCGGCGGCATCGCGCACCGCCGCGGTCGCCAGCACGTCGATGCGGCGGACCTGCATCCCCTCCAGCAGGCGGCGGAAGCGGACAAGGTTATCCAGCGCCAGCACCACCCCGTCGGGGTTCAGCTTGCCCGTCCGTTCCACCGTCTTGCCCAGGCTGGGCAGCACCTTTTCATTGAAAAGGGCGACGGGCGAGCGTGTCAGCTTCTCATAGACGACGCAGCGCATCGAATTGGAACCGACATCGATGACCGCGAGGCGGTCGTCGGCATGGGCGTGATCCACGTTGGGGTGATCCGCTTTCAGTGACAACATCGGGAGAATGCCGGGTTACGGGAAATTGCTCAACACCAGTTTCGGCGGCAGACGCGCCTCCGTCGTGGCACTGCCCCGACCCGAAAGGCTGGGGTTCGTCATGAAGTAGGTATGAGCGTTAAAGCTTTCGAGGCAAGGTTCCACGCGGCGGTATGTCGCGTCGGGTTGCAGGACCCAGCTTTGCGTATTGTCCTTGAGGTTGGCGACCATGATCTGGTCCAGCACCTGCTGATGCACCGTCGGATTCTCGATGGGCACCAGGGTTTCGATACGGCGGTCCAGATTGCGGGGCATCCAGTCGGCGGACGAGATGTAAATCTTCGCCTGACGCGAGGGCAGGCCATGGCCATTGCCGAAGCAGATCACGCGGCCATGTTCCAGGAACCGGCCCACAATCGACTTCACATGGATATTCTCCGACAGGCCAGGCACGCCGGGGCGCAGGCAGCAGATGCCGCGGATCACCAGTTCGATCTTCACCCCGTTTTGCGATGCCTCATACAGCTTGTCGATCAGCTTGGCATCGACAAGGCTGTTCAGCTTCACCCAGATCTGTGCCGGGCGACCGGCATGGGCATGGGCGATTTCGGCATCGATCAGTTCGAACAGACGCTGACGCAGGGTGATGGGGGCGATGGCGATCTTTTCCAGCGCCCTGGGCGTGGCGTAACCCGTCATGTAATTAAACATGTGGGCCGCGTCATGGCCCAGCGCCAGATCGCAGGTGAAGAAGGACAGGTCGGTGTAAACCTTGGCCGTGATCGGGTGGTAATTGCCCGTGCCGAAATGCACATAGGTGCGCAGCCCCTGGCTTTCACGGCGGACCACCAGCGACACCTTGGCGTGGGTCTTCAGGTCCACGAAGCCATAGACCACCTGAACCCCGGCGCGTTCCATGTCGCGGGCCCAGCGGATATTGGCCTCTTCATCAAACCGCGCCTTCAACTCCACCAGCGCCGTCACCGACTTGCCCTGTTCGGCGGCATCGATCAATGCGGCCACGATGGGGCTGTTCTTGGAGGTGCGGTAGAGCGTCTGCTTGATGGCCAGCACGTTGGGGTCGGCGGCGGCCTGACGCAGGAACTGCACCACCACGTCGAAGCTTTCGAACGGGTGATGGACGACGATGTCCTTCTGCCGGATGGCGGCGAAGCAATCGCCGCCGAAATCGCGGATACGTTCCGGGAAGCGGGCATTATAGGGCGGGAACAGCAGGTCCGGGCGATCATCGCCGATGATCTGCTTGGTATCGGCAAGCCCGATCAACCCATCCAGCACGAACACATCGTCGTTGGAGACGTTCAGTTCATCGACCAGGAAGGCGCGCAGTTCCTTCGACATGCCGGCATTGACGGCCAGCCGGATCACGCTGCCGCGCTTGCGCCGCTTCAGCGCGGATTCGAAGGTGCGGACCAGATCCTCCGCCTCTTCCTCAATCTCCATTTCGCTGTCACGCAGCACGCGGAATACGCCGCTGCCCTTCAGCACGAAGGGCGGGAAGAGCCGGGAAATGAAGGTCAGAACCACCTGTTCCAGCAGGACATAGCGTGTCTCGTTGCCGGGAAGCCGGATGAACCGTTCCAGCTGCGTCGGCAGCATGACCAGCGCGTCCAGATTGGCGCCCTTCTGCGGGTCGAACAGCTGCAAGGCCAGGGCGAAGCCGCTGGACGGCAGGAAGGGGAACGGGTGGGCCGGATCGACCGCGATGGGCGTCAGGACGGGGAAAATCTCGTCAATGAAGCGGGCTTCCAGCCAGTCATGCTCCGACGCGGTCAATTCATCGGGATCGACGACCGCGATACCGCTGGTGCGCAGCAGCTTGCGCAGCATCAGCCAGCATACCTGCTGGTCGCGCATCACCTCCGTCACCCGGTAGTTGATGGCGGCCAGTTGCTGCGCCGGCGTCAGGTTGTCGTCGGACGGAGTCGTGACCTTGGCGGCCACCTGTGCCTTCAGGCCGGCGACGCGGACCGTATAGAATTCATCCAGGTTGCTGGCCGAAATGGACAGGAAGCGCAGCCGTTCCAGCAGCGGATGCTGATTATTGTACGCCTCTTCCAGAACACGCTGATTAAAGGCCAGCCAGGACAGTTCGCGGTTGATGAACCGTTCCGGGCTGTCGGCCGCGATCCCGCTCTTGGACGGGATCAGCGCGTTGGCGACCAGCGTGTCGGCCAGCAACGTATCGGGTTGCGTGGTGGTCGGCAGCGTATCAGGGGCGGCGGTCATAGCGATCTCGTCCTTCTGGTCCTGTGGGGCCGGAGCAGTATATGTTGCTTCTGTGACGGTTTTGGGTACACGGGTCCCGCGCGGGCGGCGACGCTGCCCTGCTGTTCCGGTTCCGCTTTCCTTGCCATTGGTGGTCATGAAGACACTCTATCTGCTGCGGCACGCCAAATCGGACTGGGATGACCCGCGGCTGGCGGACCATGACCGGCCGTTGAGCGCGCGGGGCCATCGCGCCGCCGCGACGATGGCGAATTATTGGACCGCGCGCAAGGGTGGGCCGCCGCGCCCCGACCTTGTGGTCTGCTCCACCGCCACCCGCGCCCGCGCCACGTTGGAGATTGTGGCCGCCGCCTGGGGCACCAACCTGCCGCCCACCACATTCGACCGGTCCATCTATCTGTGTGGGGAGGAATTGCTGCTGGACCGGGTGAAGGCCTTGCCAGAACAGGTGGGGGCGGCCCTGTTCGTCGGCCATAATCCGGACTTTCAGCTTCTGGCCCGTGATCTGTGTGGCCGGGGGGAGGCGGGGCTTCGCCAGTCGCTGGCAACCAAGCTGCCCACCTGCTCGTTTGTAGAAATTACCGTTCCGGACGGGATGAACTGGCGGGATCTGAGCTGGGGAAGCTGCACCCTGTCGGGCTTTATACGACCGCGCGATCTGGAAGAACGGTAACCGTGGGTCATTGCCCCTTCCGTCCCATGCCGCACTGCGGTATGTGAAGGGATCATTCCCCGACGGAACCGAGGCGCGAGCCCCCTTGAACGCCAAGCCCAAGGCCCCCCGCATTCCCCGCCCGGAGCGGGAGGTGGAAATCAAACTGCTGGCCGATCCGGCGGATCTGCCCCGCATCGCGGCCCTGTCGCTGATCCGCGAACGGCTGGTGATGCAGGCAGAGCCGGCGCGTCAGCATACGGCCTATTTTGATACGCCCGGTCTGGCGCTGGCCAAGCGCGGTCTGGCCCTGCGCCTGCGCCGGCAGGGGATGAGGCGCGAACAGTCGGTGAAGACCATGTCGTCGGGCGAGGCGGGCGATGGCGCCGGCATTGCCGTCCGCCGCGAATGGCGCTGGGATGTGGCCGGTGACGGGCTGGATACCGGCCTGCTGCGTCAGGGGGACCTGTCGGAACTGATTCCCGCCGACGCGCTGGACAGCCTTTCCCCCCTGTTCACCACCGATGTGCAGCGCACCATCCTGCTGCTGCGTGCGGGTGATGAGGGGCGGGTGGAACTGGCACTGGATCTGGGGCAGGCCCTGGTCATGTCTCCGGATGGCCAGCCGTCGGCCCGTCACACGATCAGCGAGGTGGAACTGGAACTGAAACAGGGGGAGGTGGCGGACCTGTTCCGGTTGGCCGCCGACATCCATGCCCGCGTGCCCCTGCGCCTGTCGACGCGCAGCAAGGCCGATCTGGGTCTGGCCCTGCTGACGGGGGCGCAGCCCCGTGCCCATCCCGTGCGGCCCCTGGGCATCACGCCCATCACCACCGTGATGGAGGCGTTTCGGCATATCGGTCGCAATGGTCTGGCCCATCTTCTGGACAATCAGCCGGCCTTTACCGAAGCCATGGGCGATCCGGCGGCCCTTCGCGAAATGGCGTCGGCGGTAAGGCGGCTGATCACCGCCTATGGCCTGTTCGCCGACCTGATCCATACCGATCAGGGTGACGCGCTGCGTGATCAGTTGAAGGTGCTGGGCCGCAAGCTGGAAAGGGCGCGCGACTGGCAGAAGCTGGCCATTGCCCTGACTGAACTGCCGCAGGAGGCCCGCAAGGGCGCCGTCGGACCCGTATCGGCGGCCCGCGCCAAGGCGCTGGACAAGGCTATGCGCCTGCTGTCCTCCCCGGAATGGACGGGCTGGCAACTGGAATTCGCAGCCTGGTTAGAGGCTGGTGACTGGGCGCAGCAGCCCCATGGCTGCCCGTTCGGCACCACCTTGTCGGAAATCGCCGGTGACATGCTGCGCCTGCGGCTGGACGCGCTGCGCGCTGTCGGTCTGCCGGGGGATGTCGCGACTGCCATCAAGGCGCATAAACGCCTGCGCAAGCTGCGCTACGACCTGGATTTCTGCCGTGCCGTGTGGCCCGCCGAACGGGTGGACCCGTTGCAGCGCGCCGTGGATGCCCTGCGCACACCATTGAAGCAGGTGGCGGATGACATGAACGCCGCGGGATTGCTGGACAAGATTGAACAGACAACCGCCGCCGACGCCTTGCGCAAACGCGCTGCCGCCGCATTGAAGCCGCTGCCGGCGCTGTGGACGGCGTTTCTGGCAGCGGATGTGGTGGCGGTGGCGGCCTGATCAGGCCAAGGGTCGGATCAGGATTTCTGCGGGAATACCCAGCCTTTCATGAAGACGCCTGATCATGCCGATGGACAGGCTGCGCCGCCGGTTCAGGATTTCGGCCACCCGTGTCCGGGTACCGATCATCGGTTCCAGATCTTTGCGCGTCAGTCCCATCTGTTCCATGCGGAACTTGATGGCCTCCACCGGGTCGGGCGGGTCCATCGGATAATGCTCCGCCTCATAGGCATCAATCAGCGTCGCGAGAATATCCAGCCTGTCCCCCTCTGTGGTGCCGTTGGCGGCGCCCCAGAGTTGTTCGACCTGTTCCAGGGCCGCTTCATAATCTGCTTCGGTGCGGATGGGCTTCAGCTCAGCCATCATATCCAATCTCCGTCACGTCGATGCGGTCATAGTCACGGTGGCTTCCCAGCCATTTGATCCAGACGATGCCTTTGTCGTAATCCACTGCCACGACAAGCCGGTACGCGTTGCCCTTGATATTGAAGACCACCCGGTCAGAAGACACGATGCTTGCCGTCGCGTAGGATCGCTTGATGTCCGCACTGTTGGACCAGCGCGCCTTCTGTGCTTCCGCGAACCATGCATCCAATGCGGCTTTCACTGCCGGCTGGTCCTTGTGACCGGCCAGATTGTCCACGAAGGCGCGCAAGGTGCTGCGGGCGATAATCCTCATGTCTGGATGGTATCATGCGCCCAAAATGGGCGCAACCTCAGGCCACCTTGAACCGATACTCACTGAGCGACCGGAAGTGCTGCCCCGGTCGCAGGACCGTGCCAGGGAATCCCGGCTGGTTGGGGCTGTTCTGGAAATGCTGGGGTTCCAGGCAGACGCCGCAATGGGGTTTGTAGACCGCACCGCCACGGCCCACCATGTCCACACCGTTGGCGGTGAAAAGCTGCACGCCGGGTTCGGTGGTCCAGAGTTCCATTGTACGCCCGCTACCGGGATGGTCCAGGCGGGCGGCCTTGCGCATGCTGCCGCCATGGGGGCCACGGATCACGAAGCAGTGATCATAGCCACCACCGATGCGCATCTGTTCTTCAGGCGAGGCAATGTCGCGGCCAATGGGTTTGGGACTACGGAAATCCAGTGCCGTGCCCGCCACGGGCCTGATCTCCCCCGTCACCATCTTGTCAGGTCCGAAGGCGGTGAAACCATCGGCCTCCAGGGTCAGCAGGTGGTCATGGATTAGCGATCCCGGCACGCCTGACAGGTTGAAATAGCCATGATGGGTGGGGTTCAGAACCGTGGGCCGTGTGGTCAGCGCCTCGATCTCCAGGCAGAAGCGGTTATCCGGGGTCAGGCTGTAGGTGACGCTGATGCCCAGTTCGCCGGGAAACCCCTGATCCCCATCGGCGGACAGCAGGGTCATGCGCACGGCGGCACCGGTCAGGATCTGACCCTGCCAGTTGCGTTTGGCAAAGCCCACCGGCCCGCCATGGGAGGAATGTTTGGACCCGCCCGTGTCCAGCACCACCTCACGCCCATCCAGCGGAAAGCGGCCATTGCCGATGCGCCCGGCATAGCGGCCAACCAGGGTGCCGAAATTGCGGGACTTGGTACGGTAGCTTTCGAAATCATCCAGGCCCAGGACGATATCGGCGAAATTCCCCGCCTTGTCGGGCATGATCAGGTTGGTGACAGCGGCACCATAGGTCATTACCCGTAAACTGGCGCCGGTGCCATTGGACAGCGTGTAGAGCGTCACCGGCGACCCGTCCGGCATCTGCCCAAACACCTGTTCCGTCACGCCCGGCCTGCCGGCTACCCGCGCGACACAACCGGCCAGTGGCAAGGCGGCCAGGGAGGAGAGCAGGGCGCGACGGGACAGGATGATGGTCATGGGCGGAACGGTCCCCAAATCCAATGGAAAAGGGGCCGGGACGCGGCATGCATCCCGGCCCCCCTTGTATAGTCGAGCTTACAGCTTGTACCGGGCACCCAGATAGAACTGACGGCCCGTATGGTGATAGACGTAGGTGGAGTTGCGGACGCCATCCAACTCGCCATGATACTGGCGGTTGGCTTCATCCGTCAGGTTCAGCGCTTCAAACGAGACGGAGAAATTCTCTGTCACATTATAGGAGGCGGAGGCGTCGAAGGTAGTGGTGCCCGACTTGCCGATCGCCACGATGCCCCGCGTACCGCCATTGGCCGCCGGAACCTGCTGGTAATAGCCGGACCGGTGTGCCGCCGACACGCGGACATTCAGCTTCTCGCCATCATCATAGTAAAGCGTGGCATTCCAGGCGTCTGGCGACAGGTTCACCAGATCTGCGGTGACAAAGACCGAGCAGGCTGCGGTCGAGCAATAGTCGATCTTCGACGACACATGCGTGTAGTTGGCCTGCACACCCAGCTTGTCGAACCCTTCCGGCAGGAAGCTGAATGGCGCCTGGAAGCTGATCTCATAGCCTTTCAGCGGGCCGCCCGGCGTGTTGGTGGGGGTGCTGAACACATAGGACAGGTTGGGATCACGCCCGCCGCCCGCCGGGAACGCCTCCGGATTCATGGCCGTCAGCTGGGCATAGGTCATGGTCTGCTGCGTGGTCTGCACGAAAGTGGAGATGTCCTTGTAGAAATAGGCGACGGAGATCAGCGATTCCGGCGCGAAATACCATTCAAGCGACAGGTCCACCGTATCGGCACGGTAGGGTTCCAGCGTGACATTGCCCAGCGACGCGCTGGGGTTCGGCGCGTTCAGGGCCGACAGGGTGAAGACCGGCGTCAGGTTGGTGACCGGCGGCCGCGACAGCACCTTGGCGGCGGCGGCGCGCAGGATCACGTCGTCAACTGGCTCCAGCGACAGGTTGATAGAGGGCAAGGTGTCCTTGTAGCTGTTCTTGCCAGTCACAGGGCGGGTGGCGCCACTTACAAAGGAGTAGCCGGTGGCCGTGACGTCGGTCTTCACCTGACGCACGCCGATATTACCGCGGAACGGCATATCGCCCAGTTCGGTATTCCAGTCCACCTGCGCCCAGAAGCCCAGCGACTCTTCCTTCACATTGCGCCAATTGGCCAGGGTGGCGCTGTTTTCCAGACCCTGGCTGCGGAAGTCGCCGCCGGCAATGCCGGTATCGCAGTTGCAGTTGATGTTGAACAGCTTCTCGAACGCGGCTAGATCAGGGACCAGCCAGCTGGTCGGCGTGCCATCAGGCAGGTTCAGGCCCTTGCCGAAACCGGTCAGCAGTTGTGTCATGCTGGCCAGGGTAGTGCCGGTGGGCAGGGCGGGGCCGACATTGCTGGTGGCCGAGGGGCGGGCGAAGGCCTGGGCGTCGGACTTGAACCGCTTCCAGTTGACACCGCCCTTGGCGCTAAACGTGTCATTGATGTCCCAGGCCAGATCACCCTGTGCCGTGTCATAGGTGTTGGTCTGGAAGGTCGGGTTCATGCGGATTTCCGACCGAGGATTGGCGCCGGTCGTACCGGTGATGACCCACTTGGTCGGGTCCGTAACATCGAACCCGTAATCGATCAGCGGCAGGTTGCTGTTGTCGCGGAAGTCCCAGCTATACCCATCGGTATTCTGCCGGTCCATCAGGACCGTGGTCTGGACCGGATTGTCGAACTTCGACTTGGCCCGACCACCCGTCACGCTGCCGCGCACCGTCTCGCTGAACTCGTGATCCACGTTCAGCGTGTATTGCGTGAACTCGGTCTTCAGCACGTCGAAGCGCTGTTCGGACCGGATATCCATGTCGTCCAGCTTGGCATAGACCATTTCGCCGGTCTGGGGATCGACAACGGCCTGGACAATGTCCACTTCCGGCTTGCCGCCCTGAGACGCGTTGCGGCTCAGCGACCAGGCTTCCAGGAAGTTTTCCTGTCGCGTGCTGTCCAGCTTGGAATAGAGCACGTCGAAGCTGACGGTGGTGTTGCCCTCGTTCGGCTTGGCCTGCAAGGACAGGGTGGCGCCGGTGCGTTCCTGGTTATGGACCAGACGGCCATAGCGCGGGATGCGCGGGTGGAAGACGCCGCCGGCAGAAGAGGCGCCCCCGGGCAGGGCCGCCGGATTCTGGAAGCCGTTATCGCCATTGGCGGGGCCCCAGCGCACCGAACTGAACCCTTCTTCCAGCAGGTCACGCTCCGAATAGGCAACCGACAGCAGCGCGCCCACCTGATCGTCCAGCCAGGTGTTGGACAGCAGGACGGCACCGCGCGGGTCCACCTTCTCCGACAGGTCATTATAGCCGGCCTGGGCGGACGCTGCGGCGGTGAAGCCGTTGAAATCGAAGGGGCGCGAGGTTTTCAGATCGACAGTGGCGCCCAGAGAGCCTTCCTCGACCTCGGCGGATGCGGTCTTGCGCACCGTGATGTTGTTGAACAGTTCGGATGCGAAAACGTTGAAGTCGAAGCCACGGCCACGGTTGGTGCCGCCGGAGCTGTCGGTCGCGCCGGTGGTGGCCTGCGCCTCGATCCCGTTGATACGGGTGCGGGTGAATTCAGAGGAGAGGCCGCGAACGGTCAGCGAACGGCCCTCGCCCGCGTCGCGGTCGATGGAAACGCCGGGGATACGCTGAATGCTTTCGGCCAGATTGGTATCGGGGAAATCCGCAATATCCTCGGCGCTGATCGCATCGACGACACCGGCCTCGTTGCGCTTGATGTTCAGCGAGTTGGCAAGGCTGGCACGGAAACCGGTAACCACGATTTCTTCCAGAACCGCACCGCTGTCGGTCTGGGCCGGGGCTTGCTGGGCCTGTGCATTCGTGGCGGAAACGGCCATGGACAGGGCGAAAGCCGAGACGCCATAAGGAATTGCGCGGCGAAGGCCACGATGGATACGGGACATGGGATTCCTCCTCCTGTTCGGGACCTCGGTGCTTTGTCGCACCGTTTATCCCCTTTTTTGCATCAGCGACAGGCGATTTTGCTTGCCAATTGTCACCGGTGTCATAAGAAACTATGCATGGTTTGAAACGGAACGCAAGCGGTGGAAACAGGAAACGAAACAAACTTTGTTCCTGTGGCACGGATGCGAACCAACGACCGGCGATAAACAGGGCAGGCGGATGAACCGCCGCCATGGTCAGGGAAGGACACCGAAAATGGCGCATGCGAAACGGTTGCGGACAGGGGTGGCGCTGCTTGCCCTGTTGACGGGGGCCTTGCCTGTGGCGGGGGCGGATGCGCCCGATGGGTTGCTGTTCCGGGTCACGGGTGACAGGGGGCTGGTGGCCGACCGTGCCGTGGGCGACGCGCGTCCCACCTTCGCCGACAAGGTGGCTGTGGTCCCGCAGGGCGGCGCGTCCGGTGCCTATCTTCAGGCCGCCGATGATCAGGTCCTGGCCTGGGCAGCCCCCGGCAATATCAGGGCGCAGCGCGGGACGCTCAGCTTCTTCTGGCGGTCCCGCTATCCCGTTGGCAGCAATCAATTTCCGCTGTTTCGCGTGTCCTTTGCCAATCACAGCAGCTGGGACATGGTGTTCCTGCGCCTGGACTGGAACGGCAAGGGGTTCGACGGATTCGTGACGGATACGAACCTCGCCCGTGTCCGGGTTTCCTGGGAAATGCCCGCAGCCCCGGCGCCCGACGCCTGGACCCATATCGCGTTTGCCTGGGACGAAGCGACAGGGGTGCAGCTTTACGTGAACGGTGCCCTGGTGGCCCGCAAGGATCAACCGACCTCGCTGGATGCTAGCCTGGATCAGTTAGGGCCGCACAGCCGCATCATCAGCCCGATCCAGGTGCAAAGCCGGTATAATTTCCTGCGCGGTGGCGATATCGATGATATCCGCATTCATGACCGTGCCCTGGACGCGGCATCCATCAAGACCCTGGCCGGGGGTGGGGAACCGGCGTCAGTACCGGCGGCGCCGGATGGCTGGTCCGCGTGGGCGCATCGCAACGGCTTTGACCGTCCTGACGATCCGCCGCCCTATCTGGCCGATGCCAGCACACGTATCCGCAAGGTCGAATTCACCGAACAGCGCGATATCGCGCAGCGCATGTGGAAGGGCAATGACGGTATCCGGGAAACCACCTGGCCCGGCGTCTATAACCGTTCCCGTCTTGCGGGCCGCCACGATTATTTCACCCTGCCGGACTGGAATGTCTATTCCATGGGTGGCAAGTCCGGGACCTGGTTCCTGCCCGATGAACCGTTCAATCAAGTCGAAATCCAGGGCGCTGCCTATGGCAAGCTGGGCTGGGTGAAGGGGGCCAAGGTTCCGGAAGGAAATGGTCAGATCACGGTTGATGGCGACCTGCTTGCCAAACGCCGGGCGGGGACTGAACGCAGCACCACCCGCCTGAAGCAGGAGGCGGCTGGCGGTGCCCTGCGCTTCGTGAACGAGGCACAGGAAACCCCGATCCAGGAGATCGGTGCCTATCATGTCGGCCCTGGCGCGGCGCCTGCCGGGCTGGGTGATTTCCATTTCAACCTGCGTCTGGCGGCGGAACCGGATTTCACAGCCATCCTGCCGCTGCGCCACTTTATCGAGGGCCGCTATCCGGAGGGGGAACGCGACGTGATCGTCGCCATTCCCGATGGCGGCGTGCCGACCCGCAAGCGCGTGACGCCGCCGGCAACTAAGGGCCGGCCCGTGGCCCATATCGCCATTCCCATGGATTTCCGCCGACAGGAGCCGGGCCTGCCGCTGTACCGTGCCAGCACAGAAGGCTTTGAGAATATCGGCGGGCTGGACGGGATCGAACTGGTGATCCCGGCCCTGAACGTGAAGCCGACGCACAAGGGCGGGTTGGTCGCCCTGAACATCCGCGTCAAGGACCCGCTGACGCCCGAACGCGACCTGTTGGATGTCAATGTCGCCGTCAAGCCGGGGGAGGCGCGCACCCTGTGGCTGGATACGCGCGACCGCATCCTGCCGTCCGACAGGCCGCTATACTTGACCATCGCCTCGTCTGCGCCAGACTTTTCGATGGCAAAGCTGGATGGTGCCGCGTTGCGGCTGGTGTTCAAGACCAAGGCAGAGGCCAAGGTCGAGCATGCGTTCGACCGTGAACGCCAGATCCAGGACAATTACGGCTTCCTGGTCGAGGAGCGGCAAAGCAGCCGGAACCTGGGTCTGTTCCAGCGCTTTTATGAGGATTTAACCGACCTTCTGCGCATTGATCCCGACAACAAGGTCGGCAATGGCTACTGGTCGGAATGGAACCCGCAGCAGCCGCTTCCGCCCGTCGATCTGGAGGCACCGCCGCCGGGTGTGCCGGCCTGGGCCTGGGGCCAGACCCGCTATCTGGCGCAGGTCCGGTCCTTCGTGAACTGGTGGATCGACCACCGGCAGGTGGAGGGGGAATTCGGCGGGGGCCTGTCGGATGATACCGACCTGACCAATCAGTGGCCGGGACTTGCCCTGATGGGTGTGGACCGGGAGAAGCTGACCCGCTCGCTTTCCGAGATGATCGACGCCGTTTATGCAAATGGCATGATGAAGGACGGCCTGGGCACCATCGTCACCGATGAACTGCATGTTTATGAGGAAGGGATCAACGCGCAGTCGCAGATGTCGCTGCTGACCCCCGGCGATCCGCAGGCCGTGGAACGGCTGATGGAGACGGCGGCCAACTTCCCAGACCTGACGGCGGTCAATCCCAAGGGCAATCGTCTGCTGGTCTCCAACTATTTCGGGGCCGGGCACATCGTCAAGGAAGCGCCCTGGCAGTGGTCGAAGCCTTATTCGTACCTGATCTTCCATCCCGGCATCCGGTTGGTGGAGATCAATGGCGATCCCGCGACCCGCAAGCTGTTGTTGGAACTGGCCGATGGCTACCTGGCCCATGGCAAGCAGGCCGCGGACGGCACCTGGACCTTCCCGTCGGAGATCAACTGGCCCGATGGTGCCACGCGGGGCAGTGCCGGGCCGGAACAGACCAATCTGTTGATGTGGGCGGCGTATCGCTGGACGGGTGATGCCAAATATCTTCGGCCCATCGAACAGGTGCTGCGCAAGGGCGGGCTGTCGGCGCTGGCCGGGATCGTCAGCAGCGATCTGGCCATCGACCTGAAACGCACCGACCTGCGGGCTGCTGTTCTGGAGCAGGCAAAGGCCGACCGCTATGCCAGCCCTTATACCTACCACACGGCCTGGATCGCGACGGACGACAAGGCCTGGCTGGTCAAGCAGTACGATAATCAGCGGCAGTTCGCGGCGCTGCGCATGGAGATGATAACCGCCGATCACTGGTGGACCGACCGTGTCGAACTGCCGACCCAGGAATTGCAGCGCCAGCGTCTGGGCGGTGTCGCGCTCTATCGCAACGCCATCGTGCGCGGTAACCGCATCGAATGGGATTTCGATGACAAGGATGGGGCGGAGAAGGTGGCCATCCTGGTGAAGGAGCCGACCCGAAACGGATTCCGTGTCCTGGCCCATAACCTGTCCGACAAGCCCGTTACTGCCCGGATCATCGGTGCCGATGTCGCCACCGGCGATTGGGCGCTGGCCGAAGGCATTGATGCCGACGGCGATGACAAGGCGGATAGCAGCGCCAGCCGCAAGGTCGCGTTTGGTGAGGGGCAGGCGGTTTCGGTCACTCTGGCGCCGGGCCGGACCAGCGTGTTCGATTTCGTCCTGTCAGGGCCTGAACAGGATCTGACACAGCGTCCGGACCTTGCCATCGCGGCGCGTGATGTGGTGCGGGTAAAGGGCAGGGTGGATGTGACCGTCCATAATATCGGTTCGGTGCCTGCCCCTACGGGCCGTGTCAGGATGTTGGCCGCCGATGGCTCTGTCCTGGCGGAGGCGCCGCTGCCGTCCATCGCGGCACCGCTGGACCTGAAGCCCAAGGTCGCGAAGGTCACCTTGAAGGCTCCGGCGGGGGCGGTGTCGGTGGATGTCCTGTTGGATGGCGGGGCCGTGGAAGCACGCGCCGACAATAATAAGGTGATGCTCCGCTGAGGTGCCGGGGGGCCGTTTCCATTGGACTTGTCACCCCCACAACAATCGGATTGGACGCACCGGGTGGCGGGTCTATAGGCTGGGGCCTGGATATCCGCCACCGGTGCCTTCATGCCCGTCAATCTCGCTCTGTTTTTCTGTTCCGTCCTGATCTGGGGCTCGACCTGGTACGCCATTACGTTCCAGTTGGGGGCGGTGCATCCGGCCGTGTCGGTGGCTTACCGGTTCCTGCTGGCGGGTGGTGTGCTGCTGGGTTGGCTGGCGCTGCGCCGGCAGCCGATCCTGCCGAAGCGGGGCGGATGGGGCCTGATTCTGGGTGCGGGGCTGCTGAACTTCTCGTTGAACTATTTCATGGTCTATAAGGCCACCGCTCTGTTGCCATCGGGTCTGGTGGCCGTGGCGGGGTCGGTTCTGTCCTTGATGAATGTCGTCAACGCCCGGCTGTTCCTGGGACAGCCGATGCGGCCCGCCGTGCTGGCCGGTGGCATCATGGGGGTGGTGGGCGTCCTGCTGCTGTTCACACCGGAATTGGATGGCGGGATGCTGACCGGTGGGGCGTTGATCGGATTCGGCCTGATGATGGTGTCGAACTACTCTGCTTCGCTGGGCAACATGGTCGTCTCCAAGACGCGCAAGGCGGAAATGCCGCTGATCGGCACCACGGCTTGGTCCATGCTGGTCGGTGCCGGCATCATGGTGATCGTGGCCCTGGTGCAGGGCGCCAGTTTTGCCATCGTGCCGTCAGCCCCTTATTTCCTGTCGCTGGCCTATCTGGCGCTGTTCGGCTCCATCGCGGCTTTCCTGTGTTATTTCACGCTGCTGGGCCGTATCGGGCCGGGCCGGTCGGGCTATGTGGCCATCATGACGCCGGTCGTCGCCCTGGTCATTTCGACCATGTTCGAGGATTACCATTGGACGCCTGCCGGTATTGCCGGCCTGCTTCTGGCCGTTCTGGGTAATCTTCTGGTCATGGCGCCGGCCTCATTGGGGGCCCTTCTGCGGCGTCAGCTGGCCTGATCCTGCATAAAGATTGGGGCCATGCGCACTTCGCGCGTGTTCGGATACTTGCCCCCATGCTTTCGGTGGTGTATTCCCACCGCTGAATTGGCGGAGCGTGGCGCAGCCTGGTAGCGCGGCTGGTTTGGGTCCAGCAGGCCGGAGGTTCGAATCCTCTCGCTCCGACCATTTCCCTTACGGTTCAATTGTCGATAATGGCATAACTTTTCCCTGGAAGGGCTATGGTATGCCATCCTGACACCATAACGTTTATGCATTCAGCTAAGTTGTTGATAATCTTAGGCGAAACTTTTCGCCCCTTCTAAGCTCTCTGCGACTTGCGGACGTACGCTAGGTTCGGACTGCTGGTCTTCCCAGGTATGGTTGCTTCTCGGTGTGACCCTTGGGATTAGCCCAGCGCGATACGTGCAAGGACGACAATCACCGCATCGTTTGCGGCGAATAGAGTTGCTATTCGCCGCAAGGTGCCGTCTACCCCCTACGCCGCCTCCCACACCTCGTTCAGCACCTTGGCCGCAAGCGCTGCCTTGTCCCCGGGCAGGAACCGCCCGTAATGCTCCTGGACCGTCTCCGGCGAATCCTGGATGGCGTAGCTGGCCTGCTCGTACGAACCTGTCTTCTTCAGGATGTGGGTCGCCAGCACGTCGCGGACGTTGTGCGGGCCATGGGGCAGCAGCCCCACGATGGCACCGCGCTTGGTGAAGGGATTGTGGATTCCGTACCGCTGGATGATCAGGCGCCAGGCTTCGTAGAAGGTGGTCTGTCCATACTCAGCATCGGTCGAGGTCCGCTTCGCCGTCTTCACGAAGAACGTTCCCGGATCGGCGGCGGTGCCCAGCAGCAGCGGTCGGTGCCGGTCCAGGTAGCCGGAGATCAGGTCGTACAGCCCGTGCAGGTCGGGTAGCCGCAGGTGGAAAGCCTGGCCACGAAAATAGGACGAGCCGGCGTTCTTAAAGGCTTCCACTGGGATGTAGACCTCCCAGCCGCCCTCGCGGCTGTTCCAGCGCAGCTCGCCCCGGCGGAGGTCGCTGAGGTGCCGTGCCGTCGAGGGCATGGCACCCCTGGGCTTCCAGAGCAGCTGGCGCAGGTTCTTCTGCCTCACGCCCAGGTGTAACCCCAGGCGGATCATCAGCAGCGCCCGCGTCGCTTCGGCCGCCGCGACGGGGTAGCGGTCAGCCCTCGGCATCAACCTAACGATCTCATCAGCGATCTTCTTGTACTCGGTCAGTGGGCTGTCCGCCTCCAGTACCGGCAGGATCGGCTCGAACGGGTCTCGGTGAACCTTGGCTACCCGCTTCACCTCCTTGCCCCGGCTGACGGCGTACCGGTGCGCGGCTTGGCACGCGGCTCGCCAGTCTGCCAGTGCCCGGTCGATATCGTCCCGGGCCAGCAGGCCTGGTATGGGCTGCAGGCGCCGGGCCAGGCCTGGGTTCTGCCACAGCCAGCCCGTCTCGGGGCGCGTCAATGCGGCCGCCACCGACAGCGCGCCACTCTCCCAACTGGTATAGAAGCCACGCCGGCGCTCCCGCCAGTCCACGTACCAGCCCCAGGTCTGGGGGAAGGCGAGCAGCGCCAAGCACAGGCTGCCCTTGTCGGCACCGAGGCCGCGGACCGGCCCGGCGGCGGGAGCGGCCAGCGCCCCGAACATCAGGCCCAGGTGCTCGATCTGCTGCAGGGCCATCTCCCGGCCCCATGCACCGGACCGCTGGTACCCGAAGGGCGTCAGGGTGGAACTCTTGAACCCGACCAGGTCGGCGATCTCGCGGTCCATCTCCTCGTCGGCCATGGTGGCGACGTCAAGCCTCGGACCTTCCGAACGCCGGCCCCCCTGGTCTTTCCAGCGCGCGTCCACCATGGCACTGGCATGGGGCAGCCGGAGCGCGAAGGGCGTCTTCATGGCGGCCGCCTGGTATGCCCTGTAGGCGGTGGAGCCGCGCACGATCACCTCCCGCACCCATCGCAGGATCTCTTCCCGTTCCCTCGGCGGTCGGGTGGTGAAGTCGTCTGGCAGATGCCAGGCCAGCCGCCGGTGCTCGGCGTTGCTGATCCCGTTGACGTTGTTGCCGGCGATGGCTCGGGCGGGGTGGGGCAGGCGGCCCGACAAATGCCCGGCCGGTAGCCGGTAACGCTGCTCAAGGACGGCGATCGCCTGCATGCTGCGGACGGTCCGGGGGTGGCGAATTCCGCTTCGCCAATTGCGGATCGTGGAGACGTTGACCGCGATGCCGACGGCGGCGAGGGCCCGCTGGAGGACATGGTTGTTGTCGCCGTGCCGCCGCGCTTGCTGGTCTAGTTCCCGGTGGAAGTCGGCGAAGGTGCGTGCCTCCGGCCACAGCGCCGGGGGGAACCGGACCACCGGGGCGGGCTGGCGCCCCCGGCGCCGGGCCTTGGCCACCGGCGCGACAACCGGGGCATCCTTCCTCGGCCGCCCGCGCTTCCTGGCCGGGGGTGGCGGCACGGACTGCGTCTTGGCCCTCGGCGGCTCTTTCGTTGGGTTGGCCAAGGGCTTCGGCTTCGGAATGGACTGGGCCAGCTTGCGCGCCACCTTCCGGACGGCCCGCTTCGGCTTCGAGACGGCAGGGCGGGGGAGTTCCCGCACGATGGCGTCCAGAAGGGGCTTCAACTGCACCCTGGTGTCCAGCAGCGTGGAAGGTGGGATGCCGGCCGCCGCGGCGATGGCCTGGAAATCAAAGCCGCCGCCCGACCTGGCTGGCCAGCGCCTTTCCCGCGCCAGCCCCAGCAGGTGGTCGCGCAGGGCCATGACCTCGCGCGGCGGCATGATGGGTTCAAGCCGAAGGCGCACGTAGTCGGTAATGATCCGGTGAAGACGCAGGGACATATGGGTTGCCTGGTTGGAAATGGGGCGCTTCCCTGCTCCCTCGACCGCAGTAAAGTCTGTAACCGGCCTCATTGCGTTTTGTTTTCGGCGCGCGAACCGCCAAGAGGGGCGCGCCTGCCCAGGTAGGGCGGTATCGGCAAAGGCGGGAATTGGGTACATCGCCCGCGAAGCCCACGATTCCGCCGGCGCTGACGGCGTATGTACCGACGACCCTATTCCGCACGCCCGGTCCCACCATGTAACTGGCTGGGGCCTCGGCCACATCGACGACGATACTGGGGGCGATCCATGGCTGACGAGTCGCGCCTGACGCTCGTTCTCAGCGACGAGGGCTACGATGCCGCTGCAGCGGAGGAAGGCATCAGCAAGCTCGCTCGCATTTTCGGCGCTATGCTCGCCCGAAAACACATCGAGGCTGCGTCCCGCGCTAGGACGGCGGCGGCCGAGGCGGCGAACGGGCTCCCGGTCGCCGCGATCCGGGCCGGCATAGGGCATGCGGTCAGCGACCTTCGCTTTGGTCCTGCCGTTGGGCATCGGGATACGAGACCGACCGAGGAGCAGGTCAAGTTCGCGCTGTACCGCTCGCCGAGCGAGGACGACTGGACGGTCCAGGCCGAGGTGTCGCCGATGGGCAGCGATGCCCGGTGCGACATGCTCGCCATCCGGTGCGACGACAGGATCGCGATCGGGGTAAAGATGGCCTGGGCCGGGAAGGAGGCCTCCAACAGGCCCGGCCAGCAGGTCCGGGACTGGGAAAGGAACCTCGCCGGGTTGGAAGCTATGCAGGGTGCCGGCCTCGCCACGCATGGCCTCTTCGTGCTGGCATTCCTGCACTGGCAGGGATCAAGGGCGGCCGGCACCCTCAGAAAGCGCGTGGACGGCCTGCGAGGCAGCCCCGTCTTTCCGGCGTCGTCTCATCCGCTGCCGGCATGGCATGGCGTGAACCGGGTCGAATTCCTCGTGCGTCGGATATTCTAACGTAGCGGTTCTAGTCGGCCCTCAAAGCCGCTATCTCGGAACCAGCAGAGGTTCTCATCGAATGGATACAAGGTGGTCATGCAAACGGAACGTCCAACATTATGGACTGCCTTAATGATGATAATTAGGCATGACAGCATGTTGATCGCATCGGATACGTAGTTGCTTGCTCATATAAATTCTAATTACTTTGAAGATTTAGAATTATGAATTATAGTTTTAATTGTTGCAAATCTTGAAAAAAAATGTAAACCTCTATGTTGCGAGGTTGCCTTGAAGTTGATTGGTATTGTGCGAATACAGGTAAAGTGGAGGGCGTGTCATGGGCCGTGGCGGGATTCTCGCATCTGATGTTATTCAGATGCCCAGGCGTGAAGAAGAAACACCAGCTATGGTCTTGGAGTTGGTGTCGGCGGGTTTGGATTCTGACTTTTCTTCCGTTCGCAGGCTCGGCGCTGCCCTTGTCTCACGAGTAGCAGGTGATAACTCGGGAAGCTGGCAGCAACGCCTCCATGCAGTCCTCAATGGTCGCGGGGCGGCCCGCTCTCGCCCCGTTGAATTGCCCAGCGATTCGAAAAGCCGTACAACCCTCATTGAAGAGCTGCCGTGGCCCAAGGAACCGCTGCTAATGGAGGAAGAGCACGAGGTCGTGCTCACTCGCTTCCTTGCGGAAGCCGCTGCTGCGGACAGGCTTGCACAGGCAGGGCTTGGCACAAGACTGAACTTGATCCTGTCAGGCCCGCCTGGTACCGGAAAGACGTTGACCGCTGGATATATTGCTGCCCGACTGAACCGCCCGTTCTACGTTGCGCGTTTGGATGCGGTCGTCTCATCGCTGCTCGGCGATACGGCCAAGAACGTCCGTATGCTGCTCGACTTCGTACAGGGATCGGGTGGTGTTCTGTTTCTTGATGAGTTCGATGCAATCGCCAAGCAACGTGACGATGCCCGGGACGTCGGGGAACTCAAGCGCGTAGTGAATGCCCTGCTTCAAGCGCTCGACCGGCTAGACCATCGTTGCGTCGTCATTGCGGCGACAAATCACCCGCAACTGCTCGATCCCGCCGTATGGCGCCGCTTCCCATACCGTCTCGATATGAGACTACCGGGGGCTGATTTGCGGCGTGAGCTGTGGAGTTACTATCTCGATCTTGGAAAGGCGAAGGCGGCGGAGGTTTTAGCTCGCATATCCGATAGCATGTCATGCTCTGACATACGCGAAGTCGCACTCGCGGCCCGCCGAACGTCGTTAATAAGCGGCGAGCCTGTCCAACTTTCAACAGTAGTGGAGGCGGTAGTCAGTTGTACTAGCGGAAAGTTTATATTACCACGTATGGGTGATTTGCCGGCGGAGCGGCTACGGGACCTCAGGAGAAAGGTCGCGGAACTGCATAGTCTGGCTTCAGGTGATGTTGGTGCTCTCTTTCAAATCACGAGACAGGGCGCCGAGAAAAGCTTGAAGTCGGGTCGGCAAGTCGTCCAACATGAGGTGGGCAGTGCCGGACAATCCAATTCTGCGGCTCAAGGTGGTCGCAACTCGGGAAGGCGTCGAGGGACGGGGAAAGTCTGAAGAGGACATCCAGCCTGAATATTTGGTCAGGGCACGCGCGCTTTTCGCTGCTTTTTCCGAACTGCTGGACGAGAACTCCGGGCGCGTGCGCTGGTTTGCTGGTCGAGCGCTTTTCTGGGTCAAGATGGCCGACGGCTCTCTTGCAACCTCTTGGACACCTAAGGATCTGCTAGGTCGTGATTTGGGGATCGCCTTCGCAGCCCCTTGGAACGGCGGCTATGCGGTCGAGGTGCCTCTATCCTGCCGGAGGGGATTGTTGGATCGAATCCGCAATCCCAGCTCTGTCGCCCAGAGAGTGGATATTTCCAGGATCGCAGCAATCATCCCGTTGCAGGAAGCAGTCGCGGCGCAAGATATTGCTCCCACATGGCAGACAGCTGCAACTGATGACGGTGGGCAACGGCGGTTCATTGCTTATTTGGCACCGTTTGTCGATTGGGGCGCGCGCGGTGAAGTAATTGACCGCCTAGCAGCATCTGGTCTTGGCCTGATCGTATCGTCGTACCCAAGCGCTTCGCTTCTAATGTCAGGCAGGGTAGATGAGATACCCGATCTACCGGCCGTCACTGGGAGTTCTACGGTTGCCGTCGGTGCGGCTCGGGCTCGCCTACTTGATCTGGCCAAAGCCAGTATGCGGAATGGTAACTATCCACGACTTGTGGCCGCGGTTGCTCAGCAGGCAGAGCTTTCAAGATTGATCGGGAGCGGAACGATCGTCAGATGGGATCCGATCGCGCCGATGGTCGGAAAGCCGCCCGGTGACGGGCGGGAACCAGAACCTGATCCCGAAAACCCGCTTCCGCCAACGGCTCCCATTGTTGGAACGATCGACGGAGGCTTCACCGCACGTCGCTATGAGGCGGATATCGTATGGCGGGCTCCCAACTTTTTGCCCACACCTGTCCTCGATCACCCTCATGCGAACTGTGTCGCTGGTGTCCTGCGGGAAGCCGAGGGTTGGAATAATCACCTGGACATCGAGAGTTACCCGGTTCGGCTGGGTGATGTTCCCGTCGTTCCTCGACCGGATTTCGTTGGCGCATGGGACATGCCGGGGCTTCTGGCGTATCTGGATCGCGTCATCGCCGCGCACCCCGATACCAAAGTGTGGAACATCTCAGCGAATGTGCCGGCAGCCTGCGACCGTATGCGGGTGAGCGAGTTCGGTCATCAAATGTCGCAGCTTGCTCGGAAGCACGGGGTGGTGTTTGTGATTTCCTCCGGCAACCGTTCTGAAGGAACTGAGGAAAGAGTTGCCCCACCGGCCGACGCTGAGGCGGCTATTACCGTGAGCGGACGGCTTCACGATGAGGTTGGGCGCGTCGGCAACCCTTGCCCAATCTCGCGGGTAGGGCTCGGTCCCGAGGGCATGTTGAAGCCCGAACTGAGCTGGTTTTCACGTCAGCGCCTTCTGGGCGGTCGTCGTAGCACGGCGTCCAGCTTTGCGGCGCCCTTGGTTAGCCGGATTGCAGCGCATACCTGGGCCAACCTGCGGCAGCCAACACCTGACTTGGTGAAGGCACTGCTCATCAACGCGGCAGACCAGGAGGATTTCCATTACCGTACCGGCTACGGCAGCCCGATCTCGCCCATCAAACCTTGGCGTAGCAGCGACAATGCCGTAATTTTCTGTTGGCAGCAGGCGATTGTCGAGAAGCGGAACTACTATTGGTCAGGTATCCAGCTACCTCCTTCCCTGACCCGCGGTGGCAAATTCAAGGGCAGGGTCAAGTTGGTCGCCATTCTCGCTCCTGTTACGCATGCAATGGGAACCAACTATGCGTCCACACGGTTGGAAGCCACCGTCCAGTTCCGGACCAATGCAGGCAAATGGGACAGGCTTGTCGGTTCAATGGAACTGGAAACGCCAGAGGGCGTGGCGCGTACGCATGACGCTAAATGGCAGCCGATCCGTGTGTACTCACAACAGTTCCCGCGAGGGAAGACCCTTGGCCAAAACGAACTGCGCCTAAGAGCGCGACTCTTCTGGCGGGATCGGTATCTATATACAGGTGGCACGGAAGATTGGCCCGTGACAGCGACTTTCGTTGTAATGTTGGAATCTTTCGATGCAGAGCATCGTGTCTACCAGGAGTTCGTTAACGGCATGGGTCAGCTGGTGGAAACTGCCGTTATTGAACCGATTATTGAGCAAGATGTTGAATTGTAGATATTTTTCCAACGGCTGCCGGTGCGACACCGCAAATGGCATAAATCCAGTTCCTTGTGCAGATTTTCTTACCGGTGGTTTCCGCTGTTAGTGGAAGCCCGCCATTATAAGAAACTGGCTTGGAAGCTGGTCGCCAGCAGCGAGACGTGCGCTTCCAGCGGTGGACGCAGTTCGAACGCCTTGGGCTCCCGCGCGAAGTTCCAGAGTCGCACCAAGCACCATTCGTCGCGGCGTTCGTCGGCAACGGCCAACTCGTTGCGGGTGACGTGGAAGGGTGTGCGTTCCCAGCCGTTGGTCGTCTTTACTTCGATCAGTCGGTCACGGCCGTCGGCGTCGAAGCTACGGATGTCGTAGCCGGCCCCGTCGCCGTCGAGGTGGGATACCCAGCGGATCCCGTTCACCAGGTCCGTCCTGCCAGCCGAGAGTAGGGCAGCCCTTTCGTGGGCCAGCACGCGCTGTTCGCCCGCTTTGCCGAGATCCCGGTTGCGTGCGTCGCGCCCTGCCACGTCGTACTTCCTAGCAATGGCGGCCATCCGGCCAATCTCGGGGAGCGGAGGTGCGTTGCTGTGCGTGGGTGACGGCAGAAACTGCAAGAGTTCGTTCTCGCTGACGGGCACGGACTGGAACTCGACCGTCAGGTCTGGCGCCGCCGGCGCAAGCCAACCCGGATGGCGTTCCAGCCATAGCAAGACCGCGGGTTCCAGCGACATCTGGTAGTTGGACGCCGGCTTGTACCCAGGAATCCAAGGCTTCCCGAGGCCCATCAGGATCGCGCTGATATTCTGGTGCTTGAACTCGATCGCGCCACGCCGCCGGCCGATTACCGCTTGGAGCCGGCGGTTGTGTTCGGCCTTGCTGTAGGGCCGGCCTGCAATGTCGGCGTCGAGCATCGCGAAGTAGTCCGCAACGGTGGCGTCGTTCTCATTGTCGGTCCAGTCAGCGGTCATCGACGCTCCCGGTATGAATGGCGATGAAAGGCTCCACTTCCAGATTCCAGCGCTGCAATCCATCTCGAATGTGGCACTATAATCCGGTTGGCTTATCCCGTTCGAGTGAATGGCGGCAATAGGAATGCAACGTAAATCCGGTCTGGCAAGCTTTCTAAAGGGAGTCCTGACTCCTGAGCACGAGGGACATAGCGAAACTCCCTCCACTCATAGATTCCAGGCGCTGGATGTCGAGCAAATCAAGGCGGAGCAACGCCTCTCGGACAAGGGCTTGAGCCGGGGTCGCGATAACCAGCCCTCGCCGGACGAAACTAGCCTCGATGCCGTCGAGCAGGAAGTTGCCACCCTTATCGAGACGCAGGCCAAAGCGGCCAGCGAATCCTACTCCAGCCATTTGCATACCCTGGCCCATCGTGTCGCCAACCTCGACCTGCGCGGGCGGGCCGTCGAGATAAGCACCGGTGCCCAGAACGCGATCACCGAGTTCCGACGGCAAGTGCATGAAGGCCAGGATGTCCTTTTCAATGAACGCCGGCATGTGATCGAGATCGAGGACGAATTGCGCTCGTTCCGAGACATGCACAAGCTATCGAGGACTGCCAGGTACCCCCTTTCAAAGCTGCTTCATATCGGCATCCTGGGCTTCGTGATCATGGCAGAGACTGCCTTGAACGGGGTTTTCTTTGCCCGTGGCAGTGACGCCGGCCTTATCGGTGGTGCCGGCATTGCCATCGCGGTTGCGGTAGCCAATCTGGCCCTAGGCGTCCTTCTCGGCCGTTGGGCCGTACCATCGACGATCCATCGGGGCATCTTCCGGAAATTCATGGGATTTGTGTCCCTGATCGTTCTGCCCGCTGCGATCCTCTTCTTCAACGTCGGCGTGGCCCATTATCGTGATGCCCTCGGCGGCGATGCACCGGAAATGGCTGCCAAGCTCGCCCTCGCGTCGCTCCAGGCGAACGTCTGGGACATTAAGGACATAGAGAGCTGGTTCCTGATCATTCTCGGCTGCGCCTGCTCCCTGGGCGCAGCTTACGACGCATACCTGATGGACGATCCCTATCCAGGCTACGGCCCCCTGTCTCGACGTGCGCGGGAAGCAACGGACAGCTACGCAGCGGAGAAGAACGACCTCGTCGCAGAGTTGACCGATGCCAAGGGTGCCGAGGTCGAGGCGATGGGGCGGGTCCGTAAGGAAGTTTCCCAAGGGAAGGGCCATTTCATCAACCTGATCGGCACGCGGGATCATTTGCGCAGCACGTACGAAACGCACCTGCAGCATTTGGAATCTTGCGCCAACGATCTCTTGCGTACCTACCGGGATGCCAACTCCATGGCGCGCACGACGCCCAGACCCGCCCATTTCGCGGAGAAATGGTGCCTTGCCAGGCCTGCCGAACCGACAATCGATCCATTCGCCGGCCTAACGCCTACGATGTTCGACAATGAGACGGACAACGTGGTGGCCGCCCTTGAGAAAGGCATCGCCGACATGAACTCGGCGTTTCTGGAGGCCATGGCGGAATTCAAGCGCATCGACCAACTGACCACCAAGGACTTTGAGGATGGTACGGCAGGCAAGGCAACGACCGTCGCGGCGTGACCGCAAAGCGCAGGCCGACATGAAAGGCAAGCTTCTCATCGGCTTGGTCGGGCTGGTGTTCGCCTTGGCTGTGTTCGCCTACGTCCAGGCTGTCGGCGGCAAGGTCAAGGTCAACGCGGAGACCTTGTGCCCAGAAGCAGGGCCTGTCTCGGTAACGGCCTTCGTCATCGACCGCACGGACAGCGTGACGCCCGTGCAGCGTCAGCTGTTGACCACCCGCTTCGAAGAAACCCGGCAATCCGTGCCCAAGCACGGCCTGCTGCAGATCTACACCGTCGGGCCGATCAAGGCGGACGTCTTGAAACCCGACTTCTCGCTGTGCAATCCGGGCAGCGGGGAGGACCTCAGCCAATGGACGGCGAATCCCCGCTTGGCCAAGAGGACATGGGCCACGGTGTTCGACCAGCCGCTGCGGCATGTCCTGGACGGAATGCTGGAGGCAGGACAGGCCGACCAGTCGCCTATAATGGAGACGATCCAGAGCGTCGCCTCCACGGCGTTCGCCCCGTACGCGGACGCGGCCGACAAGAACCTGGTGGTGGTCTCGGACCTGCTCCAACACTCCGAAGCGGCCAGCCAGTACAAGGGGGCGCCGGCGTTCGAGAGCTTCAAAGGCACGGCGGCGTACCGGAAGGTCAAGGCCAACCTGTCGGACGTGAATGTCCAGGTTCTCTACATCCGACGCGAAACCGGC
The DNA here is from genome assembly GCA_001296005.1 of alpha proteobacterium AAP38. Classification (GTDB taxonomy): domain Bacteria; phylum Pseudomonadota; class Alphaproteobacteria; order Azospirillales; family Azospirillaceae; genus Niveispirillum. The sequence goes on along the minus strand of LJHR01000035.1, from coordinate 86,624 downwards.
AAGACCATCCAAGGTGCGAGCCACATAGGCTTCTGGTCCTCGTACTTCGTGGACCAAGGGGCGTCCGATTTCCGCGCTGAATCCATATTTTAAGGATTTCGAACGATGAAAGCCCGCTATATAGACCCCTTCAGCAAGTTCGATGACCGCTTTCTATTTTTCCTCGCCTTCTTCATCGGCGCCGTCGGCATCCTGTCTCTCAAATCCCTCGGCGGTAGCCAACTATGGGTAACTTTCTTTCCCGTCCTTATCATGCTGGGCTATACCGGCTACGTATGGCGGACAAAGCGCTTCCGGCTCCGGGAAGACCAGGCGGGCGACAATGCCTATTACCTCGGTTTGCTCTATACGCTGACGAGCCTTGGGATCGCCCTCTATCGCTATGGACGAAACCCCGAGAGCGTCGATGACATCATCGCGAACTTCGGCGTTGCGCTAACGACCACGATCTTCGGGGTAATGCTGCGGGTTATGATGGCGCAGATGCGCCAGGATCCGGTGGAGATTGAGCGGGAGGTTCGGGTGGAGTTGGCCGAGGCCGCCAGCCATCTACGAAACCAGTTGCTTGACGCTACCACCAGCATGAACACCTTTCGCCAGGCTACCCAACAGTCGATCGAGGAGGCCATGCGAAGCCTTCACAAGATCAGCGAGGATGCGATGAAGGAGAACATCGCTGCCTTCGGAAGGGTGAGCGAGCAGATGGCGGAGACCGTCGGCCATACTCTGGGGATCCATACGGCGAATGCCCAGAAGATCGCCCAGACATCGACCAAGTCCGTCACGGCGTTGGAGAAGCTGGTCGATCGCATCGAGAACATCAATCCACCCCGGGACCTTATCGAACAGCGCCTGATGCCCTATGTCGACCAGATCGACGCCATCATGGAGAGGATGGGGCAACGTTCCGAAATGGAGGGGCAGCGGATCGACGAGATCGCCAGGTCTGTCGATCAGGTCGTCCGGGGGATGGCGGGCCTGAACCAGCGCCTGCAGTCCGTCGCCGACATTGGAGGGATGATCGATGGCGTTGGCGGCAACCTGCGGTCACTTGCCAACGAGGTCGAACAGCTTTCCCATGCCACCAAACGGATCGGCGAGGCCACGTCGATGACGCTGGAGGCGGTGCGGGGGCACAACCAGGAGCTTGCCGCCGAACTGGAGCATTCGCGGGACGCCACGGTCCAGGTCCACCGTGCCCTGGTCGACATGTCCCGCACCTTGGCACAACAGCTCGGCCCTGAACCGGCTTCGGCCATGGCTGGGGCGTGACCATGGCCTACGGCTCCATCGATCGTCAGCAAGTGGAATATCGGCGAGGCTTGATCCTCGGCTTCACGCTGGCGGAGATCATCACCCTCATAATCTTCTGCCTCCTGCTGGCCCTCGCTGCTCGCTCGCTGAAGGAACGGCAGGTCGTCCAGGCTCTGCGGGATGAGGCCCGGGCCCAGGTCGCGGAACTCGCCGTGATGAAGGAGAAACTCCATGCGTTCGTTGGGGCGAAGGCGCCGCTCGACGACCTGTTCAAAGAGATCGCGCTCCTTCGCCAGAAGTCTGCGGAAGCGGAGGCCCTGAAAGCCCAACTGGCGGAAGTCAAGCCGAAGGCGGAACAATGGGACCGCATGGCGGCGGCACTGCAGTCCAGGCTTCCCTCAGGGGCAAGCCCGGACGCCGCCGCGGATCAGCTGATCCAGGAGGCCCAACTCGCCGCGGCAATCAGGAACGCCATGGAGGAGGGGGGCATCAAGGACCCGACGCCGGCGCAGATGGCAGAGGCGGCCAAAGCTGTTGAGGATGCGCTGAAGTCGGCCCTGGATGCCTCCAAGCCGGGCAGCACGCCGGCTGAAGCGATAAGGCAGGCGCTCGCCGGCCGGGAGGCGATGCGAACCGACAATGAGAAGCTTCGGCGCCAGGTCGGCAACCTGGAGGAGGCGTTGCGCAGGGTTGGCCCGGGTACCGAAATGCCTCCCTGCTGGCGGGAGGAAAAGACAGGCCGTCCTGAGTTCATCTTCGACGTCGCCCTGACGACGACAGGCATGGTCGTGCGGGATCGGGCGCTGCCGCACCGGGCGAGGGATCAGGCCAAGCTTCCGATCCAGGCCATGACCTTCAACACTGAAATTCCGGCTGCTCGGTTCCAGGCCGAGGCGCTGGCACTCTACAATTGGTCAGTTGAGAACAAATGCAGGTTCTTTGTGCGCGCATTCGACGTTACTGCACCTAGTCAGAAGAAAGAATACAAGATAATAATGCGTCTTCTGGAGACTAGATTTTATAAGAAGGAGATTTTAGATGAGGCATTCTGACGAATATGGAAATCGCTCTCTTCAGGAGGCTTTATTGCTTCTAAGAGTAAATTTTGAAATAAAAATCAACCAGAGAATTGGCAAAAACATAAAAAATGAAGGCGCACTAGAGTGTGGTCCTATTAATAATGGGATAATCTCAGGTGATTTTTCTGAAGAATTACATCAAAATATACACAATTCATTATTTGGGATCAAATTTAAGAACTTCATGATGGGCGTGGCAAAAATGATTAAACCTAAACTGTTTTTTATAAAATAATTGAATTGAATGTATAGAATGCGCAGTAATTAATTTAAAATAATCTATACAAGATCATATCGCTCGCACCAATTGAGTATTACTTCGTATATCTTTTCATAAGAAGGTGCTTGCAATAGCTCTTTATGCGATTTGAATATTTCATCATTCTGGGCTTTACTCCCTGTTATACACGAAAAGAAAAAAGCCGCAACAATCGCATTAAATGTGTGCCTGTATCGTTCGTTATCATATCCAAAATAATAAGGATTTTTACTTATTATGAGGCTAACGAATTCAGCAATAATTGGAGCATCACCATATCCACGAAATTTATCTGAGTTCTTTCTCTTTTCAAATCGGCCTTTTAAAAAAGAAATCTTGCTTTTATCTGGCTGAAGAGATAACTCCATTCGCTGGGGACTTACTTTGTATTCTTCAGCAATACTGTCGATTGACATCTTTGCACATTCAGAAATGATAGCTTCAAAAATATCAGCATCCATAATAATACTCAAGTATGTATTGATACCAAATAAACAGTATATCTTATGCTTTCTTCTTAAGAAAGCGCTCAATAAGCTCTTTATCTGAAAGGATACGTACGTTCTGGGCTCGATCTTTTGCTTTTTCCATAGCCGCTAAAAGCTGTGCATCTGTGGGGTCGAGTTTGTCAACATTTGGAGGGATGGGGTTATGGATATACGATATCAACGACATTGCAAACCTCACATGCGTACAACCAAAAGGATTTTGGTATATATGGTACTATATATGCCAAAATTAGGCAACCCGGTGTTCCGATCTGTGGTGCTTGGAGCATTGGGGTTTATGGTACCTAAGCTTTGCGCTGGGCTCCTGTGATATAACGGTCCCAGCCAACCTTGTCCCGACTATCCATATGTGATCGTTTTTGCGAGGTTCTTCATGCATGCCCTCCCGCAAGAGACGCCGCCGGGCAAAAAAGCTCCTCCGCCCGCCCGCATTCTGCCACCGGGCCGCGGAGTTCCGCCGCCTTCGCCCCGCCCGTCGCCGCCACCGCCCCCACCGCCGCCCAAACCGCCAAAAAAGTAAGCGCACCCACGAGTGGGGCAGTGAAGGCGCACCAACTGCCCCATCTCGTGAACTTCCCGTTGCGGTCCATGATCCCGTCGTTCCTCTCGATGCGGCGTTGGTAGAGCCTCGCCGATTCACAGATGGCGACGACCAAATCCCCCCGCAGGTCCTCCTCGGTGAACCAAGCCGCCGGGTGGGCGCCAGCATAATGGAAGTCGATCGGGCGGGCCGCATAGGTGAGCAACCCGCAGCCGGCAAGGAACACTGTCCCGGCTGCGGAGGCGCCCCATCCAATCGGGCTGGACAGGTTCCCTAGGAGCAACGTCGCGCCACCGCCGATCAGGCCGGTTGCAAAGGCCGCGTACATGGTCGCCATCGTCATGGCCCGCTGGTCGGCGGCGATGGCGCACTGCAGCTGCGCCGCCAGGTAGGCCTCACCCTGCCGCAAGATCTCGCGAGCCGTTTCGTCACGCACCCCCGTCCATGATGGAGGTGCATCGGCCAGCTTGGCGATTATCGGCGGCCGTCGCCAGAAGCGGATATCCATGCGGTCCCTCATCCATGCCGTAAACGGGCGCCTATCCCAGATACCTGCGACAGGGCTATTTACGAATCACTAGCACCCGGATCAGTTTCATGCCAGTATCGAACAAACCAAGAACTGCTATTTGAAGGAGATACCCCATGGATTTCAAGGCTGGTGATCTGGTCCGAGTGAAGTCGGGCGGACCGCTGATGACCGTTGACAAGGTGAGCGTGCTGGCGATGACGCAGGAGCCCGCCGTTTGGTGCGTCTGGTTTGAGAAAGACGGTAGTAGGCAGGTCGCCAAGAACGACACTTTTCCGCCCACTGTCCTGGAAATTTCCTCCAAGCCCACCGTGGGTGCCATCGCGTTGAGCCGGAGATAACGATTGATCCGCGCTGCCTTCATCGGAATCGACCGCTACGCCGACAGCAGGATCTCCGACCTGAACGGCGCGGTTCGGGATGCAACCGCCCTTTGGGCGGTCCTTTCCGATACGCTCCAGGACATGTCCGGTGCGCTGATAACGGACCAGGCCGCGACGCTGGAGGCGCTCAACGCAATCCTCGACGCGACGCTGGGCGAAGCCGGTCCCGACGATGTCGTGCTTATCAGCTTCGCGGGGCACGGGACGCCGGACCATCGCCTCGTCGTCGCGGACACGGATACCAGCGATCTCTTCGCCACGACCTTCTGCATGGAGAACCTTGCCGATCGGTTCAGGCGAACGCGCGCCCGCGCCGTGCTCATGCTGCTGGACTGCTGCTTCAGCGGCGGGGCCACCGCCCGCGTCCTGGACATCGGCGTCGCGCCCCGCGCCATCGGCATCCCGTTGGTGGACGTGGCCGGGCAGGGCAGGATTCTGTTCGCGGCATCCGCTCCCGACCAGCCTGCGCTGGAAGACCACCATACCCGCCACGGCCTTTTCACCAAGGCGGTCCTCGACTGCCTGCTCCAGGACGGCGATCCGATCAGCGTCGTGGGCATGGTGGACGACGTAGTCAAGGCGGTCCGTGCAGCGGCCGCCAGCTATGGGTATGAACAGACGCCCGTCATGTTCGGCCATGTGGAAGGGGAGCTGTCCCTGCCGGCATGTCGGCGAGGGGCGAACTTCTATGCTGCTTTCCCCGAGCGGGCGCCCATCCGGACCACGGGGCAGTTCGTGGAGCTGGCCGGCTACGGAATTCCGGACGAGGTTCTGCAGGCCTGGCAGAGGCGTTACCCCGCCGGGCTCAACCAGCTCCAGATCGCGGCCGTCAACGAGCACAACGTGCTTGGTGGCAATTCGCTGTTGACGGTCGCGCCGACGAGTGCCGGCAAGACCTTCGTGGGCGAGATGGCCGCGATCAAGGCTGTCGCCGAGGGTCGCAAGGCCGTCTTCCTGTTGCCCTACAAGGCGCTTGTGAACGAGAAGTTCGAGGACTTCACCGCCATCTACCAGGACCAGCTCCACCTGCGTGTCGCCCGATGCAGTGGCGACTGGCAGGATCAGGTCGGCGACGTGATGCGGGGCAAGTACGACCTTGCTTTCTTCACCTATGAGAAGTTCCTCGCCCTCATGATGGCGGCTCCCCACATCCTGAACCAGATCGGGCTGGTGGTGCTGGACGAAGCACAGTTCATCACCGAGCAGGGCCGCGGCATGGTGGTTGAACTGCTGCTGACGAACCTAATCGCAGCGCGTCGGCGCGGCGTGGCGCCTCAGCTCGTCGCGTTGAGCGCGGTCATCGGCCATATCAACGGCTTCGACCGGTGGCTCGACTGCGGACTGCTGCTGACCACCGAGAGGCCGGTGCCCCTCATCGAGGGGGTGATCGACCGAACAGGCACATGGCAATTCCGTTCACCGGCGGGTGAGGTCTACACCGCGCAGCTCCTGGACCGGGTCGCGATCCGGCAGCGGGGGGACAAGCATTCCTCGCAGGACGTCATCGTCCCGCTCGTCAGACATCTGGTCGGCCTGGGCGAGAAGGTCATCGTATTCCGGAATTCCCGGGGAGCGGCAAGCGGCTGCGCGAAGTACCTTGCACGCGAACTGGGGCTGCCCGCCGCCGGCGATGTGATCGCTGCCCTGCCCCAGGGCGACCCCTCGGTGATGTCAGCCAACCTACGCGAGGCGCTTGCAGGCGGCGTCGCCTTCCACTCCAGCGACCTGAACCGCGAGGAGCGCCAGGCCGTGGAGCGAGGCTTCCGCCACGGCGAAGGCGGCGTCAAGGTGCTGGTTGCGACCAGTACCGTCGCGGCCGGCGTGAACACCCCTGCATCCACCGTGGTGATCGTCGAGACCGGGTTTCCCAGCGGGGGCGGGGACACGACGCCATATGCCGTGGCCCAGTACAAGAACATGGCCGGCCGGGCGGGCCGCCTGGGATACGAAGCCCAGGGCAAGGCGATCGTCATCGCCGAGACGGTGATGGAACGTTCGCGGCTATTCCGTACCTACGTCCAAGGACATCCGGAGGCCATCTCGTCCTCGTTCGACGAGCATAGGCCGGGGACGTGGGTTGTCCGCCTCCTAGCCCAGGTCAAGGAGGTGCCGCGGAGCCTGGTCATCGGCCTCGTCTCGGATACGTATGGTGGCTACCTGGGCCTGCTTCGCGATCCGCGATGGCGGGACGCTATGGAGCAGCAACTCGAAGGCATTCTTGACCGCATGGTTGCCGATGGGCTGGTGGAGCAGGCCGACGACGGGATGCTGCATCTCACGATGCTCGGCCGCGCCTGTGGTGAGTCGCCGATGACCCTGGAGTCGGCGCTGCGTCTCGTCGAGGTCATCCGCCAGCTCAGTCCGGAGGATGCCAGTCCAGAGTCTCTCCTAGTCCTGATCGAACTGCTCCAGGAGCGGGACGACGACTACACGCCGCAGACCAGGCAAGGAGAGTCAAGGTGGCAACAGGAGGCGGCGAACAGGTTCGGCTATGACATGGCCAGTACGCTGCGACGCGGTGCCCGTGCTGACCGCACGTACTATGCTCGCTGCAAGCGGGCCCTGATCGTGAACGACTGGATCAACGGCGTTCCCGTGACGGAAATCGAGGAGGGCTATTCGGCGAACACCTTTTCGCGCGTTGGCCACGGCGACATCCGCGGATACGTCGACGGCAGCAGGTACCTATTGGAAAGCGTGGTGCGGATCGCATCCATCGTGCTGGAGCGACCGACGGACGAGGAGCGGGTGGAGGCCTTGTTCCGCCGGCTTGATCTCGGGATTCCCGAAGCCATGCTGCCGATGACGCAACTGAAGCTCGAACTTACACGTAGCGAACTGCTTACGCTTTGGCGGGAGGGGATGGTCTCGCCGGAGCAAGTTGCGGTGGCTGCGCCCGCAGATCTTGAACGTCTTGTCCGGGGGAAGGGCATGAAGCTGCACCAGTTGGCGGTTGTTTCCGTCCCAAAGGTGGCTTGAGCCCTCATTTAACTATTGTGAAATCCAGTATCAACCACAGATCAAGAGGTGTGACATGGCGACAACGGTGTATTTTGAAGAGGTTATCCGAGACCAGGGTGGCAAAGATAAAATGGAAGTGCAGTTTGGGCGATCATCCTATTATTCTGGATGCAAGATTCCAGGAGGTACCGGAGAGGATAGTATTTATCTAAAAGTGAATGGAAAGATGATCATTATGGATAGGGAAACTGCAAAGAAATTTGTCGAAGCTGCTATCGATGTTGGCCGATATCACTGCCTAGTAGATTAATGTAATTATATTGCTAATGTTCAGTGGTTATCTGCCGACCATTAGCCATTGGCACTTACCTGGACGTTACTTCGGTTTGGCCCCGTTCGCCCGCCGATAGTCCTCGACCATCTTGTCCGTCACGTCCGCCGGGAAGCAAAGTGGCGCGTGGCCACCCGGCTTGCTGTAGGCGCTGCGCTTCCCGCACCGGCTGCCGTTGGCGGCCGTGTTGTAGGGGCAGGGGAGTTGCCGGGATAGCTGGCGATCGACTGCTGGATCAGCGCCTGCCGGATCTGCTCATCGGTCTGGCTGAGGCCCGCGGCCGGAAGCGCCGGGATGGCCAGCAGCACGCCCAACAAGCCGACAAGCCATATCCGGTTCATCGCCCGTCCTCCCTGTAGCCGTGGTGAAGAGCCGCCGCAATGCCGGCTGCCGATTTTCGGCAGGCCCATGCGGGAGTGGCCAGCCTTCGCAGATATAGTGAATGCTGTCACAGGAATTTCAACAGGAATGCTGTATAAGGTCTATGCGGTATAGCTGTTCCTCATGAACGCCCGGGGGCCACGATGCGTTGCAGACGATTCCAGTCCGTCATCCTTGCAACCGTCCTACTGGCCTGGGCCGCCGTCCCCGGCGCCGCGGCGGATAACCCGGCCTGCGCACCGGGGCCCCTGAAGCTGGCGTCCTTCAACATCCAGTTCCTGGGGTCCTCCGCCAAGCGGGACAATGACGGCTTGGCTGATCTCGTGAAAGACCAGGACATCGTGCTCGTCCAGGAACTGGTGGCTCCGCCCTTCGCCGGCAGCTTCCCGCCCAACCCGGACGGCACCGTGGATCCCTACAGGCCCGATCCCCAGGCGGCGGCCTTCTTCGAGGCTATGCGCAGGCGAGGCTTCTCCTGGACGATGTCCGAGGAGGACACCGGCACTGGCGACCAAATCCACGTGAATTCCAACGCCACCGAATGGTGGGTGGCCTTCTACAAGCCGCAGGCGGCGCTTCCCGCGACGGACTTGCCGGGTGGGTTCCTGGCGGTCGACCGGTCGAACCATCCCGACTACGAGCGGGTTCCCTTCGCGTTCCCGTTCCGAAGCTGCTCGGGAGCGCTGGACTTCGTGCTGGTATCCGTCCACCTGGAGCCAGACGCCAATCCAGCGGGGCGGGAACGCCGCCGGCACGAGATCGCCTCGATCGCCAAATGGATCGCCAGCCAGGCCGGGAAGCCGGAGCGCGACTACCTCATCGTTGGGGACACGAACATCCAGGACTGCGGGGAACTGGCCGAAGCCACGCCCCCGGGATACCGTTCCCTGAACTCGACCTGCGTTCCCACCAACACGAATGTGAACGGTCCCAAGCCCTACGACCATGTCCTCTACCGCCCTGCGGCGACCGACCGGGAGATCGACCAGTCGTTCGGCTTCAAGGTGGTCGGCCTGGTCGAGGCGATGAGGGGCCGCTGGTCCGAGGTCGGGACGGGGCCGTACCCAGGCGGCCCCCAGCCGGAATATGACCATAACGCCTTCCGCCAGGTCTATTCGGACCACAGCCCGGTGCTGTTCCAGATGGTCATCACTGGCGCGGACGACGACTAAGTCATCACCGAACGCCGAGAATCCAGCTTCGCCGACAGATCGCAGACTTGTGCGGTCGCTTCCGTCCCGTGACTGGATGAGGCCGTTCCCCCCTTGGAAACCTGTTCCATCTGCGTTCCCATCCGTGGCATATTATGTACCACCTACACCCGGCTAGATACCGGAGGTGGGGGCGCAACTGCGCGTGAAGCAAAGGCACAGCCCCTATGTCGGGCGGCCAGCTGAATAAAACACTCCACCAACGCCTGGGAGTAGCTACCCGGGCGGGGGGAATAGGCTGGGCGTGCAACCTTTGCTGTACGTATCTACCGTCCCGGCGCCAGGCCGGCGGCGGACGGTTGCGCTTGTCCTTTTGCAAAGGAGGTACAAGCCTTGCCTACCAACGAGATTGACCATTTATCCATTCACCCAAGCGGCTGCCCGTGCTGCGCCGCCCTGTCCAGCGTGGAGAACCTCCATGCCGCCGGAACCTCCCCGACAGTCCAGTACCCGTCTGGCCTCCATAGGGTCGGCGACCTCGATCTCAGCGCGCTGCTGTTTTGCCGCAACGAAAAGACGGCAGACGGGGTGTACACTTACGGCCTTACGCGCTGGAACGCTGACCTGCTTGCCGGCAAGGGACTGACCCTGGACCAAGCGCGCAATTCGAATATCGGCGTCGGCACACCGGTAACGCTCAACTACCATTTCCAGACGGTCCTGGCTCCCGGCTTGGCAAGCGACCGGGATTGGAACTTCCGGCCGCTGAACGACGACGAGAGGAAGGTCGTCCTTGAGGAACTGAAGAAAATCTCCGACGTAACCGGCATCACGTTCGTGGAATCGCCAACCAATGTCGGTAAGACGCTCGGGTTCAGCGTCATCGCGTTGTCGGCCGGGACAGCTGGCTCCGCGTTCACGCCGAATGTCTCGACCAGTTACTCGTCGACGCCAGCGGGCTGGGTCCTCGATTCCGTCGGCTTCACCGACGGCGCAGGCGAAGTATTCCTTTCCCGCTCGGTTACCGATGAGTTTGCGAACGGCGGCTTGACCGAGGCGGAGCGCGTCCGCCTGGCCGATACAGTCCGGCACGAGATCGGACACGCTTTGGGCCTTTCCCACCCGTTCAACGGTCCGACCGTCCTGCCGGACTCGGCCCAGAACAAATTCTACACGATGATGTCATACCCCGATTCCAACGACCTCTATTACGGCATCGCGAACGGAGACTTCCTCAAGGCGAACATGACCGGCATGGGCGTCCTAGACATCATGGCTTTGCAGCACCTCTACGGTCCCAACACGACTTACAGAATCGGTAACGACACATACACCTGGGATCAGAGGGTCGGTTTCCGAGAGGTGATCTACGATGCCGGGGGCACGGACATGATCGACCTCTCGGTCAGCACGATGAAGTCCGAGATCGACCTGACGGCGGAGTACCTGTCGTCGATCAACATGCGAGTGACCGACGCAGAGATGCGGACCAACCTGTCGACTGGCTACCAGACGTCTCTTGTCACTTACACGGGCAAGGGCAACCTCGCCATCCTCGGCACCATCGAGAACGTCCGGGCCGGGTCCGGCAACGATCGGATCAACGGCAACGCCGTGGCCAACGAGATCTCCGGCGGCAGCGGCAACGATAGCGTCTGGGGCGGGTCCGGCGACGATCGGCTGTTCCTGGGTGCCGGCAACGACCGGGTGGTCGCCGGCAGCGGGAACGACACCATCGACGGCGGAACCGGCATCGACGTCGCCGGCCTGTTCGGCTCGCGCGCCAGCCACACGGTCGCCCGACAGGCTGACGGCAGCTTCAAGGTCGTGGGTCCGCAGGGCACCGACACCTACCTGGGCACGGAGTTTCTGGCCTTCAACGATGGCGGCAAGGTTGGCCTGTGGATGAATGCCGACGTTAAGCTTGGCGGCGGGTTCGACGAAACCTTCTACTTGGCAAAGAACCCGGACGTGGCGGCCGCCGTGGCCCGCGGGGCATTGACCAGCGGCTTTGCCCATTGGCAACAGTGGGGCCAGGCTGAGGGCCGGCCCGCCATCGACGCCCGGGCCAACCCGCTCTACGACGAGGTGGGCTACCTGGCCGCCAATCCCGACGTGGCGGCCGCGGTCGCCGGCGGCGGGCTGCGGAGCGGCTACGTGCATTACTTGGCCTATGGCAAGGCGGAAGGCCGCTCCCTGACCCCGTTGTTCGACAGCGCCTATTATCTGGGTAAGAACGCCGACGTGGCCGCTGCCAAGGTCGACCCCTGGTTCCATTTCATGAACTATGGCTGGCGCGAGGGACGCGACCCGTCCGCCTATTTGGACGTCAGTGCCTACCTGGATGCCAACGCCGACCTGAAGGCCGCGGGTGTCAATCCCCTGACCCATTACCTCCAGTATGGACAGGGAGAAGGCCGCCTGCTGGTCGCCACCAGCGACCTGGGCCTGGACTGGACATATCTGGGCTGACCATCAGCCGCACTCTTCTCAATCCATTGATCGACACGCGGCACCAATCCCGCCCGCGCACTCTCTTGGAGAATCTACATGTCAGACCTGAGTAACATTAAAAGCACCCTGGTGCTGCAGGCTGGTACCGACCCGGCCAAAGTCGAAGCCGTGCGCGTGCAACTCGTTGCCGCAGCAAAGCTACATAAACGCATGGCGTGGGGAATCGTTGTTGTCGGCGTCGTGCTGACGGCAACCTTGATCGGAGGTGTCGTCGGCATCCCAACAATGGTGATGGGGTTGTTCATGGTGTGGCGGTCCGGGAAACTGGCCCGGAACATCGACATTGCAGCGCAAGAATACCTGGCATCTCTCAACGCGGGGGAATGAGGGGATCGTGATCACCGGTGGTGCCGCTTAGGTTTCGACCGGGTGCCGGACTTGAAGAAGCCCGCCGCGCTGCCCGCAACAGCGGTAGAGCGGCGGGCTTTGAGCCCATTTTTGGTCGTCTGCCTTCGCGGTCACCTGCCGACATCCATGCCGTTATCCTTGGCGATGCGCTGCATCGACAGTTCGGACAGCAGCCATCCGCCCACAATGCTGGCGATCCCCAATGGCAGAAGCACCGACGTCATCCAAAAAGCAGATGCCGACAGCGCAGCGACGCCGCCGATGAAGGCGGCGATGGATGCGATTGCCAGCGCACTGGCTGCGCGGGAGATACGAGGCGGAAACTTCATCGGATCTCGATGGAAACAGGGCAGTGGTCGCTGACCCGCTTCTTATCGTCCCTGGATGTTTCGGTATAGACCAGGACCCCGAAGGAACCCTCCTTGGCGCGGCGCACGACGGGGCCGCCAAGGATGATCTGGTCGATGAATTCCGGATACTCGCCCGCCCAGCAATGGTTAGCCTTGCCCGCCGTGGCCAGCTTCAGCGGCGACGGGCCATTGTCCAGCACCTTCCAGAGCGGGTCCTCGTCGCGCAGCCGTCGGTTGAAGTCCCCAGCGACCAGCAACGATGTTCCCTCGGCTTGCCGCGCGTCGATCCATTTCGACAGGATGGGCATCTGCTCGGCGATGACAGGACAGGCGTCATTCTGGCTTTTCGGAGAGAAGCAGCCACTTTTCAGATGGACGGCCAGTGCGCGCAGGTCGCCGCCGGGCAGATGGAACACGACCTCGACGCCTTTGCGGAGGCTCCTCGGCTGACCGTCCAGCAGGTCCAACGCGGCCAGGTCCGGCATGCGTGTGAACTTGACCGATTTGCGGATGGCCCAACCCGCGCGCTGGAAATCCGTTTCGTCACCCAGGATGACCGTGTACTCGTTCGGATCGAAGACCTTGGCAGCCGCCTCGACGGTGTCGACCTCCTGTAGGGCGACGATATCCGCGTCGAGCTTGGCCGCGTAGCCGCGCAACCTGGCGAAGTCCTCGTCCGTGCGTTGGTAGATTGCCCGTTTGGGGTCGGCGTTCGGCCCGTTGATCTCGCCGGCCCTCAGTGTCAGCCAACCCATGTTCCAGGTGGCAACTTTAACATCCTTCGCCAGTGCGGCGACCGGCAACGTAGCGGCCAGGATGGCGGCGAGAAGGGCGGGCAGGCGGCGCATTCAGGTCTCCTAGGCGATGGCGTAGAGCCAGGGCTACCGATTATTCCATGACCGTTCAACCACGGGGGGCGATTTTCCGGGCGCTTGGCAAATGTTCCGCGTTTGTTCTATAATCCAAGGACGACACGGAGATCGCCATGGACGAAGTCGAGGAGAGCCGCGCGGTGGTGCCGCATGCCATATCGGGGGAGGACTTCGTCGGCAGTCCCTTCCGGCTGGTCGCCGTCAAGCGCCGGAGGCCCGCCCCGATTCCGATACAGGAACATGTCTCCGCCGCCAAACCTGCAAGGCCGATGATCTGGGACTGGGGCTGATCATCGCCGTGGTTCAGGCCGGCACCAGGTCGCGGTCGCCACGTACCGCTTCCGCCCCGATATTGTCCTGAGGCTCTGACAGGGCCTGGAGGATCTGGACCGGGCGGACGCCTGCAACATCTTCCTTGAGACGCATCAGTTCGCGGAAATAGGCGATCGCAAAAAGCCGCAACGCACCGGCGAGGGACGTGTCGCCACGGCGCTTGTCGATTTCCGTTACGACCTGTGAGAGGTCGCATCCCTCACGGTGGGCGATGAGGCGCAGGCTTTCCCATTCGCTTCCGCGCAGCCGAAGGCTGGTCCGTTTGCCAGCAACGTTGACATTATGGATTTCAGACGACTGGCTCAGCCTCATTTCGTCCAGCGCGGGATCATCGTTGGTGATAGTCGTGCGACGGCGGCTTAGTGGCGGCATTGGACTCTCCATGATTGTGTTTCTTCTTATATGTTATCCTATAGAGTCAATATTGGATGGTGAACTGCTTCACCGCCCGATCCCTTCGCCGGCCATCGTAGCCGTTTACGATGCGATGCCCTGTCCGGCCGCGTATGTAGGGTCACTCGATGCCAGGGCACCTCTCCTGGCAGCCCTGGAAGCTGGCGCAGGGCAAGGCGGACCGAGTTTTTCAACCGCTCCGGAATTCTGGGATTGACATCCTACCCGGCCCAAGCCATTATATGACTATGACAAACGTTTCCTCACATATCACCCACCTGAACGTGAACGCCACGATGGCTCCGGCCATGTCCCTGGCGTCGGGAAAGATATGCTGCGCCGCGTAGGCGCAAGGAACACGGTCGTTTCCTGACATCCGTCCTTGTGACCTGCGCAAAGCGTAGCCGCCTTCGCACTTCTGTGCCGAAGGTCCGACGACTTTGGACAAGGCAGGTATCACCATGTCTTCGCAGCTTGATCGGCCGCCCACCACACTGTCGGCCTTATCAAAAGCTTACCACAAGCAGTTCGTTGAGCATCTCGACGCCGAGAAGGCTGCCGATGCAGTCGCACCCGATCATACTGATCGTCCTACCCCATACGCCGCCACGGCATCCGTCCTGTTGGATCGCGCTCTCTCCAGCAAGCCGGACGCGGCTGCCGCCCTCGAACAGCCAGGGCAGGTCGTTGTCCTGAACGTTGCTTCACGGGCCTGGGTTCCGGCGATTGCCGAGGCGTTTCGTACTCATGCGAATGCACTTATCCAACGGGAAATGGAGGCCGACGCTGCGGAGTTGCAAAAAGGTCAGGACGACATTCCTGACGATGACGTCGAGGTGCCTGCTGAATTTTTCCAGTCGCAGTCGGTGCATGACAGATGGTTGATCATCGACGACCTCGGCAGGACCTCCCTGGGCGACATCTCCGTTGAGCTTGGCATCATCAGGGCCGTGGATGAGGGAAAGGGCGTTCTCGTACTGGTTCCGCCTGACGCCAATGCTCCCGAGATCGTCCGAAACGGGGCCGATCATCAGGTTTCGATCCCCTTGGTCGACGCTGCCACGCTGGCTGACGCGGCAGCGGCTGCGTTCGGCGTTCGGCCGGATGTTTCCGTCCCGGATTGGCTGTGCCGTCTCCTGACCCCGAATGACCTCCGCTTCGCCCACCGTTACGACGAAGATGCCGACCAGTGGATCAAGCGCTTGGTGCGCTTGGCAGAGGCGAAGGTCCGCACGGCGGCCGTCGACGGCCCCACCCTGGACGGGCTTAGCGGCATGGACGAGGCAGTGGAGTGGGGCCGCAACCTGATCGAGGATTTGGCCGACTACAACGCCGGCATCCTGTCCGCTGATGAAATTGACAAAGGATGCATGCTCGTCGGACCGCCAGGTACCGGCAAGAGCACCTTTGCGGCGCGCCTGGCGAGAAGCGCAGGGCTCCCGCTGGTGATCGGATCCTATGGACAATGGCAGTCAGCCGGCCACCAAGGCCATATGTTCAAGGCGATGCGCGAAAGCTTTGAGCGGGCGCAAGCTCTCGGCGGCTGCCTGTTCCTTTTGGAGGAAGCTGACTCATTCGGCATCCGCGATAAAATGGAAGGTCGGAACAGGGAGTATAGCATCCAGGTCGTCAACGAGGCCCTGCAGCGGATCGACGAAGCGGTTAAACACCGTGTCATCATCCTGGGGGTGGCGAATACGCTCAATATCGACCCTGCCTTTCTCCGTCCCGGCCGTTTCGACCGCGTCATCCACGTTTCCCCGCCGAACGAAATCGCTTTGGCGGGCATCCTGAGGGAGCACCTCGGCCAACGCCATTTGCCGGATGCAGACCTCTCTGAGGTCGCGGCGGCAGGCCTGGGCGGGACTGGTGCCGATGTCGAGTTCTGGGTTCGGAACGCCAAGCGCCTCGCCCGCCGGGCAGGCCGCCAGATGACGGTCGCGGATCTCCTCGCACAGGTTTCTCCCGCGCTGGATTTGCCGATCCACCATCAGCGCAGGATTGCCATCCATGAGGCGGCCCATGCCATTGCCGGTGCCGTCGAACTGCCCGGCCAGCTGATGACCGTCACTGTCAGCACCGGCCGCTCCGGTGCCCGATTCCGGCCGTCCGGCATGGAAACCGGCGCATCGATGAGGGCGATCATTCGCACGACGCTCGCCGGCCGCGCCGGCGAGGAGATCGTCTACGGGGCGCCGGCGAACGGTTCCGGCGGACCTGCCGACAGCGACCTGGCCAAGGCCACCGCCCTCGCGGCCGAGATGCTTGGCAGCTATGGCTTCGGGGACGGTCTGGCCTGGAAGGGCGAGGTCCACACTCAGAATGTCGCGGCTGTCCTGCGCCAGAATCCAGGCCTTGCCGCCCAGGTCGAGACCGAGCTTGCGTTACAGTACAAGGCGGCCCAGGACCTTCTCCACCGCAACCGGTCCGCCCTGGATGCCGTTGCCGACCTGCTGCTCGACCGTGGCACCCTGACCGGGGCCGAGGTTGAGGAGATCGTCGCCTCGATGTCCTATGACGCTGGGGCCGTGCAATGAGCACGGCCCACGCCAACCACCTCACCACCATCCACTCCACTAACCACCGTCCGGTGCGCCTCATAGGCTGAGCGTTGCTCTGCCTGCCCGCCACCGTCGGGGTCTGGGTTTCCGAACGCCGTCGTTTCTGACGGCGCCGCCCTCCCTTTGCCCCGATGGCCCCCCGAGTTCGGCCGGTTCACACCGCTATACGGTTGCCGGCAGCCCGATGAGGCGATCATGCGCCAGTACCTCGTTTCCCAACACCTCCATGCCAGGCGTGCAGGCCTGGACCTCTTCTCGATCAGGCCCTCCGATCAGGACAATGCCCTCCGTCCTGACCAGCCGGCCGTTGGCAAGACCGCCGACGGGGTATGGAATCCGCCGCTCCCGTCCATCGCGTCGAGGAAGCCGGCAGCCAACAGCCGCTTCTCATGCCGCGGATCGATCCATGATCCCGTGTCGGGCAGGGCGGTCGTCTATGAAAGCGCCCTTGAGCGCGACCTTGCATACCTGTTGCTGACGGACCGGCGCATCGTCGCCGTCCATGACCAGCCGCCCGCCGTCGCCTATGTCCGGCGGGACGGCCGTGCTGCGCGGCACACGTTCGACTTCCTGGTCGAGACCGTGTCCGGCGCGCGGATCGCATATGCCGTCAAGCCGCTCGCCAAGGTCGGGTCCTCCGGGATTGAGGACACCATCGCCCTTATCCGCCGGCAGACGGGCGACGGCTTCGCCGACCGCTTCGAGATCTGCACCGAACAGCATGTTCCGCGGGCGAAGGTCGCTGACGCCCGCCACATCCTCAGGGCACGGGCCTGCCGGAACCATGAGGACGTGCGCGCGACGTCGCAGGTAGCCGCCGGTCTCCGAGGGGCCGTGCCGATCCGCAGCTTGGTTGCGATGTCCTGCCTCCCGCCCGCCCGCGCCCTGAACGCCGTCGTCAACCTGATCGACGAGGGTGGGCTCGAACTCGCCAACGGCACGCATATCGGCGACCTGGCGATGGTCCGCCTCCGTCGTCCGGCCATGGCTGCCTGAGCAAGAAGGAAAATGATGATGCAGCATTCAGTGCAGTACCGGCTCGCCAAGCATGACCAGGTCGTGCTGAACGGTCAGGCCTACCGGCCGGTTTCCACCAGCGATCGAGGTCACCATCTCGCCCGCGTCGAGGACAACGACGTCCGCGAGTTCCTCCCTCATGGCGAGATCGCCCGCTTCGCCCAGGCCGGCACCCTTGTCGTGAAGCAGGGGTTCTACCTTCCCGAAACGGCGGCGCGCCGTGCCAAGGGCCGGGACGTGGCGCTGTTCGACCTTCCTCAGGACGAACAGCGCCGGATCCTGCGCCGCAAGGCCTACTGCGAGATGTTCATGGAAATGGAGGCGAAGCGGAAGGACGTCACTCGCTCGGACGCTTCGATGAAGATCGCCATTGCCGAAATCCATGCTCAGATCTTGGGAGACGAGGTAACGGCAACCCGGACGATCAGTTCCGGCAGTCGTCCCGGCCGCCGGGCTTCATGCGAAGTTCAGGTCAATGTCTCGCTTCCTCCTACGCCATCCACCCTGCGCCGTTGGCTGCGCGACTTCCGCGACGGCGGATTCGTCGCCGTCGCGCTTTGTTCAAATACGAAGGGGCGCGGCAACAGGAACCCGCGGAAGTCGGGCGATGCCTGGGCCTTGGTGAACCAGCATGTCGGGCGCTATGCCAGCGCGAACCGTGACAGCAAGGTCATGATCTACCGCGACTATCGGATGGCCCTGGAAGAGAAGAACAAGGAACGGTTGGCCGCGAACCTGGAGCCGATCGAAAGCATCAGTTACCAGACATTCTGGAAGCATCTGAACCGAACCCTGGATCCATTCACGGTAACAGCCGGTCGGTACGGTGCGGAAGCTGCACGCCAGAAGTTCAACATTATCTATGGCCGCGACCCTGTAGTGCGTCCCCTTGAAGTCGTGGAGATGGACGAATGGCAGGTGTCTCTCCAGGTATTGCTCTCAAAGTCCGGCATCTGGGAATCGCTGTCTGACGAGCAGCGGGAGCAGATCGGTGAAATCGGTCGGGTCTGGGTATCGGTCGCAATCGACTGTGCGACGCGCTGCATCCTGGCCCTGCGCTTCACGACGGCACCGTCGGCAGCGAGCGCAGTTACCACGCTGGAGATGGTTGTCCGTGACAAGTCCGAAATCGCCGGTGCGGTCGGCTGTCGGTCACCGTGGAACATGCACGGCATTCCGGAGACGGTCAGCATGGACAATGGCCCGTCCTTCCGGGCGGAGCAGGTAAAACTGGCCATCGCCGCACTTGGGGCAGGTGGCCATTACCCCCCGGCGGGTGTCCCCGAACTGCGCGGTCGGATTGAACGGGTCTTCGGGACATTCCAGCGTGAGTTCGCCCGGTACTTCCAGGGCCAGACCTTTTCCAATCCCGTGGAGAGGGGGGACTACGACGCCGAAGGCCATGCCAGTGTCAACTTGGAAAC
This sequence comes from alpha proteobacterium AAP38, assembly GCA_001296005.1. GTDB lineage: Bacteria > Pseudomonadota > Alphaproteobacteria > Azospirillales > Azospirillaceae > Niveispirillum. Next base: position 67,434 of record LJHR01000035.1, on the reverse strand, counting down.
CCTTAACCGCACCCTCGTCCGCTATGTAGTCGATGCCTATCATAATCGCCCGCATGCTGAACTGGCAGGGGCAACGCCGCTCCAGACCTGGAATCGGCTGGTCGCCCAGTTCGGGGTGCTGCCGCCTCCAGATGACGATACCCGTCGGTGCATCTTCGGCATTCCGTGCCAGCGTCGGATCTCCAACCAGGGCGTCCGCATCCTGGGGATCCACTACCAGTCCCGGGAACTCCAGGAACTGCGTCGCAAGGCAGGACTGGGCGAAGTGACCGTAAAAGTTGGCCGCTGGGACCTCGGCAGGGTCTCCGTCCAGACGCCGGATGGTTGGATTAGCGTTCCGCCGGCCATGGACGGTTTGGCGCTCGATGGCGTCACCTGGTGGGAATGGACCACCGCCGCAAAGGACCTCGGTCGGCGCAATGCGGACATGGAACACCTGTCGTCGCACATCGTCGCCGATGCCATCCGGTCCATCCGGGAGCAGGCGGACGAGGCAGCAAATGCTGCCGAACTGGGTAGTGCCATCCTTGGCGCCGACGACCTGGAGCGGATGGAAAAGCGCCTGTTCACGAAGTTCGACTTCAAGGCGCGGGGCGGCCGGGCCAGGGAACTACCCGGCATGGAGACGGAGGATATGCCCACCGAAAGCATTGAATTGCGGCACGAGGCATTTTCGGCGCCCGCCCCCACCACGCCGACGGCGGGCAGGGCCCGCATCGGATCAACCAGCTTTATTACGGAGGATTGAACATGGACACCCAGATGACTTCCACCCCGTCGACGTTGCCGTCTGTTTCGCTGTTTGCAAACCGAGCGGCATTGTCGTCGCAGATCTCTGATAAATACATCAAGACGGACCGCGACGATCGTTTCCGCCAGGACCTTCAGGACTTCGTCGACGAAACCCATGCCGCAGCAGCCGGTCAGCACCCCGAAGGGCGGATGTTGGCCGTCATTGGCACGTCAGGAGCTGGCAAGACCTGGACGATCGAAAAGGCGGTCCCGCGCATCACCGGCCTAGACAGTGGCAACTTCCTACGGCTGACCGCCCCATCGCCCTGCACGCTCAAGCAGCTGGGCAGGACAATCCTCGAAAGCCTCGGCTACCCCCTGATCCGGGACCTCCCGGACCACATCATCTGGGAAAAGGTTCGGCGCCACGTTAAGGAGCGTGGTGTCAGGTTCATCTGGCTGGATGAAGCCCACCATACAATGGGCCGCGGCAGCGATTTTGAACTGACCAGGCTGCGCGACACCTTCAAGAGCATCATGCAGCAACGGGATTGGCCCTTGAGCCTGATCCTGAGCGGCCTGCCCGTGCTTTCGTCCTTCATCTGCGGTGATCGCCAGGTCGAACGCCGCAGCCAGACTTTCCGCTTCGCCCCGCTGGCGTTTCCCCACGACGCGGTACTGGTTCAGGACATCATCCATGGGATCGTTGTGAACCATGCCTCCATGGTCGCTGGCAGCGAAATCCAGACGGATGAGTTCGCCCATCGCCTGATCGTGGCGTCCGAACGTGGCCTGGGGTCCGCGATCGTGCTTGTCAGGAGGGCCATCCTTGCCGCGTATTCCCGCGCCGGGTCGGGCGCCATGGTCGGCATGGCGGATTTCGGGCAGGCTTACGTCGACGAGCGGGACTGCTCTCCCGAAGACAACATCTTCCTGGTATCTGATTGGGATCGGATCGTCCCGTCCGTGTCGCGCCTCGATGCGGCACCTCTCCAGGCTTCCTCACGCAAGCGCCGGGGTGCGAAATGAGCGGAACCCTATCCAGGACCCTTCCCCTGAATCCCCACGAGACACCGACCAGCTACTGTTCCCGCCTAGCTGCGTGGAACTGGTGCAACGCGCGGGAGTTCAGCTCGGACATGGGCTTCACGCTGTCAGGATTGGTGGACGGAGACGAGAAGGCGCTTGTCGGCCTGGCAGATGTGTCGGGAGTGGATGTCGAAGTCCTGCGTGGTCGTTCCTTCACGAAGGTCGGCGAGCGTCTTTTTCGGGTCTGCGGGCAAATCGTGACCGCTGCTGCTTCGCGCCGGAATCATGTCCGGTTCTGCCCGGAATGCCTGTCGGAGGATGTCTCAGCCTGGTCGGACCTTAATAAAGCGGCTCCGTTCCAACGTGTCCATTGGCAGCTGTCCTGGTTCCGGTCTTGTCCGGTCCATGGCTGCGGGTTGATCTCTTGCGGCAAGCCGGGGAAGTCCGCCGTGATCGCCGATTTCACATCGGCTATTGCACCATATGTTGAACAGACCCGCGGAAATCCTGGGCAGGGAGCCGCCAGACAGCCTACCAGCTTGGAACGGTACCTGTTCAGCCGATTGTATGGACTGGAGAATTCCTCCAAGCCCTGGCTTCTTGATGGCGTGCCGATGTATCTCGCCGTGAGGCTGTGCGAGGTAGTCGGGGCAGTCTCAATCTACGGGGCGAAAGCCTCCGTCCGGGAGCTTGACGAGGAAGCTGCGGCGCAGGCGACCGGTGTCGGTTGCGATATCCTTATCAAGGGTGAGGAGGCGTTTCGGGATTTCGTTCGCGTTACCATGTCGGCCTTCTGGGATAGCAGCGGCGACCCTGGCGGATCGAGCCTCTTCGGCGTTCTCTATGATTGGCTGCTGGAGGTGATCGAGGAGAAGGGCCTCGATCCAGTTCGGGACGTGATCCGCGAGGAAATGTTGTCGACATTGCCGTTGGCGCCGTCCGACACCATCTTCGGGGTATCCGTCGGTCAACGCAGGATCTGGTCAATCGCCGCGGCTGCTCGACATATCGGGGTCACGGCTTTGCGCATGCGCAACTATCTGGAAATGCGGGGTTTGGTGAACGATGCGAACAAGGCACTGCAGAACGAGCGCATCGTTTTCCCGGTAGAGCACGTCGATCCGCTTCTGGAGCCGCTTCGCTCCCTGGTGATCCCGAAGGATGCAGCCAAACGCCTGCGGATCACAAGGCAACGGCTCCAGGATCTGATGGACGACGAGGTGCTGGTGCCATTCTTCAAGGGAGGAGAGGGGAAGTCGTTCCGAACTGCCTTCACGGAGGCTGATCTGAACGGGTTTATCGAGAAGGTGGACAGACAGGTGACCATGGAGGCGGCTTTGCCAGGGATGACACCTCCCTCCATAGCCTCCAAGCTTTGCCGGTCGGCATATGCTCGCGTGGTAAGGCTTGTGGTGGAAGGTCGGCTGGCAAGGGTTGCCAAGTCTGAGGTCCACCATGGCGATCTTCCAGTTGTCGTCGATCCTGCCGAGGTGCGCCGGATGCTTGTCGAGGTGGAAGCTGAGAACGAGCCATGGCCATACTTGACGATCGATGAAGTCAGGGAACGGATGGCATGGGGAGCCGGGACGACAAGGTCATTGGTTTTCAGGGGCCTGTTGGCGCATCGGGTGATGCCGAACCCGGTTACCAAACGCAGATGCATTTTCATCCACCGCGACGATTTGGAATGCTTCGATAGGGAGTATGTCACGCTCGGCGGTGCAGCGAAGGAAGTTGGATATGAATATATTCGAGAAAACTACCTGCGGCAGGGGGTGAAACCCGTAATCCAATCAGATAATGGGTCGCAGCCATTTTATTCCAGAATGGAATTGCAGATGATTTAATGTGTAATATTATTACAATTTAACTGGCCCGAACGATCAGTTTCGGGCTATTTTTTTAATCTAGTCGAGTTAATATTATGTTTTAATTTTTGTATTGTTATGGTATCAACTCTAAATCCCCCCTTTACAAAATCAAGGGCTTGGGGTAGCAAGCGAGGCTCGTTATGCTATGAATGACATCAACCATCAGTCACAGGGTTCGCCATGAAGGTCCGGATTTACCAGCCGTCCAAGACCACCATGCAGTCCGGCCGCGGCAAGGTCGGTGACTGGGTGTTGGAATACGAACTGGCCACCCCGCGCCGTCCGGAGCCCATGATGGGCTGGACCAGCTCCGGCGACACGCTGAACCAGGTGCGCGTCAAGTTCCCGACCAAGGAGGCAGCATTGGCCTTTGTCGCCAAGAAGGGTTGGGATGCCGATGTCGCCGAATGGCAGGAACGCCGGGTAATCCCCAAGAATTACGCGGATAATTTCCGCACCGACCGTCCGCGCATCGGCCGGTTCTGATCCTTTCCCCTATCCGGCCCCATAGCTCAGCTGGATAGAGCACTCGCCTTCTAAGCGAGCGGTCGCAGGTTCGAATCCTGCTGGGGTCGCCAAACATCTGATCGAAAGGGCCGCCCGTCCGATGTGACGGGCGGCCCTTTTTCGTTTCCGGAACCACGCTCTAGCTTTTCGTTTCCTCAGGCGTCGGCGCTGCATCCGCAGCTTGACTTACGCTGCACGTGCCGCGCGGCGGCGATCGCCGCCGGAGCTGTTTCCGGTCATCCGAAAACAGCTCTAAGCGAACCCGTTCCAGGCGGCAAAAGCCGCCGCCGCCTTGCCCCCTTGGCCTGTTTCCGGGGCTCGGCAGGAAATGCCTGCCTAGGCAAAAATCGCCCAGAGCCCCCGTCCAGACCGGCCCCAAGGCGGCAAGAATGCGCCGTTTCAGGCTCTGTGTACCCTGCAATATACCTCTTAAGTATAGGTCTTCGGGCGTCTGTGAACTTGGCACGCTTCCTGCTTATCACCTGTCGAACCCAATCGTGTTCACCCTCAGGAGGAAGAGACCGAAGCTCTGGACAAGGCGTTGAGCGAGTAGCGGTGCAGACCAGCCTTTAAGGCGATAAGCCAAGCAAGCCTGATACCGCGATCAGCAAAACGGATTGCCCGATCCGACAAGAAACTGCCGGTCATGCACTGCACCCGGCGTCTTCCACGGGTTACGGCGACGTCCTTCCTGACAAGTCCACGAGATCGATTTGGGCCGAAACGGCCCCTCTCACGGCTCAAAAGGAGATATACCATGTCGACCAGTGACGTTCAGTTGACCGCAGGAATGCGCAACAACCTGCTGCTGCTCCAGAAGACCAACAAGCAGGTGGAAAGCATTCAGAACCGTCTGTCCACGGGCAACAAGATCAACTCTGCCCTTGACGGTCCCACCAACTTCTTCGCGGCCAAGGGCCTCAGCGTTCGTGCCACCGACCTGTCCAAGCTGAAGGAAAGCATGGGCCAGTCGATCAGCACGATCCAGGCTGGCGACAAGGGTATCACGGCCATCGAGAGCCTGATCGAACAGGCGAAGGGCTTGACCACCACGGCTTACGGCAACCTGGGCACCGACGCCGCCAGCGTCGCCACCCGTAAGTCGCTGGCCGAGCAGTTCAACCGCCTGAAGGATCAGATCGACAAGATCGCCCGTGACAGCGGCTATCAGGGCAAGAACCTTCTGGTCGGCAACGGCCTGACGCTGGACAGCACTGCCGGCAGCCGCGCCAATGTGAACTCCATCGAGGGCATGTCGAACAGCCGCGTCACCAACGTGGTCAGCGCCGACACCTACTCCATCCGTGTTTCCGGCACCGGTGCCATCAGCGCCGATCTGGAGGACATCGCCAAGGCCGAAACCGCCCGCGGTATTGCCTCTCTGAAGGTGTCGGGTACCATCTCCGCCACTGCCGGCAACTTCGCCGATGTCAGCGTCGAGATGCGTGGCAATGTCGGTCGTGAGCGTACCCTGGTTATCTCCGAGGGCAGTGAAAGCCGGACGGTGAAGTTCTTCGACAACACCCAGGCCGCCGTGGCAAGCACCACCACTGCCGGCGCCTCAGGTACGCCGCAGACGTCCCGGGTCACGATCAGCGGCTCGATTGAAGAAGGCGACACCTTCACGGCAACCGTCAACGGTAAGGCCTATAGCTACAAGGTCACCGCAGACGATCTCACCAATGCGGGCGTCACCCGCAACCCCGACGAACTGCGCCGCCAGGTAGCTAGCCAGTTGGCCAACGAAATCGCCAAGAGCACGGATTTCGGTGGTGATGGCTCCACGGCTGTGACGGCTCCGACGACCCTGGCCACTGCCGACGGCACGGGCGCCCGCTTCAACATCGCCTACGACACCGCTAACGACTATTTCGAGATCGGGTCGGATCTGTCGACGGGCACAGGCGTCAGCTTCAATGTCGGCGCCACTTCCACCAACACGCTGGAAAAGGCGATCTCGATCACCTTCTCCTCGGGTACTGTGGTGAGCTTCACGGTCGACCGTACGGCCCTGGATAACCTGGGAACCGGCGGTAATGGTACCTCGACGATCGAAAAGAATGTCGATCTGACGGTGTCGGCCACCAACCTGAACGGCGTGACCATCGAACGTTCGGCGGCCAACGCCCGCGGTTCGGGCAAGCTGTCGGATGGTGAGAACTCGCTGGCTTTCGACAGCGGTACGGTCCGCTTCGAAGTTGACAGCGCCACCTTGAAGCAGGCTGCCTCGGCCCAGCGGTCGAACAACCTGATCACGGTTCAGCGTACCGATGCCAACACCGAGAACGACCTGACGGTGCAGTTCAACGAGGCGAACACCTCCACCATCGCGGTTGTGTCCCAGAATATTCAGACGGATGGTCAGGGCCTGCGCCTCGACTATGCTCAGAACAACTTCCTGGATCGCGCCGACATCGACAAGGCCGTGTCCAGCCTGGACTTCGCCACGGCGAAACTCCGGTCTACCTCTCAGGCCCTGTCGACGAACCTGAACATCATCCAGACGCGTGAGAACTTCACCAGTGAGTTCTCCAACGTCCTGACGGAAGGTTCGAACAAACTGATCCAGGCTGACCAGAACGAGGAAGGTGCGAACCTGCTGCTGTTGCAGACCCGTCAGCAGCTGGGCACCATCTCCCTCTCGCTGGCCAACCAGGCCCAGCAGGCGATCCTGCGTCTCTTCTAAGAGGCCGGGTTGGAGTGAAAATGGGGCGGCGACCGCAGGGTCGCCGCCCTTTCTTTTTGCGATGCAAAGATCAAGGAATAATACAAAAGAATTTAAGGTAAATTCCTTGGATTAATGCAACGCCAATCTCTCATTGCCCGACGCAAGGCAATAGGGTACAGCCGATCACATGCGCTTTGTGATCCGCATCCTGATCTGGTCATTGGTGGTGGGGTTGGTGCTGGCCTGGCTTGGCTGGACGCCAGCCGAGCTTATTGGCTGGCTTTGGCACCTGTTGGGCCATCTGCCGGCCTGGGTGCTTGGCTTTGCGGACTGGGCTTGGCCCTATGTGAAGCAAGGCGCCATCATCGTGGTGCCGCTGGCCTTGATCGGTCTGGTGCTGGAACTGCGCCGCCGCCGCCGGCCCGATAACCGCAGCGTCGATTGACCGCTTGCTGTGGTAGGCCGCCCGTCAGTTGGGCAGGCCACGCTTCTCTGCCGCGGCGACATGGACCAGCCGGGCCGCCTTGTTGAAATTCATGGTGATCATCAACGTGGCGCGGCCACGGATCAGGTGGACATTCTTTTCCGCATCCACCGGCAGCGGCACCTTGCGGGCCATGCAATGGGCGATCAAGGCGGCCTGCAGCTCGTTCTCCGGAACCGTAACGGTTTCGCGGCCCTGGTCATAACTCAAGGTGCAGGTGACGCCCTCATCACCGCTATCCATCCGAAGCCCGCTGATCTGGCCCAGCGGCAGCTCTTCCTTGAGACGGCGCTTGCGATCCAGCACGGCCACGAGAACCTCGCGGTCGGTGAACAGAATGCAGCGTAGTTCCTTCATGGGGCAACGTCCGGTAGCAACATCAAGCTGTCACCTTACGCTGATCCAATCGCATGGCCCAGCCTGGAACCTATGAACTTTTGGATGGTGCGCGCAGCGTTGGTATTCAAAAGCCGGGTGTCTGGCCCTTGTTCCCGTAAAGCGCCTCCGGTGACAGCAGCAGCGGGTCGGTAATGGTCAGGCCATCGGCGTCGGCGCGGCGGTAGAAACAGGAACGCCGGCCCGTGTGACAGGCGGGGCCCTGCTGATCGACACGCAGCAGGATGGTATCGCCATCGCAATCAACCCGCCATTCGATTAGCATCTGCACCTGGCCGGAGCTTTCGCCCTTGCGCCAGAAGTTCTGGCGCGAGCGGGACCAATAGCAAACGCGGCCCGTGCGCAGGGTCTCCGCGATGCTGTCGCGGTTCATCCAGGCCATCATCAGCACCTCGCCGCTGTCATGCTGCTGAGCGATGGCAGGGACCAGGCCGTCAGTATCGAACTTTACGGCGGCAATCGCGGCCTCGATGCTGGCATCGGGCAAGGGGAAGGTGCTCATCATGCCTCCAGCGCCGTCTTCAGGCGGGCGAAGCCCGCCTCCAGATCGGCGATAAGATCATCCACATCCTCCAGCCCGATATGCAGCCGGATCAGTTCCCCGCCCGTCCAGGAGACGGCGGTGCGGATGGAGGTTGGGTTTGAGGGCAGGATCAGGCTTTCAAAGCCGCCCCAGCTATAGCCCATGCCGAAATGCGCCATGCCATCGACCATGGCGGCCATCGCCTTGCGCGGGGTGGGGGCCATTTCAAAGGCGAACAGGCCGCAGGCGCCCGTAAAGTCGCGCTTCCACAGGTCGTGGCCGGGGCAGGCGGGCAATGCTGGATGACGCACCCGCGTCACCTCCGCCCGTGTTTCCAGCCAACGGGCCACCTTCAGGCCGGACTCATGGTGGCGGCGCATGCGCACGGGCAGGCTGCGCAGGCCACGCAGCCCCAGGAAAAGCTCATCGGCGGAGGCGCAAGCGCCCAGTTCCACCGCCGTCTTCTTCAACCGCAGCCAATGATCCTGCCGCGCACAGACCGCGACCCCCAGGCTGGCATCGGAATGCCCGCCCACATATTTGGTCGCCGACTGGATAGAGACATGAACGCCCTGTTTCAGCGGCTTGAACAGCAGGCCCGCCGCCCAAGTATTGTCGATCATCACCACGATGTCGGCATTGGCGGCGGTGACGGCGGTGCTGATGGCCGGCACGTCCTGTACCTCGAAGGTCAGCGATCCCGGCGATTCCAGGAACACGACCCTGGTCGCAGGGCGCAGCAGCCCCGTGATGCCAGCGCCGATGCCGGGATCGAAATATTCCACCGTCACGCCGGAACGCGACAGGATGCCGTTCGCGAAGTTGCGTGTCGGGGCATAGGCGGTATCGGCAATCAGCACATGATCGCCCTGTCGGGTGAAGGCCAAAAGGCTGCTGGTGATGGCCTGCAGGCCCGATGCATAAGAGACGGCGGCGTGGCCTTCCTCCAGCTCCGTCATCGCTGCTTCGAAGGCATGGCTGGACGGGTTGCCCGTGCGGCCATAGCGCACGGTGCGATGGGCCGGGTCATAGGCGTCCAACTCCGCCAGGGTCGGGAACAGCACCGTGGAGGCGCGGAAGGGCGGGATATTCACAGCCCCGCCAAACTTCTCCGGTGCGCGGCCCGCATGGATCAGACGGGTATTCTCGGCGAACGGCCGGTCGCGGTCATGCGTGCTCATGCGGGCGTGGCCTCTGACGGGGGCAGCTTCTGGTTGGGCAGGGGGATGTGGGAACCGGCGGTCAGCGGGATCAGACCCGCCAGACGTGGATCGGGATCGAAGCGCACTTCCTGGCCCACGGGGCGGAAACCCGCCTTCTGATAGGTCATCAGGGCGCGCGGATGGTCCAGGTCGCAGGTGTTGACGGTCACCTTCTTCACCCCGGCCCCGTTCCATGCCGCCTCAATCGCCCAATCCAGCAGCCAGGGACCGATGCCCTTGCCGATGAATTCGGGGATCAGGCCCAGATACTGGATATCGCACGCACCCGGATTGGTGCGGCTCAATTCAACATATCCGGCGGGAACGCCGCTGATATAGGCGACATAGATTTCCACCCGCTTATCGGCCAGGATGGCACGCAGCTCGTCCGCCGGCATGGCGCGGCGGAACCACCACAGCCACTCTTCTCCCACCGTGTCATAGAGATAGCGGTAGAAGGAGAAGGTGCAGTTCTCCGCCCGCAACAGCGACAGACCGTGCGGATGCGGCCGTTGCCGGCGCATCGGCTTCGTCGTCATCTCCAGATAGGTCACCGTGACCTTGATATGGCCCGGCGGCGGGGTGGGGAGGCTGTCGCTCATGCCTGCTTCTCCTTTAATCAGCCCACAATAACGCCTGTGATGCGCTGATCGACCCCGCGTCCGTCAATCCTCCCCTTACGCTTCAAGGGGTTGACAGCTCATGCCGCAGGGCCGGTTGCCACCGGCAGATCATCACGTCCGCCCCATTCGGTCCACGACCCGTCATAGAGCGCCACATTATCCACGCCCAGACGGTAGAGGCCCAGCGTCAGGACCGCTGCCGTGACGCCGCTGCCGCAAGACGTGGTGATGGGCCTGGACAGGTCGATGCCGGCCCGGGAGAAACGATCGCCCAGGGCATCGCCCGTCAGCATCAGCTTGGTTTCCGGGTCCAGTATGTCGCCGAAGGGCAGGTTGCGGGCTCCGGGGATATGGCCGCCACGCAGGCCGGCGCGCGGTTCCGGCGCGGTCCCTTCAAACCGGCCGGCGGCGCGGGCGTCCAGAACCTGTTCGGCACCGTTTTCCAGATTGGCCCGCATATCCTCCACCGACCGCACCAGATGGGCGCGGTAATGCGGGGTGAACTGGCCCTGCGCAGGGGGCGCCAGCGGTCCCGTTTCCACCGGGCCGCCGATATTGACCCAGCCCGGCAGGCCGCCATCCAGCACAAAAACATTGTCATGGCCAAAGACGCGGAACATCCACCAGGCGCGTGCGGCACTGGACAGGCCCGTCACGTCATAGACGACAATGATGCTGTCGGAACCAACGCCCAGCGCCTCCACCGATGCCTTGAAGCTTTCCGGGGTGGGCAGCATGTGGGGCAAGGGGCTGCTGGGATCGGAGATGCCGTCAATGTCGAAGAACTGCGCACCGGGGATACGCTTGGTCACGCATTCCGCCTTCGGGTCGCGCTGGGCCGCCGGCATGTGCCAGGACGCATCCAGAAGGCGGAGCTTCGGATTGCGCAGTTCCGTTTCCAGCCAAAGCGGGGAAACCAACGGGTCCGTCATCGCACGCTCTCCGATCCTGTAGTGATGTCAAACGAGTATCTGTTCAGCCCTTGGTAGCGCGCGTCTTCGGCTTGTTCAATGAAGCTGCCGCCTGGATCAGGGCCTTGAAGGCGTCTGTATCAATCATGCTGTCCCGGAACAGGTCCAGAGCGCGGCGGGCATTGCCATCCAGGCTGGCATTGAACAGCCTGGCCGGGTCCTCCACCGACGCGCCCTTGGCAAAGGTCAGCTTGACCTTGTCCTTGTAGGTCTCTCCGGTGCAGATGATGCCGTGGCGTTCCCAGACCGGAACGCCACCCCATTTCACCGTTTCCACTACATCGGGCAGCGCCTCGTGGATCAGGGCGCGCATGCGGGCAAGGGTTTCACCACGCCAACCGCCCAGTTCGGCGATGCGTGCGTCGATCTGCCGGACGGCGTCGGGTGCTTCGGTCATGGCGCGGCTCTCAGTCCCGCAGCGCCAGCTGTACGCGCCGGTTCTGCTTGCCCTTGTTCTCGATCTTTACAATCGTGATGCCGCCAATCTCACCCGTCCGCGCCACATGGGTACCGCCGCAAGGCTGCAGGTCGACGATGGCATCGTCGGTGCCGATCTGAAGCAGGCGAACGGAGCCGGACCCGGTGGGCGGCTTCACCGACATGGTGCGGACAAGGTCGGGCGTGGCTTCCAGTTCGGCATCGGTGATGGTGCGTTCGCGGACAGGGTGGTTGGCGGCGATCAGTTCGTTCACCGCCGTCTCAATCTGTTCCTTGTCCAGGCTGGCCGACGGCACATCAAAATCCAGGCGCGACCGGTCGGCCCCCACCTGTCCGCCCGTCACGGCCCCCGGCACCACGGCGCACAGCAGATGCAGGGTGGTGTGCATGCGCATATGGCGGTGGCGGCGGTCCCAGTCGATCTTCTGCGTCACAAGCGTGCCGACCGGCGGCAGGGCCGTATCGGGGGCCGGGATGTGCAGAACCTGATCACCACGTTCCACCAGCGCCTCGGCCTTGCGCGCATCGATGATGGCGACGCTGCCGCCATCCCAGGCCAGACTGCCGGTATCGCCCGGCTGCCCGCCGCCATTGGGGTAGAACAGGGTGCGGTCCAGAAGGATGCCTTCCGGCCCCGCCGCCATCACCACCGCCTCGGCTTCAACCTGGTACGGATCGTCACGGAACAGCAGGGTCATGGGCATCCACCTTGTTTGTTACCGGTCTGCGATGAGTATAGCTCATCGCAGACCGGTTGGCGCGTTAAGCGCCCGCGTGCCTATGCACGCGCCAGCCCAAGCCGCCGGATGGCGGCGCCCGGCGCCTGAGGGCATTGAAGACTCATTCCAGCCAGTTGGGCACCGGCAATCCTTTTTCGCGCAGGAAGGCGGGATTGAACAGCTTCGATTGATAGCGTGAGCCGCCATCGCACAGGATGGTCACGATTGTGTGGCCCGGCCCCATCGCCTTGGCGACCTTGATAGCGGCACCCACATTGATGCCGCTGGACCCGCCCAGCACCAGACCTTCGTTTTTCAGAAGGTCGAAAACGATGGGCAGCGCTTCCTCATCCGTCACCTGAACGGCATCGTCGATGGGTGCATCGACCAGATTGGCCGTGACTCGGCCCTGGCCGATGCCTTCGGTGATGGAATTGCCCTCGGACTTCAGTTCGCCAGTCTTCTTCCAGGAGAACAGGGCGGATCCCATCGGGTCGGCCAGCACGATCTTCACATCCGGCCTGCGTTCCTTCAGCGCCAGCGCGATGCCGGCGAGCGTGCCGCCAGTGCCGGTGGCGCAGGTGAAGGCATCGATCTTACCACCCAGCTGGTCGAAAATCTCCGGCCCTGTGGTGCGGCGATGGCCCTCACGATTGGCCAGATTGTCGAACTGGTTGGCCCAAATGGCGCCGTTCGGCTCCGTCGCGGCCAGTTCCTCGGCAATGCGGCGGGAGACATGCACGTAATTGCCCGGATCCTTGAAGGGCACGGCAGGCACCAGCCGCAGGTCGGCCCCGCACAGGCGCAGCATGTCCTTCTTTTCCTGGCTCTGTGTTTCCGGCATCACGATGACGGTGCGAAAGCCCAGGGCATTGGCCACCAAGGCCAGACCGATGCCAGTATTGCCAGCGGTCCCTTCGACAATGGTGCCGCCGGGGCGCAGCTGCCCGCGCTCAATCGCGTCCTGAACGATGGCCAGGGCGGCGCGGTCCTTCACCGACCCGCCGGGGTTCAGGAATTCGGCCTTGCCATAGATGTCGCAACCCGTCAGGTCCGACGGGCCCTTCAGGCGGATCAGGGGGGTGCGACCGATGCTGTCCAGGAATCCGGTGCGTACGTCCACGGTAAATAACCTTGGTTTATGTGTGAAACTTGGGATCAAATATGGCGGTGGGGCTGCGGAATTACCAGGGGTGGTTCCGCACCGCAGATTATCGGTTGTTGCAATGCGGGGTGTAGAATTCCTTAAACCACACCTGCCTCACGTCGCAGCGCCTCGCGGTGGCGTGCGAACCAGGACAGGCCCAGAAGGGTGAAACCGCTGGGCACCCGGTTCTCATCCATCAGGGCAATCGCCTTCTCGGCGGGAACCAGATGGACGCGGATATCCTCCACCTCCTCCTCCACCCCATGGATGCCGCCAATGCCCGTGCTGTCCACAAGGCCCGCGAAGATCTCCACGATCTCTGTGCTGCCGCCGGGACTTGGCATCATGGAGTAGATCAGCCGGACATTATAAGGAACACACCCGGCCTCTTCCCCAGCCTCTCTGATGGCCACGTCAGCGGGGTCTTCGTCTGGTTTAACCATACCGGCGACAAATTCCAGAACCCATGGGGTTACGCCGGCCGCAAAGGCACCGATGCGGAACTGTTCGACCATGACCAGAACGTCGGCCTTTGGATCGTACAGGAGAATGGTAACCGCATGCCCGCGATAGCACACATCACGGTCAATCGTCGGTGTCATGCCGCCCGCGAACCGTTCATGACGTAGTTTCATGACAGAAAATTTCATGAAGCCGTCATGCCGGAAATCGTTTTCGGTTACCTCCACCCTGGTAGGGCTTTCCAAGCCGGGCAGGGGTGGGTGGATGGGAAGGCGGGTCATGAAGGATCCATCGGTTGGCAAATCACTTGCGCCGGCCCATGACCCCGGTCCAGCTTAGGGGCCGTACAGGTTAACTTGCCAAGGGCAGACGGGGGCCACGATGGCGCGCGTAACGCAGGATTTCAACTTCGCCGGTTCGACTGGGGCCACGCTTTCGGGGCGGATCGACCTGCCGGACGGGCATCCGGTGGCCACCGCGATCTTTGCCCACTGCTTTACCTGCAACAAGGATTACCACGCCTCGGCCCGAATCAGCCGGGGGCTGGCCGAACGCGGCTGGGCCGTTCTGCGTTTTGATTTCACAGGCCTGGGGGCCAGCGGCGGCGCCTTTGATGAGACGAATTTCTCCACCAATGTCGCCGACCTTCTGTCCGCCGCTGCCGCGCTGACGGTGGAGATATCGGCCCCACGCCTGCTGATCGGGCACAGCCTGGGTGGAACGGCGGTGATGCGTGCGGCGCGGGACCTGCCATCGGTGGGGGCTGTCGTCACCGTCAATTCACCGTCCGGCCCGCACACCCTGCTGGCCAAGATCGCGGGCCGCGATGCGGAGATGCAGCGCGACGGGCGGGTGCAATTGAATGTCGGCGACCGGGAAATGCCGATCACGGCGGATTTCGTGACCGATGTCGCGCGCCATGACATGGCATCCGTCATCAGCGGTCTGGGCCGCCCGCTGCTGGTCCTGCATGATCCCAAGGACCCTGTGGTGCCGTTGGCGGAGGCCGACCGCATTATCGCGCTGGCCCAGCATCCGAAAAGCTTCGTGGCGCTGGATGGGGCCGGGCATCTGGTGGCCGATCAGCGCAATACGGCTTTCGTGGCCGGGCTGGTCGATGGCTGGGCCCGCCGTGCCCTGCGCCTGGACGCCGCCAATGCGCCCAAGCCGGTGGGGGCGGAACATGAAGGCCCCGTCACCGTCGCGGAGACGGGAGAGAGCACCTTCCATAATCTGGTGACGGCGGCGGGCATCCGCTTCACCGCGGATGAACCGACGCATGTGGGCGGTACGGGTCTTGGCCCGAACCCCTATGAGCTGCTGCAGGCCGCGCTGGGTGCCTGCACCTCCATGACGATCCGCATGTACGCCAACCGCAAGAACCTGCCCCTGACCCGCGTCTCCGTTGTCGTCAGCCATGAAAAGCGCGACCCGCAGGAGGGGGAGGTGACGGAGAATGCGGGCGGCAAGGTCGATCATTTCACCCGCACCATCACGCTGGAAGGCAAGCTGGACGAGGCACAGCGCCAACGCCTGCTGGAAATCGCCGGCAATTGCCCCGTTCACCGCACCCTGCGCAGCCGGGCCAACATTGACAGCCTTCTGGCCTGAAGGTCACGGGGAACCCTCCTTCCTTCGCTGCCGTTGTTTGAGCGGACAGAGAAGGGAGGAGCGGGTTATGGGCATCCGGACCGATCATGAATTGGAGAATGCTGTTCAAGAGTACCAACGGCTGCGCAATGCTCCTGAAGGCTCCGACAGTGCGGCCCGCAGAGAGGCCCTGAACGCCGATATCCAGACCTATTATCATCAACATCAGCAGAACCTTCGCCCGGCTAAGCCGCGCACAGAGCCGCTGCCCAACGGCTGATCCCCGTGCTCTCCCTTTGCAATCCATGCGGCGCAGCATAGGATATGGGTCTGTTACCGAGGGGGAGAGGGCGATCTTGCGTCGCGGCGATAATTGCTACAGCTGCCGGTTCTGGGTGGGGCATGGGGTGCGGGAACGTGGACCGAAGGGCACATGCCGCCGGTATCCGCCCGTCGTGACGGACCGCTATCCATCGGGCGCCATGCCGACCACCAATTTCACCGACTGGTGCGGGGAATGGCAGCGCAATGCCGGTGTGCGGGAGGCACCGGAACCCGAAATACCAGGCAACTCTACATTGTATGATGATATGTGACCCGTGGTGGTGTCAAAACACACAATTGTCTGTGTAGCTGTCTGCCTATGAAACTGGATATAGGCCGCTCTTTACCCGTTGCGCGAACGTTCAGGTTGGTGCGTACTTAATGCCATCCAGGTTGCAGTGGCAGCCGCTTTCATATGGATGGAACGTGGATCTGCGTGGTTCGGGTATACGGACAGGGAAAAAGGGGCGGTTGGCTCTCGGGCTTTCCGTGCTGACATGTCTGATGTCTGCTGTTGCCGTGCACGCCCAGCAGGCCCGTAAGCCGGAACCGCCGCTGCTTTTGCTGACGGAGCCCAATCCGCCGGTCAATTTTACTGATCCCCTGACCGGGCAGATCATCGGCCTTGCCGCCGACAAGGTCCGCCTGATCATGCAGGAAACGGGATTGGCGCATGAGATGCGCATCATGCCCTGGCCGGAGGCGCAGGCCATGGTCGACAGCACCCCCAATGCCTGCATCTTTCTGATGAACCTCACCGATGAACGGCGGCCCAATTATCAATGGGTGGTGCCATTGATGGAGGGGGGCTGGGCTCTCTTTGCGCCGCTGGGCTTTCAACGGCGGATCAATGGCCCGTCGGACCTGTCCGGTCTGCGGATCGCGGTGCAGGGTGGCGCGGCGGTGGAGAAACATCTGATCGAGCTGACCCGCGACGTGCCCAACGTTACCCTTGTGGCGCAGGAGGGGGCTGCGGAAATCGGCAGCATTTTCAATGGCAAGGCCGACCTGTATGCGGGTGGTGCCTGGGCGGCCCCGTATCAGGCGCGGCAGGTTGATATGCCCGTCCGCATGGTCATGCGGCTCACACGCTCAATCGGCGCCATGGCCTGTAACAAGAAGGTGCCGGCCCCTACGATCGCGCGCATGCAGAAGGCGTTGGATACGATCATCGCCGATGGCAGGGCGGGTGCCGTGGAGCGGCGGTACAGTACGCCCGGCTCGTGGGGCGGATGGGGGCAGGACCGTCGTCCGCCCTCCTGACGGCTGTAGCGCGGTCAGGTCCAGTCGATACACATCAAAAGCTTGTCCACGCGCTGTCCGTCACTGGCCAGCGGCAGGCACAGCCAGTGGAAATTGCGGTGGCTGCGGCTCAACCACCACAGGTTCTCTTCCCCACCCAGCGGGCATGCGCGGCGGCGCACCGTTTCCAACCGGCGGAACCAGCCGGCAAAGGCGGAGCCCAGCAATTCATCATCCAGAACGCGGCCTGTCAGTTCCTGGCCCAACCCCTCCACCACCGCCGTGCCTGCGAGGCGGCAACGATACTGACCATTTGTATAGTCAAGGATCAGGATATAGGGAAGAAGACCCGGTATATCACCTGGGTGGATATGTTGACGTCCGGGTATCACCCCTTCTGCGCCAATTCCAGACCAGTAGTCCTGAAATTCACGCAGCCGGCTTGTTGCCGGTATTGGCGGCGGCACAGGGGGTGATCGCTGCAACAATTTGAACATGGCTGTTTCCAATCCCGTTTGGAGGAACCATGACCCTGTTCCACCCCCTGGGCAACTAACCGTAGGGTCAGGAATGGTCCTTTGCCCGGCAAACTATGCGGGAGGATAGGCATGCGTTCCGGACATGAGGCGAGGGGTCAGGAATGCGAACGAAGTGAGAACAAACCCCTTGATGTTCACATTTTGTTCTGACATTGTGGCCTCACGAAAACGAAGGAGGCTCACATGAACCGCGTTGCTTACGTTCGTGATTTCCTGGCCATCACCGGCTTCTTCGGTACCATGTATGCGTGGTTCGTGGTCGGCGCCGCCCTGGGGGCGTGACGACCCCGTCCGGCCCATCACCCATCGATGACCGGGCTTTTGTTTCCCAATTGGTTTCCTGGATGGCGCGTCAGCCGTTCCGGCCGATATGCTCCCGCACAGCGGAAAACACCGCCTGGAACATATCGGTGGTCAGACGCCCGGTGTTCGTGTTGTAGCGGGAGCAGTGATAGCTGTCGAAAAGCACAACCTTGTCCCGTACGTCATGGTGCGCGCCGTGGCCGAAAGCGAAGTGTGCCGGACGGCGGCCCAGCGCCGTCAGCGTGCTAGCATGAGAGACGGTGCCCAGCGCCACGATGGCGCGCAGGTTGCCCATGGCGGCGATTTCGTCTGTCAGGAAATTCCGGCAGGTGGCAATCTCCGCGGGTGTCGGCTTGTTCTCCGGCGGAACGCATCGGGCGGCATTGGTCAGGCGGGTGTCGATCAGTTGCACCCCGTCATCGGGTCGCTTGTCATAGGTACCGGTGGCAAAGCCGAACCGGATCAGCGTGTCATACAGAAGATCACCGGCATAATCGCCCGTGAAGGGTCGGCCCGTTTGATTGGCCCCGTGCAGACCGGGCGCCAGACCCACGATCAGCAACCGTCCGTCCAGCGTGCCGAAGGCCGGGACGGGCGCGTTGTGATAGGTGGGGAAGGCGGCGCGGTTACGGGCGCGGAATTCCGCCAGACGCGGGCACAGGCCGCAATCGCGCCCCGGCACTGCCGGCTGACCACCCGACGCCATCACTACCTTAACCGCCTGCCGTACCGCCATGACCCGCCCCATGAACCCTGTTGATTGCCGCTCTGGGGTTATGGGTTGATTGAGGCCGGGTCAAGGGGAACCACGGTTCCATCCCGCCCTGTTCCCCCACCAATACCCGATTTTATGCCGGGCCGCCCTGCGTGCCCGGCTGTTGTGTCATGGGGGCGGGTGCCTATAATCCGGCGCTTTCCGGAAACGTCGCATGGAACGACAGGGGAGCCGGCAGCCGTGACCTTCGATATCACCCGCGACAGCCAGGGCACGCCCGTGCCCGTCGGTATCATCATGGGCAGCCAGTCCGACTGGGTCACCATGAAGCATGCGGCCACGGTCCTGACGGACCTGGGCGTGCCGTTCGAAACGCGGATCGTGTCGGCCCACCGTACGCCGCAGCGGCTTTATGATTACGCCACCTCCGCCAAGGAGCGGGGGATCAAGGTGATCATCGCCGGGGCCGGCGGTGCGGCCCATCTGCCGGGCATGGCGGCGGCGATGACCACGCTGCCCGTGCTGGGCGTGCCGGTGGAAAGCCATGCCCTGAAGGGGCAGGACAGCCTTCTGTCCATCGTGCAGATGCCGGGCGGCGTGCCCGTCGGCACGCTGGCCATCGGCAAGGCTGGGGCCATCAATGCCGGCCTGCTGGCCGCCTCCATCTTGTCCCTGTCGGATGCGCGCCTGGATGCCGCCCTGACCGCGTGGCGTGCCAAGGCGACGGATGCCGTGGCCCTGGTGCCTGTTGACGAACCCGTCTGATCCAACTGGCCTTGCCTGAAGGAACAAAGACCATGACCGTGATCCCCCCCGGCTCCATCATCGGCATCCTGGGTGCCGGCCAGTTGGGCCGCATGACGGCGCTGGCCGCCGCCCGCCTGGGCTACCGCGTGCATGTCTTCGCGCCTGAAAGCATGGACAGTTCCTGTGGTCAGGTCGTGGCCTATCATACCCAGGCCGGCTGGCATGACTTGCGCGCCCTGGCCCGTTTCGCGGATGACGTCGATGTCATCACGCTGGAATGGGAGAATGTGCCCACCTATGCCGTGGACTTCCTGGCCCGCCATGTCGGCGTGCATCCCGGTTCCAACGTCCTGTCGGTGGCGCAGGACCGGGTGGCGGAGAAAAGCTTCGCCAACAAGCTGGGCATCGGCACCGCCCCCTTCCGCGCCATCCGCACCCTGGATGAGTTGAAGCAGGCGGTGGCGGAGATCGGTCTGCCTTCCATCCTGAAATCCACCCGCATGGGCTATGACGGCAAGGGGCAGTTGCGCCTTAACCCAGGCGATGACCTGTCCGGTGCCTTCGACGCCATCGGCAGCGATGAGGCGATCCTGGAAGGGTTCGTGGATTTCGAGCGGGAGATTTCGGTCGTCACGGCGCGCCGCGCCGATGGCACCATCCTGTCCTATCCGCCCGTGGAGAACCGGCACAAGTCGGGCATCCTGGACACCACCATTGTGCCTGCCGGCATCACGCCCGAAATCGCCGCCGAGGCCGTGCGCGTGGCGGAGCTGCTTGCCGCCGAACTGCATGTGGTCGGCCTGCTGGCGGTGGAGATGTTCGTGACGCGGGATGGCCGTGTCCTGGTCAATGAAATGGCCCCGCGCCCCCACAATTCCGGCCACTGGACCATCGATTTCGCCGAAACCAGCCAGTTCGAACAGTTGGTCCGCGCCATCTGCGGTCTGCCGCTGGGTGCGGTTGGTGTCACGGCCCCGTGCGTCATGACCAACCTGATCGGCGATGATATCGACGGGTGGGAGGCGATGCTGGCCGAACCCGGCGCCCGCCTGCATCTCTATGGCAAGGGTGAGGCGCGGCCCGGTCGCAAGATGGGGCATGTGACGCGGCCAGCCTGATGGCTCTTATCAACCTGTCTGTGATAGTGCGCACAGCCGTTCCGGATATCACCATTGCGGCGATCTTCGCGTCCGCAGCAATGTCACAGCAAGAAAATGGAATTCATCCCCGCAAACCCTTGTCATGCTGAAAGCTGACCGGATTTGTTGGGGTGGAGGATTCCATGGGTGGGCGCCATGTCGGCCGCGCTGTTTTGCTGGCGGCTGGACTGTCAGGATTGATTGTGCTGCCCGGATGCGGGCCGGGCGGACAGCAGGCGGGCGGGCCGCCATCGGCGGCACCGCAGGTCGTCGTCTCCCAGCCCGTGAAGAAGAATGTCCAGGAATGGGATGAATATACGGGCCGCTTCGCCGCCGTGGAGGAGGTGGAGATCCGGGCCCGTGTCAGCGGCTATCTGACGGCGGTGAATTTCCAGGACGGGCAGATCGTCTTCAAGGGTGACCCGTTGTTCGTGATCGATCCGCGCCCCTATCAGGCGGCGGCGGATATCGCGCGCGCCGGGGTGGCGCAGGCGCAATCCTCGGTGCAACTGGCCCAGCGGGAACTGGACCGCGCCCGCGATTTGCGGCAGACCCAGGCGGTGTCGCAGGCGGTATTGGATACCCGATCCCAGCAGCTTCAGAACGCGCAGGCACAGTTTCTGGCGGCGCAGGCACAGGTGCGGGCGGCGGAACTGGACCTGGAATTCACGGCGGTGAAAGCGCCCGTCACGGGCCGCGTCTCCAACCACCGCGTCTCTGTCGGCAATCTGGTCAGCGGCGGGTCGGCGCAATCGACCCTGCTGACCACCATCGTGTCGCTGGACCCGATCCATTTCTATTTCGATGCCGATCAGGCCTCCTACCTGCGCTACACGCGGCAATCCCGGTCCGGCGAACGGGCCAGCAGCCGCGACAATCCCAACCCCGTCATCCTGGCCCTGCCGGATGAGAAGGATTTTGGGCATAAGGGCCATATCGATTTCGTCGATAACCAGATCGATGACGGCACCGGCACCATCCGGGCCCGCGCGGTTTTCGATAATCCCGACATGGTGCTGACGCCCGGCATGTTCGCCCGCCTGCGGCTGGTGGGACGGCCCAGCTATAACGGGCTGCTGCTGCCCGATGCCGCCATCGGGACCGATCAGAACCGGCGCTTCGTCTATGTCCTGGACAAGGATAACAAGGCAACCTATCGCGGCGTGACCACCGGTCCCCTGATCGACGGGCTGCGCGTCATCCGCGACGGGCTGATGGAAACCGACAAGGTGGTGGTGGGCGGCCTGCAAAGGGTGAAACCCGGTGCCGCCGTCACCCCGGTTGAACAGCCAATCACCGCCGCTGCGGGAGGCACGCCATGAAGATCGGTCGTTTCTTCATCGACCGCCCGGTCTTTGCCGTCGTCCTGTCGGTCCTGCTGATCGCCGTTGGCGCCATCGCCTATTTCACCCTGCCGGTCACGCAATATCCGGAGGTGGTGCCGCCCACGGTGACCGTGAATGCCCGCTATCCCGGTGCCAACGCCCAGACGGTGGCCAATACGGTCGCCGCCCCGATCGAGCAGGAGGTGAACGGGGTGGAGGGCATGTTGTATATGTCATCCAACTCCACCAGTGATGGTCAGATGAACCTGACCATCACCTTCAAGCTGGGCACCGATCTGGATAAGGCGCAGGTGCTGGTCCAGAACCGTGTGGCCGTGGCGGAGCCGCGACTGCCGGAGGAGGTGCGCCGCAACGGTGTGGTGACGCGCAAGGACAGCCCCGACCTGATGATGGTTGTGCATCTGCTGTCGCCCGATAACACCTATGACCAGCTTTACATTTCCAACTACGCCCTGTTGCGGGTGCGTGATGTGCTGAACCGGTTGGACGGCATCGGCAATATCAACCTGTTCGGTGCGCGTGATTATTCCATGCGCGTCTGGCTGGACCCGCAGAAGATCGCTTCCTTGAACCTGACGGCGGGGGAGGTGGTGGCCGCCATCCAGCAGCAGAATGTGCAGGTGGCGGGTGGTGGCCTGGGACAGCCGCCGCTGGACAATCCCCGTGATTATCAGTTGAACATCACGCTTCAAGGCCGCCTGACCGAACCGCAGGAGTTTGAGGGCATCATCGTCAAGCATGGCGAGGATGGCCGTATCGTGCGGTTGAAGGATGTGGCTCGGGTGGAACTGGGTGCCCGCGACTATGTCACCAATTCCTTCCTGGATGGAAAGCCGGCGGTGGTGCTAGCCATTTCACAGCTTCCCGGCTCCAACGCCCTGGAAACGGCGGCGCGGGTGCGTGAAGCAGTGGCGACACTGGCCAAGGATTTTCCGCCCGGCCTGGAATATCGCATCGTCTATGACACGACCGGTTTCATTGCCGAGAGTATCCATGAACTGATCAAGACCATCGGCGAGGCCATGGTGCTGGTGGTTCTGGTGGTGATGCTGTTCCTGCAGCGCTGGCGGGCGGCCATCATCCCTGTGCTGGCCATCCCGGTATCGCTGATCGGCACCTTCGCGGTGATGTCGGCGCTGGGCTATTCGGTCAATAACCTGACCCTGTTCGGGCTGGTGCTGGCCGTCGGCATCGTGGTCGATGATGCCATCGTGGTGGTGGAGAATGTGGAACGCAATCTGGCGCTGGGCCATTCGCCCATCGAAAGTGCGCGCATCACGATGGATGAGGTGGGCGGGGCCCTGGTCTCCATCGCCCTGGTCCTCTCGGCAGTCTTTATCCCGACGGCTTTCATCGAAGGCATCCAGGGTGCGTTTTACCGGCAGTTCGCGGTGACCATCGCGGCGGCCACCATCATTTCCGCCTTCAACTCCCTGACCTTGTCGCCGGCCCTGTGTGCCCTGCTGCTGCGGCCCCATACGGAAGGGCATCAGGCGGCGACGGCACGGCTGGCGGCGGTGTCGGCCTTGGTCGACCGCTTCTTCGCGGGTTTCAACCGGCTGTTCGACCGGATGGCCGATGGCTACGGCCGGCTGGTGGCACGCATCACGCACCTGACGCCCCTGGTCGTGGGTGTCTATGTGCTGCTGATTGCCGCCACCGGCTTCCTGTTCACCCGCATTCCCGGCGGCTTCATCCCGGCGCTGGATCAGGGCTATCTGATCATGGCGATCCAGACGCCGGAAGGCACCTCGCTGGCCAATACCACCAAGGTGCTTCAGAAAGCGGCGCAGATTGCGCGGGAAACGCCGGGCATTGCGCATACGGTGCAGTTCGCGGGCTTTTCCGGTGCCACCCGTACCATTGCGCCCAATGCCGGGGCCATCTTCACGCCCCTCGACCCGTTTGAGGAGCGCTTGCCCAAGGGTCAGACGGCGGTGGCCGTGTTGCAGAACCTGCAAAAGCGGGTGGCCATGGCCATTCCCGAGGCCTTGATCTTCGTGGTGCCGCCGCCGCCCATCCGGGGTCTGGGGACATCCGGCGGCTTCACCTTGCGCGTGCAGGACCTCGCCAGCGCCGGACCGGCGGCCCTGGAACAGGCGACCTGGGCCCTGGCCATGGCGGGCAATCAGGTGCCGGGCCTGATCAATGTCTTCACGCCGTTCAGCGCGCGGGCACCGCAGGTCTATCTGGATGTCGACAGGGTCAAGGCACAGATGCTGGGCGTGCCCATGACATCGGTGTTTCAGACTTTGGGCATCTATCTCGGCTCTGCTTATGTCAATGATACCAACCTGTTCGGACGAACCTTTCAGGTGACGGCGCAGGCCGATGGCCCCTTCCGTCTGGACCCGGAGAATATCGGGCGGCTGGAAACGCGCAATGACAAGGGCCAGATGGTGCAGCTGGGTTCCTTTGTCGATTTCCGCTTCGTCACGGGGCCGGATCGCGTACTGCGCTACAACCTTTATCCGGCGGCGGAATTGCAGGGCAACAACTTGCCTGGCGTCAGTTCCGGCACTGCCATCAAGGCGATGGAGCAGGCGGCAGCGACGGCCCTGCCGCCGGGGTTCAAGGCGGAATGGACTGACCTGTCCTATCAGGAGAAGAATACTGGCAATTCCGCCCTCTATATCTTCCCGCTCTGCGTCTTCTTCGTCTTCCTGGTGCTGGCGGCGCAGTATGAAAGCTGGTCCCTGCCGTTTGCCATCCTGCTGATCGTGCCCATGTGCCTGTTGTCGGCGGTGGCGGGGCTGATGATGCGGGGCATGGATAACAACATCCTGGCCCAGATCGGCTTTGTCGTGCTGGTCGGTCTGGCATCGAAGAACGCCATCCTGATCGTGGAGTTCGCACGGCAGCTGGAGGCCGAAGGCCGCAACCGCTATGACGCGGTGATCGAGGCCTGCCGTCTGCGTCTGCGTCCCATCCTGATGACCTCGTTCGCCTTCATCCTGGGCGTGGTGCCCCTGATGATCGCGACAGGGGCGGGGGCGGAGATGCGGCAGAGCTTGGGCACGGCCGTGTTCTTCGGCATGCTGGGCGTCACCTTCTTCGGCCTGCTGTTCACGCCCGTTTTCTATGTCGTCATCCGGCGTCTGGCCGGACGGGATAGAGCGATGACTGTGTAAAGCAAAAAAGGGGGCGTCCATCGGACGCCCCCTTTGATCTCTTATCCCCGAAGAAAAGCCTGCCCTTAATCCTTGCGCTTGGTCAGGCTTTCCATCTGGGTCTGCAGCTCGTCCAGGCGCTTTTGCAGCTCGGAGAACTTATCCTCCGCCCGGGGCTTGGCCTCCGGTGACGTCGCAGGTGCGGTATCGGCCATGGGCACGCCGCCACCTTCAGCGTTGAAAGGGCTGAACATGCGCATGGCGCGTTCGAACAGGGCGATGTTCTGCTTGCTCATCTCCTCGAACCCGCCGAAGGGGAACATGCTCCCGAACGTGTTCTGGAAATAATCCTTCATCTTGTCCTGGTTGCCCGTGAACGACTTCATCGAGTGTTCCAGGTAGCGCGGCACAAGCCACTGCATATTGTCGCCATAGAAGCTGATCAGCTGGCGCAGGAACGGGATGGGCAGCAGGTTCTGCCCCTTCGATTCCTCTTCCACGATGATCTGCGTCAGCACCGAGCGGGTGATGTCATCACCGGTCTTGGCGTCATAGACCACGAAATCGGTCCCGTCCTTCACCATCTGGCAAAGGTGGTCCAGGGTCACGTAGCTGCTGGTCGCCGTGTTGTACAGCCGGCGGTTGGCGTACTTCTTGATGGTGACCGGTGCGGGCTTGGTGTCTTCTTTTTCAGCCATTTGGCGTCGCTTCCCCCGGACAATGCTGCGAACCGTTATATCAAGGAGTACGTCATTACGCGGTCGCAGCGCAAGCCTTCCGCAATGCCGAACGTTGAAAGCGTAACTATTGTTCTGCGACCATACCGGTATGATCTATGCTGAACAGCAGGCGGGGACCAGTCCGGCCCCGCGCCCTTGGATGGGAATGCGATGGTGAGTGAACGCGACGAACCACCCGCGATGGAGGATCTGGCCCGGCGTTTTCTGGACCTGTGGCAGGACCAGTGGGCCGCGGTCTGTGCCGATCCGACCGTGGCCGACAGCATGGCACGGACCATGACGGCCTTCGGCCAGACGGCGCTGACAATCAATGGCATGTTGGAACAGACCTTGGGATCGGCCACGGCCGTGAACCCCTGGGCGGACATGATGAAATCGCTGTGGCCCATGGCGGCGGCGGCGAAGGGGGCGGAAACCCATGACGAACGCCAGGAAAAGGCCCGAACCGCCGGGACCCAAACCACTGCGCCAGGGGCCGCGTCCCCTGGGCCTGCATCTGGGGATGGGGACGGCGCTGTTGCTGAGCTCGCCGGCCGCATTGCCGCTCTTGAACGCGAACTGGCCGCATTGGCACCCGATGGTGCGCCCGACGGCGGAAAATCTGCGCCGCGACCTGCGCCAAAACCTCGCGCAAAGCGCAAGCCAGCCGCCAAACCCGCCTGACGCACCCCTGCCGACGGAGGTCTTCGCGCCCTTCGCCGTGGCGGTGGATCGGGAGATGCGGCGGCGACTCGACCGGTTTCTGACCGGCCTGGAACGTTACCGCCACCATCCCTATCAGCGTGATATCAACGACGCCCCCACCGTCTGGTGCGAAGGCGCCACCCGGCTGCTGGAAGTGGGACAGACGGGAAGGCCCGTGCTGTTCGTCCCGTCCCTGGTCAATCGCGGCTACATCCTGGATCTGTCCTGGCGCAAAAGCCTGCTACGCTGGCTGGCTGGGCAGGGGGGCGATGCGGCGGGTGGCGGCGGCATCCGGCCTTTCCTGCTTGAATGGGGGTATCCGGGGGCCGTGGAGCGGGGATACAGCCTGTCTGAAATGGTGGCGGGCCGCCTGATCCGGGCGCTGGAGGCAACTTGCGCCCGTGCCGGCGGGCCGGTGACCTTGGTCGGGTATTGCATGGGCGGCCTGTTGGCGCTGGGGGCGGCCCTGCGCCGGCCTGACCTTGTGTCGGGTTACGTGGCGCTGGCCACGCCCTGGGATTTCCATGCCGATGATGCGGCGGCGGCGCAGCGTACGGCGGCCCTGATCAACCCGTTTGATCCCGTCATGCGGATGCTCGGCGAACTACCGGTGGATGCGGTGCAGACCCTGTTCGCCACCCTGGACCCGCTGCTGGCCTATAAGAAATTCAGCCGTTTTGCCGCCATGGATATGGCCAGCGATGAAGCGGACGATTTCGTGGCGCTGGAGGATTGGCTGAATGACGGTGTCACCTTGCCATCGGCCATCGCGCGCGAATGCCTGACGGGCTGGTATGGGGAGAATACGACCGGTCGGGGCGAATGGCGCGTGGCCGACGCAGCGGTCCGGCCCCAGGCGCTCACCTGCCGTTCCCTGGTGATTGTGCCGGCTCGTGACCGTATCGTGCCCCCGGCCTCTGCCGCCGCCCTGGGCAGCGCCTTGGCCGGTGCCACTGTCTGGCAGCCATCGCTGGGCCATATCGGCATGGTGGTCAGCGGCGGTGCCAAGGCCAAGGTCTGGGCGCCGTTGAGGGATTGGCTATTGAACGGAAATTGAGACAGCCATCAACGCCCATCGACGCCGCTGAAAGTTCCCCTTACACTGCCCAACAGAAGGGGGCAGGAACGCAGCGACCTATGCGAGTCAAGGGTTTGCCGTTAATTCCTCACCCTAAATCTTGTAATGATTCGGGAACCCGCTTTCTTGTCCCTGCGTTCTGCCCCTGTCCCCCTGCTTTTGCTGCTGCCGGCCTTGCTGGCGGCACCTGTTCTGGCGCAGGAGAAGAAGCCCGATCCGACCAAGCAGTTGCAGCAGGTTGAACGCGATCTGAAGGAAGCGGACAAGGCCAAGGCGGAGCTGGACGCCAAGGCGGAACAGCTGGAAAAGGACCTGGCCGACCTGCGCGCCCGCGCCATCGAGGCCGCGGATCAGCAGCGGACCCAGGCCGACGAACTGGCCCGGCTGGAAGGTGCGTTGGGTGAGTTGGGCACGGAAGAAAAGGCCCGGCTGGAGAAGATTGAGGCTGACCGTGCCGCCCTGGCCGATCTGCTGGGCGCGTTGCAGCGTCTGTCGCGCCTGCCGCCGGATACCATGATCGCCGCCCCGCAATCGCCCAGCGATACCGTGAAAAGCGCGCTGCTGCTGCGCTCTGCCGTGCCGGAGCTGAAGACCCGTGCCGATGCGCTGGCCAAGGAACTGCAAGGGCTGGTCGATCTGCGCCGGCAACTGGCCGAACAGAAGGACAAGGCCGCCCGCGCTGCCGAAAGCCTGACCCTGCGTCAGAAGGATCTGGCCACGCTGGTGGCCAAGCGCGAGGAACTGTCGAAGACGACGGACAGCGAGCGGGCGCGGCTGGCGACCCAGATGGCGTCCTTAGCCGACAAGGCCGGCGACCTGAAGGAACTGATCGAGAAGATCGAGGCGGAGCGCAAGGTTGCCGCCGCCCGCAAGGCGGAGGCCGACAGACAACGTCAGGCCAAGCTTGAGGCCGACCGGGAGCAGCGGGCCCGTGACAAGGTTGCTGGCCTGAAGCGTGCCCCGCAGGAGCCACAATCGGCGGGAATCCTGGGTGGCATGGTGGCGCCCGTCAGCGGCAAGGTGGTTCGGCGATATGGACAGACCGACGATGTGGGAGCCACCAGCCGGGGCTTGACCTACAGCGGTCGCGCCGGGGGTCCTGTCGTGGCCCCGGCGGACGGGGCCGTGATGTTCGCAGGACCGTTCAAGGGCTACGGGCTTCTCTTGATCCTTGAACATTCCAACGGATATCATTCGCTTCTGTCCAACCTTGGCCGTATTGATGCCCAGGTTGGACAGCGCGTGCTGGGCGGGGAGCCGGTAGGACTTCTGTCGGGGGATGGGGACCCGACATTGTATTATGAGCTGCGGCGCGGTGGTCAGCCGGTCAACCCCGCGCGCGGCCTTGCAGCCTCCGACGGCAAAGGACAAGGTTGAACATGAGCAAGCTCTTCTCCACTGCCGCCATCGCGGCCCTGCTGGCCTTCACTCTTCCCCTTGGCGTGACGGCGGATGCCCTGTCGCGTGAGCCGCTGAAGTCGGAAACCTATAAGCAGCTGGACCTTTTCGCCGACGTGTTCGAGCGGGTGCGGTCCGAGTATGTGGAAGAGGTGACGGACGAGCAGCTGATCGAGGCGGCCATCGACGGCATGCTGACCTCTCTCGATCCGCATTCCTCCTACCTGAACAAGAAGAATTTCGCCGATATGCGGGTGCAGACCCGGGGCGAGTTCGGGGGCCTGGGCATCGAGGTGACGACGGAGAATGGCTTCGTCAAGGTCATCTCCCCCATGGATGACACGCCCGCTGCCCGCGCCGGTGTGCAGCCCGGTGATTTCATCACCCATTTGAATGACGAGCCGATTGTCGGCCTGTCCCTGAACGAGGCGGTGGAGAAGATGCGTGGCCCCGTGGGCAGCGACATCAAGGTGACCATCCGCCGCGCCAGCGTGGCCGAACCGATCCAGCTGAGCCTGACCCGCGCCAGCATCAAGGTACAGTCTGTGCGGTTCCGGGCCGAGGATAATGTCGGCTATATCCGCATCTCCAGCTTCAACGAGCAGACGCAGCCCGGCCTGGACAAGGCCATGGCCAAGCTGAAGGAACAGCTGGGGCCGAAGCTGATCGGCTATGTGCTGGACCTGCGCAACAATCCTGGCGGTCTGCTGGATCAGGCTGTTTCGGTATCCGACACATTCCTGGACAAGGGGCGCGAGATCGTGTCCACCCGTGGGCGCGGCGGCAAGGAAGGTGATCGGTATACGGCCAAGCCCGGTGACGTAGCGGACGGCTTGCCGGTCGTGGTGCTGATCAATGGCGGATCGGCTTCTGCCTCGGAAATCGTGGCCGGTGCGCTGCAAGACCATAAGCGCGCCATCGTGATGGGCACGCAGAGCTTCGGCAAGGGATCGGTCCAGACCATCATCCCGTTGCAGGGGCAGCAGAGCGCCATGCGCCTGACCACCTCGCGCTATTACACCCCGTCGGGTAAATCGATCCAGCAGTTGGGCATCACCCCGGATATCGAGGTTCAGCCCGCCAAGATCGAGGAACTGGCCGCTGCCGGTCAGCGCCGGCGGGAGGCCGACCTGCCCAACGCCCTGCGCAACACCGATCAGGGCGCGGCAAAGCCTGCACCGGCGACGGCACCCGGTGCGGCGGCGCAGCCGCCCGCCACCCCGTCTGCGGCAGCGCCGGCCCCTGCGGCCACGCCCGTCGCGGCCAATAACAATGCCGACGCGCCGCCCGTGGATTATCAGCTGGCACGTGCCGTCGATCTGCTGCGGGGGGTGTCGATGTTCAACCAGCCCAAGCACACCAATTAACCCGCAAAGCATCTGAACCGTGGCCTTGTTCCCGCTCGCCAGGAAGAAAAAAAAGGAAGCCGACCCGGTGGACGGCGGAAGTGCCGCCGTGTTGGCGTCCCGTCTGGGGGCCAAGCGGGAGAAGCCGGCCAAGACGCATGACCGCGCTGCCAAGAAGGATCGCAAACGCTGGTCCTTTGGCCGCAAAGGTAAGAAGGCCAAGGGCGGTGATGACCAGGATCTGTCCTTCATGGCGGATGACGGCGGGGCAGCGGACGATGAAGGCGGTGACGCGCCGGTAAAGGCGGCGCGCAAGTTGCCGAAGCCATCGCCGCCGGCTGTCGCCGCAATGGTCCTGGTTCTGGCGCTGGCCGGCACCGCCGGCTGGCTGGCGATTGAGGCCCCGCATACGATGGAGCGGCTGGAGGCGGCGCGCGGCCTGGGACGGTCGGTCCCGGTTGTGCTGCCGGATGGCAGCCCGCGTTTTGCCGATGCGGCGGAGGCTGCGCCGGCGGAAGATGTGCCGCTGGACCCGGTGGACATGCCGGTCACCCTGCAACCGTCGCGCAATGATCAGTTGCTGGAACGGCTGCGCGTGGGCCGGGTGCCCCGCATGGCGGCGGATGGCACCACGCCCTGGCAATATTACGCGCGTCCTTTCCCCCAGGATGACAAGCGCCCACGCATTGCCATCGTCGTGACGGGCCTGGGACAGGCAGCGGCGGCCACCCATGAGGCCATCGACCGGCTACCGGGTGCCGTCACCTTCGCCTTCACCCCATCGGGGGAGAATTTGCAGGCGCAGGTGGATGAGGCGCGGGGCAAGGGGCACGAAGTGTTGCTATCGGTACCGATGCAGCCGCTGGGCTATCCCGCCAATGATCCGGGCCCCAACACGCTTCTGTCCAACCTGTCGGACGAGGAGAATGCGCGGCGTCTGGAGGCCAGTCTGGCGGCCTTTACCGGCTATGTCGGGGTGACCTCGAAGACCGATAGTGGCACTGATTTCCTGACCCAGCGGGAGAGCCTGCGCGGCGTGCTGTTGCAGGTGCAGCGCCGGGGTCTGGTCTACCTTGACCTATGGCAGGTGTCGGGCAGCAAGGCGGCCTCTGTCGCCAAGGAACTGTCGCTGCCCCGCGCCATCAGTGATTTGCAGATAGACCGCATCCCGTCCAGCATCGGCATCGACGCGCAACTGGCGCAGCTGGAGCGGTTGGCGCAGGCCAATGGCGTTGCTGTGGGATTTGTGGAAGTGACAAACCCCGTCAGCCTGGAACGCCTGTCGGCATGGTCCGCCAGCCTGCGCGACCGTGGGATTGTTCTGGCCCCGGTCACAGCCATCGTGAACCGGCAGGCGGATCGCTAAGACATCAGGCGCCCGTGGGCCGCTGCATCATCATGGCCTTGGAGACAACCAGGGCAATATTCTCCCCATCCACCTCAAATGATTTGTTGGCGGTGCGGGGCAGGGGGATTTTGATCTTGCGGCAGAACACGATCAGCATGGCCGCGATCTCGTTTTCATCCATTTCCACTTCGCGATAGGTACTGGACCCCATGGCCTGTACCTTGACGCCGAGTATCAGCGGATCAGCCCCCCGGATGACGATAGGACCCAGCAGTCCCGGCGGCTGCTTGGTTGGAAACAGTTCGCGATAGGTTTTCACGGCTTCCCGGATGGCTTCCGGGGAAAACATGATGTGGCGGCTGTCGACGATCATTGGGGGCAGTATTTCCGGTCAGGCAATGAATGGAACGAATGTCGCAGACCAAGGTCGGGGATGAATCCACACATACGTTCCGGTGATTCTAGGCACAGAATGCGGCGTCGTGATCTCCGGTTTTTCTATCCCAATCGTACAGGTCGATCCATAAGCGGATGGGAATAGACTACCAGGGATCACTACCCCAAGCGGAAAAATATGGGGAGGCTACAAAATGTCCGGTCGATATCAGGCCATGCATGAACGGTCCCTGTCGGACCCGACAGGTTTCTGGGCGGATGCTGCGCGGGCCATCGATTGGGATGTCTTCCCAACCACCATCCTGGATGACAGCGACAAGCCCTTCTACCGCTGGTATCGCGGCGGTCGGCTGAATATCTGCCATAATGCCCTGGACCGGCATGTGGCGGGCGGGCGGGCGGAACAGGCCGCCCTGATCTATGACAGCCCTGTAACGGGTGTGAAGCAGACCCTGACCTATGCCCAACTGCTGGACAAGGTCGCGCGCTTTGCCGGCGTGCTGCGTGGCCTGGGCGTGGGCAAGGGTGACCGCGTCATCATCTATATGCCCATGATCCCGGAGGCGGTGGTGGGCATGCTGGCCTGCGCCCGCATCGGGGCGGTGCATTCGGTGGTGTTTGGCGGCTTTGCCCCGCACGAACTGGCGACGCGCATCAATGATGCCACGCCCAAGGCCATCCTGTCTGCCTCCTGTGGGATCGAGGGGGCGAAGGTCCTCGCCTACAAGCCCATGCTGGACGCCGCCATCGACCAGGCCAGCCACAAGCCCGACCATTGCGTGATCTTCCAGCGTCCGCAGGCACTGGCCAGCCTGATCCCCGGACGTGACATCAATTGGGATGAGTCTGCCGCCACTGCCGAGCCGGCGGCCTGTGTGGCGGTGGAGGCCACGGACCCGCTTTATGTGCTCTACACCTCCGGCACGACGGGGCAGCCCAAGGGGGTGGTGAGGGATACTGGCGGTTATGCCGTCGCCCTGAAATGGACCATGGAGCATTTCTATGGCGTGAAGCCGGGGGAGGTATTCTGGGCCGCCAGTGATGTGGGCTGGGTCGTCGGGCACAGCTATATCGTCTATGGCCCGCTGCTGCATGGCTGCACCACACTGGTTTACGAAGGAAAGCCCGTCGCCACGCCCGATGCTGGCGCCTTCTGGCGGGTGATATCGGAGCATAAGGTGGCGGTGCAGTTCACGGCCCCTACCGCGTTCCGTGCCATCAAGCGGGAGGACCCGAACGGCGAGCTGCTGGGCCAGTATGACATGTCCTGCCTGCGCGCTCTGTTCCTGGCTGGTGAGCGTTCTGATCCCGATACGCTGAACTGGGCCGAAACCCATCTGAAGGTGCCGGTCATCGATCATTGGTGGCAGACGGAAACCGGCTGGCCGGTGGCGGGCAATCCGTTGGGTATCGACCTGATGAAGGTGAAATATGGCAGCACCGCTGTCCCGCTACCCGGCTGGGACATCCGTGTGCTGGCACCGGACGGGACGGAGGTGAAGCGGGGCGATATCGGCGCCATCGTGGCCAAACTGCCCCTGCCGCCGGGCACACTGCCGACCCTGTGGAATGCGCGTGACCGCTTCTTCAAAAGCTATCTGGCCGACTTTCCCGGCTATTACCAGACGTCGGATGCCGGCTTCATCGATGAGGATGGCTATATCTATGTCATGGCCCGCACCGATGACATCATCAATGTCGCGGGCCATCGCCTCTCGACAGGAGCGATGGAGGAGGTGCTGTCCGGCCATCCGGACGTGGCGGAATGCGCCGTGATCGGCGTGGCCGACGACCTGAAAGGCCAATTGCCGCTGGGCTTTGTCGTGTTGAAGCGTGGTGTGGACCGGCCCCATGCCGACATCATCAAGGAAGTGGTGAAGAAGGTCCGCGACGAAATCGGCCCCGTCGCCGCCTTCAAACAGGCCCTGGTGGTGGAGCGGTTGCCCAAGACGCGGTCGGGCAAGATCCTGCGTGGCACCATGCAGAAGATCGCCGACAGCGAGACCTGGAGGATGCCGGCCACCATCGATGATCCCGCCATTCTGGGGGAGATCGGCGACGCGCTGAAATCCGCTGGCTATGCGAAAGGATAGGACAAGGGGTGCGTTAATTCGGCAACAATGATGACGATTTCTTTACGGTTATCGTTGTCATGCCGACAAGCCCTGTTGACCGGGCCGCCCCGCGCACATAGGGTCGCCTTGCTCGTTCGGCAGAGTTGAACGGGTGGGGCTTCAGGGAAACGGGTAAAAAATAGAGGGCCGCCAACGTAGCGGCCCTCTTTTTATTTGGTACTGCTGTCAGCCCTGATATCAGGCCGCAACCGCCGTCGTGGTCGCCGGCAGGGCGGCGGGCGTCAGATTGCTAATCTGAATGGTACGGGGCTTCATGGCCTCCGGCACCTCACGCACCAGCTCGATATGCAGCAGGCCGTTTTCCAGCGCGGCATTGTTCACGCGGATATGGTCGGCCAACTGGAAACGGCGTTCAAAGGCGCGGCCGGCGATGCCGCGATGCAGGAAGGTGCCAGCCTGCTGCTCCTTGGCCTTGCCCTGCACGATCAGCAGGTTGGGGTGGGCGGTGATCTCCAGATCACCCAGGCCGAAACCGGCAACCGCCATCGTGATGCGGTAATTATCGTCGCCCAGCTTTTCGATATTGTACGGGGGGTAGGCGTTCTGGCTGTTATCCTCGCCGTTCAGCGCGCTTTCCAGCAGGCGCGTCACACGGTCGAAACCGACGGTGGAACGGAACAGCGGCGACAGATCATAGCTACGCATAGGTATCCTCCAAGAGCGATACGTTTAAGGTGCGGGGTTCCCGACATCGGCCAACCCCTTGGTTTAGTGAAGATTTCCGACCCCGGTCACGGGCGCCGTCCTCACACTGCAAGACTTAAGAAACGTCCAGCCCCCCTTCAAGGGGCCATATTCAAAAAAATTGGTCACATGCCGGAAAGGCGCGGAAAAGGCCCCGGCACCTACTTTCGCCGCAATTGTCAGCCGGGATGGATGGCCCCACACTGAAGAAACGACAAAGGCCGGTCCCGTGAGCGGAAGGCCTGGAAGGAGCCGCGGGTGAACGGACCGACAGCCTTCTTTAACCGCGCTTACGACGAGACCATGTCTCTTCTGGTCGAGGCGCGGAACTATGTCGCTTATCAGGAGGCAGCAGACCAGCGCGGTCTGCCGCCAACCGTCCGTCTTCAGGTATCCTATGAAAGCATGCGGGTGACCAGCCGCCTGACCCAGGTCATGGCCTGGATGCTGGCGCAGAAGGCGGTGCATGCGGGCGAAATAACCCCGGCACAGGCGGTGGGCGATGATTATGCCCTGTCAGGCGGGGCCGTTTGTGCCGACCCGTCGGGGCCGGACAATCTGTTGCTGCCATCGGCCCTGCGCTCCCTGCTGGAACGCAGCCATAGTCTTTACATGCGCACCACGCGCCTGGAGGAAATGGTCCGGCGCGCCGTGGCGTGAAGAGGCGGCGTAGTGCCGCCCCTCGTGCCTTGCCTTAATCGAACAGGGCGTCGATATCGGCCTGCGAGATGCTGGCCTTCGTATTTTCCTGCGGACCATGCAGGGCCAGACCGTCATCGTGCTTGGAGATGTTCGGCGGCAGGGGCAGGGCCTCGAATTCCTTGCTGTTCCAGACCGACATCATGCCATCGATACGTTCTTCGATGAAGGCCAGGGCCTGCACCACCTTGGTGATGCGCTGGCCCGTTAGATCCTGGAAGTTACAGGCTTCGAAGATGCGCAGGGTGACGTCATTCAGATCCTTCAGGCGGCTGTTCTGATAGCCCTCGGGCAACTGCGACCGCACCTCGTTGACGATATCCTCAATCTCTTCGGCGGCGGAGATGATGCTGTTCGTTGCGGTTTCCGTGGAGCGCACCACGGCGGACAGCTGTTCGCTGGCCTCCATGAACGTATCCTGGTTGGACAGCGGGTGACGCAGCGCCGCCATCTCCACCTTCGTGGCCTTGATGCGGCCTGCGATATCGGAGATTTCGATCTGAATCTTTTCGATCTGGGTATGATCGACAGTCAGGAACCGGTCCAGCTTGGCGCCCAGGGCGCCGATGGCCGCCATCACCTCGCTATTGTCCATTTCGACATGGACGGGTGCCGGCGGGGGCGGGGGAAGGGCGGGGCCTGCGGCTGCCACCTCACCGCCACGGTTTGGCGCCCTCTTGGCCATCTGGATTTCCGCCATGAAGGGCCGTCGCGGCGTCTGCACCATTCCCATCTCTCCCCCGTCACACAAGAACGCCGTCACCCGACCTGTCCAAAAGGCTTCATACCATCGGGTGCGGTAAACGCTTCCGCACTGTGACCGATGCCGCGGGCGCCTGCAAGACGCGATCAATGACCAAAAGATGAAGAGAGTGAACCGGCACTCACGCCGTTTTTCCGCTCTCGTCCCGGATCCAATGGCAACCGGTAGGACCGGTGCCCGCCGCCAGCGCCGTGCCAAGTGCGGGCAGCAATTCGGACAGGGCCTCTTGCGTCTTCCAGGGCGGGTTCACCAGGATCAGGCCAGAGCCGTTCAGGCGGCCGGACCGGTCATCGTCGGACCAGCAAAGTTCGGCGGCCAGCATCTTGGGAATGCCGGTATCTTCCAGCATCTGATGCAACTTCCAGACGGCGGCCCGGTCCTTCACCGGGTACCAGAGCAGATATTGTCCCGTGGCCCAGCGGCGATGTGCCAGAGCCAGGGCCGCCACCATCCGCTCATACTCGTCCGGTGCCTCGAATGGCGGGTCGATGACGACCAGACCGCGCCGTTCCTTAGGCGGCAGGTGCGCCTTCAGCGACAGCCACCCATCCATGTGATGCACCGCCACCTGCGCGTCACCCCGGAACAGGTTCCGCAGCGTCTGCACATCCTCGGCATGCAGTTCGGCCAGCAGCAGCCGGTCCTGTTCGCGCATCATCATGCGGGTGATCAGGGGGGAACCCGGATAGGTGCGGATCGGTGACACACCGTCATTCAGCCGGTTCAGCAGCTCGAGATAGGGTTTCGCCGCCTCAGGCAACCGATTGGCACCGCCATCGGCCAATACACGGCGGATACCGCGCAGCGCCTCGCCGGTGCGGGTCGCGGCCTGGTCATCCAGGTCGTAACGACCGATACCGGCATGGGTATCCAGCACGAAGAAAGGCGCATCCTTGGTCCGCAGCCGGTCCAGCACCCAGGCGAGGACGGCATGCTTCATCACATCGGCGGCGTTGCCGGCATGGAAGGCGTGGCGGTAATTCATCTCAGGCGTTCTTCGTGATCGTCTGTGCCTTGACGGGATTGGTCACGCCCAGGCGGGTTTCGCGAACCGTGATGTAGACGCCGCTGGCGATCACGATCAAGGCCCCAACCGCCACCGCCGGGTGCGGAACCTCACCCCAGATCAGGAAGCCATAGCCGGTTGCCCACAGCATGGCAGTGTAATCGAACGGCGCGATCACCGCCACGGGCGCCCCGCGATAGGCGGTGGTCAGCAGCACCTGGGCCAGCCCGCCGATAATGCCCAGCAGGGCCAGCATGGCGGCATCACGCGGTGTCGGCATCACGAACTCCCGCGACATGGCGATGCCGGCCACAATGATGCCGGTGGCCATGAAATAGAACACGATGCTGGTACTTGGCTCCGTTGCCGACAGCCGCCGCACCGAAATCATGGCGCAGGCCGCCAAGAAGGAGGAGGTGAGGCCGAACAGGCTGCCGATCGCCTGCGTGCCGCCGGTCATGATGCCCTCAATCAGGGCGGCGTCAGGCCGGACCATGATCAGCACGCCGGAAAAACCGACGATCAGCGCCAGCGCCCGTCGCCACCGCACCTTCTCCCCCAACACCAGAACACCCAATGTCGTGGTCCAGAGAGGGGCCGTAAAGGCCAGGGCCGAGGCATTGGCAAGCGGCAGATAAGTGATGGCGGTGAAGCCGCAGGTCATGGAAATGACGCCGATGACACTGCGTGCCAGATGGCCCAGCGGCCTTTTCGTCCGCAGCGACATCAGCCCACCCGCGCGCCAGATCAGCGGCAGCAGAACCACCATGGCGAACAGCGCACGAAAGAAGATGATCTGGCTGACCGGATAGCGACCACCCAGCCATTTGATGCTGGCATTCATGGCGCTGAACAGGGTCACAGCGGCAATCATCGCCAGGATGGCGCGGGCGACAGGCGGCAATGTGGAAAGACGCGGCATGGACAGGCGGTTTCAGCGACCGTGATGGCAGAACATCATGGGTGCGCTAAACCAGGGCCAGAGACCAGCCAATCGTTCACATGGCTGACATGGGCAGCCGTGTTGATTTTATTTTAAAGATTCAAAGGCGTGCGGACGCGTCGTTCCGGGGGATCAGCCGACGGGCGTGTTCTCGTCGTGCTTTTCAAACGCCCTGCGGGTACGCGGACCCACCGCCGGCGGATCGCTGACGTCGCACTTGCCGGTGGTGCTGATCAGTTCAGCGCTGCCCTGGGCACCCAGGCTGACCAGCTGATTCTTGATCTTGCACTGGTAGGAAGCAGCCTTGACGCCCGACGACCCGTTATAGCGGGTGACGGCGGCAGCCCAGCTGCCGGTTTCACGGCGCAGGCTAACCAGATACTTGGCGGCGTAGCGCACATTGGCTTCCGGGTTCACGATCTTTTCGACCGGGCGGAAGGCCTGCTTGTGATGGGCCAGCGAAAGCTGCATGCAGCCGGCATAGACATTGCCGCGCAGGTTACCCTGATTGTCGCGCAGATAGGTGGCGGCCTCCGCCTCCGACCGCGGGAACATCACACGGCCACGCACATTCATGATGAATGGGCTGGGCGTGCCGCCACCGCCGCTTTCAACCAGCGAAACGGCCAGCAGGATACCCTTGGGGATATTGAATTCCTTTTCCGCATCGACGATGTGGTCCAGGCAACCGGCGCGGGCCGGAATGGCCAGGATCATCAGAGCGATCAGGAAAGTAAAGGCGAGGAGCAGGCGGGAGTCCGGGCGGGAGCGGGTGGCAACGCGGGATTGGCGCATCGTCATCTCAATCGTCCCCTCTGGTTCCGGTCATCCATGACGGGTTACCCCGCCGGTTAATCCCGCTTGCGTGCGGGCCCTGCAATCAGACCACCGTTACTGGAATGCGGTGGTCGCTCCCTCAAAGTCACCGGCTTCATGCGCCGACCGCATACCAATCCCAGAATTGACGCATTGGGTCAACCAAGAATCGTCCTGATTGATGCGTCTTTGTCACAGATCAAAGAAAATTGGGCCTCTAACGCCTCCGGAAGCCGTCTCTCATGGAACAACACTCATGCTATAGGGCGGGTGAACAGGTTTCATCTCGCCTTGCCCGTCCCAGGATTCGCCATGTCGGATACCGTCGCCCGCGCCTATGAATTGCTGCATGCCCAGGACCGCCCCGGCGCCATTGCGCTGCTGCGGCAGGATGGCGGTCGTGAGGCGGTCGGCCTGTTGGGGGAGCTTTTGCTGGAGGACGGGCAGGCGGCGGAGGCGGCGGACGCCCTCTCAGCTGCGGTGGCTGCTGATCCGGGCCACATTCCCTGGCGCCGTGCCCTGGTCACCGCCCTGATGATGGCGGGCCGGGGGGAAGAGGCGTTATCCCAATGCCGCGACCTGCTGACCCGCCGCCCCGACGATGCCGTGGGACAGGTGCGGATGGCCCGCCTGCTGCTGGATGGGGGTGAGCGGGAAGCCGCCCTTGACCATGCGCGCGAGGCGCGCTTTCTGGCCAAGGGTGATCTGGACATCACGACCGCGACCGCCGCCATCCTGACCGATGCCGATGAGGCGTTGGCTGCCGTGGAGATGCTGGACGCCGCCCTGCGTCAAGCCCATCCCGCAGATCCGGCACAGCCGTTCGGCTGGGTGGCGCTGGGCAAGGCCTGGCTGCATCTGGGGGAGCCGGAGAAGGCGGCCAAGGCCTGGCAGGACGCACTGGACATGGATGAGGCCGACCCCGCCGGCGCCACCCCGCTGCTTGCCGGGTTGGCCGGGGCCGGGGCGCAGACCAGCCTGCCGCCGGCCTTCGTCCGCGCGCTGTTCGATACCTATGCCGACCGGTTCGACCGCGAGCTTGTGGGCAAGTTACGGTACGATGCGCCGCAGGCCCTGCGGCAGTTGCTGCTGGAGCATGGGGGCTTAACGGGCTTGCGCATTCTGGATGCGGGCTGCGGCACCGGTCTGGCCGGCGTTGCGGTTCGGGACATGGCCTCGTATCTGGCGGGGTTCGACCTGTCACCGCGCATGGTGGACAAGGCGCGCACGCGGGATGTCTATGATGCGCTATGGGTAGGGGACCTGGTGGGGTCCATGGCGGAGCGGCCAGGGGCGTTCGATCTGGTTCTGGCGGCGGATGTGCTTGTCTATATCGGTGATCTGGCGCCGGTGATGGAAGCCGCTGCCACAACACTGGTTTCCGGTGGCCGCTTCGCCTTCACCTGCGAACGCAGCGATGGGCCGGGGTTCCAGCTGCATGAAGGCCGGCGCTTTGCCCATGGAGAGACACATATAGAGGATGCGGTGGCGACAGCCGGCCTGACCCTGACGCATCTGGCCCATCACAGCACCCGTATCGACCGGGGACAGCCGGTTCCCGGCTGGATTGCGCTGGTCGTCAAGGCGTGATCAGGCGACGGTGACGGTCCAGGGATCGTCACGGCCCTCAATATGCCATTCGGCCAGAAGGTCGCCATTGTCCTGGCCCGTCAGGGTCAGGTAATTGCGCTTGGCCAACAGGCGGCTTCCATCCGCATCCATGGGCTCCATGGACAGGGCCAGCCGGTCGAACAGGCTTTCCCGTCGCCCGGCCAGCCGTTCCATGACGCTGACACC
This sequence comes from alpha proteobacterium AAP38, assembly GCA_001296005.1. Classification (GTDB taxonomy): domain Bacteria; phylum Pseudomonadota; class Alphaproteobacteria; order Azospirillales; family Azospirillaceae; genus Niveispirillum. The sequence continues at coordinate 26,774 of LJHR01000035.1, read as the reverse complement.
GAACCCTTCTGGCGGTGGATGCACGATGCCAGAGCTGACAAACTGCCGGATGCGCAGGCCGGGGCTGGCCAGCATGCCATGGGCCGCCAGATGCACCTCCCCCGACAGGATGGTGACGCGCACGCCGCTGCGCCGGGCGAAGTCGGTAAGCATGCGCAGCACCCGCAGCCATTCCTCGCGATGCGCGGGGCTGCGCCACTGATCGCGCAGATCATCCTCCATCGCCTGCCGCCCCGGCAGCAGGTTCAAGAACCGTTCGGCCAGCCCGAAGCTGGGGAAGATCAGCGGTACCGACGACATCAGCAGCAGGTGGCGGCAGGACGCAAACCGATCCAGCCATTCCGGCAGGGCGGCCAGCGTCTGTGGCGACATAACCCGATCCTCCGTCCGCTCACTGCGCAGATCGGGGGCCAGCACACCGACACCGTTCAGCATCAGGGCCTGGCTGAAAGAGGGCGGACCATCGGCCAGCAGTGTGTCGGCGGGATCATCATCGCCCATGCCGATCTGGAACAGGCGGAAGGCGCGGCGGGCTGCCTCATAAATCGCTCTATAGGCGGGGCTGTCCAGCAGTTCCGGCGGGTGCGAGCCCCAGCCATCGATAATGTCATGGTCGTCCCACATGCACAGCGATGCGACACCGCTTTGCAGGGCTGCCGGCTCGGCCTGGGTCCAGGCATGCAGGTAGGTGGCCAGATACCAGGCATTCAACTGTGCGGTCAGATCGGGGCCGGCTGACAGGCCGAGCCGCTTCATCAGCTTGGCTTCCGACAGGCTGCGCAGGGCCGGCACCCGTTCCCAAAGGCCATCGGCATAGACCTGATCGCCACCCATCAGCAAAAGATGTATGGGGTTGGACCGATGCCGGCCCAGCAGACGTGCCCACAGGGCGTTGCGCCGCAATCCGGCGGCCTCAATACTGTCCTCATCCTCACAGCCGCCGCAGCTGACAAAGCCGATGCGCGGCGCGATGGCGGTGCCGGGCACGGACAGCATCCACCGCCGCTCATCGTCTGCAAAGCCATAGGTAGCGCGGCCATCCTGCAGCCCGCGCGGTACCGCAAAATCATACCGCCACAGGCGCAACGTGCCGGGCGGGCAGGGAACACCCACCGGCCCCACGGGCGGCATATCCTTCCATTCATGCAGGAAGCGCGGGGGTACCGCCAGACCCACACCCTCCACCCGCAGATCGGGTGGTTCGGCATCACCGGCCAGCAGGAAAACCGCGGACACACGCCAGCGCTGCCCCGACCCCGTGGCCCCCTGGGCGCCGCGGGCGCGCAGCAAGGGGCCCATCAGGATGACGGGCGGTTCCGTCTTCTGTCGGGAACGCCGGGGTGAAGGAGGGGGTGGGGAACTCATCATCCTCGAAATGCGGTGGCGGGCGGGAAAGGTCAAGCCTGTAACAGTTTGACAAGGCTAATGGCGTGCGGGGCGGCCCCCGCTTTTTCCCATTGCCAACCGGTCGGCGGCAAGGCGGAATGGTGACATCTTTCTGTCATTACCGTTGTTGAAAGCCTGCTCACCATGGATGCCCGTTACCGTTCCCGCGAAATTGGCCGCAAGGCCGAAGATGTCGACGCGCTGAAGCGCTCTTTCCTGGAATGGCTGGTCTATTCGGTGGGCAAGGATGCCAAGACGGCGACGCGCCGCGACTGGTTCACCTCCGGCGCTTTGTCGGTGCGTGACCGTGTCGTCGATCGCTGGATGGACACGACGCGCGGGGTTTATGCCGCTGATGCCAAGCGCATCTATTACTTCTCAATGGAATTCCTGATTGGCCGGCTTCTGTCCAACAATCTGGACAATCTGGGCCTGACGGAGGTCTGCCGGGAGGCGGTTGACCGTCTGGGCCTGCGCCTGGAAGAAGTGCTGGATGCCGAACCCGACCCGGCACTGGGCAATGGCGGCCTGGGCCGGTTGGCCGCCTGTTTCCTGGACAGCATGGCGACGCAGCATCTGCCGGCCTATGGCTATGGCATCCGCTATGAATATGGTCTGTTCGAACAGCGCTTCGATCAGGGCTTTCAGGTGGAGTTCCCGGACAATTGGCTGCGTTTCGGCAACCCGTGGGAGTTTGCGCGGCCGGAGGTGCTGTACCCGATCCATTTCCATGGCCGGGTCGAAACCTATATCGATGGGGCCGGGGTGGAACGCCGCCGCTGGGTCGATACCGAAACCGTCCATGCCATGGCGTTTGACACGCCCGTCGTCGGTTACGGTGGCGAAACGATCAATACTTTACGCCTTTGGTCCGCCCGCGCCACCAGTGATTTCAACTTCCACCATTTCAATGATGGCGACTATCTGAAGGCTGTGGAAGGCAAGGTCCTGTCGGAGAACCTGTCACGCGTGCTCTATCCCAATGACGCGACGGAAGTGGGGCGCGAACTGCGGTTCAAGCAGGAATATTTCTTCACCAGCGCGTCCATCCAGGACATCCTGCGCCGCTATATGCAGCATCATAAGGATTTCGATGCGCTGCCGGAAAAGGCGGCCATTCAGTTGAATGACACACATCCGGCCATCGGTATCGCCGAACTGATGCGTATCCTGATCGATATTCATGGGCTGGATTGGGACAAGGCCTGGGACATCACCCGCCGTACCTTCAGCTATACCAACCACACCTTGCTGCCCGAGGCGCTGGAAAGCTGGCCCGTGGGCATGATGGAACATGTGCTGCCCCGGCATATGCAGATCATCTACGATATCAACGCCAAGTTCCTGCAAGGGGTTTGGTCTCGTTGCGATATCGATACGATCCGCCGTCTGTCCCTGATTGATGAGAATGGCGGGCGGCGGGTGCGCATGGGCGGGCTGGCCTTTCTGGGCAGCCACAAGGTGAACGGGGTTTCTGCCCTGCATACCGACCTGATGAAGCAGACGGTTTTCGCCGACTATCACCGCCTGTTCCCCGAACGCATCACCAACAAGACCAACGGCATCACCCCGCGCCGCTGGCTGCATCAGGCCAACCCGGCCCTGTCCCGCCTGATCAGCAGCCGCATCGGCGATGGCTGGATCACCGATCTGGGGCAGTTGGCAGCCTTGAAGGACAGGGCAGGGGACGAGGTGTTCCAGGAGGAATTCCGCCGGGCCAAACGCCAGAACAAGAAGCGGCTGGCCGCCTATATCGCTCGCCACCTGCGCATCGATGTCGATGTCGACAGTCTGTTCGATGTGCAGGTGAAGCGTATCCATGAATATAAGCGGCAGTTGCTGAACCTGTTGCAGACGGTGGCGCTCTATAATGATATCCGGGACAATCCCAACCGGGACTTTACCCCCGTCACCAAGATCCTGGCCGGCAAGGCAGCACCCGCCTATCACCAGGCCAAGCTGATCATCAAACTGGCGAATGACATTGCCAAGGTGGTGAATAATGACCCGCTGGTGCGCGGGCGGCTGAAACTGGTGATGCTGCCCAATTACAATGTCAGCCAGGCGGAAATCATCATGCCCGCCGCCGACCTGTCGGAACAGATTTCAACGGCGGGGATGGAGGCGTCGGGCACCGGCAATATGAAGCTGGCCCTGAACGGTGCCCTGACCATCGGCACCCTGGACGGGGCCAATGTCGAGATCCGCGACCATGTCGGCGCCGACAACATCTTCATTTTCGGCCTGACCGCGCAGGAGGTGCAGGATCTGCGGTCGGGTGGCGGCTTTGACCCGCGTGCCGTCGTGGGTGCAAACCCGCATTTAAAGCGTGCGCTGGACATGATCGGCAATGGTGCTTTCAGCCCCGATGACCCTGGACGTTTCCGCCCCATCGTCGATGCATTGCTGTACGGCGACCATTTCCTGGTCACCGCCGATTTCGAGGATTACCGCAACGCCCACAGTGCCGCCCGCGCGCTCTACCGGGATAAGGCGGAATGGACGGCCAAGGCCATTTTGAATACCGCCGGTATGGGCTGGTTCTCTTCCGATCGGACCATCATGGAATATGCCAGCGAAATCTGGGGCGTGGCGCCGGTGCTGCCCGTTGGGGATGCGGCGGATTGACCGCAATCGCCGGGGCGTCCGTCTGGATGCCCCGGCCTTCACGCATCAGTTCCGCCGCTTGAACCGTGACCCGACCTCTGCCTCTTCGTTTTCATACTGATAACCGAAGGTCTGCTTCTGACGGATCAGGGTGCCGGGATCGCCTACCGGCACCGTCGGCTGGTAACGCCATGTGCGAACGGCCTTATCAACCGATGTCGCATATTGCGGGTTGCCGGATTTCTCCAGAATCTTGGTTTCCTTCACCCGACCATCGGCGGTGGACACCATGAATTCGATGGTCACCTGCCCCGATACGGAGATGCGGTTGTCCGGTGTGTCCGGCACCTCCCGGAACAGCGGTTTCACCTCACCCTCCGGTACCGGCAATCCGCGCGTCGCCTCGACCCACTTGTCCTCCGTCACGCTGTCCCCGCGCTTGAAGGCGATATAGGCCAGCATGCCATAGGTGGGACGCAGAACCGCCTTCACCGCCGCATCATCCTGCCCGACACCCCGGTCCGCGACGGAGATGAACATGGCCTCGGCCTCATCCTTGCGACCGGTTTCCATGGTCAGCAGGGCATGTTCATAATCCACCATCAGGCGGACGACATGATTGGCCGGCACAGCCTGGACCACGGCGGAGGCGCGGTCCAGGTACTTGCGGACATCAACGATGTCCATGGCGCCCTTCAACTGCCGCGCCTGGGTCAACAGGGCGTTGACATGTCCCACCGATTCCGCGCCGAAATTCTTGGCATACAGGTTGATGACCTGATCCTGTGCATCGCGCGCCGCCTCAAAATCCCCGGCACGGATCAGCGCCAGTGACAATTGCTCATGCACCGCGATCAGGGTTCCATCCTCCGGGCCGACATGGCGTTTCAGGGCCACGATGGCTTTGCGGATCGTGCTGGGGGCGGCCCGGTCCTTGGCCGTACGCAGGAAAATATCGATGGCGTTCAGCAGCAGTCGCTCATGGCTGGCCGCCTTATAGGTGGGTGACTGCTCGTAGAGTTCTGCTGCCTGCCAGGCCAGATCGAAGGCCTCGTTCAGCTTGCCTTCATTCATCATCGCCACGGAGGCCTTGTTCGCCTCCTGCCACGTCATGGCCGATGCCGGCAAGGATGATAGCAGCAGGGCACAGACAGCCAGACGGCAACACGCATGGAAACCCCCGGAAAATATCGCGGGCTGCACGATATCTTTCCGGGGGGCGTCATTCAATACAGGAGATTGCACGATTGCAAATGCATGCAATCGTATGGTGTATTTTAACCTGTCAGCTTGCCGCGTTGCTGACGCTCTGCCGCACGGTGACCAGCGATCCGGCTGACCCTTCGGTCGCGGTGGGCTGGAAGCGCCAGTTCAGGATGGACTTGGTCATAACGGATACATATTTCGGATCGCCGGAGCTTTCCAGAACGCGGACTTCCTTGACCTTGCCGTCGGCGGTGGATACGCGCAGCTCCATGGTGGCGGACCCGGTCAGCCCGCTCTCGATGCTTTCCGGGATGGAGCGGAACAGGGGCTGCGGACCGCCGGCATGCTGCGGCAGGCCGCGCGTGGCCTCCACCATGCGGTCCTCGGTCTGCGGATCGCCCTCACGCTGCGCAATGAAGGCCAGCATGCCATAGGCATCGCGGGCCAGGCTGCGCATCGCCACATTCTCCGACGCCCGCGCCTGCCTCACGATGGAACGAAGCTGCGCGCCGGCGGCGCTGTCGCGACCGGCATCAATGGCGCCCATGGCCTGTTCAAATTCCACCTGCAGGCGGATCGGATGATCGGCAGGCAGGCTCTTGGTCAGGCCGTCGATCCGATCCAGATAGCGCTGGGCCGTGGCCGCATCGCGGGCGGCCTTGGCGGTGCGGACCAGTTCCAGCTGCGCATTCACGCTGCCTACGCTATCGGCGCCATAGTTCTTTTCATAAAGCGTGGCCACCCGCTCATAGATCAGCTTGGCCTTCGCCTTGTCGCCCAGGGCCAGATAGGACTTGGCCAGTTGCTCATTCAGCGCGATGGTTTCCGGCGCCCCCTCGGGCACATGCCGGCCAATGGCTGTCAGCGCCTTTTGCAGCATTTCCGGTGTCTTGGCCGGATTCTGGATCTGCAGGAAGATGTCGGCCGCGTTCAGCAGCAGACGCTCATGATTGCTGGGCTTGTAGTTGGGGGCCTTCTCATACAGTTCTGCGGCCTGCCACGCCAAGTCGAAGGCCGGCTGCAACTTGCCTTCCACCATCAACGCCACAGAAGCCTTGTTGGCTTCCTGCCAGCTGGATGCGGCATGTACTGGGCCAGCCAGCAGTAGCGCGCACGCTGCGACGGGGATCAATTTCGTTGCAAACATGCAACCTCCTGGGAATGTCAAGTAAAAAGTTAAATGTAACTTACGATGCTTTGCGTCTCCGCTCAAGCGGGGAAAGTTTGGCTCGTGCAATGTTTCTGCTTTTGCACTCGCCCTGCGCCGCGCGCTGCCCAGCCTTGTGATGGGGCTGGACGGATTTCGCTGGTGCAACAGCATGGTTTCCGTCATGGTCCGTTCCGTAACCGAGTGGCTGTGGGGCCCCCGGTGGCCACCCATGCCACCAATAAGATACGCCCCGAATGATGAGAGTCGGGTCGTGTCGCTGCCCATCGCCCTGATGGTGCCGCCCTTCGCTTTCCGAACCAGCAGAAGCCGCTCCGAAGCGCAACCGCCAGCGCCGGGATAACCCCGACGTTTGGCATCCCTTGCGCTCCAACCGCGTCCGGACCCGTCAAGGGCCGGCGGTGCGGAGCGTTTGGCTTTGTCCGAAGAAAGCACGTTCCTTGACCATTACCTTTTCCGATCTCGCTCTTCCCGCTTCCCTGATGCAGGCCGTGGCCGAGCTGGGCTATATCAACCCGACCCCGATCCAGGCGCAGGCCATTCCCGCCGCGCTGGAGGGCCAGGATGTCGTGGCCTCCGCCAACACCGGCACCGGCAAGACCGCCGCATTCGTGCTGCCGGCTCTGGCCCGCATTGCCGCGTCGGAGCGTCAGGCCGGTTCCTGGGGCCCGCGCGTCCTGGTGCTGACGCCGACGCGTGAACTGGCCAGCCAGGTGCTGGAGCAGGTTCGCCTTCTGTCGAAATTCGGTCGTATCCAGACCGGCACCGTGCTGGGCGGCATGCCCTACCGCGCCCAGATCGAGATGTTGCGCCGCCGCGCCGATCTGATCGTCGCGACGCCGGGCCGCCTGATCGATCATCTGGAAAACGGCAAGGTCGACCTGTCCTGCATCGAGATGCTGGTGCTGGACGAAGCCGACCGCATGCTGGACATGGGCTTCCGCGATGCCGTGGAACAGATCGCCGGCGCCTGCCCGGAAGGTCGCCAGACCCTGCTGTTCACCGCCACGCTGGACCGCACCGCGGAAAAGCTGGCCGCCAGCCTGACCAAGAACCCGGTGCGCGTCGATGTGGCCGGCAAGGCTGTCACCAACACCTCCATTGAGCAGCGGTGGCTGCGCGCCGACGGGCTGGACCACAAGCACAAGCTGCTGGGCCGCCTGCTGGAAGATGAAGCCTTCGGCAAGGGCATCATCTTCATGGCGACCAAGGCCGATTGCGATGTGATGGCCGACCGCCTGTCCGAGCAGGGCCACCGCGCCATGCCGCTGCATGGCGACATGCAGCAGCGCGAGCGTAACCGCGTGGTGCAGTGGCTGCGTGACAGCCGCATCAACGTGCTGGTCGCCACCGACGTTGCCGCCCGCGGCATCGACATTTCCGACCTGTCCCACGTCATCAATTTCGACCTGCCGCGCGTTGCCGAAGATTACGTGCACCGTATTGGCCGTACCGGCCGTGCCGGTGCCACCGGCATCTCCTACAGCCTGTTCACCCGCCATGACCGCAATCTGGTCCGCGCGATTGAGCAGTATACGGGCCAGCCGCATATCCAGACCACTCTGCCGGGCCTGGAGCCGATGCCCGAGCCGGAGCGCAGCAAGTTCCGTCCCGGCGGTGCCGGGCCCAAGCCGTATGGCGCCCGCAGCAATCAGGCTGGCAAGCCCTATGGCAACAAGGGTGGCTATGGCGGCCAGCGCCGTGAAGGCGGCTGGGGTGGTGAGCGCCGCGAGGGTGGTTACCAGGGCGGCGAACGCCGTGATGGCGCCCAGGGTGGCGAGCGCGCCGAAGGCGGCTTCCGCGCCGAACGCCGTGAGGGTGGTTACCAGGGCGGCGAACAGCGCTCGCAGAGCGACCGTCTGGGCGGTTGGCAGGGCGAACGCCGTGAAGGTGGTTACCAGGGCGAGCGTCGTGAACGCCGCGACTTCCAGGGCGAAGGCCAGCATCAAGGCGGCGAGCGTCCCCAGCGCGCCTGGACCCCGGATGCCAGCCCCGTCGCCGGTGAAGCCCGCACCCCGCACCCGCACAAGGCCAACCCCTACAAGCCCCATGCCGGCAAGGGCCGTCCCCACGGCCATGGCGGCGAAGGCCGCGCCGACTTCCGCGACGCCGGCCATGGCGGTGAAAAGCGCCGCGAATTCCGTGGCGAACGCCAAGGTGAAGCCCGCGCCGAAGGCGGTGCCGCCCCGACGCGCCGTCCGTTCCGTCAGGCTTGATCACTGACCGGAGAAGCCCCTCTCCCGCCGCTGGCCGGGGGAGGGGCTTTTTCATTTCAAGTTTCGGTCCGTATCCGTTAATCCACCAGCGCCCGCTGTCCGATTGAAGAGCACGCGTCATGCCCGACAACATCCTCGAAACCGAAGTTGCCAAGCGTCGTACCTTTGCCATCATCGCGCACCCTGACGCGGGTAAGACGACGTTGACGGAAAAGCTGCTGCTGTTCGGCGGTGCCATTCAGATGGCGGGTGCCGTGAAGGCGCGTGGCGAGCAGCGGCGCGCGCGGTCGGACTGGATGAAGGTGGAGCGGGAGCGCGGGATTTCGGTCACGGCGTCGGTGATGAATTTCGACTATGCCGACCGCACCTTCAACCTGGTCGACACGCCGGGCCACGAAGACTTTTCTGAAGATACGTATCGCACCCTGACCGCCGTCGACAGCGCTGTGATGGTGATCGACGGGGCCAAGGGTATCGAGGCGCAGACGCGCAAACTGTTTGAGGTTTGCCGCATGCGTGATGTGCCCATCATCACCTTTGTGAACAAGATGGACCGCGAGGCGCGCGACCCATTCGATCTGATGGACGAGGTGGAGCGCGACCTGCAACTGGAGGTGACGCCCGCTTCCTGGCCCATTGGCTCAGGCTCGGATTTCCGGGGCTGTTATGACCTGATCCGCGACCGGCTGATCCTGATGGATCGCCGTTCGGGCGATGTGGCGACCGATGGCGTGGAATGCAACGGCATCGACGATCCCAAGATCGACCAGATGCTGCCCGCCGATCAGGCCGCCAAGCTGCGCGAGGATGTGGCGATGGTGCGGGAACTGTGCCCGCCCTTCAATCTGGAAACCTATCGTGAAGGTCACCAGACACCGGTCTTCTTCGGCTCCGCCATCAATAATTTCGGCGTGCGTGAGCTGCTGCTGGGTCTGGCCGCCTATGCCCCGCCGCCGCGCCATCAAAAGGCCGATGGCCGCATGGTGGAACCGGACGAGGGCAAGGTCACGGGCTTCGTGTTCAAGGTCCAGGCCAACATGGACCCCAACCACCGCGACCGCATCGCCTTCTTCCGCCTCTGTTCCGGCCATTTCAAGCGCGGGACCAAGCTGAAGCATATGCGCAGCGGCAAGATCCTGGCCGTGAACAATGCGGTTCTGTTCCTGGCCCGCGACCGTGAACTGGCTGAAGACGCCTTCCCCGGCGATATCATCGGCATTCCCAATCACGGCACCCTGCGCATCGGTGACACGCTGACCGAGGGCGAGGAACTGCGCTACACGGGCGTGCCAAGCTTCGCGCCCGAACTGTTGCAGCGTGTGCGCCTGGATGACCCGATGAAGGTGAAGCATCTGCGCAAGGCGCTGGAGCATTTCGCCGAAGAAGGGGCGTCGCAGGTCTTCAAGCCCATCGTCGGCGCCGATTGGGTGGTGGGCGTGGTCGGTCAGCTGCAGTTCGAAGTGCTGGCCGCGCGCATTGAGGCCGAATATGGCATGAAGGCCCGGTTCGAGACGGCGGGCTATGACGCTGCCCGCTGGGTGGAAAGCGATGATCCGGTGGCGCTGAAGAACTTCATCGACAGCCGCCGCGCCGATCTGGCCGAGGATCATGACGGCGCGCTGGTCTATCTGGCCCGTAATGGCTGGCAGCTGAACCGCGCGCAGGAGGATTTCCCGGCCTTGCGGTTCCTGAAGACGCGCGAGCAGAACAAGAGCGTGACGACGGTAGCGGCCTGACCGGGCCGCTACCTATCCGCGCGGCTAAATCACGCCGACCAGATACAGAATGATGATGATAGGGATCGGGATACCGAGGGCCCAAAGCAGAATGCCGCGCATGTTCTTTCTCCTCTGACCGTGGGGTTCATGGAGAGGGAACAGCGTTACAGTGCGGATGGTTCCGTCTTAACGTGCCGCAATCGCTACCGTGATCGTGTCGGCATAGGTGCCGGCGATGGCCTGCGGGTTGGCGGGGATGTTCACCTTGAAGCTTTTGGTGGACACCGTCTTCTTGGCGCTGGTCCGTGTCAGGACGACGGGGTTGGCCAGCGATTTCACGCCCGAATTATCATACTGCACCGTATAGGCAGCGCGTGCGCCGGTGGCGTTCACCAGCGCACCGGCATTGGCGGATGAGATGGTGACGGTAAAGCCGTTGCCACGGTTGCACTTTTCACCCACGGTGCCGATGGTAAGATTGCTGGTGCCTTTGATCAGATCGACGCTGCTGGTGTTTGTCTGATTGATCTGCACGAAGCAGATACTTTCCATGGTGCCACGCAGGCCGATGCTGCCATTGGACTGCGCCAGCGCCGGAAGGGCGCTGGAGGCCAAAAGCAGGGTGGCGGCCAACGCCGCGCATGCGTGGTCTTTGCGGACCATGGTGACAACCTCGGTTCTGGCCTTGGGGCCTTGCAATGCCGGCTGATGCCGGTCGTTCCTATACTAAAGCAAGACTGATTCCAGGTAATTTAGGGCGTCTGCATCGGATTGTCGTTGCACTATGCAATGGTTTGGTGGTTTTGCAGTGCCTGCAATTGCATTGTGCAAAGTGTCTAGTTTTGCATAATGCAATAAACAAGACCCTTTCCCATCGCCCCATAATCCATTATGACAAGGTTGTCACATAGCTGGGCGATAGAATGATTCGGCGGGTGAAGCAGGGAGGATCGATGATGGCCCCTACGCGTCGTGCGGCATTGGGGATGTTGGCTGGTGCCGCATCCGCCCCACTGGCCCCGTCCTGGGCTTCCAGCCCACCGCCGTGGCATTCATTGATCCCACCTGCCGCCGCCCCGGACGGTTCCATTACCGGCTGGCGCCCGCGGGGCGGACGGGCCAGTTATCGGCTGGACGCGGGGGAGATTGTCGGGACATCGGTGGAGAAATCGCCCAACAGTTTCCTGTGCAGCGAGGAACTGTTCGGCGATTTCATCCTGGAATTCGAGGTGAAGACCGATCCGCGCCTGAATACCGGTGTGATGATCCGCGCAGAGTCCAAGCCCGATTATCGCAACGGCGTCGTCCATGGCTATCAGGTGGAAATCGACCATGCCGCCCGCCGCTGGACGGGCGGGCTGTATGATGAACAGCGCCGGCTGTGGCTGGCGACACCGGCCCACCGGCCTGAAACCCAGGCCAGCTTCAAATCCGGCGACTGGAACCATCTGCGGGTGGAGGCGGTGGGGACGCGTTTTCGCACCTGGCTGAACGGTCTGCCTGCCATCGTCATGGTCGATGACATGACGCCGCGCGGCTTTATCGGGTTGCAGGTGCATGATGTCGGCCCCGATCCTGCCAATGCCGGGCTGGAGGTGCGGTTCCGCAACCTGCGCATCATCACCGACGATCCTGCCCGCTATATGCGCAGGCCGCTGGACGTGACGGATGAGCAGGACTTCATCGCCAACCATATCAGCGCCGAACGCGCTGCCCTGGGCTGGCGTCTGCTGTGGAATGGGCAGGATGCGGCGGGATGGTCCGGCCTGTCGGCCACCGGCTGGCAGATCGGCGACGGGGTGATCATCCGCGACGGCGCCGCCACCCCGCTGGTCACCGCCGACCAGTTTGCGGATTTCGATCTGGAACTGGATGTGCGCACGGTTGACGGGGCCGATGGCACCGTCACCTATCTGGGCAGTGCCGATTATCGCGTGGCACAGGGGCCGCAGGGGCAGGGGGATGCCGCCAGCGGCACCCTGATCGGCAAGGTACCGGCCCGCAACCTGACCGATCCCAATCCCGACAAGCCATCGATGAAGCCCGCCGGCCAGTGGAACCGCGTCCGTATCCTGGCGCGCGGCGACCGGATCGAACATTGGCTGAATGGATCAAAGCTGGTGGAGGGTAGCCGCGCGGCCTTGGGCCTGCCGCCATCGGGCCCCATCCTGCTGCGCCCCGGCAAGGACCGTCTGGAATTTCGTTCCGTCCGTATCCGTCCCCTGTAAGGAACGCTGCATATGAACCGGCGACAGGCCCTTCTGGCCGCCATCACGCTGCTGGGCGGCACCTTCCTGGACGGTGCGCTGCCCGTTTGGGCCTACGAGGGGACAAGGGGGGCCAAGGGCCAGCCGGGCCGTTTCTTCAATGCCCGCGAAATGGCGCTGCTGGCCGATGTGGCGGAGATCATGATCCCTGCCACGGATACGCCCGGCGCCATGGCGGCCAATGTTCATGGTGTGGTTGATGGGTTGATGCTGGATTGGGCGGTGCCGGCGACGCGGGTGCAGTTCCGTCAGGCCTTGGCCGATATCGATGCCAGGGCGGCACCCCATGGTTTCATGGCCCGCCCACCCGCCGAACGCGCTGCCCTGCTGACCAGCATCGACATCGCCGCCTTCCAGGGGCAGGGGCCGGCGGATCAGGCCTATCGCCGGCTCAAGCAACTGATCTGGTACGCCTATTTCACGTCCGAAGGGGCCGATCCCGACTATGTCGCCGTTCCCGGTCAGTATCGGGGCGACATTACGCGGGTGGAGATGAAACAGCTGGTGGCGGGGGCGCGGTGATGGAATGGGATGCCATTGTCGTCGGCTCCGGCATCACCGGCGGCTGGGCGGCCAAGGAACTGTGCGAGAAGGGCCTGAAGACCCTGGTCATCGAACGTGGCCGGCATATCGACCATGGCGGTCCCGACTATACCGACATGGACGCCCCGTGGGAGGTGGAGTTCCGCAATCTGGTGCCGGAGGATTGGCCCGATAAGGGCTGGCAGTACATGAAGGATAAGGGTGACTGGATCTATAAGATGCAGCATCTGCAATTCTTCGCCGATACCACGACCTACCCCTTTTCCTATCCCGAAGACCGGCCCTTCATGTGGACGCGGGGCTATCAGCTGGGGGGACGGTCGCTGACCTGGTATCGGCAATCCTATCGCTGGGGAGAGGCGGATTTCACGGCTAACCTGCGCGACGGACACGGGGTGGACTGGCCCATCCGTTATGCCGATCTGGCGCCCTGGTATGATCATGTCGAACGGTTTGCGGGCATTTCCGGCAGCCTTGAGGGGCTGGACGAACTGCCTGACGGGGTGTTTCAGCCGCCGTTCGAGATGAACTGCGCCGAACGCCGCGTATCGGAGACGTTGAAACGCCGGCGCCCCGATCTGCATATGATCATGGGCCGCACTGCCAACCTGACGGAACCAACGGCGGCGCAGGAGGCCCTGGGCCGGTCACGCTGCCAGGCGCGGTCGCATTGCAGCCGGGGTTGCTCCTTCGGGGCCTATTTCAGCAGCCTGTCCGCCACCCTTCCTGCCGCGCGAAATACCGGCAACCTGACCATCCTTACCGATCAGATCTGCCACAGCCTGGAACATGATCCGGCCACGGGCCGCATCACCGGCGTTCGGGTCATCGATGCCAACAGCATGGGTGCCAGCACCCACCGTGCCCGGCTGGTGTTCCTGTGTGCCTCGGCCATCGGGTCCGCGCATATAATGCTGAACTCCCGCAGCGAGGCGCATCCGCGCGGGCTGGCCAACGGCAGCGACGCACTGGGCCGTTATCTGATGGATCATGTCGGCGGCGCCTGGGCGGCGGGCCGGGTGCCGGGAATGCTGGACCGGTATGAATTTGGTCGGCGTCCGAATAACATCTATATCCCCAATGTCCGGGCCAGGGGACAGAAGCCGGGCGACGGTTTCATCAGGGGCTTCGGATTTCAGGGTGGGGCCACGCGGGGGCGGGCCATGGATGGGACCGGGCGGCAGGCGGGTTTCGGGGCCAAGGTGAAGGATGGCGCCACAAATTACGGCCCCTGGACCATCCGCATCGACATGTTCGGGGAAATGCTGCCCCACGCCGATAACCGTCTGACCCTGCACCCGACCAAGGCGGACCGCTGGGGCATCCCGTTGGCGCATCTGGACTGCACCCTGCGTGACAATGAATTGGCCATGATCGCCCGGGGGCGGGACGAGGCAGCGGAAATCCTGCGCGCCGGCGGGTGTGAGGATGTGACGGCGGGCGCCCGGTTCGACCATCCGGTGGGCTTCAAGACGCATGAGATGGGGACCGCCCGCATGGGCCGCGACCCCGCCACCTCCGTACTGAACGCCTGGAACCAGACGCATGAGGTGGCGAACCTGTTCGTCACCGATGGGGCCTGCATGACGTCGAACGGCACACAGAACCCGTCGCTGACCTACATGGCCCTGACGGCGCGTGCCGCGAACCATGCGGTGGAGCTGCTGCGGCAAGGGGCGATCTGACGCGCCCCTTGTCCGCGATTGATCAATCCTTCGCCTTCAGCAGGTCGCGGATTTCGGTCAGCAGAATCTCGCTCTTGGTCGGCTCCACGGGCTTGGCATCCTCCTTCTTCTTGAAGCGGTTCACCTGCTTGACCAGGATGAACACGGCCCAGGCCACGATGAAGAACTTGATTATGGCATTGATGAACAGGCCGTAATTGATGGTGGTGACACCGGCATCCTTGGCGGCCTTCAGGGTGGGATAATCGCCGCCCGACAGGCTGATGAAGTAATCGGAGAAGTCGATTCCACCCATGAGGTAGCCGATGGGCGGCATCAGGATATCGTTCACCAGCGAGGTGACGATGGCGGTGAAGGCGGCGCCGATAATGATACCGACGGCCAGATCCACGACATTGCCGCGGCTGATGAAGGTCTTGAATTCGTTCAGCATGGGTTCCCCATTCCCATCGGCAGCGGCCCCTGTGGCCGTGCCAACCGGATCAGCATCCTGCATCGTGCCCGGAATGGAAAGCCCCCATGTGCCCCGCGCACTTGTCCCCACCCGTCCCGGCCCTGACACTGGGCTTGTTCTCACCACCCTAGGTGTCGCGCCATGCCGCATCCCGCCCGCCCCGTTCCGCCCGGCCTTGTCAGTGATATGACGGTGCTGGAGGGGCTGTATGGCCCGCCGGGCGCGCCGTCGCTGGCCAAGGTTTCGGACCGGTTGACGCAAGCCTACCGTGCCTGGCTGTCGGCAGCACCTTTCTTCGCGCTGGGGTCTGTGGGGGCAGGTGGGCTTGACGTGTCGCCGCGCGGGGATGCGGGTTCGGCGGTCACCATCCTGGATGACCGGACCCTGTTGATCCCCGACCGGCGCGGCAATAACCGTATCGACAGTCTGCGCAACATCATCGCCGATCCGCGCGTGGCCTGCATGTTCATGATCCCCGGCGTCAATGAATGCCTGCGCATCAATGGCCGCGCCGCCATCAGCATTGATGCCGACCTCTGCCAGCGTCTGGCCATGGAGGGGCAGCTGCCGCAGTCCGTGATCTGGCTGGAAATCGACGAGGTCTATTTCCAGTGCGCCCGCGCCCTGATCCGTTCCGACCTCTGGGCCCAAGGCGCGCGGGGCCGCCCGGATGGCGTTCCCACGGCGGGGCAAATGACGGCGGAGGCCAGTAACGGTGCCGAAGGCGGCCCCGCCTATGACGCCGCCCTTCCCGAACGGCAGCGCCGCACATTATGGTGAAGTGCTGAAACTGGAGATGGGGGACGGACGGGAATGTGGGGCCTGCTGCGCTTTATCGCCACGCTGATCGGCGTGGTCCTGTTTTTGACCCTGCCCATGGTCTTTCGGGACAATATTCCGGACGGGCTGTTCGATGCATGGGACAGCCTGTTACGGCCCTTACGCGATCCCGTGACCCGGTTCTGGTGGCAATATTTCAACCGTCTGGATCAGCAACCGCTGTTCCAGCTGTCGACCCTGCTGACCCAGGCCTTTTCTATCACCCTGGTGATCACCGCCATCCGCTGGATATGGCAGCGCCGGGTGGCGTGAAGCTTCGTAGCTGTTACAGCCAGTCCTGAAGCCGGTACCACAGCATGCCCAGCACCAGGGCAGGCATTTTCAGGCCCGGCGGTCCCGGAAAGGCCCGGTGCGGCACGCGGGCGAAGATGTCGAAACGGCCCGCCTGACCGGCAATTGCCTCCGCGATCACACGGCCGGCAATGGCGGTCAGGGCCACGCCATGGCCGCTATATCCTTGCGCGAAATAGGTCGTGGGGCTGACCCGGCCCAGATGCGGCATGCGATTCATGGTGATGGCGACATGGCCGCCCCAGCAGAACTCCACGTCCAGATCGGCCAGTTGCGGGAAGTATTTCAGCATGGTCCGGCGCAGCGACTGTTTCAGGTCGGGCCGGTCGAATCCGGAATAGCTGACGCCCCCGCCGAACAGGAAGCGGTTATCCGGGCTGCGCCGGTAATAGTTCAGTACGAAATTCACATCCGCGATGGCGATGTCCGACGGGATCAGGGCCTGCGCCCGCTCCGCCTCCATCTTCTCGGTCCCAATGATGTAGGTGCCCGCCGGCATCACTTTGGCGCGGATGGGGGGGCTTAAGTCCCCCAGATAGGCATTGCCGGCCAGGACCAGGAACTTGGCCGATACCGATCCCGTTGACGTGAACGCCTTGGGGGCGGTTCCCGTATCGATGCGCACCACCCGGCTGCCCTCATGGATGCGCACCCCCAGCCCTTCGGCGGCAACCGCCAGCCCCAGTGCATAGTTCAACGGGTGCAACTGCCCACTGCCGCCATCGAACAGCCCGCCCAGATAGGCATCGGTCGCCACCATGGAGCGGATTTCATCGCGCCCCACCATGCGCGTCTTGCCGTAACCCAGCCCCTCCAACTCCGCTTGATGCTCTGCCAGACCTGTCATGTGCCGGGGCTTCAGGGCCGCCAGCAGATAGCCCCATTTCAGGTCACAATCGATGCCGTACCGGTCGATCAGGCCGGAAAGCATGGTCTTGGCTTCTTCCGACAGGTCCCACAGGTGCCGCGCATCCTGCTTGCCGACCCAGCCCTCGATATCCCCGATCCCCTTGTTGAAGCCGGTGACGATCTGTCCGCCATTGCGCCCGGATGCGCCCCAGCCGACGGATTCGGCCTCCAGGATCGTGACGGACATGCCCTTGGCCGCCAGTTCAATGGCGGTCACCAGACCCGTATAGCCACCCCCGACGATGCAGACATCGCAAGCGATATCGCCCACCAGCGGCAGGCGGGCGGGGGCGTGGTGGGCCGTGGCGGCGTACCAGGAGGGGGCGTGGGGCATGTCGGAGCGGGTCGCGATGGAGGATACGGATCATTCTACAGGCGGGGGTGCGGAACTGCACCCTCTCATCCTGCCAGGACCATCGTCGCCCCGGCCTACGGCTTATCCCGCAGGTCCAGGACATAGGCCAGGACGACCCCCATCCGTTCCACCCGCAGCAACTCCCGCCCCGCCGGAACCGGGCCGCATTGCCCGCGTGTGAAGGCGATATAGAAATCGGCCTCCCCCTGGCCGTCCTTGGGCGCCTTCCAGGTGGGGGGCAGGTAATGCAGGGCGCTGTCATGCGGGCCGCAGATGCGGATACGGTAGGGATGGGCAACGGCGCCGCCGCCTTCCTGTCCTACAATCAGGTTGCGCAGCCGGTCTGCGGCTTCTGACAGGGGGCTGCCCCAGTAATCCAGTTCGAACCGGCCCTCGGCCCCGCGCACCCCACCGGCCAGGGCATTGTACCAGATGGCCTCATACGGATGCAGGCGGGCAACGGTCAGCATCTGCCACCCCGCCCACAGAAACAGCATTCCACCCGCAATGCGGCTGGCCAGGGGCAGGCGCTCGGTAACCATTGGTGCTGACAAGTGACTGGCCAGCCGGTCCAGCCCGATGGAAGCCGCCACCGACAGGGGCGGCAGCAGGAACAAGAGATGCCGGATACCGTCATAAAGCACGGCACCCGTAACGATCACGATCAGGGGGGGCAAAAGGATCGCCGCCGCCAACCCGACCCGTTCGGGCAACAGGGTCAGGGGCCGGCGCAGGGCACGCACACTCATGACAGCCGCAACGCCAAGGCCCAACAATGTAACCTCCGGCAGCTTCACACCAAAGGCCACCGGCACGTACCACCAGGGCAGGTCGGTCGTTACCAGCGTCCGGCCCGCGAACGGAAAGCTGAACGCCAAGGGAAAGTGCGAAAAGCCGGCCAAGGCCTCCAGCGGGCGCGATACCGGGTCCAACTGCGCCCAGGGCCAGAAGACCAGCATGATCATCCAGGCCAGGGCAAAGGCCGGCAGCAGCCGCGCCGCCGCCGTCACCCCTTCCCACAGGGCGGTACCCAGGGGCCGTTCCCGCAGGCGCAGAAACAGCCAGTACAGGCAGGCGATGCCCAATGGCCCGATCAACACGACCCCGCCCACACGAATGCCCAGCGCGGCCCCGAACGCGATGCCATAGGCGAGCAGCGTGCCCATCTGCTGGCGCGGCAGATCGCGGATCAGGCGGATCTGGTAAAGGCCCATCCAGGCGGCGGCGGTGGCAAAGGGCACGTCCTTGGGATTGGCAAAGGATTGTCCCATCCATTCGGGCGTCAGCGCCAGAAGCATAACGGCCAGTGCACCTGCGCGTGGCCCCGCCAGCGTCCGTGCCTGCGCCCGAACTGCCGCCAGCCCTGCGACACCCACCAGCCCGCCGACCAGCCGCCGCGTCTCATACGCATCGAAGGGCAGCAGGATGCCGGCAACCGCCGTCACTGTGTCGTACAGAGCGCCGTAGAGATAAAGGTTCTGGAACCCCAGCACCCGCTGGTCTTCCCCCAGCGACAGATACCAGTCCAGCGCGCGGCGACCGTTCTCCAGGTGCAGCGGCTCATCCCAGGTGATGCCATATTGCTTGAAGGTGGAGGCAACGAACAGCAAGGCGCCAGCCAAGATGAGCTGCGCCACAATATCCCAGAAATTGGAAGGGCCTTCGTCCCTTGCGCCGGATGGGCCCATCACGGGTCAGTTCGCGCCGCTGCGCCGGTCGGGCAGGGCCGCCGCCGGATGGCGGTGATCGGCAGTCTCTGTCGCCGCACCGGTCGCGAAGCCGACGCTGTCCGACACGAGATAGAGGGGCCGTCCCTTCACTTCCGTGAAGACCCGGCCCAGATAATCGCCCAGCACGCCCAGGCAGATCAACTGCACCCCACCAATGAACAGGGTCGCCACCATCAAGGAGGCATAGCCCGGAACATCGATCCCGAAGATCATGGTCTTCAGCAGGATGACGGCGCCATACAGCACCGCGATGGCCGCCACGGCCAGCCCCAGCCATGACCAGATGCGCAGGGGTAGGGTGGAGAAGGAAACGATGCCATCCATGGCGAAACGGAACAGCTTCCAGGTGCTGAAGGTGGTCGTGCCCGCATGGCGCGGTGCCGTTTCGAACGGAACCGCCACCTGCCGGAAACCGACCCAGGAATAAAGCCCCTTCATGAAGCGCGTGCGTTCGCCCATCTGGTTCAGCGCATCGACCACGGCGCGGTCCATCAGACGGAAGTCGCCGGCATCGCGGGGCAGGGGCACTTCCGACATGCCATCCAGCATGCGGTAGAAACGGCGGGTCAGGAAACGGCGCAGCGGCGGATCGGTATCGCGCGAGCGGCGCACGCCATAGACCACCTGCGCACCGGCCTGCCAATGGGCATAGAACTCTTCGATCACTTCGGGCGGGTGCTGCAGGTCACTGTCCATCAGGACGACGGCCCGGCCCGACGCATGGCGAAGGCCGGCCGTCATGGCCATTTCCTTGCCGAAATTTCGGCTGAACCGGACCAGACGGATACGCGGATTGGCCGCGTGTGCCGCCTGCAACCGGACCCAGGTGTCATCGCGGGAGCCGTCATCCACGCACACAACCTCATACGGCACGCCCAGCCGTTCCATCACGGGCGCAAGCCGGGCAAACAGCGCGTCGATATTCTCCCCCTCATTATGCATGGGCAGAACGACGGACAGCACCGTGGCCTCGTTCAAGGGCCGCAGCGGGGTGGGGGACTTGGACGTCTCGTGGGTGGGCGTCAACATGACGGGTCCTTGGCAGGGCACGTGGCAGCGGCGATGACGGCTGTCACCGGCCATTGCCGCTTCAGACGCGAACACTAAGCCTTAACCAACCAAACCGCCAGCCAACCGGAGGGTTAGGCACTGGCCAGCCGGTCGATGCAGCCATGTTCCACCTGTCCGGTGGATATAGCGTATCCGCACCGTTTTTCCAACCGGGCGTCATTTCTGTAGCGGATGTACTATATCCAACCGGCTCTGACTAAAGAGATCACAGCTTAGACCGCCGCTGCCACAATCGTGACACGGTCTGGGTAAAAATTACTTAAATCACGAAGGGGAAAATTCAGATCAACAAATTTCCCCTCACTTTGGCCTCGCCAATAAAAAAATCGAATATATTTCGATATTCGACATTTGGCGCAGCAGACATTGGTTCCAGCTTTGGACGATGGAGATGAACATGGCCAGCAGCCAGTACAATATCACCACTGCCTCTGCCCGCCCCGACCTTGCGGCACAGGTGGCAGCCGAGCGCGAATATCTGCGCCGCTATGCGTTGGGATTGTGCCGCGATGGTACACTGGCCGACGATCTGGCCCAGGAGTGCATGGAACGCGCCCTGACGCGCTTGCATCTGTGGGAAGAGGGCACGAACCTGCGGGCGTGGCTGTCCACGATGCTCCGCAATCTGCATATCAACGGCCTGCGCCGGAACCGGCAGCATGTGGCCCTGGATGATTGTGACGGCGCTGAACTGGGGGGCACGCCTGCCCGGCAGATGGGCCGGATGCAGGTCCGCGACCTGCGCCGCGCCATGGCCCGGTTGCCGTCCGACCAGCGCGACATGGTCGTGATGGTGGCACTGCGCGGTGTCAGCTATGAACAGGCGGCGCTGAATGCCAACGTCTCGGTCGGGACCGTGAAGTCCCGCCTGTCGCGGGCACGGGGCACCCTGCGCCGCCTGATGGATGGTGAGATGGTCGTGGAAGGCCGCGCTTAAGACCAACGGTCACAATTTGTGACCGTTGCTACGGCGGCAACTACCGCCGCGCCGCACATGCGGCATCGTCAAGGGCGCGGGCACGCCACGCACCGATCAGGCTGCCGATGGCCGGCCCCGGCGGCGACGCTTCTTGGGCTCCGGTGCGGCGGGCGGGGGCGGGGCAATGCAGCGTTGCAGGCCCTGGTACGCCAGTCGGATCACGCCTGTAAGCTGATCCGGCGCCTGCGGGTTGGCCTGTATGTAAGCGGTCGCTATCTTGGCGGCCAGCAGGCGCAGTTCATCCGTCGGCGTCTCGGTCATCGGGGTTTCCTCCAGCCCTTAATCGATAAGGCACTGTGGAACCGGGACCCCCTTTAAGTCCATTTGACGCAAAAGCCTAGACACGCAAACGTTGGGCCTATGCCCTTCGTCGGAATGCGTGGGTGGCAACCCCGTGCCACCCACACGGTACGTCATCAGAACTGGTCTTCCGACAGGCCCATGACGGCGCGGTGACCCTGGGTCACAACGGTCAACAGGCCGCGCGCCTGGGGCAGGATCTGGTCCGCATAGAAACGGCCCGTGATGATCTTGGCATCCAGGAACTTGGCATCGGCACCCGGTTCGCGCATCAGGCCATTGGCCGCCATCATGGCCTTGGCCGTCAGGTAGCCGCCGATGGTGACGCCGAACATGCGCAGATAGCTGACGGCGCCCGATGCGACGGCGGTCATGTCGGCCTTGCCCGTTTCCACCACCCACTTGGTCGCCGTTTCCACGGCGTCGATGGCGTCGGTAAGGTTGGCACCCATGGTCGCCATGTCGTCGCCCGGCTGGGCGGCGATGGCTGCGGCCGTGGCGCGCATTTCGGCGATCAGGGCAAATGCCGCCTGACCACCATCGCGCAGCACCTTGCGGAAGGCCAGGTCATTGGCCTGGATGCCGTTCGTGCCCTCATAGATGGGGGCGATGCGGGCGTCGCGGTAATGCTGGGCGGCACCGGTTTCCTCGATGAAGCCCATGCCGCCATGGATCTGAACGCCCAGGCTGGTCAGTTCCACACCCAAGTCGGTACACCAGGCCTTGGTGATGGGCGTCAGCAGGTCGTTCAGGGCGTTGGCGGCCTTTGCGGCCTCGGCATCCGGGTTGCGATGCGCATTGTCCAGCGCCGACGCCGTCAGGTAGACGAGCGCGCGGGCTGCCTCGATCTGCGACTTCATGCACATCAGCATGCGGCGCACATCGGGATGCTTGATGATGGCGACGGGGGCTGGGTCCTTGCCGGTCAAGGCGCGGCTCTGCACCCGGCCCTTGGCATAGTCAACCGCCTGCTGATAGGCGCGTTCGGCAATCGCCATGCCCTGCAGGCCAACGCCCAGGCGGGCATTGTTCATCATGGTGAACATGTACTCGATGCCGCGATTTTCCTCGCCCACCAGGAAGCCGACAGCGCCGCCATTGTCGCCATAGGCCATGACGGCGGTCGGGCTGGCATGGATGCCCATCTTGTGCTCCAGCCCGGCGCAGCGCAGGTCGTTGCGTGCGCCCAGGCTGCCATCCTCGTTCACCATGAATTTCGGCACGACAAACAGGCTGATGCCCTTCACGCCCGCCGGGGCTGTGGGGGTACGGGCCAGGACTAGATGGATGATATTGTCGGTGAAGTCATGCTCGCCATAGGTGATGAAGATCTTCTGACCGGTGATCAGCCACGTCCCGTCCTCATTCGGCACGGCCTTGGTCCGCACGGCACCGACATCGGAACCGGCCTGCGGCTCCGTCAGGTTCATGGTGCCGGTCCATTCGCCGCTGATCAGCTTTTCCAGATACAGCTTCTTCTGCTGCTCCGACCCGTGGGCCTGCAGCAGCTCCACCGCACCCTGGTTCAGCATGGGGCAGAGGGAGAAGGACATGTTGGCCGAGGTCCACATTTCCTGGATCGGCAGGGCGAGCGTCCAGGGCAGGCCCTGACCGCCGAAATCCGGATCGAACGGGACCGCGTTCCAACCACCCTCGGCATATTTCCAGTATGCGTCGCGGAAGCCGGGGGCGGTGGTGACTACGCCATTCTCCAGCTTCGACCCGTTCTGGTCACCGACCCAGTTCAGCGGTGCCAGCACATCGCGCGCCAGTTTGCCGGCCTCATCCAGGACCTGATCCACCAGATCGGGCGTCACCACGTCATAGCCGGGCAGGCCGGCCACCTGCGACAGGCCAACCACATGGTTCAGCGTGAAGCGCATGTCCTGGATGGGTGCGTTGTAAGCGGTCATTTCGCCTTATCCTCCCGGCTTAACATATGGGCAGGTTCCAGCGCCCCGCCCGGTTCATGATGAAACATCGCGCGAACACATCCACCCGGCAAGCCCTGCCGGCTGGATGTTCGGCTGTCGGTGCTTACGTTAACGTAAAAGGTAGGTGTTTGTCATCAGGGTTTGGGGCGCTTTTTGGGCTTGGCACGCCGATTGCTTTACCTCTGGCAACACCCGTACCCGTGGAGCCGTCCCGTGAATAGCAACCTCAACCTCCTGAACCAGGGCAGCGTCGCTGAAACCAAGGGAAACGCGCGCAATGCGCCGGCCCATGTGGTTCGCGCCGTACAGCAGGCCAGTGCGGCAACCGGGGTTGATTTTGCCTATCTGATGGATAAGGCCGGGGTCGAAAGCGGCTATCGAACAGATGTCAAGGCATCGACCAGCAGCGCCACCGGCCTGTTCCAGTTCACGGAGGGAACCTGGCTCAATATGGTGGAACAGCATGGGGCCAAGTACGGGTTGGGTGTTTATGCCGACAAGATCAATAATGGCTCCGTCTCTGATCCCCAGACGCGCAAGGAAATCCTGAACCTGCGCAAGGATCCGCGCATGTCAGCCATTTTTGCCGCTGAACTGGCCAATGACAACAAGACCCATCTGGAAAATGAACTGGGCCGTCCGGTGGGAAAGACGGAACTTTACATGGCGCACTTCCTGGGTGCCGGTGGGGCCGCCAAGTTCCTGAAGGCCATGGACAAGAACCCCAACCAGCCGGCGGCCAATCTGCTGCCCGACGCGGCCAAGGCCAATCTGAACGTCTTCTACGACGGCACCCGGCCCAAGTCGGTGGGGCAAATCTTCGACAATTTTGCCGCCAAGTTCGATGACGCCCCGGCACAATTTGCCGGGTCCACGACGCTGGGCACCATTCAGCCGGCGGATACTTCCTCCCAGCCCTGGCTGACGGGCATGCGCTCTGCCGTGTCGGGTAAGGAGCCGATCTCCACCTTCACCATCATGATGCTGGACAGCCTTGCCGTGCCGTCTGATGACGATGAGGAGAAGAAGCGCTCCACCGGCTCCGGCGCCCGTGACAGCGATGAAGGCGATCAGAGCAGCGGCAAAGCCACCAACGGTTATGGCATGAAGGTCGGCCCGAACCTGTCTGCTGGTAGCCTGATCGCTGCCTAATCTCAAACAGCCCGGCTGCCGCCACCGAACAGGATGCCGGAGCCCACGACGAATCCGAAATCGTACCAAAGCCCGTCATTGGGGAAGGCGTACATCCGCATGTCCAGGAACAGGCTGCCGATGAAGGAAATCGGGGCCAGGAATCCATGAACCACACCCCAGAGCAGGCCGGGCAGGGGATGGGTCACTTCGGGTGCCGGCTGGTTGGCGCAGGCCGCGACCGACAGGGCCAGCAGCAACAACATGGCGCCACGCAGCGCCCCCTTGCGATCAAAGGATTTCAGCATGCGGGCGGCCCTTTTCGGCTGATTGAGCAGAAAGAAGATCGTATCACCGCCAAGCCTGAAAAGCGAAAACCCCGCCAGAGGTATCTCTGACGGGGTTCTATATGGTGGCACCGGCGTGATTTGAACACGCGACCAAGGGCTTATGAGTCCCCTGCTCTACCGCTGAGCTACGGTGCCGAAGCTCGTCCGTCCGGGTGGTCCCAAACGGGAGCCGCTATTTATGAAACTGCGTCGGGCCTGTCAATATCTGTTTTCAAAAATCTTCATCATAAAGCAGGTGCCGTTTCAGCTGTGCCCGGTAGCGGCCCATACGCGACCCGTCATGGCCGGGCCAGCCGGCGCGCAGGGCCGACAATTCCGCCTCCCGCTCATTGACGGCCCAACAGGACAGCTCCGTATCCCTGCCGGCCTCGTTGCGCCAGCGGAAGACGAACAGCTGTGGCGTTGCGGTTGGCGGCATGGGGCAGGGGACCTGTCGGCGGCTTCACGGGGTGCAGGATGCGTCGGGATGGCGTCCCTGTCCACCCTGTCCAAGTTTGGTGGTTGATCTGTGTATCGACCACAAGACTTTGGGTGTAGTGCCGCTGTAGGATGCGCCACCCGCCAACCCGTGCCGGTTATCCGCCATGTTGCGTTTTATGCTGACCCCGCTTCGCTGGTTTTTCCGCTTCGTGCTTTATACCAGCGTGATTCTGACCCTTCTTGTGCTGCTGGCACCCTTTGCCTTTGACATTCCGGGGCGGGCGGAAAAGGTGCTGGCCACCATGAATGCCGGCAACCTGCGTGGCATGCGGGTGCAGGCGCTGCCAGAATCAGTGCGTGGCTTCCCGCCGGAACTGGAAATCAGGGACCTGCGCGTGACGGTGCCAGGGCCGCAGGGCGTGGCGGCCACGGCCATGACGGCGGCCAAGGTCCGCGTCGTTGTCAATGTCATGGAAAGCATGCTGCGGGGGCGCGTGGTCCTGGCGGCCATGGTGGAAAATCCTGTCATCTATGCCAACCAGCCCCTGAATCTGGGCGCCATCGCAACCGCCATCAGCGTCGCTACGGGTTTGCATACCCAGATACAGCTGGTGGGTGGCGAGGTCATCAATCCAGGCAGCCGGACGGTGGTGGCGCTTGGCGATGACACGCTGACCAATATCAATTCACGCTCCAGCGAGGATCAGCAGGTGGCGGAGGTCGTCCCCCAGGATGATCGGGGGGCCGCGTCCAACCTTGGGGGCGGTGGCGGCGGCGCGGGCGGTACCACGGGGGCGACGGCCGCCGGTGCTGGTGTTGGCGCTGGGGCTGTGGCTCCGGGCGTTGTTGCTGGTGTTGCGGCTGGTGTCGGCGGCAGCGTGGTGGCCGGTACTAGCGGCGGCGGTGGCCGGGGGCCGGGAACCACCCCAGGGGGGGGCGGCACAAATCCCGGTGGCGGTGGAACTGACCCTGGCGGTGGCACCAATCCCGGCGGCGGTGGCACCAATCCCGGCGGTGGCGGCACCAATCCGGGTGGGGGCGGTACTAACCCCGGTGGCGGTGGTACGAACCCAGGCGGTGGCGGCACGAACCCTGGTGGCGGCGGAATTGATCCCGGTGGTGGTACATTGCCTGGCGGTGGTGGGATCAACCCCGGCGGTGGTGGCACCAATCCTGGTGGCGGCGGCACGAACCCTGGCGGTGGTGGCACCAAT
>LJHR01000034.1 GCA_001296005.1 alpha proteobacterium AAP38 | reverse complement strand
TCGCGCAAGCAGCGCCGAACCTTGAAACATATGCACGCCGATCTGATCGCGCTGGGGTTCTCCGGTTCTTATAACCGGGTTGCGGCCTTTGCCCGTGAATGGCGCGCGGAGCGCCAACGCGAGCAGCAGACGACAGGAGATCGCGATATGGTCGATATCCTGGCCCTGGTCCTGCAGCACGACGAGCAGGCGGTGCTGGCCGCGGTCGAACTGGCCCTGTC
Source organism: alpha proteobacterium AAP38 (assembly GCA_001296005.1). Classification (GTDB taxonomy): domain Bacteria; phylum Pseudomonadota; class Alphaproteobacteria; order Azospirillales; family Azospirillaceae; genus Niveispirillum. The sequence continues at coordinate 4,117 of LJHR01000034.1, read as the reverse complement.
CGACGGCGTGGCAACCAAAACCCATGTCCTGAACATCCTGCATCGCCTGATCGATGGCAAGCCGACCGACGGGCGACCATCAGCACACCGCAGACCCTGCTCCTGCGCCATGAACCCAAGGCCAATGTCGAACGCTATGATGACCTGCGCGCCCGCAGCACCGGAGGCCGTCATGCGTCATGACCCCGCCAGTGCTGCCATCGTCATCATGCTGCGAAGCCTCAAGATGTATGGTTTGGCGCAGGCCGTCACCGATCTCATCGAGCAGGGCGGCTCCCGCCTGTGAGGCCGCCATCCCCATCCTGATGCAGCTGCTGAAGGCCGAGATGGCGGAACGGGAGGTGCGTTCCATCGCCTACCACATGAAAGCCGCACGGTTCCCAGCCTACAAGGATCTGGCGGGTTTCGATTTCCAGGCCAGCGATATCAACGAGGCCACGGTACGCCAGCTCCGCAGCTGCGCGTTCATCGACGGCGCGCAGAATGTCGTGTTGATCGGTGGCCCGGTACCGGAAAAACCCACATCGCAACGGCTATCGCCATCCAGGCCATCGAACATCATCGTCGTAAAGTCCGGTTCATATCGACCATCGAACTCGTCAACGCGCTCGAGCAGGAGAAGGCCAAGGGAAAAGCCGGGCAGTTGGCTGAAGCCATGACACGTCTGGATCTCGTGATCCTGGACGAACTCGGGTACCTGCCTTTCAGCGCATCTGGCGGTGCGCTGCTATTCCACCTGCTCAGCAAACTCTACGAGCGGACCAGCGTCATCATAACCACCAATCTCAGTTTCAGGGAATGGGCCACCGTCTTTGGCGACGCCAAGATGACCTCCGCCTTGCTCGACCGCCTGACACATCGCTGTCACATCGTCGAAACCGGAAATGACAGCTTTCGTTTCAAGGCCAGCACTGCCGCTGCATCCGGCAAGAGAAAGGGAAATCCTCATGCCTTGAATCATGAACCAAGCCGCATAACTCATAGGTGGGTCAATTCTCGACGGAAATCCAGGGTCAATTCCGCGTGGAAATCAACACTCAACGAGCACGGCGAGATCAAGGCCGGGACGATGGCCGAGGCGCGGGAGGCCTACAAGGTCGAGACCTGGGCGCGGAAGATCGGCGTCACCCGGCAGGTGCTGGTGAACGACGACCTTGGCGCCTTCGCGGACCTCGCACGCCGCATGGGCCAAGCCGCGGCCGAGACCGAGGCGCGGATCCTCGTCACCCTCCTCAAGGCGGGCAGCGGCAACAGCCCGACCCTGTCGGACGGCAAGACCTTGTTCCACGCCGATCACGGCAACAAGGCGGGCACCGGGGCGGCGATCTCCGACACGACGCTCTCGGCCGCCCCGGCTGGCGCTGCGCACGCAGAAGGGCATCGAGGATCGCACGATCCGCGTGACGCCCCGCAACCTGCTGGTGCCGCCCGCGCTGGAGACCACGGCCGAGAAGTGGCTGGCGTCCATCGCGCCTGCCACGGCCGCCGATGTGAACCCGTTCTCCGGGTCGCTCTCGCTGGTGGTCGAGCCGCGGCTGTCCAGCGCGACGCGCTGGTACGTCACCGCCGATCCCGGCGAGATCGACGGGCTGGAGTTCGCCTATCTCTCGGGCGCGGAGGGCCCGCAGGTCGAGAGCCGCTCAGGCTGGGACGTGGACGGCGTGGAGATCCGGGTGATCCTCGATTTCGGGGCGGGCTTCATCGATCATCGGGGCTGGTTCATGAACGCGGGCGCGTGAGCGTGGCCGACCTCGCCCAGCTCACCGCCTGTCGGGACGCCCTGATGGCCGCGCGCTACCGGGGCGTCCGCACCGTCAAATACGACGGCAAGCGCGTCACCCACGCGGGCGACGGCGAGATGGTCGCCGCGCTCGCTGACCTTAACCGGCAGATCGCAGGGGCGACCCACCGCATCTCGGTCGTCCGCATCCAATCCTCGAAAGGGCCCTGACATGAAGAACTACCTCCAGAACGGCCACATCGTCCGCGTCACGACGCCCGCTGGCGGCATCGCCTCGGGCGACCCGCTGATCGTCGGCAGCATCTTCGGCATCGCCGCCTATTCCTCGGCCGCGGGCTACCCGGTCGAGCTCTCCACAACCGGCGTATTCCAGTTGCCGAAGGCCAGCGCCGCGGTGCTGAGCGTCGGCACGCGCGTGGCGTGGGACAACGCAGCGGAGGAAGTGACCACCCCGGCGGCCGGGCGCTTCCCCATCGGCGTCGCCGTCGAGGCGGCAGGCAGCGGCGTCACCAGCGTCGCAGTGCGGCTGGATGGTGTGGCAACGGCGGCGGCGTGATACGGCAAATCGCGTTGGCGGCTGCAACGCGTTCGCATTTTCAGTTTCGGCTGCCATTCCTCGATCCTACTCTGAGCTCGGAAGACGAATCTTTCGGGGCTTTTCATGGACGGTGGGACGACACGAACGGCAAAGGACCTCTCCCGCGAGGAGCTCTATGCGCGCGTATGGGAACGGCCGCTCAATAGTGTCGGCCCGGAACTCGGCGTCGACGGCCCGCGTCTCGCCAAGCTCTGCGACAAGCGCCAGGTGCCTTATCCGCCTCCGGGATATTGGCAGAAGAAGGCTGTCGGCCGGCCCCCTGCGCCAACGCCGTTGCCCGCGGAGGAAGTGGTTGCAATAAAGGAGACCGCCCCTCGAACATCGCGCGCGCCTCGACCGACCGCCGTAGCATCAAAGAGGCCTTCGGCGGTGTCGCTACCGCAAGAGGCGCGCGCACCTGAACCTCCGTTCGTCCCGGACGCCAAAGAGACCGAGAAGGACGATGGGCTGGATCCGCTCGACGGGCTGCATCCGAAGATCAAGGCGTGGATCGCAGAGCACAAGCGAGAGCAGAAGGAGCGTGCGCAGGAGAACCGGCGACGGAGTAACGACATCTGGTCCTGGGGCGAGTCCCTACTGGACGATCTCACACCGCGTGATCTGTATCGCTTCCGCGCCAGCAGCACGCTCTGCCGCGCCATCGAGGCGGCGGACGGGCGCGTGAAGGAGGCCGACATTCACGGCAAGCTGACCTTCACCGTCGGGGGGCGGGACATCGAGTGCATGGTGAAGGAGAAGATGTCTCGACCGATCAAGCGACCGGAAGGTGAAGCCGCAAAGTGGACGGCCTATCCGCATCACCACAATTTAGGGCTGACCTTGTCGGGATTCCTCCGGGCGCAGATCAGCACCTGGCTTCCGGGCGAGCAGCCGCAGTGGATCGAGAGCCCGAGGAAGCCGTTCTCGCAGTTGATCCCGGCAATCGTGGAAACGGTCGTGTCGAGCGTTCCGCACATGATCGAGTGGGAGCGCAAGCGCGAAGAGGACCGCCGTCGCTATGAGGAGCAGGAGAGGCGCCGGTGGGAGTTGCGGCGGCTCAAGGAGATCGATGACGCACGCTGGAGTCGCTTCCGGTCTGCGGCGACGAACTGGCAGGAGAAGAAGCTTCTCAATGCATTCATCACTGAGCTTGAAGCGCGGCTGGCATCCGAAGGGGATCATGCCATCGGGGAGAAGACGACCACCGAGTGGCTTGATTGGGCGAAGGACCGTGCCGCAGAGCTCGATCCTTTTGCCGAGGGGCTGGCCGGGCTGTTTCGCGATGTGCAGCGCCCATGAGGGCCCATGATGCTTCGGCACCGCGCCATGGGACGTGTTCCCCCTCGGCGTAGATCGCATCCGTGAGGTGCTTCAACAGCATCGCGTGATCAGCGAGGGCCGTGACGTGGACCCAATGGACGTCCTCGGGGCTTGCGAGGAAGTGGTCGTCGCTAGCGGCGCGGATTCGGTCGAGGGCCGCGTCGATCTCGGCCTTGCGCGCGATGAAGACTGAGAGCGCGGCGTCGTTGGTGTTGGGCATGGGGTGGTCTCCCGTGGTGGTGTCGGGGACCATCAGGCTCGCGGGCGCGCCTCGTACAAGCGGAGAGTTCGGTCACTGCGACTCCGCGCGATTCGTTGACATGCGGCGTCGGGGTTCTGTTGACACAGTGTTGACACGGACGATAAACGCAAAAGCCCCCCGTGCGGGAGGTCCCTAAGCGGCTGATTTCTCGAAGAATTTTGGATGCGGGGGCAGGATTTGAACCTGCGGCCTTCAGGTTATGAGCCTGACGAGCTAC
>LJHR01000033.1 GCA_001296005.1 alpha proteobacterium AAP38 | reverse complement strand
CTGGACGGCGATGGTGCAGGACAGAGCGACATTGCCCTTCAGCTGGATCGTGCCGGACGCATTCTGGGCCATGGCGGGGGCGACGATGGCAGAAGCGATCAGGGCGGCGGCGGTCTTGGCGAAGAACTTGGTCATGTCGGTCTCCATCGGTTCGTTGGGGTGAGGCGTTGTTGCCTTCATGCGAACCAAGGATTGCAGCCGGAGTGCCAAGTGGGGACACACCCTGAAAGTTGAGGGTTTCTGCGGCTTTAGGGTGTGTGTTGTACCTCGACCGATATACTGCATAACGCAAAACTGCAAAACGCACGTGGCGATATGCAAATATCATTGCAAATAGCAAACATAGCCGTGTCGGGGATACAACCTAAGCTAAAGGTTAGGTTTCGGGAGGTTCACGACTCGCGCGTGCGCTCGGTGGCGACGCGACCGAATACGGGCTGGCCTTGGGGGGAGAGGACCCGCTGTCGTTCGCGCACCTTGGCGCGGGCGGCGCTGGCATAGATTTGCTTGGACGCTTCCACCATATGGACGCCGGCAAAGGCGCGGAAACAGCGATGGCCCAGTTCCTCCACCGCCGGCGCGCTGGCCAGCATGAAGCGCAGGCGGGTGGGCGGCAGGAACAGGGCGCAATCCTCCCGCTCCGGCACAAACATGTTGGCCTTCAGGGTGCTGCGCAGCTGCCCCGGCGTGAAGGGGCTTCCCTGGCCAAACGGCGTGCTGTCGGATCGGGCCCAGATGCCGCGACGGTTGGGCACCACCGTGATCAGGCGTCCACCGCCCGCCATGACCCGCCAGATTTCCCGCATCAGGGGTCGCAACTCCTCGGTACATTCCAGCCCGTGGATCAGCAGGATGCGGTCGATGGACATGTCGGGAAAGGGCAGTTCCGCCTCATCCGCCAGGGTCACCTGACCGGGACCGTCGGGCGGCCAGGCTATCACGCCCTGGCTGGCCGGCATCACGGCCATCACCCGCTCCGCCTCTTCCTGGAACATGGTCAGGTAGGGCGTGGCATAGCCGATGCCCAGCACGCGCTGTCCCCGCAGGTCGGGCCATAATTCCCGGATGCGGCGGCGGATCAGGCGGCGCACCACCTGTCCCGTGCTGGAGCGGTAGAATTCGCGAAGATCAAGGACGTCACTGTACATGCGCCGCAGGATATCACGACACCAGCGCGCATGCATGACAAAGAAAGGGCAAAAGAAAAGCCGGCTGTGCCTGGCACGCCGGCTGTAGATGATCATCCCCGGATCGGCGAGACACGTCCAGGGTTCCATCCCGGTGGGCGCTTGGTTTCCCAAAGCACCTCACGGCAGGGCGGACAATACGCGAAAGCCGGTGCCCCGCCAGCCATGAATGCTGTTTGCTGCCGTCATTTGCCGACCACGTCACATTTGTGCAACATGGTGCGGCGCAATGAGCACGCTGTGGCGCACACGCGATCCTTCCATTCGGCGTATAATCTACTACACTTGGAGTTAATCCGAAGTGAATGACCATGGGCGTCTCACATGGTCTGGGGGATGGTGGATGGCAGAAGGCCTCAGGCTCCTGTTGGCGAACCTGTTTGTGGCGCTGATCTATGCGGCCACGGGGTGGGCTGGTTTGCAGGTCCCGTTCGCGGGGGAGGCGGTGACCCTGATATGGCCGCCCACTGGTATCGCCTTTGCCGCCGTCTGGCGTTACGGTCCCCGCCTTTTGCCCGGTGTGTTCATGGGGGCCTTTGCCCTGAACCTGCTGAATTTCGCCAACCCGGTCTTCGCCATATCGGTCGGCCTCGGCAATTGCCTGCCGGCACTGGCGGCCTGGGTCTGGTTGCACAAGGTGCGGGGACAGCAGCCCTTGTTCGATGGCCCGTCCGGTCTGATCGCCTTTCTGAGCGTTCCGGTCCTTATCACCCCCATGTTGAGTGCGTCTGCGGGCATCATGTCGTCACTCGTCGGTGGGGCCGACCTGGGTGAAGGCTTGGCCAGCGCCTGGGTCAGCTGGTGGGTGGGTGATGCCATGGGCGTGCTGCTGGTGGCGCCGCCGCTGATCCTAATGGCGGCACCGGGCGCCACGGCCCTGCTGCGCCGCCGCTGGGGCACGGCCCTGGGCCTGGTGCTGGTTGGGGCGGTCGTGCTGGGGACCATGGCGCTGGTCGATACGCTCTGGCTGCGGGAGGCGGGGCGGCTGGTGCTGTTCTGCCTGATCCTGGCGGCGGGGCTGCGCCTCGGGCTGCTGGGGACGTCCCTCTACACGCTGCTGGTGGCTACGGGCCTGACCCTGCTGACGGCGCAGGGCCTGGGTCCGTTCGCATCGGCGGATTACCATGCCAGTTTCGCGACGCTGCTGGCGGCCCTGTCCATTCTGGCGGTTGCCGGGCTGGCGCTGGCCACCGTCATGGCCACCCTGCGCCGCGTGATGCAGGCTGAACGTGACGCACGCCATCAGGCCGAACAGGCACTTACCCGTCTCTGCCAGACGCAGGATAATCTGGTTCAGGCCGAAAAGATGGCCTCGCTGGGCCGCCTTGTCGCCGGCATCGCACACGAGGTGAACACGCCCGTCGGCACCGCCCTGGCCGCCGCCACGCGTCTGGCTAATGACACGCGCGGGATCGAACAGGCGCTGGCCACCGGTACGCTGCGGCGGGAGCAGATGAATGAATATATCGATGCCACCTCGCTGGCCGCCCGCATCCTGCAATCGAATATGGAGCGCGCGGCAAGGCTGATCGAAAGCTTCAAGCATGTGGCCGTGGACCGCACGCGCCAGGACCGCCGCCGTTTCGATCTGGCTGGCTATCTGGAAGAGGTGGTGATTTCGCTGCGTCCGCAGACGCGCAAGACCCCGCACGCCATTGCGCTGACGGGCGCCACCCGCCTACCGGTGGACACCTATCCCGATGCGGTGGCACAGCTGGTCACCAATCTGCTGGTCAACGCCGTCACCCACGCCTTTGTCGATGGGCAGACGGGCCGCATTGAGCTGGACCTGCGCGCCGATGAGCAGGGCTGGGTGGAATTGCGGGTCCGCGATGATGGCAAGGGCCTCCCGCGCGAACAGTTGGACCGGGTGTTCGAACCCTTCTTTACGACAGGCCGCGAACGCGGCGGCAGCGGCCTGGGTCTCTATCTGGCCTATAGCCAGGTCAGCCAGAAGCTGGGCGGCACCCTGATTGTGGAAAACAGCCAGCCCGATAATGGCACCTGCTTCCTGGCCCGGTTCCCGGCGGTGGCCCCGCCGGCCAGCGAGACGGGCGAGGTTCGCCCCACGCCGCCGCCGCCCATCGACCTTGCCGCCAAGCGCCGCAGCGCCTGACGGCTCGGTTTATCACCAATCTCCCGACCGGCAGCCCGGCGCGCGTGCGCCGTGAGCCAAGGCGGCGGATGCCGCCACCGGCGTCTGAGGGAAGTTCACATCAAGGTGCCAGGAATTCGCGGACCTTCGCCACTGTGGCCGCCGGGTCTTCTTCCTGCGGCATGTGGCCCAGGCCGGGGAAGCTGACCAGGGTGCTGTTGGGCAATGCGGCCTGGAACTTGGCCGGCGTCGTGGCGAACGCGACCAGCCAGTCCTTCTCACCCCAGACCAGCAGCGTCGGCGCCTGGATGGTCCGCAGGGCTTCCGTCGGGTCCTGGATCATATAGGCGGCGGCGCGTTGCAGTCGGGCTGCGCGCACGCCGGGCGACAGCCAGGAGTTATAATAGGTGTCCAGCATCTGGTCGCTGAACCGCGCCGGATCGCCATACAGTGGTCCGATCGTGGCCCGCACCGCATCGCGTTTCAGCGAATAAGGCAGGGCCTTCATGGCGGACGGCAACTCGACCTTCTGCCCAAACCCGATACCCAGAAGGGGGAAGCCGCCCGGGGCGACCAGCACCAGCTTCTCCACCCGGTCCGGGTTGGCCGCCGCGAAATGCCAGGCAATCTGCCCGCCCAGCGAATTGCCGATCAAGGTTGCCTTCTCCACCTTCAGCGTATCCAGCAGCGCCTTCAACTGCACCGCGTCGCGTTCCGGGCTATAGGTGCCGGCGGGGTCCGTGCCCGTCAGGCCATGGCCAGCCAGATCATAGCGGATGACGCGGTGATCCTTGGACAGGTCGGCCGCCCAGCCGTCCCAGCTTTGCAGCATGGAGGCGTTGCCATGGATCATCACCAGTACCGGTGCTCCTTCCGGCCCCTCCAGCCGCACATGGAAGCGCAGGCCCGATGCCTCGACAAAATCACCGGGTCCGCGCGCGAACTTTGCCTCCGCCTCGACCCGCGACAGGTCGGGGGTCCAGGCCCACAACGCAAAGCCCCCGACCCCCGCCACGATCAGCAGCAGCAGGCCCAACAGGATTTTTCCCAAAAGCCGCATCATATCCCCCCAGAATCTGGTTCTCTGTTGGGGCAAGAGCATGGGCAATGCGCGGCCTGTCGGCAAGCCAAATGAAATCTGAATCGATGTTCAATTTAATGGCAGACTTGACGGCCTCTGGCACATGGCGCAAAGCCTGCGGCGTTCCTCGTACAGACCGAAAGCCAGCCCATGTCTCGCCCCGTCATCGCCATTGATGGTCCCGCCGCATCCGGGAAGGGCACACTCGCCCGCAAGGTGGCGGCGGCCATGGGCTTTGCGCTGCTGGACACGGGCGCGCTCTACCGTGGCGTGGCGCTGACCATGATCCGCGCTTCTATCGATCTGGGCGATGCGGAGGCTGCGACCGCCACGGCGCGCGGTCTGACGGCGGCGGATATCGACCGTCTGACCCATGATTCCGACCTGCGTCTGGATACGACCGCATCCGGCGCCTCGCGCGTGTCGGCAGTGCCGGGCGTGCGCCAGGCACTGCTGGATTTCCAGCGCGACTTTGCCGCCAACCCGCCAGGCGGGCTGCCGGGGGCCGTACTGGATGGGCGCGATATCGGTACCGTCATCTGCCCCGATGCGCCCGTTAAGCTGTTCGTAACCGCCAGTGTGGAAGTCCGCGCCCAGCGCCGGTTTGCGGAATTGCAGGGGCGGGGGGAAAAGCCGGACTTCGCCGATGTCCTTTCCGACATGCAGGCCCGTGACGACCGCGACACCAAACGCGCCGTTGCCCCCCTGGTGCCGGCACCCGATGCCGTGATCATCGACAATTCCGACATGACCCCGCAGCAGGTGCTGGATGCGGCCTTGGAGGTCGTGCGGGGCCGGCTTTCCGTGTGACACCGGCCTGCCAAAGGCTTTACCCGTGGCAGAGTCACCCTGTTGCCGGCGGTCAGGTCCGGTTTAGCTGACTGACTTTGGCGCAGATGCCATCAAACGCTACATGTCATTCGGCGACCGGCCGAACCCCATCGACGCTCTTGATGAGTACGGCTCCCGCGCTGTCCTTTAACTTGCGAGCAGGGGGGACCGTCGGATTTTCCGCGTACTGCCGACCGTCGAAAGGCAGTGCGGCAAATCCACCCTTTATCCCGACCCCAAGATCGGGCACTCCATGGCTCTTCGAATTCAAAGCAATAATGGGTGGCCAGGAGACCGTAACGCTATTGACCAGTTTCAAGGATGCGCCTTCATTTTTCAATATGATGAGCGTACATCCGCCTGATCCACAATATCCATCTCCGCTGAGATACACGACCGTCATATCTGTTTCGGGAATTTTTGCCGCGGCGTAGTAAGTGGTGCTTGGATCTTCACCATCTTTTTTTACTTCGTTGAGCACAAAATCACGAACAGCGTCGTTCTTCGCAGCTACAGGTTCCGCACTGGCGGGGGCGGCCCAGCCGGTTAGGATGACGAACAAGGTTACAACATGTCCCCAAGATGAGCGACGCATTTGGTCCTGCCCTTTTTTCGAATTTCAAACTCTACCATAACAATCCAGTCTGCTCCGGTACCTCATCCGCACCAGAAAAACGCTGACCGCTGCTCGATCATCCAACGGCAGAATATAACACCCATGCGCGGTGCGCCGCAGAAACGCGGGCGCACACCTGACTCTATCGGTTGCGGGGATGGCCCATCGCGGCTATAAGACCCGCCTGTCCCGAAGGACATGAAGGATCGTGACGCGAGCGGACGACCGCCGGGGGAACCCGGGGGCGCGTCGACGCCCGCGTTTTTGCTTAGAAAACGTCCTCGCTGGCGCTTGCCGCCGGTGCCGCCATGGCCTTCAACCGGTTCTCGTCCAGACATCCCGTCTGGCGCGCCGGTCTCTTCGGGACAAAGCGTACCAAGTCGCCGGGCGTGGTGTCCGGCGCGGCGGTGGCAAGGTTTCTCGACCGGCTCGGGCGTGCCGGACACGAGGGGCGGCGCCAGCGTTGGTTTCAACCCGAAGCAGTTTGCCCATTGGAGTTCAAATGGCACAGGTTTCCGCCGCGAAGGAAAGCTTCGCCGCTCTGCTTGAAGAGTCCTTCGGTTCCTCCGACAGCCTGGAAGGCACCGTCGTCAAGGGCCGCATCCTCAGCATCGACAATGACCAGGTCCTGATCGATGTCGGCCTGAAGTCCGAGGGCCGCGTCGCCCTGAAGGAATTCGCCGTTCCCGGTCAGCCGATTGAGCTGAAGGTTGGCGACACCGTCGAAGTTTACCTGGAGCGCATGGAAGACAAGAACGGCGAAGCCGTCCTGTCGCGTGAAAAGGCCAAGCGCGAGGAAGCCTGGACCCTGCTGGAAAAGTCCTTCACGGACCAGTCCCGCGTCACCGGCATCATCTTCGGTCGCGTCAAGGGTGGCTTCACCGTCGATCTGAATGGCGCCGTGGCCTTCCTGCCGGGCAGCCAGGTCGATATCCGTCCGGTGCGCGACATCGCCCCGCTGATGGGCACGCCGCAGCCGTTCCAGATCCTGAAGATGGACCGCTCGCGCGGCAACATCGTCGTCTCCCGCCGCGCCGTGCTGGAAGAAAGCCGTGCGGAAGCCCGCTCCGAGCTGGTCGCCTCCCTCAAGGAAGGTCAGATCCTGCAGGGCGTGGTCAAGAACATCACCGATTACGGTGCGTTCGTTGACCTGGGTGGCGTTGACGGCCTGCTGCACGTCACCGACATCGCCTGGCGCCGCATCAACCACCCGTCGGAAGCCCTGCAGATCGGCCAGACCGTCACGGTCCAGGTCATCCGCTTCAACTCCGAGACCCAGCGCATCAGCCTCGGCATGAAGCAGCTGGAGGCCGATCCGTGGGAAGGCGTGGAAGCCAAGTACCCGCCGCAGGCCAAGTTCAAGGGCCGCGTCACCAACATCACCGACTACGGCGCCTTTGTGGAGCTGGAGCCCGGTATCGAAGGTCTGGTGCACGTCTCCGAGATGAGCTGGACCAAGAAGAACGTCCATCCGGGCAAGATCGTTTCCACCTCGCAGGAAGTGGAAGTGATGGTCCTGGACGTCGATCCGGTGAAGCGCCGTATCTCGCTGGGTCTGAAGCAGACCATGCAGAACCCCTGGGAAGCCTTCGTCGAGAAGTTCCCCGGCGGCACCGAGCTGGAAGGCGAAGTCAAGAACATCACCGAATTCGGTCTGTTCGTGGGTCTGCCGGGCGACATCGACGGTATGGTGCACCTGTCCGATCTGGACTGGAACACCCCCGGCGAGCAGGCGATCCAGGAGTACAAGAAGGGCGATCAGGTCAAGGTCAAGGTCCTGGACGTTGACGTTGAGAAGGAACGCATCTCGCTCGGCATCAAGCAGCTGGCTTCCGATCCGTTCGAGCAGGCTGCCGCTGGCGTCAAGAAGGGCGATGTCGTCACCTGCACCGTGACGCAGATCACCGAAGGCGGCATCGAGGTCGAAGTGGGCGAGGGCTTCACCGGCTTCATCCGCAAGTCCGACCTGTCGCGCGAGCGTTCCGAGCAGCGCCCCGACCGCTTCGCCGTTGGCGAAAAGGTCGATGCCAAGGTCACCCAGGTCGATCGCGGTTCCCGCAAGATCGGCCTGTCGATCAAGGCCAAGGAAGTCGAGGAAGAGAAGTCCGCGATGGCCGAGTTCGGCTCGTCCGACTCGGGCGCCTCTCTGGGCGACATCCTGGGTGCGGCCCTGAAGCGCAAGCAGCAGAACGACTGATCCGCAACCGGATCAGCCCTCTGTCAGGGTTGAGAATATGCGAAGGCCGCCGGGGCAACCCGGCGGCCTTTTGCTTTTTGGCATTGGGAAGACCGAATAACGTCGGTCAGGTCGATCCCAAGCCGCTCTGGCGGCGACCGCCGCCGGCGGACGGATTCGTTTCCATTAGTATGTATGAAAATGAGGATATGCATTAAATTTCAAATAGACATGCCTGGAATAGCTGTATCTTGTGGTTGAAATGTTGGTTACTGAATAGTCGTTTGAAAGAAAATTTCTCATCTGCTCGCGTCGAGACGCTGAATTTGGCCTGAACGATCGGGCCCCCGGAGGCAACCGGCGGTCATCGTCGCAGCCGTCGCTGCCAAGAGTCGAGAATCGCTTCGCAACAGGAGAACCCATGGCCCTGATCAACGGTACGTCCGCCGCTGAAACCCTGACCGGCGGCGCCGAGAATGACGTCATCACTGGCGGCGGCGGTCGCGACCAGATCTCTGGTGGTGATGGCAAGGACACGTTGAGCGGCGGCGGTGGCGGCGGGGCCACCATCAAGGGCGAGGCCGGCGATGATGTCATCTACGGCGATGACGGGATCGGTTATGTGCGTAGTGGCGACAATATCCAGGGTGGTGAGGGCAACGACCATCTCTATGTCGGGCGCAGCGATACCGCTTCCGGCGGGACGGGAAGCGATGTTTTCCATTTCCCGCGCTATTTCCCCTATTCCGGCGGCATGGCAATCATCACCGATTTTGATGTGGCCAGCGATCGCATAGACCTTACCAACATCAGCGGAGAACGTGGCATCGCCAGCTTCTCCGTGGCCAAGGATCTGATCAGCGCCACCACATACCAGGGCAAGGCAGGCACCGCCGTCACCGTCAACTATGACGGTGGCACCAGCATCATCCTGTTCCTGGAGGGAGTGACGGCCAGCCAACTGACGGTGGCCAATTTTCTGGTGACGGGCGCTACCAGCAATCCAAGCGGTATCTTCTCCACCGGTCTGCGTGATCTTTACGGCACCCTGGGCAATGATAGCGTCAATGGCAGCGTCAACGATGAGCGCCTTTATGGCGACGCTGGCAACGATACGCTGTTTGGCGGTACCGGCACCGATACGCTGATCGGCGGAGCGGGCAACGATGTCTTCGTCCATTCGGGTGACGGGGCTGTCACGATTCAGGATTTCGAGCAGGGCAGCGACCGGATTGACCTGCGCGAGTTCGGGGTGCGGGACTTCACCATGCTGCGGGAGATCATGACGGCCGCTCCTGCAGGTGGGACGGTGATCGCCACCCGCGGCATTTTCGGCAGCGACCGCCTGCTGGTCGGCACCGAGATCTCGAAGCTGACCGCCGCCGATTTCATCTTCGCCCCCGCAGATTACGGCATGCGGCTGGTCGCCGACCAATATACCTCGGACATCCTGGCCGGGAACGGCAACGATACCATCACCGGCGGCAGCGGCAGCAACTTCATCCTGGCTGGTGCCGGGGACGACCGCATCATCGTCTCAAGCGGCTTCGACACCCTGGTCGGCGGTTCCGGCAAGGATGTGCTGGTCTTCAGTGATGCTGGCTATAGTTACGGCTACCGTGGCACCTATTTCCGTGACTTCACGCAGGGCGAGGACCGGATCGATCTGCGGGCGACCGGGATCGCCAGCCTGGAAACGGTGAAGCAGTTGGGCTTCGCCACCATCATCGAAGGTAACAATCAGGTGACGGAGTTCGTCATCGACCTTCCAGGCGGTGGCGAGGCGGACCTGATCCTGGCCATAGATCCCACCCGCCTGACGGCGGCGGACTTCATCTTCGAGGATAGTGGGACGGCCCGGACCGTGACCGCGACATCGTATGGCGGCGCCCTTTATGGCGGCTTGGGCGATGATGTTCTGCGGGGCCTCGGTGAGAGCTGGCTGTACGGCGATGCCGGCAATGATACGCTGACGGGAGATGGTGGGGATCAACTGGTTGGTGGCAGCGGACGGGATGTCTTCCGCACGGAGATGCGCAGCGGCCTGAACAATCCGGTCAAGGTCATCGATTTCAAGCAGGGCGAGGACCGGATCGACTTGTCGCCCTGGGGTATCCGTGACTTCGCGACCTTCTCCATGATCCTGGCGGATGACCGGCTTTATGGCCGCTTGAACTTCCTGGCCCAGGTGATGGATGTCGGCATCCCTTCGGCCAGATTGACGGCGCAGGATTTCGTCTATGCGGCCGATGATGGCAGGGGCCAGTGGCTGACCGCCACCAACTCGAACTCCAGCAATATGTTCAATCCCGTGCCCGTGGTCGGCGGCTCTGGTGACGACATGATCCGCGGCAGCCGGTATGCGGACTGGTTGGTGGGGGGAGCTGGCAATGACACGCTGGTGGCGACCGGCGGCGAGGACGTCCTGGCCGGCGGCGCCGGCAGCGACATTTTTGTCATCGTGCCTGCCACCAATTCGTCCACATTCGCTTCGATCATCGATTTTACCCGCGGTATCGACAAGGTCGACCTGTCCGCCACCTCGATCAACAGTTTCCAGGCGCTGCTTGCCTCTTCTAATGCCATCCTGCAGGCATCGGGCAATGTCGTGCGTATCGAGTTTGGCGGCGGCGCCGTGGATATCCGTACAGACCGGTCCAAGCTGACGGCGGCCGATTTCATCTTCGCGTCCAACCCGACAGGCAGTCTCCACCTGACCTCCGCGCTCAGTGGGGAGATGAACCTTTTCGGGGGGGCCGGCAACGATACGCTGGAAGGGTCACAGGCATCGCAGTTGCTTTTCGGCGGGGATGGCGATGATAGCTTCATTCCTGGCTCTACGACGACCGCGTATGGCAATGACACGATCATCGGCGGGGCGGGCCTGGACCGTGTTATTTTCAACGATACATCCAGCTTCTGGCAGATCGCTACCGTCAACAATATCACGACCGCCAGCAGCGTCCGAGGTGAGAAGACCTTGATCACTGGCGTGGAAAAGCTGGTGTTCAACGACCGGACCATTGATCTGTCTGGCGGGACCGTCCCGACGTTGAAACTGTCCGGCGGCGCCGTGCGCGAAGGGCAATCGGGCACGGCGGCCAATCTGGCTTTCACCGCCACCCTGTCGGCAGCCGGAACCTCTGATGTCAGCTTCAGTTTCACCGTAAGGGCCAGCACCACCGTTGACGCTGTCATCAAGACCGTGACCATTCCGGCGGGTTCTACCAGCGTTACCGTCCTTGTGCCGGTAAAGGGCGACGTTCTGGTGGAGGCAGATCAAAGCGTTTTGGCCACGGTGACCGATCTGTCCGGTGCCCTTTTCGCCAGCAGCAATGGCCGCTACCTCTATGCCACCGGAACTGTCGTCAATGATGACTTCCAGGCCGGCTTCAGTGTGGAGGCATACCGCGCCCTGAATGGCGGTCTGGGCAGCGATGCTGCCGCTATGCAGGACTACATCGCCAATGGCCGGGCTGCTGGCAAGGTCGCCAGCGGCTTTGATGCCGAGGCCTACGCTGCCTTCAATCCCGAACTCTACCGGTCGTTCGGCCTGAACGCTTCCGCCCTGTTGAACCATTTCGTGAGCACCGGCCGGACAGAAGGACGTGTCGCTGAAGGGTTCGACGCCATGGCCTATGCGGCGTTAAATCCCGATCTGTTTGGTGCTTTCGGCACCAACCGTCAGGCCCTGGTCGAACACTTCATCACCAGCGGCCGGGCGGAAGGGCGTGCTACCGCCGGCTTCGACGCGGAAGCCTATGCGGCGTTGAATCCTGACCTGTTCCGCGTCTTCGGTCTGAATGAATGGGCGTTGATCAGCCACTATATCCAGTTCGGCCGGGCAGAAGGACGAAGTGCCATCGGCTTCAGTGCGGAAGCCTATGCCGCCTTCAACAGTGACCTCTACAATGCCTTCGGGCTGGACCACGCCGCCCTGGTCCGCCATTACGTCGATTATGGCCGGGGCGAGGGGCGGCTTGCCTATAATGGCACGGCACAAGGGTTGGTACCTACCGCACCCCTGGACCTGCTGGGCTATGTGCCGCGCAGTGACTTTGCCTACATGGACGCATGATCGACTGTAGGCGCTGTTAGGAATGACATCTGATTGTGCACAACCGCCTCCCTGGATATTCACCAGGGAGGCGGGTATTCTTGACTTGGGATGAATCTTAACGGGCCCTCACCCGCACTATACGCTCACCCCTTAACCTGCTTCACCCAGGCATCCACCTGCGCCTCCAGCACCGTTAGCGGCAGGCCGCCGGAGCCGAGCACGACGTCGTGGAAGCCCTTGATGTCGAACTTCTCGCCAAGCGCGGTTTTGGCCTTCTCGCGCAGGTCGAGGATTTTCAGCTGGCCCAGCTTGTAGGCGCAAGCCTGGCCGGGGAGCACGATGTAGCGGTCGATCTCGATGGTGACCGCTTCCTCGCTCATGCCCGTGGTGTCGCGCATATAGGTGATGGCCTGTTCGCGGGTCCAGCGCTTGGCATGGATGCCGGTATCCACGACCAGACGGACGGAGCGGAACAGTTCGGCCTGTAGCCGGCCCAGGTCGCCGTAAGGATCGTTCTCATACATCCCCATTTCCACGGCCAGCCGCTCCGCATAGAGCGCCCAGCCTTCGGCATAGGAGGTGAAGGGATAGACCTTGCGGAAGGTCGGCACATCCTCAATCGTCTGGGCCAGGGCCAGCTGGAAATGATGGCCGGGCACGGCCTCGTGATAGACCAGGGTCGGCAGGCTGAACTTCGGCGCGCGCGCCTTTTCGCCTAAGTTGATATAGAAAATGCCGGGGCGGGAGCCATCCAGCGCCGGCGGGTTGTAATAACCGCCGGGGGAGGTGGCCTCAGCATATTCCGGCACGGCCTGGATATCGACCGGCTGCTTGGGCAGCTTGTTGAACCATTGCGGGGCCTTGGCCATGACCGTGTCGGTCATGCGCTTCAGATCGGCCAGTTCCTGCTCATAGCTTTCGCGACCGGGCGGGTATTTCTGGGCCGGGTCCTGCTCCAGGGCGCGCACGCGCTCGCCCACGGTTCCCTCTGTCCGGCCAAGCTTTTGCAGCAGCGTGTCCATTTCGGCGGTGATGCGGGCCACTTCCGACAGACCAATATCGTGGATCGCTTCCGGTTCGGTATCCACCGTGGTGTTGGCCCGCAGCGCCAGCTTGTAATAGCGCGCCCCGTCCGGCAGACGCCAGACGCCGGCATCCGACGTCGCCTTGGGCCGGATTTCCTCACGCAGTAGCTTGCCCAGCGCCTGATAGGCTGGATAGACATCCTTTTCCACCGCCGTTGTGGCAGCGGCGATCAGGCGGTTGCGGTCTGCCTCCGCCACGCCGGCCTTTTCCAGGCGCGTCTTGAAGGTGGTGATCAGGGGGCTGTCGGCCACCGGGTCCTTGGTGAAGCCGTCAATGACCACCAGGCTCTTATCGACCACGAAATCGGGCGGTACCACGCCGGCCTTGGCCTGATTGCGCACCGATTCACCCAATTGCGCGAACTTGGTGGAGACGGCATGCAGGCGGCTGATATAGCGCTCCGCCGATTTCACATCGCTGACCACATGGGCGTTGGTCAGGAATTGCGGCAGGCTGACGGGTGGGGAGAATAACTGATCCACGGGGTACAGCCCGCCGCCCGGCACCACCCAGGGGAAATCCAGCTGCGCCAGATTGGTGGAATAGAATTCCAGCATCACCTGCTGTGAAATGGCCTGCTGTCCGGTCAGGCCGGTATAGCCCTTGATCTCCGCAATATAGCGGGTCATGTCCCGGCGGGCCTTTTCCAGGTCTTCCGGCTTGATCTCGTCCAGCTTGCCGGAATGGAAATCCAGGAAGGTACCGTCGATCATGCCCAGTTGGGTCAACGTCTCCGGACTGTCCAGAACCTGAAGGATGGTCTGACGCTCAATGGTCGGGTGGATGGGCAGCGGGCCCCACAGCCCGTAACCAACGGCCACAGCGGCCAGACCAACGACACCCCCCACGGTGCCCAGCAGGATCTTTTTCAGCTTCACTGTTGTAACCCCCTCTGTTGACGCCGCCCTGTCGTCCGTAGGCATGGCGGTCGCAGGCGACGAGGCTACATCCTGGTTAATGTTCGCGCCAGGGGAGGGTTAGGGGGAAGGGGCACCATTCATGTTGCCCGCAAGGGAACCACGATTTGCCAAAGCCATCCATTCGCGGCACTCTGCGGCCCTTCTGGGTCCGGGATGGCAGGGAACGGGTGCGGCATGGGCGTGGCGATGGGCAGCATCGATCTGGCGGTGGAGCCGGATTTCCGCCTGGGCCCCTGGCTGGTGCGCCCGTCCCTGGGCATGGCCTGCCGCGACGGGGCGGAGGTGAAGCTGGAACCCCGTGTCCTGCAAACCCTGATCGTACTGGTCCGGGCCGACGGGCGGACTGTGTCGCGCGCCGAACTGATGCGCACGGCCTGGGGGCTGGAGGTCGGGGATGACGCCATTGGCCGCTGTATCGGGCGGCTGCGCGCCGTTCTGGCTATTGATGGGGTCATCGGATTCGAGACGATCCCCAAGATCGGCTACCGCCTGAATGTGGCGGGGCAGGGGGCGGAAACGGTGGTGGAGGAGCCGGCGGCGGTCGCTGCGGCCCCCGCACAGGCTCGGCGGTCCAGGCACTATCTCTGGGCCGGCTTGTCCCTGCTGCTGACCCTGTCCATTGCGGGCACTGCCCTGCTGCTGACCCGCGCGGACGACGCGCCGCCGGTGGCGCAAGTCACCCCCGTCACCACCGATCCGGGGCAGGAGGTGCAGCCAGCGATCAGCCTCGGCGGCGGCCAGATCGCCTATGCATCGGACCGGGCCGGCCAGGGATTTGATATCTGGGTGCAGTCGCTGTCGGGCGGAACACCCGTCCGCCTGACCGATGATCCCGCCCCTGATCTATCGCCCGCCTGGTCGCCCGATGGTGGGCGCATCGCCTTTGTCCGGGTCCCGGCGTCGGGACCGTGTCAGCTGTTTGTGCGGCCCGTTCCGTCGGGGCCGGAACGGCTGGTGGCCAGCTGCACGACCTTTCGGGAGGTGAAACCCGCCTGGGCCGATGCTGACCATCTGATCTTTGCCGACAAGGCCAGCGCCGCAGAGCCTGCCCGCCTGTGGTCCGTCGCCCTGTCCGGGGCCGATGCCGGGACGCTGGTACCGCTGACCAGCCCGCCCGCCGGGATCAATGGCGATGGTGATCCCACCATCTCCCCCGATGGCCGGCGTCTGGCCTTCATGCGCCACCGCGCCGTCGGTGTGTCCGATGTCATCCTGCGCGATCTGGCGACCGGCGAAGAACGGCAGGTCACGGCGGATGGGCGAAAGCTGCACGGGCTGGAATGGTCGGGCGATGGACGCTGGCTTTACACATCCTCCAGCCGGGCCGGCGATTTCGGCCTATGGCGGGTCGATCCCGAGGCCAAAGCCCCGCCCTTGCGCATCGCCCCCGGCCTGAACCAGTTGGGCCGCATCGGGGCCGGTGGCGACCGGGTGGCGGCAGAGGTGCGGACCAACCGGTCCACCCTGCTGCGCCTGCTGCAGGGTGGCGGGACCGAACCCGTGGTGCCGGCCAGCAACCGTCTGGACTGGGACCCCGATGTCAGCCGCCAGGGGGCCGTGGCCTTCGCGTCCGACCGGTCCGGCATGTTCGAGATCTGGGTGGCCGATCCCGGACAGGCACCGTCCCCCGTGACACAGTTGCTCGGCCCCTTCACCCAGTCCCCGCGCTGGGCACCCGACGGGCGGCGGCTGGCGCTGGTGTCGGTGGTCGATGGCGCGCCCGGCCTGTTCATCCTGGATCGCGGGTCGGGCCGGTTGCGCCGTGTGGCCCCCGATCCGGGGGCGGAGGACCGGGCGCCTGCCTGGTCGCGCGACGGGCAGCGGCTGTATTTCGCATCCAACCGGCTGGAGGGATGGCGCATCTGGATCACCCGCCCGCCCTATGAACAGGCCATGCCGATCAGTGAGGCCGGGTGGCGCGTGGCCAAGGAAAGTGCCGATGGCCGCTGGCTCTATATGGTGCGCGATGGCGAGGATGGGCTGTGGCGGCAACCCGCCGATGGCGGGCAGGTGGAAAAGGTGGCCGACCTGCCCAGCGCCTATGACAATGAAAGCTGGGTGGTGGGGCCGGACGGCGTCTATCTGATCGACCGGCCCGGCAATGGGCAGGCGCGCATCATGCTGTTGCCCGCCGATGGCGGGGAACTGCGCATGGTCGCGGACCTTCCCGACGCGCTCTATAAATCCTCACTCACGCTGGACCCGGACGGGCGTCTGATCATCGGCAAATATCTGGGCACCCTGGTCGATATCGTCGATGTGCGGATGGGGGCGCGCTGATCGGCACAATATCGGCGTTCCATCGGGATGCCGTCGGACCATCGGACTTCCCGGTTTCCCTGGCTTTCGCCACCTTCCATCCCGACCCGCCGGGCCTGCCGGCGATGATGTGACCGGGTGGTTGGAATGCGATATGAGATCGATGTGAACGGGCAGAGGCAAGGCGTGGACGCGCCTGCCGACATGCCGCTGCTATGGGTGCTGCGCGACCTGCTGGGCCTGACGGGCACCAAATACGGGTGCGGCATGGCGGCATGCGGCGCCTGTACTATCCTGCTGGATGGACAGGCGGTCCGCTCCTGCCAGTTCCCGATGGAGCAATATGCGGGACAGAAGGTGGCAACGGTGGAGGGGCTGTCGCCCGACCGCAGCCACCCGCTGCAACAGGCCTGGATCGCCGAACAGGTGCCGCAATGCGGCTATTGCCAGTCCGGCATGTTGATGGCTGCCGATGCCCTGCTGCGCGAAATCCCGCGCCCGACCGATGCGCAGATCGACGCCGCCATGGCCAACCTTTGCCGTTGCGGCACCCTGCCCCGCGTGCGCCGTGCCATCCGCCGCGCCGCCGGCATGGCACCGGCCTGAGACGGGGGAGGAAACCATGGCTGTTTCACTGTCGCGCCGTGCGCTGTTTTCCGCCGCCGGGGCCGGTCTGACCCTGGGCCTGATGCCGCTCAGCATCGTGGCCGTCGCCGCCCCCGGACAGGGCGCGACCATCAATAACTGGCTGCATGTCGGGACCGACGGTGCCGTCACGCTTTATTCCAACGCCCAGGAAATGGGCCAGGGCGGGTTCAGCGGTGTGGCGCAGCTGCTGGCCAATGAACTGTGCGTGGAATGGGACCGGGTGACGGTGAAGACGGCCCCCCTGATCGACGCCATGGGCATGGCCGATGGCAAAAGCCATTGGACCGGCGGCAGTTCGTCGATCCGCAGCCAGTGGGACAAGCTGCGCCGCGCCGGTGCCGCCGCGCGGGAGATGTTGGTGATGGCTGGCGCCCGCATGCTGGGCGTGCCGGTTGCCGAATGCCGGGCGATTGCCGGCCATGTCGAACACCGGTCCAGCGGTCGGCGCATTGCCTATGGCGCCGTGGCCGACATGGCGGCGCGCCTGCCGGTTCCCGCCGATCCCGCGCTCCTGTCGCGAGCCGACTGGACACTGGTCGGGCAGGGGGTGATGCGCAAGGATATCGCCGCCAAGGTGGATGGCAGTGCCGTCTATGCCACCGATGTGAAGCTGCCGGGCCTGCTGTCCGCCACCTTGATGCAATGCCCGGTCTTCGGGGGAAAGCTGGTCAGCGTTGATCCCGCCCCGGCCATGGCCATTCCCGGCGTGCGGCATGTGGTGGTGATCAAGGATACTGCCATCCCCATTCCCGGTTCCGACCGGCCGATGCGTCTGGTCGATGCGGTGGCGGTGGTTGCCGACCATTGGTGGGCGGCCCGCCAGGGGCTGCTGGCCCTCTCGCCGGTTTGGGACGCCCACGGCAAGGACAGCCTCGACACAGACGGCATGATCGGCACGATCACGGCCAAGCTGTCCGACCCCGGCAGCATCCGCAAGGGCGAGAAGGAGGATGAGGCCGCGATCCGTGCCGGCCACACTGCCGCCATGGCAGGGGTGGCCAGGGTCCTGTCCTGGGATTATGTCGTGCCGGCCCTGGCCCATGCCCAGATGGAGCCTATGTCGGCCACCATCGACCTCAGCCCCGGCAAGGGGCGGGCCTGGACGGGCAGCCAGTTCCCCACCTCCGTCCGCCGCATCTTGGCGGGCCTGTCCGGCATGGAAGAGGACAAGGTGGAGGTGGAGACGCTGTTGTCGGGCGGCGGCTTTGGCCGGCGGTACCTGAATGACTATGTCGGCTATGCCGCCTTCCTGTCGAAGCAGGTGGCGGCCCCGGTCAAGCTGATCTATTCGCGGGAGGAGGATCTGTGCCAGGGTCGCTACCGCCCCGCCACGGCCTGCCGCATCACCGCCGGGGTGGGGGCAGATGGTCTGCCGGTCGCCGTTCATACCCATACGGTCCCGGCGTCCGGCAATGTCTGGGTTTCCATCGCAACGGGCGGGCCGACACAGCCTGACCATCAGCCCAGCTATTACCTGCCATCCCCCCTGACGACCATGGCGGAAGGCGGCCTGCCCGTGCCCAATGGCCCCTGGCGCGCACCGGGCAGCACGCAAGGCGCCTTCTTCTTCGAATGTTTCGTGGATGAACTGGCGCAGGTGGCGGGACAGGACCCGCTGGCCTATCGCCGCCGGCTGCTGGCCAGCAATCCCCGCGCGCTGCGCGTGCTGGACGCCGCCGCCCGTGCCGCCGGCTGGGGTCGGACCCTTCCACCGGGGACCGGCCTGGGTATCGCCATCTGGAACAGTTTTCAGTCGATTGCAGCACAGGTGGTGCAGGTGTCGGTCACCGGCACCCGCGTGCGGGTGGAAAAGGTCTGGTGCGCCTTCGACTGCGGCACCGTCGTCAATCCCGACAGTGTGCGGGCCCAGGGAGAGGGGTCGATCCTGATGGCCCTGTCGGCCAGTCTGGCGGAGAAGGTGACCCTGGAGAAAGGGGCGGTCAGCAGCCGCAATTTCGATCAGTACCACCTGATCCAGATGGATCGTATCCCGGAGGTGGAGATCGTCCTGATCGACAGCCCGGACGCACCCGTGGGCGGAGCGGGGGAGCCGATGACCCCACCCCTGCCGCCCGCCCTGGTCAATGCCCTGTTCGCCGCGACTGGCAAGCGGGTGCGCTCACTCCCCCTCACCGACCATGGCTTCACGGTGAGTTGAGTTTGGGCGGCCTTGCGCCCCCCTGCCGCCAGGGGTTACACCGGCTGTTGCAACAGCGACGGATGACACCATGCGGCAGGGGGGCGAAGGTCGGGGCTGGGCGCCTGTGCCGGTGCATATGGTGGGCGTGCATCTGGGCCTGTCCTTCTGGCATTACGCCGTGGGCATGCTGGCGCTGGGCCTGCTGGTCTTTCCGGTGGCTTGGGCTGCAGGCGGCATCTCCGAAACGGTCAGCCTGTCGTTGGGCTGGATGGAGGGGGACCCCGCCATCCGCCGCATCACCAATCTGCTGGCGCTGGCCGCCATCATCCTGCTGCTGACCGCAGTGCTGAACATGCAGGGCCGCTCGCTGATGAGTGTGGTGGCCCCCGAACAGCATCTGGACCTGGGCATGATGGCCCGGTCGGCGGGCACCTATGCCCTGGCCTTCACGCCCGTGATCATCATGGCGGTGATGAGCGGACAGTTGGGCCTGGGCGATTGGCGGGCGGCCCTGGCGCTGCTGCCCATGATGCTGGTGCTGGTGGCGTTGCAGGCCACGGCGGAGGAAATGGTCTGCCGGGGCTATCTGGCACAGGGTTTCCAGGTCCTGTTTGGCCATGCAATGCTGGCGGCATTGCCGGTGGCCGTCATTTTCCTGTCGCTGCATGATACGGGCGGCTTTGATACCGGCTGGGACCGCAAGATCAATATCCTGATGATCAGTTTGGCGCTGTCCTGGCTGACCACGCGGGCTGGGCGGCTGGAGCCTGCTATGGGCGTGCATTTCGCCCATAACATCATTGTCTTCACCCTGGCCGCCCGCCCGGACCATGGATTGCCGTCGGTCAGCGGCTTTCAGGAAGATTTCCGCGACAGCAGTTTCGACATCAATGCCGTGCTGGCCCAGATCATGATCTATGGCGCCGTCTGCGCCAATTACTGGTTCATCGGCCTGCGCACCGGCTTTGTCACGGGCCACGCACAGGGGCAGCCGGAATGACGGGTGAAGAGACGCCGATCCACATGGTGGGCGTGGCGACAGGACAATCGCGCGGGGCCTATCTGTTCGGTACCCTCGTGATTGTCGTGCTGATGCTGCTGGCGGGCATCGCTATCTTCATGATGGTGACGGGGCTGGCGCGCCTGCTGCCGGGCACTCCCTATTTGCAGACCTATGGGCTGCTGACCATCAACTCCATCGCCATCCCGGTTATGGCCCTGGTGCTGCATTGGCTGCACCGGCTGCGCCTATCCGACCTGATCGCGCCGGGGCGGCGGATGGATTGGGGGATGATGGGGCGGGCGGCCCTGATCTTCGCGCTGCCCATGCTGGTACAGGTGGGGATTGGGCTGTGGGCGGGCGAACTGCGCTTATCGCAGACCAGCCTGATGACCTTCCTGATGCTGGCGCCGCTGTCCATTCTGCTGTTCGGTCTGCAGGCCTCGGCAGAGGAGCTGCTGTTCCGGGGCTATCTGGCGCAGGGTGCGCAATTGCTGTTCCGCCATGCCGTGCCGGCCTCACTGCTGACGGCTGTGCTGTTCACGCTGGTGCATGAAGGGTCAGAGGCGCAGGCGGTATGGGCCATGCGGGCGGAGATTTTCTGCATGGCCCTGTTCTTGTCCTGGATCACCACCCGCTTCGGCCGCCTGGAGGCCGCGATGGGCGTGCACATCATCAATAATGTGCTGTTTTCCTTCTTCGTGGGCAGTGCGGACTTGTCCTTCCCCGACCTGACCACACGGGTGGACCTCGACCCGCCCGACCTGTCGGGCTGGGCCGACTGGGGCGAATTCGCCCTTTATCAGGCGGTGCATGTCGGGTTCTTCTGGCTGGCCGGCATCAGGACCGGCTTTATCGAGAAGGGCTGGATCAGCCGCCGCGCCGCGTAAGGTTGGACCCCAGTGCGGCCATACAGATCAGGATGATGGCCGCCACCGCCGACAGCGACAGCACTTCACCCAGCAAGAACAGGCCGACCACAGCGGACAGGGCCGGCTCCATTGCCATCATGATGCCGAACAGGGCCGTGGAGACCCGGCGCAACGCCACGAACTCCAGTGCATAGGGCAGCAGGGTGGACAGCATCGACACCGCCGCCACCTTGGCCATCATCTCCGGGCTGGTCAGATAGGGGCCGGACACCGGCAGGCCGACCGGGGCCGTGAACAGGGTCGCGAACAAAAGGGCCAGGGCCAGCCCCGTCATGCCCGGTATCTGCCGCCCCGCATGCCGCGACATCAGGATATAGGCGGCCCAGCCAACCGCCGTGACGATGGCGAAGAGCAGACCCAGCGGGTCCAGCCGCTCCGCCCCCGCCAGCGGCGTCAGCAGCAGTACACCCGCCAGCGCCAGCAGCGGCCAGAGATAATCCACCACCCGCCGGGCACCCACCATGGCAACGGCCAGCGGCCCCAGAAACTCGATCGCTACGGCTACACCCAGCGGCAGCCGGGCCAGCGCCAGATAGAAGCACGCATTCATGACCGCCAGCGACGCGCCAAGCGCCGCCGCCGCCCGCCATTGCGCGCCCGTCAGGTTGCGGAAGGAAGGCCGGACGATGGCCAGCATGATGGCGGCGGAGATGGCGTTGCGCAGGAAGGCCAGCGCCAGAATATCATGCCCCTGCGAGACATCCTTGGCCAGCCCGCCGCCCAGCGGTGGCATGGAGACGGACAGGACCAGCAGCAGCGGCGCCAGCAATGTCAGGCGGTCGGCGCGCGCGGGGTGCGCCGCCTTGTTCATGGCAGCAGCCCCAGCCCCATGTCCCAGAACCCGGCTTCCAGCCGGCTGGCGGCATCGAAGCTGCGGGTCAGGTCGTTGAACCGCGCCTCACCGCCGCGTGTGGCCGACAGCCGGTCCAGCAGGGCCACCTGTGCTGCCGCCACAGCCCGGTATTCAGGGTCGGCATACATGGCGATCCAGTCGCCATAGGGGTTGCCGTCCAGCTTTGTCGTTGGATCAGTCAGCAGATTGGCCGCAATCTCGGCATAGCCGATGATGCAAGGGGCCAGCGCCACATGCAGGTCCAGCAGATCACCGGCCAGCCCGCGTTCCAGCACGAAGCGCGTATAGGCCAATGTGCCCTGTGCCTCGGGTGCGGCCTGCATCGCGGCCTCATCCAGGCCCCAGCCCGCGCAATATTTGACATGCAGGCCCATTTCCAGATCCAGGATCGCCGCCATGGACCGCGCCGCCGCCCGCATATCGGCCAGATTGTCGGCCTTGAAGGCGGCCAGCGCGTAGGCGCGGGCGAAATGGATCAGGAACAGGTAATCCTGGATCAGGTAATGCCGGAAGCAGGCCTCCGGCAGGCTGCCATCGCCCATGCCCGCCACGAACGGGTGGCGGACATAACGGTCCCAGGCGGGGCGCGTGGCCCCGCGCAACCGGTCGAACAGGCCGCCCGGCGTGGCGAGGTCCGGCAAGGTCTGACGGATCAGCGCCATGACGTTTCTATCTTACTTTGCGCCCGGTAGCTTGACCGTCAGCCCGTCCAGTTCCGGGGTGATGCGGATCTGGCAGCCCAGACGGGAGGTCTTGGTCAGGCCGAAGGCCAGATCCAGCATATCCTCTTCATCTTCCTGCGCGTCGGGCAGCAGGTCGTACCATTCCGGTGCGACCACGACATGGCAGGTGGAACAGGCCAGCGAGCCCTCGCAGGCGCCTTCCAGGTCGATATCGTGGCGGCGGGCCACTTCCAGGATCGACAGGCCCAGGGGGGCATCCACCTCGCGGCGGGTGCCGTCGGTTTCAATGAACACCATCTTCGGCATGACGCCACAACTCCCGATACTGAATGAACCGCCATGGTTATGAGGCGGCGCTGTTAGGACGGATTTGCCGGTACGGCCACGGCCGGCGGCAGGTTGGTTTGTTGGATGCCGCCGTCAGCCGGCAGCACCGTGGCAATGCTTGAACTTCTTGCCGCTGCCGCAGGGGCAGGGGGCGTTGCGAGGGGTGTTCACCCAGGCCTCGCCATCGGTCAGGTCGGTTTCCTGCGCCACCGGCAAGGCGGCGGCACCCATGCCGAAATTCGGGATGGAAGCGCGGCGCACCATGCCTTCGGGCAGGGGGGCGTCGGCGGGCGGCAGGCCGGCCAAGGCCGGGTCGTAGCGAGTTTCCTGGCCGAATTCCGGCATCGGCATGGGCATCGGCTCCGGCTCGTTGACGCGAACCTGGATCAGCATCAGCATCTGGGTCACCTGCTCACGCAGGTTATCCAACAGGCCGGAGAACAGCTCGAACGCTTCCTTCTTATATTCATTCAGCGGATCGCGCTGCGCATAGGCGCGCAGATTGATGCCCTGGCGCAGATGGTCGAGCGAGAGCAGATGATCCTTCCAGACCTGATCCAGAATCTGGAGCAGCAGGCTCTTCTCGATATTGCGCAGCAGTTCAGCGCCATAGGCGGCTTCCTTTTCCGCCATTTTGTCGTCGGCGAATTTCAGCAGACGCTCGCTGATCTCCTCATCCGCGATGCCTTCCTCCTTGGCCCATTCCCGGACCGGCAGATCAGCACCCAACAGACGCAGGCATTCCTCATGCAGCAGATTGACGTTCCACTGCTCGGCATAGGCATTTTCCGGGATGGCGCGGCGCACCATGTCGGTGATCACTTCGTGGCGCATGGACGCGACCATTTCCTGGACGTCCTCGGCCTCCATGATCTCCTTGCGCTGTTCATAAATGACCTTGCGCTGGTCATTCATGACATTGTCATACTTCAGCAGGTTCTTGCGGATCTCGAAGTTATGGGCTTCGACGCGCTGCTGCGCCTTTTCCAGGGCCTTATTGATCCAGGGATGGATGATGGCCTCACCCTCCTGCAGGCCAAGCTTCTGGAGCATGCCGTCCAGACGCTGGCTGCCGAAGATGCGCATCAGGTCATCATCCAGCGACAGGAAGAACTTGGACGCACCCGGATCGCCCTGACGGCCCGAACGGCCACGCAGCTGGTTGTCGATACGGCGGCTCTCATGGCGCTCGGTACCGACCACATAAAGGCCGCCGGCCTTCAGCACCACTTCGCGGGCCGCCGCGATCTCGTCACGGATGGTCTGGATGCGGCGGTCGCGCTCCTCACCCTCCGGCACGTCGGCCAGCTCGAACTCCACCCGCATCTCGAAATTGCCGCCCAGCTGGATATCGGTACCGCGACCGGCCATGTTGGTGGCAATCGTTACGGCACCGGGACGACCCGCCTGCGAAACGATATAGGCTTCCTGTTCGTGATAGCGGGCGTTCAGCACATTATGCGGAATGCCCCTCTTCTTCAGCAGGGCTGCCAGCGTTTCTGATTTCTCAATCGAAACGGTACCGACCAGCATAGGCTGCTGACGCGCGCGGCATTCCTCGACCAGCTTGACGATGGCCTCGTACTTCTCCGCCGCAGAGCGGTAGACCTCGTCGTCATTATCCGTGCGGGCCACGGGCAGGTTGGTGGGGATATCAACCACCTCCAGACCATAAATCTCCGCAAACTCGGCGGCTTCGGTCATGGCCGTACCGGTCATGCCCGACAGCTTCGGGTACAGGCGGAAATAATTCTGGAACGTGATGCTGGCCAGCGTCTGGTTCTCGCGCTGGATCGACACGCCTTCCTTTGCTTCCAACGCCTGATGCAGGCCTTCGGAATAGCGGCGGCCTTCCATCATGCGGCCCGTGAACTCGTCGATGATGATGACCTTGTCATCCTTGACGATGTAATCCACATCGCGCGTGAAAAGTTTGTGGGCCTTCAGCGCCTGGTTCATGTGATGGACCAGGGAGATATTATGGATGTCGTACAGGTCGCCGGTCTTCAGCAGTTCCATGTCCTTCAGGATCTGGGCCACCTTCTCGGTGCCCGACTCGGTCATGGAGACGGCCTTGGCCTTCTCGTCCTTTTCGAAATCGCCCTCGCCGATATGCGCCATCACCTTGTTGATAGCGATATACAATTCGGAGCCGTCGGTGGACGGGCCGGAGATGATCAGCGGCGTGCGCGCCTCATCCACCAGGATGCTGTCCACCTCGTCGACGATGGCGTAATTGAAGGGCCGCTGCACCATGTCAGACAGGCGGTACTTCATATTGTCGCGCAGATAATCGAAGCCGAATTCGTTGTTGGTGCCATAGGTGATGTCACAGGCATAGGCGGCGCGCCGCTCCTCGTCATCCAGCCCATGCACGATGACGCCCGTCGTCAGGCCCAGGAAGCTGTACAGCCGGCCCATATGCGTGGCGTCGCGGCGGGCCAGATAGTCGTTCACAGTGACGACATGCACGCCTTTGCCCTGCAGCGCGTTCAGATACACAGCCAGAGTACCGACCAGGGTCTTGCCCTCACCGGTGCGCATTTCGGCGATCTTGCCGGAATGCAGCACCATGCCGCCGATCATCTGCACGTCGAAATGCCGCATGCCCATGACGCGCTTGGACGCTTCGCGCACCGTCGCAAAGGCATCGGGCAGAATGGCGTCCAGCGTCTCGCCCTTTTCCAGCCGGTCGCGCAGCCAGTCGGTGCGCATCTGCAGCTCGGCGTCGGACAGGCCGGACAGCTTCGGCTCCAACGCGTTGATGGCTTCCACCCGCTTGCGCAGACCCTTGACCACCCGCTCATTGGCGCTGCCGAACAGCTTGCGGGCGATGGAACCGAACATAGAGGCACTCCAGAAGAAGGTACAGGCGCGAAGGACACCGGACATGAAGATATCCCGGTTACGGCCGGTCGGGCCGCCGGGAAGGCTGTTTATACCGGAACAGGCCTCGCCCATTCCAGCGCCCGTCACAGATAAGACCGCGCATCGCATCGGTCAATGCGGCAATGCCACATCAACGCGCCTTTCCGGGGCGTTGCAGCCATGAAATGGATGCTTTCCGCTGTTCCCGGCGATCACTCTGATCACCGGGCCTCAATCGCCGGCACCGCCATCCGGCGGTTTGGCTACGCCGCATGGGCGGCGCGTCGGCGGTCGCCGCCGTGCCAATTCCCGGCACGCCCGATGCGCCGGGAATTGGTCTTTAGGGCATGTGCGTGGCCCCTTGCCTGCTCATGGCCTGTCATGCTTTATGCCGGTGCGGTCTGCTGGGTATGTTCCCGCCGACCGACCAGATTGTTTCGAGGGAACCCCCACAGATGTCGTTCAAGACCATGCGTGCCGCTCTGGTTGTCGCCGCCCTCGGGTCGGTCGCCGCCGTTGCCCTTTCTCCGGCCATGGCCCAGGACGCGGCCAAGCCCGCAGCACCCGCCGCCAAGCCCGCCGCCGCTGGTTCCGCCCTGGCTGACGACCCGGTCGTCGCCCGCGCCAACGGCAAGGAGTTCAAGCGTTCCGACGTGATCGCCCTGTTGCAGCAGCTGGACCCCCAGGTGCAGCAGATGCCCTTGCAGATGATCTATCCGCAGCTGGTCGATCAGCTGATCCAGGCGCAGCTGGTGACCGAGGCTGGTTACAAGGCCAAGCTGCAGGACAGCGCCGACGTCAAGAAGCGTCTGAAGCAGGCTGAGGAGCAGTTCGTCCAGCAGGCCTGGCTGAAGGCCGAGATCGACAAGAAGATGAGCCCTGAGAAGATCAAGGCCGCCTACGACAAGTGGATCAAGGAAAACCCGCCGCAGGACGAAGTGCGCGCCAGCCACATCCTGGTGAAGACCAAGGAAGAGGCCGATGCCATCATCAAGCAGCTGAAGGGCGGCGCCGACTTTGCCAAACTGGCGGCGGAGAAGGGCACCGACGGGACAAAGGACCGTGGCGGCGACCTGGACTATTTCACCAAGGACCGCATGGTGCCGGAGTTCGCCAACGCTGCCTTCGCCATGAAGGTTGGTGACGTGAGCGCCACCCCGGTGCAGAGCGAGTTCGGCTTCCATGTCATCAAGCTGACCGACAAGCGCAAGCAGGTTCCGCCGACGCTGGACCAGGCTACGCCGCAGCTGCGCCAGATGGTGGCCCAGGAGATCGCCGAAGAGGTGGTGAAGGGTCTGGAGAAGACCGCCAAGGTTGAGAAGTTCAACATTGACGGCTCGCCCATGCCCGCCGCTCCGGCTGCCCCGGCGCCGCAGAAGAAGTAAGCAGGGGTCAGACCCAGCCGTGCAAAGGGCCGCCGGGGCAACCTGGCGGCCCTTTGCCGTTCCAGTGCCGGATTTGACCTACGACCTTGGTAGATGCGGCGGAAATGCACAGCGGGTCATCCTTCCGCAAACTTCATTTCGCACGTGCACTCGGCTAGGATCGCGCCGGTAATTCACTCTGTTCAGTTGCCAAGAAGGCCGTAACCATGGACATCACCAAGATCCCCGTCGGCAAGAACGCGCCCTGGGACATCAACGTCGTCATCGAGATTCCGCAGGGCGGCCAGCCCGTGAAGTACGAGCTGGACAAGGATAGCGGCGCGCTCTACGTCGACCGTTTCCTGCACACGGCGATGTTCTATCCGGCCAATTACGGCTTCGTCCCGCACACGCTGGCGCTGGATGGCGATCCGATCGACGTTATGGTGGTGGGTACGACCCCCGTGGTCCCCGGCGTCGTCCTGCGCTCGCGCCCCATCGGCGTGCTGATCATGGAAGATGACGCGGGCATGGATGAGAAGATTCTGGCCGTGCCGGTGGACAAGCTGCATCCGTTCTACAAGGACATCACCAGCTACCGTCAGCTGCCGCAGATCCTGGTCGAACAGATCGCCCACTTCTTCGAGCACTATAAGGACCTGGAACATGGCAAGTGGGTCCGCATCGTCCGCTGGGACGAGGCGGATGTCGCCGCCAAGCTGATCCAGGAAAGCATTGAGCGCGCTGCGGCCACTGCGTGATTGCCATGACGGGCGGGTAACCGCCCGCTGCTTTCTTGAAAAAGCCGGGACCCTGTCGGGTTCCGGCTTTTTTTCATTTGTGCCGATTGGTTTCCTGTCTGTGTCGCCGGGATACGCCACTTTCGGCATAATACTGATTAATTATCGTCATCAGATAGAAATTTCAAAGGCGTCATGTTATTCGGTGATCTGTCGATAACGACTGGTTTTTCTGTATTGTGGGGCAAGAATGGCTAATATTATTGGAGAAAATACCGACGATTCTCTGGCTGGCGGCGCTGAAGACGATAATATAAATGGTTCCAATGGTAACGATACTTTGTCCGGCTTGGACGGTAACGACACGCTGATCGGTGGTGAGGGGACTGACGCCCTGCTGGGTGGGGCCGGCAACGATACTTTATATATCGGTTCAAACGATCTTCTGACGGGTGGTGCGGGGCGCGACTTGTTCATCCCCAATCTCGTTCAGAATTACTATGGCTATGGGGAGTCCCGAATCACGGACTTCACGCCCGGTGAGGACCGGATTGATCTGTCGGCCCTGGGTATTCCCGATCTGGCGACGGCGCGGCTTTTCTTGTCCAGCGGCAATGATGGCGGCTCCCGCTTCCTGTTCCGCGCCACCAACGGCGTCTATGTCTTCACCATGAACAGTGCGGTGGACAAGCTGACGGAGGCCGACTTCGTCTTCGCCACCCCGCGCGCCACGGGCGCCCTGATCCTTGGTGGTTATGCCGGCGAAGATATTCTGGGCGGGGCCGGCAACGACACGATCGACGGCGGCGCGGGTAGCGACCTCATTCTGGCTGGTGCCGGTCATGACCGCATCATTGTCCGCGACGGTTATGACACTGTCACCGGCGGTGCCGGCAACGACACCTATGTTCTGCTGCCCAGCGTCAGCGGCAACAGCAACACCAGTATGACCATTACCGATTTCACGCTGGGCCAGGACCGTGTCGACCTGTCTGCCTTTGGCATCAGCAGCTGGGATGCCCTGAAGGCACTGGTGCCGCCGGGTGTGGCGGGCACGGCTGACACCAATTTCACCTTCATGCGCAGCGGCGTCGTGACGTTCCAGCTGAAAGGGGTCAATTACTGGACCCTGTCGGAACGCGATTTCATCTTCGCGTCGGGCGATGCCCCCCGGGAGATTTTCGCCAACCAGAGCGGCTATGTATTCGGCGGTACTGGCAATGACCGGCTGCACGGATCCTATAACGGCTCCACCATTTTCGGCGATGCCGGCGACGATATCATCTACGCGGCAATCGGCGGCATCACCAGCATGACGGGTGGTGCTGGCCGTGACGTCTTTGCGCTGAGCAGCGCCACTGGCTTTGCCACGGCCATCGTTACCGACTTCACCCAGGGGCAGGACCGGATCGACGTTTCGGATCTGGGCATCAGCAGTTTTCAAGTTCTGCGCGAGATGATGGCCTTGTCGCCGTCCGGCCGCACGATCCAGATATCAAGCAGCAGTCTGAGCTTGAATATTGACTGGAAGAAGCTGACGGCGGCGGATTTCATCCTGGCGCCGGATTTGCCCGCCCAGCAGATATCAACCTTTGGGGGTGGCACGGGCTTTCTGGTCGGTGGCAGCGGCAATGACACCCTGATCGGCAGTTCTGGCAGCGACCGGCTGTTCGGTGGGGCTGGTGACGACAGGATTCAGGACGACCCCTACGAACCCTATGGCAATTCTGGTGGTGATGTCTGGGTGGGTGGCCTCGGTCGGGACACGTTCGTCATTCAGAACCTTTATGGCCGGGATGTTATCGCCGATTTCACCCAGGGTGCCGACAAGCTGGACCTGTCCGCCCTGGGGATCAGCAGCCTGGAGACGGTCCGCTATATGGCCGAGCATGTGCGTGTGGCCGGCAAGGCTGGCATGATGCTGCGGGGCGGCGCCACCTTTGACGTGGGTGCCGTCGCCCTTGTCGTCGATCCGGCCAAGCTGACGGCGGCCGATCTGATCCTGGCGACACAGACGACGCCGGTGACACGGGAGGCGATGGGCAGCCAGGATGTGATCGGCGGCTTGGCCGGCGACACATTGCGGGGCAATGCCAATGCAAACCGCTTGTTCGGCGATGGTGGCGACGACACCCTGACGGGCGGTGCCGGTGACGACAGGCTGTATGGCGGTTCCGGCACGGATACGGCCAATTTCAGTGGTCTTTATGCCGATTACGAGGTCACGACCATCAACGGCATCACGACCGTCCGGCACAAGACGGGCAGCGACGGCACCGACCTTCTTGTCGGCGTTGAGCGTCTGGCCTTCCTGGATCAGACGGTCAATGTGGCACCCGCCGAGGCGCCTTTCCTCACCATGTCCGGCTCTTACGGGATCGAAGGGGACCGTGGCGTCTACATGGTGGTGGTGGAAGGCAAGATCGAAGGGTCGGTGCAGGGCCGGGTGGTCAATACCGACGCGGTGTTCACGATCAACCTGTCACGTGCCGCGACGGAGGCGGTGACCTTCGACTTCAGCCACGCCACTTCGACCGGCTTCCAGATCGGGACCCGCAGCTACACCATCGCTCCCGGTCAGACATCCGTGGAAATCCGTTTCCCCTATGCAGGGAATACGACGGTCTCAACCGATTATACGCTGATCGGAACCGTCAGCAATGTGCGCGGCGCCCTGGTGCAGACCTCCGATGGTATCATGCGGACGTCCTCCACCATCCTGAACGACGATTTCCAGGCGGATTTCTCCATCGCCGCCTACCGTGCGCTGAACACCTCGCTGGATACCCGTTTTGCCGGTGATGATGCGGGGCTGGTGCAGCATTATATCAGCACGGGCCGGACGGAGGGCCGTCTTGCCACCGGCTTTGATGCCGATGCCTATGCCGCCCAGAACAAGGATGTCTTCGATCTCTATGGCCTGGACGCCAAGGCGCTGCTGACCCATTACCAGACCAAGGGCATGCGTGAGGGCCGGGTGGCCGAAGGTTTCGATGCCGTCGCCTATGCCGCGCTGAACAAGGATGTCTTTGCCGCCTACGGTCTGGATCACCGCGCCCTGGTTCAGCACTATATTCTCTATGGCGAGGCGGAGGGCCGTCTGGCCAGCGGCTTCGACGCGGAGGCCTATGCCGCGCTGAACCCCGACCTGTTCTCTGCTTTCGGGCTGAATGAACAGGCGCTGGTCAACCATTATGTAACCATGGGTTACAAGGAAGGCCGGGCCATCAACGGCTTCACGGTGGAGGCTTACGCTGCCTTCAACAGCGACGTTTTCGCCGCCTTCGGCCTGAACCGCGAAGCCCTAGTCCGCCATTATGTCCAGAATGGCGCTGCCGAAGGACGCCAGACCTTCAGCCTGCTGGGCATCATTCCCAATTCTCCTGCCGAACTATCGACCTTCGGGTCCAATACCGGCTGGGGTATCGACAGTTTCCTGTGATGGCGGGGTGATTCTTCGACGGGCGGGTAACCGCCTGATAGAGCTGACATGAAAAGCGGGGATCCGCTGTGGTCCCGGTTTTTCATGTCCAGGTGATCTGACTGTTAACGACCTTCTGGGAAGTGATGCTGCCTAGTACTCAAGGAATATTTAAGTGATGTTACCTGGATGGTATGTGTAATTTTCGTACACTATCGCGCTGTTCGAAATAATTTGAAGAGTTATTTTGCCCATCCTGACTGGTACGTCTGGCGCTGATGGCCTGAAGGGTGGTGGTGATGCGGACACGATCAGCGGTCTTGACGGCAGTGACACTCTCGAAGGTGGTGCCGCCGCTGATTTGATTGATGGTGGCGAAGGCGCGGACTTCCTTCAAGGCGATGCGGGGAATGACACGCTGTTGGGGGGTGGCGGTGCCGATTATCTGCATGGCAATGACGGGGATGACAGCCTTCTGGGTGGCGGGGGCAGTGACTATTTCCTGGATGTCCTGGGCAGCAACTGGATTGATGGCGGTGAAGGCAATGACCTGATCCGGGTATCTCCCACCAATAACACCATCACGGGCGGGAGCGGTGTTGATACGATCCAGATGTGGAGCGTGTCATCCGGAGCGGCCAATTTCGTAACCGATTTCACGGCGGGTGCGGGCGGTGACATCATCGACGTTACTTCGTCCGGGTTGTTTGATGGCTATACGGGCGGCAACCTGTTCGGCGATTTTCTACGGCTGGTCCAGGATGGTGCCGACACGTTGGTGCAGGCCGATTATGACGGCACGACCAACAGGTGGCCGGGCTATGAATTCTTTACCATCCTGCGTCTGAAGGACGTCCAGGCCAGCAGCCTCACTGCTTACAACTTCAAGGACATGGACCCTTCAGGTACGGCCGCCCCAGGCAAGACGCTGACCGGTACGTCTGGCGCTGATGGCCTGAAGGGTGGTGGTGAGGCGGATACGATCACGGGTCTTGATGGCAGTGACACTCTGGAAGGTGGTGCCGGCGCTGATTTGATTGATGGTGGCGAAGGCGCGGACTTCCTTCAAGGCGATGCGGGGAATGACACGCTGTTAGGGGGTGGTGGTGCCGATTATCTGCATGGCAATGATGGGGATGACAGCCTTCTGGGGGGCAGCGGCAGTGATTATTTCCTGGATGTCCTGGGCAGCAACTGGATCGATGGCGGTGAAGGCAATGACCTGATCCGGGTATCTCCCACCAACAACAACATCACGGGTGGGGGCGGTGTTGATACGATCCAGATGTGGAGCGTGTCATCCGGTGCGGCCAATATCGTAACCGATTTCACGGCGGGTGCGGGCGGTGACATCATCGACGTTACTTCGTCCGGGCTGTTCGACGGCTATACGGGCGGTAACCTGTTCGGCGATTTTCTGCGACTGGTCCAGGATGGTGCCGACACGCTGGTACAGGCCGACTATGACGGCACGACCAACAGGTGGCCGGGCTATGAGTTATTCACCATCCTGCGTCTGAAGGGCGTCCAGGCCAGCAGCCTCACGGCTTATAACTTCAAGGACATGACGCCGTCCGCCACGATTTTCTCCCTGACTGGCGGCAACGGCAACGACAGCCTGACCGGCGGGGCCGGCGCAGATACGCTGAATGGCGGTACGGGTGACGATACGTTGGCAGGCGGGGGCGGCAACGATACACTGAACGGAGGCTTGGGAACGGATACAGTGTTGTTCACCGATAAATGGTCCAATTACACGGTTTCCACCCAATCCGGGACAACCACTGTCCGGCATACATTCGGTGAGATTGACACGCTGACCGGCATGGAACTGCTGGCTTTCTCCGACCAGACAATCCTTGTTCAGATGCCGACCCTGTCTATGACTGGGGCGTCTGTTGTGGAAGGGGCGGAGCATTTGTCATACACCGTAACCCTGTCGGCGTCGTCTCCTCTGCCCGTAACCTTCACTGTTAAGACAACGGGTGGCACGGCCACAGCCGGCACGGATTACGCCCCCATCGACCGCGCCGTGACCATCGCCGCCGGATCGACCACGGCCACCATCCAGGTTCCCGTTACTGGTGATACGAAGGTCGAGGCAGACGAGACGGTGATCCTGACCTTGTCGCAGATCAGTGGCGCCAGCCTCGCAAATAATGCTACCAGCATCACCGCGACCGGCACCATCATCAATGACGACGCCGCTGGCCTGGCGCTCTCCTACCGTGCCTTGAACCCTGACTTGTCGGCGGTTTTCGGCAGCGATTACGAAGCGTCGATCCGCCACTATATCCAGTATGGCCGTGCCGAGGGGCGGCCCGTCACGGGCTTTGATCCCGAGGCCTACGCCGCTTTGAACCCCGATCTCTATCGGGCCTTCGGTCTCGATACGGATGCTCTGCTCTCTCATTACCTGTCCAATGGCCGCCTTGAACAGCGCAAGGCGGATGGGTTCGACGCCCTGGCCTATGCCGCCAGGAACCCTGACCTGTTCGGTGTCTTTGGAACCGACCGCAATGCGCTGGTCGATCACTATGTCCGCTATGGCGCGGCGGAGAAACGGTCGGGGACGGGATTCGATGTTGAGGCCTATGCCGCCTTGAATGCCGACCTGTTCACCGCCTTCGGATTGGACGAGAAATCCCTGCTGACCCATTTCGTCAATTTCGGCGCAGCCGAGGGACGACGCGCCGCCGGGTTCGATGCTGAGATTTATGCGGCCCTCAATCCCGATCTGTTCGCGATCTTTGGCCTCAACCACACCGCCCTGATCGAGCATTATGTGCGGTACGGCAAGGCAGAGGGGCGCGTCGCCAGTTTCCCCGCACCGGCGGCACCGATGGCCCTTTCGATGGAGGGTCTGCCGGGGCTGTTGCCAGGAGGAGACGTGGATGGCATAGGCTGATGCCTTGCCCCATGAACAGGGCGTGCGAAGGAGGGGGGAATGGCTGAATATGATTCGCGCCGGGGCAACGGCTCCATGCGCATGATTGTGGTGATCTGCAATCTGCTGACCATTGTCGGGTTCGGCCTTATCGGCGTCATCATCGCCTATCTGAAGCGGGGCGAGGCCTATGGCACGATGTGGGAAACGCACATCACCTATATTATCCGCACCTTCTGGCTGGGTGTTCTGGGCATGGTGATCGGCGCGGCGACCAGCTTCATCGGTATCGGGGTCCTCATCCTGTTCGTGGTCGGCATCTGGTGGCTGATCCGGGCTGTCGTCGGCCTGCTGCGTGCCATTGACGACCGGCCGATCCTCAACCCGGAAACCTGGTGGATCTGATCGCTGTTTGCGGGCGAATGATTGACCCATGTCATCGCCCGACCATGATCCTGGTTTATGGTGGCGCCTGCTTCCGGCATGCTGCACGGCAGCGTGATCCCGGATACCAGGAGCCACCATGACCATCCGTAACCTGAACAGCCTGTTCAAGCCCGCCTCCGTCGCCCTGATCGGGGCCAGCCGGCGAGACAAGTCGGTGGGCAAGGTGGTGGCCCGCAACCTGTTCAATGCCGGGTTCGACGGGCCGATCATGCCCGTCAATCCGCGCGAACGCTCGATCGAGGGGGTGCTGGCCTATCCGTCGGTCTCCGACCTGCCCATCACCCCGGAACTGGCCGTCATCGCCACCCCACCCGCCACCGTGCCGGGCCTGATCGCCGAACTGGGCGCACGCGGAACCAAGGCTGCCGTGATCATCACCGCCGGTTTCGCGGAAATGGGGGAGGAGGGACGGAAGCTTCAGCAGGCGGTGCTGGACGCTGCCCGCCCGCATCTTCTGCGCATCATTGGGCCGAACTGTCTTGGCATCATGGTGCCGGGCCAGGGGCTGAATGCCAGCTTCTGCCATGTGCCGCCGCTGAAGGGCGATATCGCCCTGGTGGCGCAGTCAGGTGCGGTGGTCACCTCTATCGTCGACTGGGCCACCCCGCGCGGCATCGGCTTTTCCCACCTGATCTCGCTGGGGTCCAAGGCCGATGTCGATTTCGGCGACATGCTGGATTATCTGGCGCAGGACGGGTCGGTGCGGGCCATCCTGCTCTATGTGGAAGCCATTACCTCTGCCCGCAAATTCATGTCGGCGGCCCGCACCGCCGCGCGGTCCAAACCCGTCATCGTCATCAAGTCGGGCCGCAGCGAGGAAGGGTCGCGCGCCGCCAGTTCGCACACGGGTGCCCTGGCCGGGGCCGATGCCGTCTATGACGCCGCCTTCCGCCGCGCCGGCATGCTGCGCGTGGGCGAACTGGATGAGCTGTTCGCAGCGGTGGAGACGCTGGCCACCGGGGTGCAGATCGGCGGTGACCGGCTGGCCATCCTCACCAATGGCGGTGGGGTGGGCGTGCTGGCCACCGATACCCTGATCGCGGGTGGCGGGCGGCTGGCACAATTGTCGCCGGAAACCCTGGCGCAACTGGACAAGGTGCTGCCGCCGACCTGGAGCCATGGTAACCCCGTGGACATTATCGGGGATGCGGATGGCAAGCGCTATGCCGACGCCTTGAAAATCGTGATGGCGGACAAGAATATCGATGCCGTCCTGGTCATGAACTGCCCCACGGCGGTGGCCGATGGCGCCGACGCGGCCCAGGCCGTGGCCGATATTGTGCGCGAACAGAACAGCCGGGCCGGCGGTGGCCGTCGCCTGCCCGTGCTGGGTTGCTGGCTGGGTGAACAGCAGGCGGCCCCGTCGCGCCGCCTGCTGGACCATGCCCGCATCCCGCACTACCAGACCCCGAACCAGGCCATCCGCGCCTTCCTGCATCTGGTGCAGTATCGCCGCAATCAGGAACTGTTGATGGAAACCCCGGTCAGCGCGCCGGAACAGTTCGATGTGGATATGGGGGCGGTGCGCCCCGTCATCGATACGGCGCTGGCCGACGGGCGCGGCTGGCTGTCGGAATTTGAGGCGAAGGAGGTCCTGCGCGCCTATGGAATCCCTTGCGTCCAGACCGTCACCGCCGCCACCCCGGCAGAGGCGGAACGGGCGGCCAAGCGGCTGGGCGGGCGTATCGCGCTGAAAATCCTGTCGCCCGACATCACGCATAAATCCGATCTGGGCGGCGTCTCGCTCAACCTGCTGCCGACGCAGGTATGGGCGGAGGCCGAGGCCATGCTGGAACGTATCCGCACCGCCATGCCCGACGCCCGGATCGAGGGTTTCACGGTACAGGAGATGGCGCACCGGCCCGGTGCGCAGGAACTGATCCTGGGCATGGTGGATGATCCGCTGTTTGGCCCCGTCATCCTGTTCGGGGCCGGTGGCGTGGCGGTGGAGGTGCTGGACGACAAGGCTCTGGCCCTGGCGCCCTTGAACCTGAACCTGGCGCGCGACGCCATGGCCCGCACCCGTATCTATAAGCTGTTGCAGGGCTTCCGCCACATGGCGCGGGCCGACCTGGACGCTGTGGCCCTGACCATGACCAAGGTCAGCCAGCTGATCACCGATTTCCCGGAAATCGCGGAGCTGGATATCAACCCGCTCTATGCCGATGAGGCGGGTGTGCTGGCGCTGGATGCCCGCATCAAGGTGAAGCCGCTGACCGAGCGGTCGCTGAAGCGGCTGGCCATTCGGGCCTACCCCAAGAAGCTGGAACATGCGCTGACCTTGCGGTCGGGCCGTGAGTTCCTGGTCCGGCCGATAAGGCCGGAGGATGAGCCGGCGATCCATGACATGATCGCGGCCACCAGCGTGGAGGATATGCGCCTGCGCTTCTTCGCGCCCATGCGCCGCCTGTCGCACCAGATGGCGGCCCGCCTGACCCAGATCGACTATGACCGCGAAATGGCCCTGGTCGCCATCCCGCAGGACCTGAGCGACCCGGACAAGCCCGGCCCTATCTTCGGCGTGGTCCGCATCACCGCCGACCCGGATAATGAGCGGGCCGAATATGCCGTGCTGGTCCGGTCCGACATGAAGGGCAAGGGTCTGGGTTCCCGCCTGATGAAAGCCATCCTGGCCTATGCCGACAGCCGCGGCATCCAGGAGGTGTTTGGCGAGGTCTTACGCGAAAATGCCGGCATGCTGGGCCTGTGCCGCGATCTGGGCTTCACCTTCCATGACAGTCCCGACGATCACGGGATCGTGGAGGTCAGCTACCGGTTCAAGCGGTAGGGTGGAAGCATCCCGCCGCCAAAGCATACCGGCAATATTCCTTCGTGCATTGACCCCGATGCTTGCCGAAAAGCATAAGCGAGGCAGGTTTCTTGGGGCGGGATGATTGCCATGGGTGCGGTGTTGGCGGGTTCGCAGGATCTGGGTTCGGCGCGGCGGCTGATCGTGAAGATCGGGTCGGCGCTGATGGTCGATGCCGCCACCCACAAAATCCGCACCGAATGGCTGGATACCGTGGCCGACGATGTCGCCGCCCTGCGCGCACGCGGGGTGGAGGTGGTGATCGTCACCTCTGGTGCCGTTGCTTGCGGACGTGAACATCTGGGGCTGGTGGGCCGTCCCCTGCGGCTGGAGGAGAAACAGGCCGCCGCCGCCACGGGGCAGATTCGCCTGGCGCACGCCTATCAGGAGACGCTGGCCCGCCATGGCATCACCGTCGCGCAGGTGCTGCTGACCTTGGACGATACAGAAGATCGCCGCCGTCACCTGAATGGCCGCGCCACCATTGAAACCCTGCTGAAACTGGGCGCGGTGCCGGTCATCAACGAGAATGACACGGTCGCCACCGCCGAAATCCGCTTCGGCGACAATGACCGGTTGGCCGCCCGCGTGGCGCAGATGATCAGCGCCGATACGCTGATCCTGCTGTCCGACATTGACGGGCTCTACACCGCCGATCCGCGCAAGGACCCGGACGCGAAACACATCCCCATCGTCCAGGAAATCACGCCGGAGATTGTAGGCATGGCCGGCGAGCCGCCGCCGGGTTACAGCAGCGGCGGCATGGTGACCAAGATCGTGGCCGGGCGCATCGCGCTGTCTGCCGGCTGCCGCATGGCCATCGCCATGGGCAAACGCTCTAACCCGTTGTCGGCCCTGCTGACGCCGGTGGACCAGGGTGGGGCGCTGGCCACCTGGTTCGTGCCGGGGTCCGAACCGCGTACGGCCCGCAAGCGCTGGATCGCGGGCAGCCTGAAGCCGTTAGGCACCCTGGTGCTGGATGCCGGTGCCGTCGCCGCCTTGCTGAAGGGCGGGTCGCTGCTGCCCGCCGGGGTGCGCGGGGTGGAAGGTGAGTTTGAACGCGGCGATCTGGTCCTGATCCAGGGGCCGGACGGGCGCACCGTCGGGCGCGGCCTGTCGGCCTATGGTGCCGCCGATGCCCGCGCCATCGCCGGGCGGCGCAGTGCGGAGATCGAAGCCGTCCTTGGCTATCGCGGTCGGGACGAGATGGTGCATCGCGATGATCTGGTGCTGGGGTGATTGCTGACTTTAAGGCCTGTTCATGATAGGCTCTTGCCTATTGATCGGATTGGCTTTTCTGAATTCAGAGGGGGCTTGTGCAACACTCCCGTTCAAACGCGGAAAAGGATGCACAATGTTTCACAACGGCCTCTGAATTCGGAGTTGGCGGAAGAAACGCCTCCGGTTCAAAATGCGTTTTTCGTTGCATGATGTTGCACGGATCACCCGTTCAGAGTGGGCGACACCTCACCTCCGAACAGATGACGTGACCCAAGCCGGAGCCCTGAATGACCGACACCGCCCCCACGGCCGCCTTGCTGATCATCGGTAACGAGATCCTGTCCGGCCGGACCCAGGATGCCAATATGGCCTTCATTGCCAAGCATCTGGGGACGCTGGGCATCCGGTTCCGCGAGGCGCGCGTGGTGCCGGATGAGGAGGTGGAGATCGTGGCAGCGGTCAATGCGCTGCGCGCCCGTTACACCTATGTCTTCACGACGGGCGGCATCGGCCCCACCCATGATGACATCACGGCGGAATGCATCGCCAAGGCCTTCGGCCTCCCCCTGATCCGCAATCCGGAGGCTGTGCGCCGGCTGGAGCTTCATTATGCCGGCACCAGCATGTTGAACGAGGCGCGGCTGCGCATGGCCAACACACCGGAAGGGGCGATCCTGATCGACAACCCTGTCTCCACCGCGCCCGGCTTTCAGATCGGCAATGTCTTCGTGATGGCGGGCGTGCCGATGATCATGCAGGCCATGCTGACCGGTATCGGTGACCGGCTGGTGGGTGGGCCGGTGGTGAAGACCAAGTCGGTAGCCTCTTCCATTCCCGAAGGCAGCTTTGCCGACACGCTGCGCACCATTGCCGCCGATTATCCCGGCGTCGATATTGGCTCCTACCCGGCTTTCCGGCAGGGCAAGGTCTCCACGGCCCTGGTCTTGCGCGCTACCGATCCGGCTCTGCTGGAAACGGTGACGGCGCTGGTGGCCGACATGTTGCGCGGTTTGGGCGGCGATCCGATCATCATGGACGGGTATGGCGATCAATAGGCCGGCATAGTCGTCTTGGGGAGGGTGGCCTGTGATTCGGGTTCCGCGCCGCACGATGCTTGGAACGATGTTGGCCGCCGCTGCCACGGGGCTGCCGGGACGGGCCCTGGCAAGAACCTTGACCTGTGGGGTCATGGAGGCACCGCCCTGGCATTTGCCGGAGGACCCCAAACAGGGCATCGCCAACGAGGTGATCGCAGATCTGTCCCGACATAGCGGCTTTGACATTCAAAGCCGGCCCGGCCCGCCGGTCCGGCTGATCATGGGCATCAAGTCCGGTCAACTTGACCTGATCATCTTCTTCGAACTGCCGGAATTGCGGGGCGCTGCGGTACCCGTTGGTACCTTCGGCTATGCCGACATGGGGCTGGTTACTCGACCGGGGCTGCGCCCGCAATCCGCGGATGAACTGGCGGGATGCCGAATTGGCGTGCTGCGTGGGAATAACCGGAAGGATGTGACGGACAAGCTGCCGCCCTCGGTTACGCTGATAGAGCTTCGGGACCTTTCCCTGGGTCTGTCCATGATCATGGGCGGACGGTTGGATGGGCTGATTGGCACCCGTCTGGCCCTGGGCTGGCACATGAAGCAGGGCGGATTCAGTCCGCAATCCGTGGGGTCCTTCTTCCGGCTGCTGCGGGAGCCGATCTATCTCTATCTCAGCACGGTCCGTCGGTATGAAGACGGCACGCTGGCACAGCTACAGGCCGGTATGCGTGGGATGGACCGTAGCCTGTCACGGGTCACCGACTATTACTGGAAGGGGGCGGGTTATGTGGACCCGCCCCCGTCCGATCCCATCAATCCGCGTAGACACCCGCCGCCGTAATGATCGGCTTCCAGCGGTCGATCTCCGCCACCACGAAATCGCCCAGCGCCTTGGGCGTGGCGCGGGCGTCGCTGACCGGTTCGGTGCCAAGCTCGTTGAAGCGCTGCTTCACCGTGTCGTCCTTCAGCGCGACTTTCAGCGCATCGGACAGTTTCTTCGTCACTGCATCGGGCGTGCCCTTGGGCGCATAGATACCGTGCCAGACGGCGACCTGCACCGCCGGCAGACCCGCTTCCTTGGTGGTCGGCAGGTCGGGCAGGGAGGGGACGCGGGTGGCCGTCGTCACGGCATAGGCTTTGATGGCCCCGCCCTTGATCTGGCCCGTGGTGTT
Source organism: alpha proteobacterium AAP38 (assembly GCA_001296005.1). Classification (GTDB taxonomy): domain Bacteria; phylum Pseudomonadota; class Alphaproteobacteria; order Azospirillales; family Azospirillaceae; genus Niveispirillum. Next base: position 16,347 of record LJHR01000033.1, on the reverse strand, counting down.
GGTGGTCTGGTCGCACATGAGATCAACCTGACCGCCGACCAGATCATTCATGGCCGGACCCGTGCCCTTGTACGGCACGGTCGTCAGGGCGGTGCCCAGCGCCTGCATGAACAGCATGCCGCACAGGTGGGAGGCGGCACCCACGCCGGCATTGGCCAGCGTCACCTTGTCCGGATTGGCCTTCACATAGGCGACCAGTTCCTTCAGGTCCTTGGCCGGGAAATCCTTCTTGGCCACGATGGTCATGGGCACATCGGTAACCAAGCCGACGGGCGCGAAATCGGCCTTCGCATCATAGGGCAGCTTGCGGTACAGGGTGGCCGCCGTCGCCTGTCCGATATGGTGCAGCAGGATGGTGTAGCCATCGGGATCGGCCTTGGCCACGCGCGCCGCCCCGATGGTGCCGCCGGCCCCGCCGACATTCTCCACGATCACCTGCTGGCCCAACGTCTTGCTCATCGACTGCGCGACGAGGCGGGCCACCGTATCCGTCGGGCCGCCCGCCGCGAAGGGGACGACCATGGTCACGGGACGGGTCGGGTAATCCTGTGCCTGGGCCGTGCCGGCCCCGATTAGCAGGGCCGCCGCGAGGGCGATAGGTGCAAAGCGCATGGATCCTCCTGGTTTGGTCTTGTGTGATTTGTTTCGGGACGGGGGTTGGGTCAATCCTCTTCCTGGAAAACCTCCTCACGCCGCTTGCGCACCGATGGCAGCAGCACGATGGCGATCAGGATCAGGGCAATGACCAGCAGGCCAGCCGACAAAGGCCGCGTGACAAAGATCGACGGATCACCGCGCGCGATCAGGAAGGACCGGCGCAGATTTTCCTCCATCAGCGGCCCCAGAACGAAGGCCAGCAGCAGGGGGGCGGGTTCAAACCCGTGCTTCAGCAGGAAGTAGCCGACACCCCCGAACAGAGCGACCAGCATCACCTCCACCCCCGATGAGTTGATGGAATAGACGCCGATGCAGCAGAACATCAGGATGGCCGGGAACAGGATACGGTAGGGCACCTTCAGCAACCGCACCCAGACGCCGACCAGCGGCAGGTTGATGATGACCAGCATGGCATTGCCGATCCACATGCTGGCGATCATGCCCCAGAACAGTGTTGGGTTCTCGTTCATCACCTGCGGGCCGGGCACGATGCCCTGGATGGTCATGGCGCCGACCATCATTGCCATGACCGCATTGGGTGGAATGCCCAGGGTCAGCAGGGGAATGAAGCTGGTCTGGGCCCCGGCATTGTTCGCACTTTCCGGTCCCGCTACGCCCTCAATCGCGCCCTTGCCGAATCGCGACGGGGTCTTGGAGATCTTCTTTTCCAGCGTGTAGCTGGCATAGGGTGCCAGGACGGCACCATTGCCGGGCAGGATACCCAGGACCGACCCGATGCCGGTACCGCGCAGGATGGGCATGGCGCTCTGCTTGATATCGGCCCAGGTCGGCATCAATCCCGTGATCTTGGCACCCAGGACGGTGCGGTCGGCAGTCTTTTCCAGATTGCGCAGGATTTCCGCCACCCCGAACAGTCCCACGGCCAAGGTCGTGAAATTGATCCCCTCCGCGATCTGCGGGATGCCGAAGGTCATGCGCGGTTCGCCCGTTTCGATATCCGACCCGACGCAGCCCAGCAGCAGCCCGACAATGATCATGGCCACCGCCTTCACCACCGATCCGCTGGCCAGCACGGTGGCGCCGATCAGGCCCACCAGCATCAGCGCGAAATATTCCGGCGGCCCGAAATTCTGGGCGAACTTGGCCAACACCGGGCCGAACAGGGCCACGATGAAGGTGGCGACACAGCCCGCGAAGAAGGAGCCCAGGGCGGCGATGGCCAGCGCCGGCCCGGCCCGGCCCCTTCGCGCCATCTGATGCCCGTCCAGGGTCGTAACGACGGACGAGGTTTCGCCCGGCATATTGACCAGGATGGCCGTGGTGCTGCCGCCATACTGTGCGCCGTAATAGATGCCGGCCAGCATGATCAGGGCGCCCAGCGGGTCCAGATAGAAGGTGATGGGCAGCAGGATGGCGATGGTGGCGATGGGGCCCAGGCCCGGCAGCACGCCGATCAGCGTGCCGACCAGGGCGCCGATGAAGCACAGGCCCAGATTGATGGGCGTGGCCGCCGCCCCGAACCCCATGGCGAGGTTGGAAAATACATTATCCATGGATCAGAACCTCGGCCAGAGGGGGAAGGGCAGGCCCAGGGCCAGCACGAACAGTCCGACCGCAAACAGGATCAGGGCGGCGCTGACCACCAGCAATTCCCGCCATTTCGTGTCGGACGACGCGAAGGCCGCGATCCCAAACAGCAGGGCCGATGCGATGACCAGACCCAGTGGCCGGATGGCCAGCCCGAAGGCCAGGATGGCCCCCAGGATGGGCAGGGCTTGGCGCCAATGCAGCTGGTCCAGCGCCGGCCCGTCCAGCACCAATGACCGGCCCGCGATGATCACGCCCATCAGGCCCGTCAGACCGGCCAGCACGGTGGGGAAATATCCCGGCCCCATGCGTGACGCGGTGCCGAATTTCAGATCGCCGATCTGGCTGAAGGCCAGCAGGGACAGGAGGATGAGGGCGATGCCGCCCACCAGATCCTGCGGGCTACGCACACGCATGGTGGCCCTCCCCAGCATGACGGTTGAAGCCGGTCGCGGGTTGCCGCATGCGTCCATCCCTCCCCTGCTGTAACCCCCGGCTTTACCGGGTTCTCCGGGCGCCGGGTGGTGGGCTTTTCGCCATGTGTGCAGAGTAAACCGGCCATGAACAGGGTGCAATGCCCGCCCGGAAGCTTACGACCTTGGTCGTGGGGTCATCTCTGCCTCCACCTCCAGCCACAGGGCCTTGTCTGTCAGGGGCGTCTGGGCGGGCAGGTCGGGATTGGGCAGATGGAAGATGCGGGCGCCCTGGAACCGGGTCAGGGGGAAGATCATGGAGGTTGCAGGATGTTGCTCCATGAACCGGCGCAAGTCCCCGCCATAGGCCATCCGTTCCAGACCGACCCGCATGCGTTCGGCCAGTTCCGGCTGGTTAGGTGCCACGAACAGATACATGGGCAACGGGTAGGTCAGCAGCAGCCGGTCATAGACGATGACATTCTTGTCACCGATGGCGTCCACCTCGCCGTCAATCTCGTTCAGGGCGCGGGGAAGATAGTCGCAGCGGCCATCATGCAGGCCGGGATAGGCCATATCGATCCAGGTGAATTCCACCACCCGCAAGCCCGCCGCCCGCAGCACGACGGTATCGGGCCAATAGGCGCCCTGGCAGGCCTTCAACTGCGACAGTTCCTCCAGCTTGGTGATCTTGTCGAATTCCGCTTTGCGGTCGGCACGGATGACCAGGGCGCGCTGTCCCGTCAGGCCCATATCCAGGGGGATGCGGATGGGGGGTACGATGCCTTCGCGCAGATTGCTGGTGGTGGTCCAGAGCAGGTCCAGCTTGTTATGCGCCAACTGCGCCAGAAGTCGGGCCTGCGGCACATCCTCCGGCACCTTCTGCAACCGGGCAGGCCCATATTTGGCCTCCGTATCGGCCAGAATCTTTTCGATCAGGTCCAGATAATAGGAGCGGACATTGTGACCGGCGGGGGAGGCGTTATGTTCGATGCGATAGGTGCGAACCTCTTTGTCCGCCGCCCGGCCCCCGGACGGCGTCAGCATCGCCAATGACAGCAGCAGTGCCCCTAGCCACCGCATGCAGTTCCTCCCATTCGCCCGTTTGCCGGACTTTTTGCATGCCAACGTATGACTAACAGCACACATCGGATTTGCCCATGGGGCAAGTAGAAAACGCCACCTGTTTTCAACCTTTCGTCAAAGCGAAATCGGCGGTTACATGGTCCAGGAAGGCCCTGATCCGGGGTGACAGATGGCGTCCGGCGGGCCACAGCAGATGGAATTGTCCCACGGCCATGACATGGTCGCCAAGAATATCGACCAGCCGCCCTGCATCCAGCAGCGGGCGGGCCACGAAGTCCGGAACGCAGGCGATGCCCAGCCCATCGGCGGCCAGAATGGCACGCCCCTGGGCCGTGCCGGCGATCCCGGTGACGGGAAGGTCGGGCGGCGGTGTGTCATCATGCGCGATCAGGGGCCAGGGTTCGGGCTTGCCCGTCACCGGGTGGCGATGGTGCAGACAGGCATGCCGGCACAGGTCCGCTGGCGTCTGCGGTGTGCCCCGTTCCGCCAGATAGGCGGGCGAGGCCACGATCTGGTGGCGGAAACCGCCCAGCCGCCGGCCCATCAGCCGCGAATCGGCCAGGCTGCCGGTACGGATGGCGGCGTCAAACCCCTCCTCGATCAGGTCGACCAGCCGGTCGCTGGCGTCGATCTCCAGCATGATCTCGGGATAGGTCCGCATGAAGCCGGACAGCAGCGGCAGTAACGCCGCCTCCGCCACCGCCGGGATGGCGATGCGCAGGGGGCCGGCGGGGGTGGTGCGCGCGCCGGCCAGGGCCGCCTCTGCCGCCATCATTTCCGTCTGGATGCGCTGGCAGTGGTCCAGGAAAAGCTGGCCTTCTGGTGTCAGGGTGACGCTGCGGGTGGAGCGGTGGAACAGCCGCACCCCCAGCCGTTCCTCCAGCCGCGCCACCGCCTTGCCCACGGCGGACGATGACACGCTCGACAGCCGTCCCGCCTCCACGAAGCTGCGTGTCTGGGCCGCCTGCATGAACAGGTGAAGGCCGCCGAACCGATCCATGATCTGCCTCCATTGCAGACAAATTTGTCCGCAGTGTCACGAACCATAGCCGGTTTTGTCCGGCACCGCCCGCCCTTATCCTGCTGCGCAGGCAAGGCACGGAAGGGTGTGATGGAACAGGTGGTGGCGTTCGTTCTGGAACTGGACCGGTTGAAGGCGGTGACGCGCAAGGTGAAACCGCTGGGCCAGGATCGGTATGAGAATTCAGCCGAACATAGCTGGCACCTCGCCATGCTGGCCCTGGCCATGGCGCCCCATGCCGAACCCGGCACCGACATGGACCGGGTGATCCGCATGCTGCTGGTCCATGATATCGGGGAGATTGAGACGGGCGACACCCTGTTCTTCATCGAAGCCGGTCGGCAGGAGCGCAAGGCGGCGGAGGAACAGGCGGTGGCCCGCATCCTCGGACTGCTGCCCAATGGGCAGGGAGCGCCGCTGCTGGACCTGTGGCGGGAATTCGAAGCGGGGCAGAGTCGGGAGGCGCGGTTCGCTCAGGCCATGGACCGCGCCGCCCCCGTCCTGCTGAACCTTGCCAATAATGGCCAGAGCTGGCGGGAGAACGGGGTGCGCTATGAACAGGTGATGGGCCGCGTCGGCCCGTCCATCGCGGCGGGGTGTCCAGCGCTGTGGGATCACGTTGCGGGGCGGCTGGATGCCGCCCGCGACGCGGGGTGGTTCGGGATGGGGTGATTCACCCCCGATACTTGCCCAATTCCATCTTGCCGATCTGGTTGCGGTGGACCTCATCCGGGCCGTCGGCGATGCGCAGGGTGCGGGCACTGGCATAGGCCCAGGCCAGGGGGAAGTCGTCGCAGACGCCACCGCCGCCATGGGCCTGGATGGCCATGTCGATGACCTGACAGGCTACATTGGGGGCCACCACCTTGATCATGGCGATCTGGGCCTTTGCCACCTTGTTGCCGACCGTGTCCATCATATGGGCGGCCTGCAGGGTCAGCAGGCGGGCCTGATCAATGGCGATGCGGGCGTCCGCAATACGTTCCAGCCAGATCGACTGTGCCGCCACTGGCTTGCCAAAGGCCACACGCGTGGAAAGCCGCTGGCACATTAGTTCCAGGGCACGTTCGGATGCCCCGATCAGGCGCATGCAATGATGGATGCGGCCCGGACCCAGGCGGCCCTGCGCGATCTCAAACCCGCGTCCCTCGCCCAGCAGCAGGTTGGTTGCCGGCACGCGCACATTCTCAAACAGCACCTCGGAATGGCCGTGCGGGGCGTCGTCATAGCCGAAGACGGGCAGGGGCCGCTTTACCGTCACGCCGGCTGTGTCGGTGGGCACCAGGATCATAGATTGCTGGCGATGGCGGTCGGTGCTGTCCGGGTCGGTCTTGCCCATGACGATCATGATCTTGCAGCGGGTATCGCTGGCTCCGCTGATCCACCATTTGCGGCCATTGATCACATAATCATCGCCGTCGCGGATGATGCGGGTGGCGATGTTGGTGGCATCAGAGGAAGCAACCTCCGGCTCCGTCATGGCAAAGGCCGAACGGATTTCACCAGCCAGCAGCGGCTTCAGCCAGCGTTCCTTGTGCTCTTCGGTGCCATAACGGACCAGCACTTCCATATTGCCCGTATCGGGGGCCGAACAGTTGAACACCTCCGGCGCCCAATGGCTGCGGCCCATGATCTCACAGAGCGGCGCATATTCCAGGTTGCTCAGACCGGCGCCCAGGTCGCTTTCCGGCAGGAACAGGTTCCAGAGGCCAGCTTGGCGGGCCTTGGTCTTCAGTTCCTCCAGCAGTGGCACCGGCTTCCACCGTGTCGGCCCCTCGGCCACCTGCGCGGACAGCGCCTTCTCGTTGGGGTAGATGTAAGCGTCCATGAAGGCAGTGACCCGCTCGTGCAGGTCTTTGGCGCGGGGGGACATCTCGAATATGGCGGTCATGGTGATGGCTTTCATTCAGGGGGCGGGGACAGTGCTGGGTAGGGTGTATGGTCACCCGAACCCCTTCTTCCCCTCCGCCACCAGTCGCTTCAGCAGCGGCGCCGGCTCCCAATAGCCGCCATCGGCATCGCCCGCAGCGACGGCATCATCGTGATAGCGGGTGATGTCAGCCAGGACCTTGTCCAGCCCCGACAGTTCCGCGAACTTCATCGGCCCACCGCGCCAGGCGGGGAAGCCGTAGCCATAGATATAGACGATGTCGATATCACCGGCCCGCAGCGCCATCCCCTCTTCCAGGATCTTTGCCCCTTCATTCACCAGCGTATAGATCAGGCGCTTTGCGATCTCCTCGCTGGTAAACGTCCGGGGCGTGATGCCGCGTTCGGCGCGGTAGGCGTCGATCATGGCCGCCACCTCCGGGTCGGGCAGGGGCGTGCGGTTGCCCGGTTCATACCGGTACCAGCCACGCCCGTTCTTCTGCCCCTTGCGGGCCGGGTCGATGCGGTCGGACAGCGGCGTGCCATAGATCAGGCCGGCGGCCACACGGCGGGCGCGGATGAAGGCCATCACGTCCAGCCCGGCCAGATCGCCCATGGCGAACGGGCCCATGGCCAGACCGAATTCCAGGGCGGCCTGATCCACCTGTTCGATGGACGCGCCTTCGATCACCAGACGCTGCGCCTCGGTTGCGTAATATTGCACCATGCGGTTGCCGACAAAGCCGTCGCAATTGCCGACCAGTACGCTGACCTTGCCGATCTGCTTGCCCACGGCCATGGCGGTGGCGATGACATCAGGCGCCGTATGTGTGCCGCGCACTACCTCCAGCAGCTTCATCACATTGGCCGGGCTGAAGAAATGCATGCCGATGACATCGGCGGGTCGGCTGGTATTGTTGGCGATGGCGTCCAGGTCGAGCGTGGAGGTGTTCGACGCCAGGATTGCGCCTGGCTTTGCCACTTCATCCAGGCGGCGGAAGACCTTGGCCTTCACATCCGCATCCTCAAACACCGCCTCCACGATCAGGTCGGCATCGGCCAGATCGGCATAGTCGGTGGTGGGCTGGATCAGGGACAGGCGCTTGTCCATCTCGGCCTGGGACAGCTTACCCTTGGCCACGGTACCGGCATAGTTCTTAGCAATCACGCCCATGCCACGGTCCAGGGCGGCCTGGTCCAGGTCCAGCAGGCGCACGGGAATACCGGCATTCACAAAATTCATGGCGATGCCGCCGCCCATGGTGCCGCTGCCCAGGACCGCGACTTGGCCGATCTTGCGCGGGGTCACGCTGGGCGGCACGTCGGGGATCTTAGTGACGGCGCGTTCGGCAAAGAACACATGGATCAGGGCCTTGGCCTGATCATGCGCCATGCATTGCATGAACAGGTCGCGCTCGCGCTTCAGCCCCTCATCAAACGGCAGGGTGAAGGCGGCTTCCACGGCATCGATGCAGCGCTGGGGTGCGAACTGGTTACGGGCGGATTTGGCAAGGCTTGCCCGCGCCTCATCAAACACGCTGCTGCCCCGGTCGGCGGCCAGCCCTTCCTCGCGGTCGCGGGTCCGCTTGTGCGGGCCGGCGGGCAGGGATGCGGCGAAGGACAGGGCGACGGAAAGCGGGTCCGCCCCTTCGCCGACATGATCGACGATACACAGCGCCTGGGCCTTGGCGGCCGGAATGAAGGCGCCGCTGGTGATCATCTCGATCGCGGTCTTTGCCCCCACCAGCCGCGACAGCCGCTGTGTGCCGCCGCCGCCGGGCAGGATACCCAGCTTCACCTCCGGCAATCCGACCAGCGCCTTTGGCACGGCGACGCGGTAGTGGCAGGACAAGGCCACTTCCAGCCCGCCGCCCAGGGCCGTGCCGTGAAGGGCGGCGATTACCGGCTTCGATCCCGATTCGATCAGGTCGTTGACGTCGTTCAGGTCCGGTTCGCCCATGCCGCCCTTGATGAACTCGGCAATATCGGCCCCGGCGATGAAGGTGCGGCCCGCACCAACGATGACCAGTGCCGTCACGGCGGGATCGTTGAACCCTTCCGTCACCCGGTCCCACAGACCCTGACGCACGGCCTGCGACAGGGCGTTTACGGGCGGGCTGTCCACGGTGACGATGCCGACCGCACCCTGGCGGTCATAACGGACGGGCGACTGGGTCATCTGGCCTTCCCCCTGCTGACGGCATCCAACCATGATACCGCGTTGTTCCTTTGGTACCATGCTAAATTCAAACGCCCGTTTAAGTCAATGCATGCGGGGGCATGGACCTTCCGTTACGTCAGCCATGCGGAATGATGGGGTTACAGGACGGTTGGCGCGGCCGCATCCGCCCGGTAAAGTATGAACAGCCGTTTGATACGGACTCAAGATGCCCCGGCAAGGGGTGGTTCAGGGCAAACTGGGGACGAAGCAGGATGAAGGCAGGGGCCGATATCGCCGCCGACATGGAATCGACCGGCGGGCGTCAGGACACCAAGGAGGTGATCCTGGACGCGGCGGAAAAGCTGTTTGCGGAGAAGACCTACTCGGCGGTATCGCTGCGGGAGCTGACGCAGGCGGCGGGCGTCAATCTGGCCGCCGTGAATTACCATTTCGGGTCCAAGGATGCGCTGCTGATCGCCCTGTTCCGGCGTGGCGCCATTGAGCTGAACCGCGCCCGTGCCCGCCTGCTGCGGGAGGCGGAGGAGAGGGCCGGCGGCGGCACCCCGCCCGTGCGGGAGATTGTGGCGGCCTTGGTCCTGCCCGCCATCCGCTATTCCTTCACCTCCACCCGGCTCGCGCTTTACAACCAGTTCGTGGCCTTTGCGCGCGGCGATGGCCCGGCAGAGGCGCGGGAGATGCTGGACAAGGAGGTGGGGCATTTGCAGCGCTTCGCCTTGTCGCTGGCCCGCGCCCTGCCGCATTTGCCGCAGCATGAGGTCTATTGGCGGCTGCATTTCGCCATGGGCGTGCAGCACTCGCTCTATACCGACATGAAGCGTCTGGAGACACTGTCGGGCGGCCTGTGCCAGCTGGATGATCTAGATGCCGTGGCCGCCCGCGTCATCGATTATGTGACGGCAGGCCTGGAAGCGCCGTATACGGCAAAAGGGTAAGGTTTTTCGCATGCGCTCCGCTTATGCGACCTACGACCACTTGTAGGTCGCATAAGCGCAAGCGCATGCGACAAGTCAGGTCACAACAACGGCGCCGTCGCCTGTTCCAGCCAAGCAAGGTCATCACCCGACACCAGCGGCGACAATTCCGCCTTCACCCGCGCATGATAGGCGTTGAACCAATCCCGCTCATCCGCGGTCAGCAGGTCGCGGTCCACCATGCGGCGGTCGATGGGGCAGACGGTCAGCGTCTCAAAGCCCAGCATGGGCCGCTCCGCACCCTGGATCGCCACCGGCACCACCAGTTCCAAATTCTCCATGCGCAGGCCATAGGACCCGGTCAGGTAATAGCCCGGCTCGTTGGAGAAGATCATGCCGGGCAGGATGGTGACGCTGTTCAGCTGCTTGCCGATGCGCTGCGGCCCTTCATGCACCGACAGGTAGGAACCGATGCCATGGCCCGTGCCATGGTCGTAATCCAGCCCGTGCTGCCACAGGAACTGGCGGGCCAGACTGTCCAGCTGGCTGCCGGCGGTGCCGGCGGGGAAACGGGCGCGGTTGAGCGCGATATGGCCCTTCAGCACCAGGGTGAAATGCCGTCGTGCCTGTGCCCCGACATCGCCAACGGCCAGGGTGCGGGTAATGTCGGTGGTGCCATCCAGATACTGCCCGCCGCTATCCAGCAGGAAGACACTGTTATTTTCGATCCGGCGGTTGGTGGCCGGCGTCGCGCGGTAATGCACGATGGCGCCATTGGGGCCGGCCCCGCTGATCGTCTCAAAGCTGGGACCCCGGAAATCGGCGGCACCCTGGCGGGCCTTGTGCAGCCTGTCCACCACGGTCAGTTCGTCCAGCTCACCCTTGGGTGCCTCTTGATCGAACCAGCGCAGGAAGCGGACCAGGGCGGCGCCATCGCGGCGATGGGCGGCCCTGGCGCCCTCAATCTCGGTCTGGTTCTTCACGGCCTTGGGCAGGACGCAGGGATCGCCACCCTGGTCCAGCTGCGCCCCCGCCTTGGCCAGACGGTCCACTACCCACAGGGCGGCGGTGCCACCATCCAGACGGACCTTGGCACCCTCCGCCCCCAGGGCGTCCAGCGCGCCGGCCAGCTCGTCCGGCGCGCGGATAGAAACCTGATTGCCCAGATGTTCCTCCAGGCCCGGTGCCAGCTTGCGGCGATCCACGAACCAGTCGACATTGCCGTCGGCGCGGATGGTGGCAAAGGACAGCGGCAGCGGCGTGCAGGGCACATCGGCCCCGCGCACATTCAACAGCCAGGCGATGCTGTCCGGCTGGGTCAGCACGGCGGCATCGGCCTTCAGCTTGACCAGCGCCTGCGCAATGTCGGCGCGCTTGTCAGCGGCGGACCGGCCGGCGGCGGACAAGGGCTGAACATTGACCACACCCAGCGGGGCCGGCGGCTGATCCGCCCAGACGGCGTCAACCGGGCTGCCATCGGTCGCCACCAGTTCCACACCGGCAGGCGACATGCTGGCACGCATCTTGTCGGCCCAGGCGCCCGTATGCATCCAGGGATCAAAGCCCAGTTTGGCCCCCGCCGGCAGGTTCGCCGCCGCCCAGTCGCCGTGGAATTCCTCGATCAGGTGGTGATAAGAGAACAGACCCGGCGACACTTCCTGGCGCGCCTGGATCGTGTAGCGGCCATCAATGAAAATGGCGGCCTTGTCCAGCAGCACCACGACGGCACCCGCCGACCCGGTGAAGCCGCTGATCCAGGCCAGACGGCTGCCGCGCAGCGGCACATATTCGCCCTGATACTCGTCGGCGCGCGGCACCACGAACCCGTCCAGGCCCCGGCGCTTCAACTCGGCGCGAAGGGCGGCCAGACGGGCGGCATGGTCGCCCTTGGCCGGGTCGGCGGGCCGGTCGATGGTTGCACGCAGGGCCGTCAACTGCTCCGACGTCGCGTCCGACCGGCGGGCCGAGACAAGATCCAGCCAGGCATGGGGCAATTCGCCATCAGGGGCGGCATTGACCCCGGCGATCAGGTCCCGGATGGACGCGACCGACCGGTCAATCCCGTCGGCACGCAACAGATCGGCCAGGACAGCATCACCCTGGTAGGGAACGGTATGGAGGCTGACAGACACTTTATGGCTCCCGCGAGCTTTATTGGTGCCGCCACGCTAGTGCGGCGGGCGCGGGTGCGCAAGGGGCGGGGTGCCCCCGGCGATATTGCCGCCGGGGGCACGTCCTCTCAGGCTGTCACCACTTCGGCGCCAACCACGAACTGAGGCGCCGCTGTATAGGTACCCCCGGCGGCGGTCACCTGTGCGGTGGTGTTGTTCATCGCAGCGGCTGCGCCGGATATGCGGACGCGGGCACCAACCACGTTGATCTGATAGCGGATGCCGTAATCCTGAGTCGCGGCACCACCATTGACGGCCAGCACCCCCGTATAGAGATGGACATCCGCCGCTGCCGAGATCAGGCCGAAAATGCCGCAATCATTGGAACCCGCTCCGCTATTATAGGAATAGGAGCCGCCAACCACGTTCAGCGTGGTGCAGCGTTCCGTATGCATGCCGCGGAACCGGTTGCCGTTGGCGATCAGGCCGGTATAGCAGACAGTGTCGCCCGCCGTTTCATTATAGGCGCCGTACCAGAAGTTCCGGACCCGCCCACCCGTGATCGACACGGTGCCGCTATTGTTGATGACGGCAATGCCTTTGTTGCTGCTGGGCGTGCCGTCATAGACCTCGGCCTGGAAATTCTCCACCAGCACGCCGGAGGCCGCTTCGATGCGCAGACCGTCGGCATTGCCATACATCTTGGCACTGCAATTCGTGAGCTGCGTCCATGGCGTGTTGACCAGCCAATATCCCAATGTAAGGAACTGGCCTTCCACGGCGCAGTTGATGATCTGGGCCTTGGTCGTGGTTCCCGTCACCACAATACCCAGGCCGCCCGACTGCGCCTGATCACGGCCCACGACGCGGACATTGTCCATCACGGTGATGCCCTGATTATCCTGATGCTCGATGATGATGGCGTTGCCGCAGAGGAAAACCTCGCCATCGCTGACAGTCGTGCCGCCGCGCTGTACACGCAGGCCTTCAGAGCAATGTTCGACCACGAAGTTGCGCGCGAACTGGTCCGTGCTGTCCAGGCGCAGGCCCGTGGAGAAGCCGCTGATCCAGACATCCCGTACTTGGGCGCCATTGGCATAGACCATCAGCCCGTTGCAGCTGAAGGCGCCTCCGACCTCCGCGACCAGCATGAAGCCGCCCACTTCCGATGGCGGACCCTGCGTGTTGGGGGCGCCGACGGAGATGACGTTGCCGCTGCTGGTATTGCCGACAATGATGGCGCAGCTGTCCCAGCCTTCACCCGTCATGCAGTCACCGGGATAGAGTTGCAGCAGCCCGGCTGCGGCCAGCCCCGGCACTGCCGCCGCCGCCGGCCCCTCGATCAACCAGCGACCGGCGGGCACGAACACGCGCGCCGCCACGCTGTCGGAACGGTGGCGGGCCCGCAGGCATTCCTGGAAAGCCTTCAGATTATTCGTTCCGGAACCATTGGGGTGACCGTTCGGCACCGCACCCCACCAGCCTGGCGAGATGCTGCTGTTGCCGAAGGTGCCGACGACGCTGGCATTGGACGCACTGGTATCGAAGATCTGCTGGTACCAGTCGGCATCGATATGCGCGTTGATTGTCAGCGTGACACCGGAGGCGATGACAAGCCGCGCCCCGATGCAGAATTGCAGCGGCTGCGTGATCGTGACGTTCGAGGTGATGGGGTAGGAGCCCGCCCCCACCTGGAACGGCCCGGGCATTCCCGACAGGATGGGGCCATAGTTCGATGCGGTGCCGCCGGGTGTCTGGTCGAGCACGGTCAGCGGCGCACCAGCGATGGTGCGCGGATACATAACGGTCAAAGGCATGGATTTCGCTCCGATATGGGTCTGGAACGCGCCGTTCCTGTCGAATGGCGATGACGCAAGGATGCAATGCCGCGTTCGGGCGGCAGTCAGCCTTTATCGACCGGCGCAGCACCGGCGGGATATGCGTCGAGGGTGCAGGTCGCGCTGATTGTCCGGGCGCCAGGACCCGGAAGGGGGCGCTCCCTTGCGGGGCGCTAAGTCACGATAGGTTTCGCCAGCAAATCTGCGCGTTGTTCGGCGGTGCGCTGGTATAGGTGATCGTCGTGCCGCTGATCGTATAGGCCGTGGGTGGGACACAGGCGCCGTCCTGGAAAGACAGGAACAGCAGAGGATTGGAAACCGTCCATGGCATGGTAAAGGCCGTGGACGATCCATTACCAGTTGCATAGGCAACAGCAGGCATTTCTATGCTCCATCAAGTCATTGTTATTTAGGATATCCGAATACCGTCTTCCGCGGTGCCTGGGAGCAGGGCGCACGTCGCCTTGCCCGCCGATATGCCCAGGGCAAAAGATTCTGTGATTGTGTGCGAAAACCGGTGGCTGACCTGTCAGCGACCCGAAAGGTAACTGCAGCTCTGTTCCTGGGCCGTTCCTTTCAACAAGGATAAAGGCGGCAGTCGGCATATCCAGTTACGAGAATAACTGTGAGTCATATGACTTCACAACGTTTAAATTGGTGTAGCTCTAACGTATAGAGAGAATATTAAATCTATTTACTCAACGAACCAAATCCGTTCAGGCGGATGCACATGCGCGATCCGTCTGGATCAGCGGCGGCAGAAAACGGATGGGGACAGGCGAAAGGGGCCCCGTGGGTTCCGTAGCGAATTTCGGAGAAGATACTGCGGCGTTCGCAGATTGAAAGCCGCCTGTGACCCTTTGGTCAGACGGGGCACTGGTGCCGGCTGTCAGGATTGAACTGACGACCTACCGCTTACAAGGCGGTTGCTCTACCACTGAGCTAAGCCGGCGATCCAGGCGCGTTGCCGGAGGGAGGACCCCTCCGGCGAACGGGCGGGGACATTAGCGTCGCCGCGCGACCTCGTAAAGAGCCACGGCGGCTGCCGTGGAAACATTCAGGCTGCCGACGGGGCCGCCGGTGGGTAGACGCACGATTTCATCGGCGCGTTCCCCCGTCAGACGGCGGATGCCGTCGCCTTCGGAGCCGAGAATCAGCGCCGTGCGGCCCGACAGATCGACCTCATGCAGGTGACGGGCACCCGATTCGGCCAAGGCGACGGTCCAGAAGCTGGCGGCCTTCAACTGATCGATGGCGCGGGCCAGATTGGTGACGCGCACCAGCGGCACCGCCTCCACCGCGCCCGATGCCGTCTTGGCCAGGGTGCCGGTGACGGGCGGGGCGTGGCGGTCCTGCACGATCACGGCCTTGGCGCCAAAGGCAGCGGCGGAACGTAGGACGGCACCGACATTGTGCGGGTCCGTCACCTGATCCAGCACGACCACCAGGGCCAGCGGATCGTCGGCGGCGGCATCGACGACATCCTCGATTTCCACCTCGGCCAGCGGTGCGCAGGAAAGGGCCACGCCTTGATGCACGGCGCCGGGCGGCAGCAGCTTGTCGATCTCTTCCTTTTCGACCAGGCGCGGCTCGGGCCGGTCCAGCTCGGCGTCGGACGCCTTCTGGAACGCCTCTTCCAGCGCCTCCAGACCTGATTCGGTGACAAACAGATCG
Source organism: alpha proteobacterium AAP38 (assembly GCA_001296005.1). Taxonomy (GTDB): domain Bacteria; phylum Pseudomonadota; class Alphaproteobacteria; order Azospirillales; family Azospirillaceae; genus Niveispirillum. Next base: position 1,037 of record LJHR01000033.1, on the reverse strand, counting down.
CGGATCTTGCGGCGCGGGTTCATCCAGGCCGCAGAGGCGGCATGCACGCCATACAGCAGGTTATGCTTGTTCAGCGCCGGACCGGTGGTGGCGCGCAGGGGTGTGGGTTCGAAACCCAGTTCCTCAGCGGCACTCATCGGGCGGCGACGTTCGGCGCCCCCCCGGTCCTGGCCGGCGGCGGGCCGGCGGTCATCGCGGCGATCGTCACGCCGATCATCCCGGCGGTCATCGCGCCGCTCGGGACGCGGGCCACGGGGCGGACGGCTGTCGCCGCCTGTACGCGCGCCGCGCGTATCATCCTCACGACGGGGGCCGCGCGGCGGGCGCGCGTCACCATCGCGGGCGGGCTTGGCAAAGCCGGGCTTGCCCCCGGCCTTGGGACCGCGCGCCGCGCGGGGATTGTCATCATCACGACGGGTATCGCGCGAGGGGGAACGGCCGCCGGGGCGTCCGGCGCCGCTACCGCTGGCGCCGCCTTTGCCACCGGGGCGACCGGATTTAGGGGAGGGGGGTCGGTTTCTCATTTACGCACTTTCGTTCAAACCCAGGATTTCCGCCAGCGGATAGAAAGAATGAAGACGCATGTCAGATTGGCGTTGACAGGGACGATTTAATCCTTATAACCCGCACTCCGTTCAGGCCGCTGGCCGAGAACGGCACCGCGGAAGGGTGGCCGAGTGGTTAAAGGCAGCAGACTGTAAATCTGCCCGCATAGCGTACGCTGGTTCGAATCCAGCCCCTTCCACCAGTTCAGGCGCGCCCCAGAATATGGGGCGCGCCGTTCTGCTTGTGGTGACGTTAGTCGGTTGAGTGGGCGAACGACCCGTGCGGGTGTAGCTCAATGGTAGAGCAGAAGCCTTCCAAGCTTACGACGAGGGTTCGATTCCCTTCACCCGCTCCAGACAATCCGTTTTCCACGACCCGGCGTCTTCTAGAGATCGCAGCAGGCAAGGGCACAGGATACCATGGCTAAGGCAAAGTTTGAGCGGACGAAGCCGCACTGCAACATCGGCACCATCGGTCACGTTGACCATGGC
>LJHR01000032.1 GCA_001296005.1 alpha proteobacterium AAP38 | reverse complement strand
CATGGCAGCCTCCATTGCTAACCATCTGATTATAAAAGAGAGTCGCACTTCAAAATAGAATCCACCCCCTACGCATAAAAACGTGATAATATATCTTATGGAAATTACTGTTCGTTCTGGCGACGATAGGCAGATCGATGCCGCAAAAAATATCCTGCTGCTGTCCGCCGCGCCCATTTCGGCAGCATTGACTGCCGCCCCCCGCATTTCCGCATATACGCACCGCATGCAGGGATAATCTGATCCAAGATGCCGCAAAAAGGCGCATCGCAGCGAACGGGGGTTCACGGCATGACCAGCATCACGGGTATGGACGGACAGGCCAAAGCAGCGGGTGCCGGCAGGACGCTGGCCGCCGCCAAGGCGCATGCGCGTCTGGTGGCGATTGACGCGCTGCGCGGTCTGGTCATGGTTTTCATGCTGGTGGACCATGTGCGGGAGACTTGGTTCCTGCACATGCAGGTCACGGACCCGGTCGATACGACAACGACGGACCCTGGCCTGTTTTTCACGCGGCTTCTGTCCACCTTCTGCGCCCCGACTTTCGTGGCGCTGACCGGCCTGTCGGCCTGGCTCTACGGCCAGTCGCACAGCAAGGCCGAGACGTCGATGTTCCTGTTGAAGCGCGGGCTTTTTCTGATCTTCCTGGAACTGACTTTCGTAGGCTTTGCTTGGTCGGCGCAGTTTCCGCCGCAGACCTTCTGGCTGCAGGTAATCTGGGCCATCGGCATCTCGATGATCGTGCTGGCCGGGCTGCTGCATCTGCCGCGCACGGCGCAGGTGGCGCTGGGGCTGGTCATTGTGCTGGGGCATAATCTGCTGGACCCGATCCGGCTGGCGCCCGGCGATGCGTTCTATGAGATTTGGGCCGTGCTGCATCAGCGGTCGGTGATCCAACTGGGCGGCGGCCTGATTGCCAAGACCACCTACCCCATCCTGCCCTGGATCGGTGTTATCCTGCTGGGTTATGCCAGCGGCCCCTGGTTCGCAAAGGGTAGCGACGCGATGGTCCGCCGCCGCCGCCTGATCCTGACCGGCAGCATCATGCTGGTCGGGTTTGTTATCATCCGCGCCTTGAACGTCTATGGTGACAAGCCCTGGGTGCCGGGCGTCGACACGCTGCACAGCGTCATGGCTTTCCTGTCGCTGACTAAGTATCCGCCGTCGCTGCTGTTCCTGCTGCCGACGGTCGGCACGGGTGTGCTACTGCTGGCTCTGTTTGAAAAGTATCAGGACAGCAGGATCATGCCCTATCTCGCCATGTTAGGCGGGGCGCCCATGTTCTTCTATCTGCTGCATCTTTATGTGCTGAAGGCGCTCTACTTGGTCGCCGTTGCCCTGTATGGGCTGAACAAGGGTCAGTTCTTCGGCGTGGACAATGTTTCCACCGTCTGGATCTGGGTCGCCATCCTGCTGGTGCCGCTCTATCTGCCCACCCGCTGGTTCGCGGGCCTGAAGCAGCGCCGCCGTGACATCTGGTGGCTGAAATACCTGTAACAGCGCCGAAATAGCGCGGGTTTCGCCCCGGCATAATCCGCGCATTTGGGCCTTACAACAATAGAACACACCGCCGCAACCGGCTGCTTCGAGCAAAATTATCTGCCGTACGGCCTAAGCTGATCGGGTGAGGGGACAAGGACCTCGGGTCTTTTAAAAAAGGTCTTGCCCCGGAGGAACGTTATAACATAACAGGCGGCACGAGATAACGGCCCTTCAGGGTCAGCGCCGCAATGAGTGAACAGCGGAGCAGCTTCACAAAGGGGATCAACGATGTATGTGACTAACCAGTTCCGCCTGGCGCTTGCCGCCACCGCCGCCTGCGTGGCCCTTGCGCCTGTGGCGATCGCCCAGCCCGCCGATGGCGCCCTGGATGAGATCATTGTCGTGGGCCAGCGTCAGGCCTATCGCGGCGACGTCGCCTTGAAAGACACGCCGCAGGCCGTCCAGGTTCTGGATGGTGCCTTGTTGCAGGATCTGGGCATCACGAAGCTGGAAGGTGCCCTGGAACTGGCGTCTGGCATCGCCAAGCAGAATAATTTCGGCGGCCTCTGGGACAGCTTTGCGGTCCGCGGCTTTGCCGGTGACGAGAATTTCCCGTCGGGCTTCCTGGTCAATGGCTTCAATGGCGGCCGTGGTTACGGCGGCCCCCGCGATGCCTCCAACGTGGAACGGATCGAAGTCCTGAAGGGCCCCAATTCCGCTCTGTTCGGTCGTGGGGAGCCCGGCGGTACGGTGAACATCATCACCAAGAAGCCTGAATTCAAGACCAAGGGTAGCGTCGCAGCCTCTGCCGGTAGCTATGACACCTACCGTGTCGAAGGCGATATCACCGGCCCCGTCACACAGAGCATCGCCGTGCGCCTGAACGCGGCATACGAGGATGCCGGCAGCTTCCGCGACACGCTGGACAGCAAGAAGCTGGTCGCCTCCCCCTCCATCCTGGCCGTCCTGACAGAGGATACGACACTGTCCTATGAGATGGAGTATGTGAACCAGAAGGTGCCGTTTGACCGCGGTATCGTGGCCGTGAACGGCGATCTTGGCGCCCTGCCCATCTCCCGTTTCCTGGGTGAACCGGGCGACGGTCCTATCGAGATCGATGTGCTGGGCCATCAGGTACAGTTGCAGCATGATCTGAACGATAATTGGGCTGTGCTGCTGGGTGGCAGCTACAAGGAGACTTCGTTCGAGGGCTTCTCCACCGAGGCGGAACTAGCCGGTGGGCGCCAGACGCTGAATTCCACCAATCAATATCTGTCGCGTCAGCGCCGTCAGCGCGACTATGACACCGAACATGGTGTGGTGCGTGGTGAACTGTCCGGCACCTTCACGACGGGCGCTGTCACCCATCACCTGATTGCCGGCGCCGACTGGGACAAGTTCACCATCGACACGCTGCAACGCCGTTATCGTCCACCGGCTTACACCGCCGGTCGCCCGATCACGACCGCCAACAACGCCATCGACGTGTTCAACCCTGTCTATGGCAATCTTGCCACCCCCAATGCTGTCTTGACCAACACCCACGAGGTTCAGGACGCCTGGGGCATCTACCTGCAGGACCAGATCGACATCACAGAGAATTTTAAGATCCGCTTCGGCGGCCGTTATGACGATTTCAAGCGTAACCTGCGCGACAATGCCGTAGCGCTGTCGGCCACCAATCCCAAGGTCCGTTCCTATACGGAATTCAGCCCGCAGGGTGGCATCGTCTATAACGCCACGGACGAAATCAGCCTCTATGCCAGCTATGGCAAAGGTTTCCGTCCCAACAGCGGCAGCGCCGCCAATGGTACCCTGTTCGAGCCGGAAAAGTCCAAGTCCTACGAGGTGGGCGCCAAGTATGAGAGTGAGGATGGCCGCCTGAACAGTACCGTCTCGCTGTTCACCATGAAGAAGAGCAACGTACTGACGGCCGACCCGGTCAATGCCGGCTTCTCTATGGCCGTCGGGTCCGCCCGCAGCAAGGGCATGGAATTCGATCTGAACGCCAAGCTGCCTGCCGATACTCGCCTGTTCATCACATATGCCTATACCGACGCCGAGGTGGCGGAGGATTTCCTCGATCCGAATTTCGCCCTGCCGATCCGCGAGGGTGACGCGCTGATCAATGTGCCCAAGCACACGGCCAACCTGATGCTGTTCAAGGATTTCGAGGTCGGCACGGGTACGGCCAGTGTCGGCGGCGGCATCAACCATGTCTCCAAGCGTCTGGGCGAGACGGGTGTCAACTTCTTCCTGCCCAGCTACACGCTGGTGAAGCTCCAGGCCTCTTACGAGCCGATGGAGCAGGTGAAGCTTTCGGTCGATGTGAACAATCTGTTCGACAAGCGCTACTACGCTTCCTCCTACGCCCGCCTGTGGGTGGCGCCCGGTACGCCGCGCACCGTTACGGGCCGGGTTTCTTACAACTTCTGATCTCGCGCTCCTTCCTTGTAAACTCCACGCCCCCGCCCGATGGTTCCCCCTGGGCGGGGGTTTTTGTTTGTTCTGACAGGAGCGATCATCATGGCTTTCCTGTTCAAATCATCGGCAGAACGTGGCCGTGTCTGGGGTGAGGCCTTTACCCGGCTGCTGCCCGACATGCCATTCCGTACTTGGCCCGATGTAGGTGACGCCGGCGATATCCACTATATGGCGGCCTGGACGGTGACGCGTGACCTGCTGGAGGGGCTGCCCAACCTGGAGGTCCTATTCTCCGTGGGTGCGGGCGTGGACCAGTTGGACCTGTCGCAGGTGCCCGCCCATGTGCAGGTGGTGCGGATGATGGAACCGGGCCTGACCGACGGCATGGTGCAATACGCCACCTTCGCCACCCTGGCCCTGCACCGGGACATGCTGGATTACCGGACCGCACAGGCCGACCATCGCTGGGCCCCACGCCATCTCCTGCCGGCGGCACAGCGGTGTGTCGGGGTGATGGGCCTGGGCAATCTGGGCATGGCGGTGCTGAACGCCCTGCGCCCCTTCGGCTTCCCCTTGCGTGGGTGGAGCCGGTCGGGCAGCGCGGTGAATGGGGTGGAGATTTTCGCTGGCGCTGATGCCCTGCCCGCCTTTCTGTCGGGCTGCGATGTCCTGATCTGCCTGCTGCCGCTTACCGGGGAGACGCGCGGCATTTTGTGCCGCAAAAGCTTCGATCTTCTGCCGCGCGGTGCCGGCATCATCAATGTCGGGCGCGGCGGGCATCTGGTGGAGCATGATCTGCTGAGCGCTCTGGACAGTGGGCAGCTGTCAGGGGCGGTCATTGATGTGCTGAATACCGAACCGGCGGCGGCGGACCATCCATTCTGGTCGCATCCCCGTATCCTGTTGACCCCGCATGTGGCCAGCCAGACAAGAGATGATTCGTCCGTGGAGGTTATGATCGGCAATATCCGCCGCCATCAGGCAGGCCAGCTGATGCAAGGACAGGTGGATCGTTCGCGCGGATATTGAGCCCCGCGGGGTACAGCAGAACATGCCGCACAGGTGGCCGGCAAATCCGCATTCCCTGCTGTCCCCTTCCCGCTTTCGGACAGAAGTTCCGGTTTCACCATGGCCTAATATCTCTTGTGCAGGGGGCTGAACGGCCCCTCCCGATCTTCACCGCAGCAATGGAAAGACGACGCCATGGCCCCCTTCCGGCCCAAATACATCTCCTTCGACTGCTATGGCACGCTGACCCGTTTCCGCATGTCGGAGATGGCGCGCGAGATGTTCCCGGACCGTATCGCGCCCGAACATATGGAGAAGTTCTGCAAGGACTTCGCAGCATATCGCCTGGACGAGGTGCTGGGCGCCTGGAAGCCCTATGATCAGGTGATCCACAATGCCGTGGAGCGGACGTGCAAGAAGTGGAAGGTCGAGTTCCGGCCCGAGGAAGCGCGCAGCATCTATGACGCCGTCCCGACCTGGGGCCCCCATCAGGATGTGGCCGAAGGCCTGTCCAAGGTCGCCAAGGAAATCCCGCTGGTCATCCTGTCCAACGCCATGAACGAGCAGATCCACCATAATGTGGCCCTGCTGGGCGCGCCGTTCCACCGCGTCTATACGGCACAGCAGGCGCAGGCCTACAAGCCACGCTTCCAGGCGTTTGAATATATGTTCGATCAGCTGGGCTGTGGTCCGGAGGACATGATGCATGTCTCCTCCAGCTTCCGTTATGACCAGAACAGCGCCACCGACCTGGGCTTCGGCGCCCGTGTCTTCGTGGCGCGCGGTCATGAGCCGACCAACCCCAATTACCGCGATTACGAAATCCCGCATATCGGCATCCTGCCGGCGCTGCTGGGGTTGTGAGCGTCGTAGGTCAGGTCGAAGGCGAAAGCCGGAGCCCTGACAGAAAAGTCTTAAATTCAATGCTGTCAGGGCTCGCCTCTGGCTCGACCTGACCTACGATAGGTACCCAAATGACCGCATCGCAAACCCTTTCCTACTGGCTGGACACCGCCCCCCGCTTTACCGGTGGGACGGCGGGGCCTGTTGAGGGGCGGGTGGATGTGGCGGTCATCGGGGGCGGGTTCACAGGCCTATCGGCGGCTTTGGCGCTGGCCAAGCGAGGCGCCAGCACCATGGTGCTGGAGGCGGGCCGGGTGGCGGGCGAGGCGTCGGGCCGCAATGGCGGGCAGTGCAACAGCGGCACCGCCCATGATTTTGCGGCCCTGGCAGGACGGTTCGGGGTGGAGACGGCGCGCAAATACTATCAGGCGCATGTCGATGCCGTGGACGATGTGGAGCGGATCGCGCGGGAGGAAGGGATCGATTGTTCCTTCCGCCGCTGTGGCCGGTTGAAGCTGGCGGCCAAGCCCGAACATTATGACAAGCTGGCACGCGCGGCGGAAACGCTGGCGACTGTCGATCCCAATGTCCACCTGCTGTCACGTGCCGATCTGGCCTCTGAAATCAAATCTGACGATTTCCACGGCGGCCTGCTGCAAACCACCAGCGGCCAGTTGCATGTCGGCAGGTTCGGGGTGGGCCTGGCGGAGGCAGCAGCACGAAAGGGAGCCCTGATCCATGAAGGGGCACCGGTCACCGGCTTGGCCAACGCTGCCGGCGGCGGCTGGGAGCTTCGGACACCGAAGGGTATTGTGCAGGCCAAGCAGGTGCTGGTCGCTACCGGCGGGGCCAGCCCGATGGGTCCGTTCGGCTGGTTCCGGCGGCGCATCGTGTCGGTCGGGTCCTTCGTGATTGCGACCGAGCCGTTGTCAGAGGCGGTGACGCAAAGCCTGTTTCCGGGCCAGCGGAACTATGTCACCAGCAAGAATATCGGGAACTACTTCCGCCTGTCGCCTGACAACCGCCTGATCTTCGGCGGGCGGGCGCGGTTTGCCGTTTCGGACCCGCTGTCAGACGCCAAAAGCGGGCGCATCCTGGACACCACGCTGCGCATGCTGTTCCCAGCGTTGAAGGATGTGAAGGTTGATTATTGCTGGGGCGGCATGGTCGACCTTACAGCCGACCGCCTGCCTCGCGCCGGTGAACATGACGGCATCTTCTACGCGATGGGCTATAGCGGCCATGGCACACAAATGGCGGTGCATATGGGCGAGCGTATGGCCCGCGTGATGGGTGGCGAGCGTGACGCCAACCCCTGGGCCGACCTGTCCTGGCCCCCGGTTCCGGGCCATCTGGGCAAGCCCTGGTTCTTGCCGCTGGTCGGTCTTTACTATCGTATCCAGGACATCCTGCATTGAGGGGCCCCATGCGCCTTTCCCGACGACAGATGCTGGGCACGGGCTTTGCCGCCGGCATGATGCCGCTGCTCCCCCGGATGGCCAGCGCGCAACCCCGACGCGGCGGCCATGTCACCGCCGCCTGCATGTCCAGTTCCACCGCCGACACGCTGGACCCCGCCAAGGGCGCGCTGTCCACCGATTACTGCCGTCATGCCATGTTCTATAACGGCCTGACGGATTATGATGACAATGCCCAGCCGCGCCTGAGCCTAGCTGAAAGCCTGGACAGCAGTGACCAGATGACCTGGCGCGTCGTCTTGCGCGACGATGTGAAGTTCCATGATGGCAGCAAACTGACCGCCGATGACGTGGTCTTCTCCCTGCTGCGCCTTCAGGACCCGGCATCGGGATCGAAGGTGAAGCCCATCGCATCGCAGATGGCGTCTGTTCGGGCCGTCTCGCCGCGCGATGTGGAGATTGTGCTGACCAGCCCGAATGTCGACCTGCCGTCGATCCTTGCGCAGTCGCATTTCTACATCATCAAGGCCGGAACGACGAATTTCAGCACGGCCAACGGCACCGGGCCGTTCCGGTGCCAGACGTTCCAGCCGGGTGTCCGCACCCTGGGTGTGCGCAACGAGGATTATTTCCGCGATGGCCGCCCCTATCTGGACAGTCTGGAACTGATCGGCATCCCGGACGAGGTGGCGCGCGTCAATGCGCTGCTGTCGGGTGATGTGCAGATGATCCTGGCCATCAATCCCCGTTCCACCCGCCGCATCCGGGAAAGCGGCACGCATGACCTGCTGGTAACGCCGTCGGGCCTGTACACCAACCTGATCATGCGCCGCGATGCAGTACCGACGAGCAGCCCGGATTTCGTGCTGGGCATGAAATATCTGTTTGACCGGGAACTGATCAAACGCGCCCTGTTCCGTGATTACGCCACCATCGGCAATGACCATCCGATCCCGCCCTTCGACCCGCTCTACCGGGCCGACCTGCCGCAGCGAACATTGGACCTGGACCGGGCGCGCTATCATTTCGCCCGGGCCGGTCTGCCCTCTACCCCGTTGCCGCTCTATTGCTCGCCCGCGGCGGAAGGGTCGGTCGACATGGCGTCGGTGCTGCAGGAATATGGATCGAAGGTCGGTCTGAAGCTGGCAGTGAACCGCATGCCGGCCGATGGCTACTGGTCCACCCACTGGATGAAGCACCCGCTGGGCTTCGGCAATACCAACCCGCGCCCCACCGCCGATCTGATGTTCAGCCTGTTCTATAAATCGACCGCCGCCTGGAATGAAAGCGGCTGGAAGAATGAACGGTTCGACCGGCTGCTGCTGGAAGCCCGCGCCCAGGGGGACTTTGCGCTGCGCAAGGAAATCTATGGCGAGATGCAGGAGATCGTGGCGGCTGAATGCGGCACGGCGATCCCCGTCTTCATCACCCTGATCGATGGGTTCGACAAGCGGGTCAAAGGCCTGCGGCCCATCCCGCTGGGCGGCTTCATGGGCTATAAATTCCCCGAACATGTCTGGTGGGAGGGCTGATCATCATGGCCGGACCCGCGACCCGTGGCCTGCTGGCCACCGCCCTGCCCCTGATCGGCAAGCGTATTGCGTCGGGTATGCTGACGCTGCTGCTGGTTTCGCTTGTCGTGTTCTTCATCGCCCAGCTTCTGCCCGGTGACGCTGCCCAGGAGATGCTGGGCCAGGCGGCCACCGCCGATGCGGTCGCGGCCCTGCGGGAGAAATTTGGCCTGGATCGACCTGCGCCTGAACGCTATGTCCGCTGGCTGGTCGGCATGGTGACGGGCGATCCGGGATATTCGCTGGTCGCGAACATGGCGGTTTCCGATGTCATCGCGGCGCGCCTGCCCAATTCGCTGCTGCTGGCCGCCCTGTCGGCCCTGGTGTCGGTACCGGTGGCCCTGACCATCGGCATCCTGTCGGCCATGCACCGCGATGCCCGCCTGGACCGGGGCCTGAATGTGGCGACCCTGTCCATGGTGGCGCTGCCGGAGTTCCTGGTCGCCACGCTGGCGGTGCTGGTCTTTTCGGTTCAGCTGCGCTGGCTGCCCTCCATCGCCCTGATCCCGCCTGATGCCAGCCCGTGGCTGATTCTGCGCTCGCTGGCCATGCCGATCCTGACCCTGTCGGTGATCGTGATCGCCCAGATGGCCCGCATGACCCGTGCCGCGATCATCCAGCAGTTGAGCCAGCCTTATGTGGAGATGGCGCTGCTGAAGGGCATCAAGCCGGCGCGGGTGGTGCTGACCCATGTGCTGCCCAATGCCATCGGCCCCATCGTCAACGCTATGGCACTGTCGCTGTCATACCTTCTGGGCGGGGCGATCATCGTTGAGACGATCTTCAATTATCCAGGTCTGGCCAGCCTCATGGTCAATGCCGTCACCAGCCGCGACATGCCGCTGCTGCAGGCCTGCGCCATGATCTTCTGCACCGCCTATCTGCTGCTGGTGCTGATTGCCGATACCGTCGCCATCCTGGCCAACCCGAGGCTGCGCAACCGATGACGAACGCGATCCGATCCTGGGTGAAAGCCCTTTCCGGCAGTGGCCTCATCGGTCTGGCGCTGGTGGTGTTCTGGCTGTTGATCGCCATCATCGGCCCATTCCTGGCCCCGTATGATCCCGGCGCCTTCGTGGCCCATGACGTGTTCGCCAGCTTCACCGGCGCTCACCTGCTAGGCAGCGATTATCTGGGCCGCGATGTGTTAAGCCGGCTGCTGTCGGGGGCTCGCTACTCTGTCGGACTGGCGCTCGCCGCAGCATTGCTGGCCAGTACGGCGGGCATCGCCCTGGCCCTGCTGACGGCGGTCAGCCCGCGCTGGCTGGATGAGGGGGTCAGCCGGTTCATGGATACGCTGATCTCCATCCCGTCGAAGATCTTCTCCCTGGTCCTTGTGGCGGTCGTCGGTTCCTCCCTGCCGCTGCTTCTGCTGGTCGCCTCCATCACCTATATGCCGGGTTCCTTCCGTATTGCCCGCTCGCTGGCCGTCAATCTGGCACAGATGGATTATGTGCAGGTGGCCCGATGCCGGGGCGAAGGGGCGGCCTATATCGCCATCCGGGAAATCCTGCCCAACATGATCCACCCGATGCTGGCCGATTTCGGTCTGCGCTTCGTGTTCATCGTGCTGCTGCTGTCGGGCCTGTCCTTCCTGGGCTTGGGCGTGCAGCCGCCGGATGCCGATCTGGGGTCGCTGGTGCGCGAGAACATCTCCGGTTTGGGAGAGGCCGCACCCGCCATCCTGATGCCGGCCATCGCGATTGCCACCCTGACGGTCGGTGTCAACCTGCTGATCGATGCGCTGCCCGGTCGGGGCCGCCGCATGGCCGGGAAGGAATAAGCATGCAGACCCATGTCGAAGTGCGCGACCTGTGCGTCACCGCCGGTGCCCATACCATCGTTGCGGATGTGGATTTCAGCATTCCGCGCGGCGGTGTGCTGGCCCTGATCGGGGAAAGCGGCTCGGGCAAGACCACCATCGCCATGGCGCTCATGGGCTATGCCCGCCTTGGCTGCCGCATCGCGGGCGGATCGGTGCGGGTGGGCGATACCGATGTCCTGGCGCTGGATGAGGATGGGCTGGCGGCCTTGCGTGGGGACCGGGTGTCCTATATCGCGCAATCGGCGGCGGCATCGTTCAATCCGTCGCGGCGCATCATGGATCAGGTGGTGGAACCCGCCCTGATCCATGGAAGGATGGACCGCGCGGCAGCGGAGAAGAAGGCGGTGGCCCTGTTCCGGTCGCTGGCCCTGCCATACCCCGACACTATCGGCGAACGGTATCCGCATCAGTTGTCGGGCGGGCAGCTGCAGCGCTTGATGGCGGCCATGGCCCTGATCACGGGGCCGGAACTGGTCATTCTGGACGAACCGACCACGGCCCTGGATGTCACCACCCAGATCGAGGTGCTGCGCGCCTTCAAGCAGGCGGTGCGCGAACAAGGCGCGACGGCCGTCTATGTCTCCCACGATCTGGCCGTTGTCGCACAGATGGCTGATGCCATCGTTGTGCTGAACAAGGGCCGCATCCGGGAGAATGGCCGTGCGGTGCAGGTGCTGCAACAGCCCGAAGATGAGTACACCCGTACCCTGATGGCGGCGGCGCGCCCGGAACGGGCGGCGGTGGACGCGCCGAAGGTGACAGCAGCCCCGTTGCTGGAAATCAAGGGCATGTGCGCAAGCTATGGCACCACGCCCATCCTGCGCGATATCAACCTGACCATCGCGCGGGGCGCCACGTTGGGCGTGATCGGGGAGAGCGGGTCGGGCAAGTCGACGCTGGCCCGGGTGATTGCCGGCATGCTGCCGCCCTCCACCGGTGCGATCAGTTTCGACGGCGCCCGCCTGCCGCCCTCACTGTCCATGCGTGACAAGGAACAGTTCCGGCGTATCCAGCTGGTGTTCCAGAACGCCGACACGGCCCTGAACCCCGCCCATTGCGTGGGGGAGATCATTGGGCGGCCGCTTGCCTTCTATCACGGGCTGAAAGGGCCGGCGGCGGCGAAGCGCGTGGCGGAACTGCTGGACCTGATCAAGCTGCCCGCATCCCTGGCCGACCGGCCCTGTGGCGGCCTGTCGGGCGGGCAGAAGCAGCGCATCAACCTGGCCCGCGCGCTCGCCGCCAAACCCGACCTGATCATGTGCGACGAGGTGACATCGGCGCTGGATACGGTGGTGGGGGCGGCCATCCTGGACCTTCTGGCGGAACTGAAGCGGGAACTGGGTCTGGCCTACCTGTTCATCAGCCATGATATCGGCACGGTCCGCGCCATCGCGGACGATATCATGGTGCTGTATGCCGGTACGCAGGTGGAGACGGGCCGGCGGCAGGGATATGACGGGGTGGCGCGCCATCCCTATACCGACCTGCTGATCGGGTCGGTGCCGGAATTGCGGTCCGGCTGGCTGGAGGAACAGGGCACGCGCCCTGCCCCGCCCGTCATCGGCCAGCCCAAGGACGGGGCCGATCTGTGCCGGTTCCTGCCGCGCTGTTCCTGGCGTATCTGCGGCACCTGTGAAGAGTTCACCCCGCCCCGGCATGTGACGCCGGGCGGCAATATCATCCTTTGCCATCGGCCAGAGGGCGCATCGGAGGGGGCATCGTGAGCCAAGGGCGTTTCGTACGGCTGGCCGAAAGGGACCGGCCCGCCATCCATATCAGTATCGACGGGACCCGCGTGCGGGCAATGGAAGGCGACACGCTGATGGTCGCCATGCTGGCGGCGGGCGGCACGCTGCGCCAATCGGAATTTACCGAGGGCAACCGGGCGGGGTTCTGCCTGATGGGGGCGTGCCAGGACTGCTGGGTCTGGACCGAAAGCGGTCACCGGCTGCGCGCCTGTTCCACCGTCGCCGAGGATGGCATGTCCGTCACCACCAGCCAGCCGGGGGCATCATGGCCGAACCACGGGTGATCATCGTCGGCGCCGGTCCCGCCGGTGTGCGGGCCGCCGAAACCGTCGCCGCCGCCGGCCTGACCCCCATCGTGATTGATGAGGGGCGGCGGGCCGGGGGACAGATTTATCGCCGGCAGCCGGACAATTTCCGCCGGCCCTACGGCGACCTGTATGGCACTGAGGCAGAACGCGCCAAGGCGGTGCATGACGGGTTCGACGCCCTGGGCGACAGCATCGACTACCGGGCCGAAACCCTGGTCTGGAACATTGCCGACGGCCATGTCTGGACCGCCAGCGGCAAGGCGCAGGAGGCCCTGCCCTATGACGCCCTGATCCTGTGTACCGGGGCCACGGACCGGTTGATGCCCATGGCGGGATGGGACCTGCCCGGCACCTACAGCCTGGGCGGGTCGCAGGTGGCGTTGAAGGCACAGGCCGTGTCCATCGGGTCGCAGGTGGTGTTCCTGGGCACCGGCCCGCTGCTGTATCTGGTGGCCTCGCAGTATATCAAGGCGGGGGCCAGGGTGGCGGCGGTACTGGATACGTCCAGCTTCACCGCGCGCATCACCGCCCTCCCCGACCTTCTGGCCCTGCCATCAGTGCTGTGGAACGGCATCGCCCTGACCCGCGCCATCAAGGCGGCGGGCGTGCCGCTGCTGACCGGGGTCACACCGGTGGCCATTCAGGGGGATGCCAAAACGGGTGTCACCGGGGTGACGGTGCGGCTGGGCAATGGCGAGGAACGGCATTTCGCGGCGGATGCAGTGGCCATGGGTTACCACCTGCGGCCCGAAACGCAGCTGGCTGATCTGGCCCGCTGTATCTTTGCCTTTGATGATCTGACGCGCCAGTACCTGCCGGTGCGCGACGGTGATGGGCGGGCGGATGCGCCGATACCGCTCTATCTGGCCGGCGATGGGGCCAAGGTGCTGGGCGCGCGGTCGGCAGAGGCGTCGGGCCGGCTTGCCGCCTTGGCGGCGCTGCGTGATCTGGGATTGCCGGTCGACAAGGGGGCCATGATCATGCTGCGGCGGGAGGTCGGGCGCTATGGCCGTTTCGCGCGCGGTCTGGCCAAGGCCTTTCCCTGGCCGCACAGCCACGCGGCGGCGCTTGCCGATGATACAATCCTTTGCCGCTGCGAATGCGTGACGGTGGGGGATGTGCGCCGGACCATGGATGTGACGGGGGCGGCGGAAACCAACCGCGCCAAGGCATTCAGCCGGATCGGCATGGGCCGCTGCCAGGGCCGCTATTGCGGGCATGCGGCAGCCGAAGTGATTGCCGCCCATGGTGATTTTCCCGTGGCCGATGCCGGGCGCCTGCGCGGTCAGGCCCCGGTGAAACCCCTGCCCATCGCCATCGGGGAGCCGGAATGATGACCAACCCTGTGACGCATAGCGATGTTCTGATCATCGGCGGCGGTCTGATGGGCTCGTCGGCTGCCTTCTTCCTGCGCCATGCCCATGGCAAGTCCGTAACCCTGATCGAAAGCGATCTGGTGGGGCGGCAGGCCAGCGGTACCAATTTCGGCAATGTCCGCCGTCAGGGGCGGCCCATCCATCAACTGCACCTCGCCAACCGCTCGCTGGAAATCTGGCGCAAGGCCAACAAACTGCTGGGATCGGATGTCGAATATCTGCAATCCGGGCATATCCGCGTCTGTTACCGGGAGCGGTCGGAAAACATCGCCAAGATGGAGGAATATGCTGCCGACGCCCGACAAAACGGCCTGGATCTGGAAATCCTGACCGGCAATACGCTGCGCGACCGGTTCCCGTTCTTCGGCACCGATGTGGTGGCCGGGTCCTATTCCGCCCTGGATGGCCATGCCAACCCCCGTCTTGCGGCCCCGGCCTTCGCGCGCGCGGCCCAGAAGCTGGGCGCGCAGGTTTTCGAGAATACCCGCATCAGCCATGTCACCAAGGCGGGTACCGATTTCATCGCCACGGCGAAGGATGGGCGGGTGTTTAAGGCCCCCATCCTGTTGATCACCGCCGGTGCCTGGGCTGGGGAACTGTCGGCGCAGTTCGGGGAACCGGTGAAGCTGACGGCGCGCAGCCCCACCATGTCGGTCACCGAACCTGTCCCCTATGCCATCGCCCCCGCCGTCGGGGTGATGACGCCGCTGGAGGTGGAAACCGTCTATTTCCGGCAGGTGGCGCGCGGCAATATTGTGCTGGGCGGGTCCACGCGCGGGCCGGCGGTGGCGGAAACCTACCGCTCCTTCGTGAAGCCGCAGAACACGCTGACCCAGTTGCAGCAACTGCGCCGCCTCGCCCCGGCCCTGGCCCGGCTGAACATCATCCGGGTATGGACCGGTATCGAAGGCTATATGGATGACAGCCTACCTGTGATGGGACCAAGCGGCACCACCAGTGGCCTGTTCTACGCCTTCGGCTTCTCCGGCTCCGGCTTCCAGATCGGGCCGGGCGTGGGCCAGACCATGGCCGAACTGATCGCCACGGGGGCCACGGGGATCGACCTGTCGCATTACCGGGTGGAACGGTTTACGGGCGTAAAATGATAAGCTCGCCGACATCCATATCTGGAGGCGCGACTGATAATTGATGCCAGAATTGCGTGTGACCAAACACGCAACAAGGAACGGGTAGGGCACGCATCACAGCAGATGTGGTGATCGCCACCACAGGGCTCGTGCATGACTTCGAAACATGCACCGATGACGTGCAGGCTTTCCAAGGCCTGCACGTCATGAACCCGGTTCGGGTATTCAGATACTTAAAACTCCACCAGCGCCGTCTTCACCTTCAAATTCGCCATATAGGCCTCGCGCCCGAGATCCTTGCCGATACCGGATCGCTTGAACCCACCCGTGGGCAGCATGAAATCGTTGGAGCGGCCATAGCGGTTGACCCACACGGTCCCGGCCTCCAGGCCCCTTACGGCCCGCAAGGCGCGGCCCACATCGCCCGTATGCACGCCGGCGGCCAGGCCGAACTGTGTGTCATTGGCCAGGGCCAGGGCCTCCTCCTCATCCCGGAAGGTCTGGACCGTCAGGACGGGGCCGAAAATCTCTTCCCGCACCGCCTCGGCATTTGCGTCCAAACCGGCCAGGATGGTCGGCTGAAAGAACGATCCGTCCTGTGGCCCCGCGGCGCGTCCCCCGCCCGTTACCAGGGTTGCACCCGCCGCCACCGTGCGCCCGACAATGCCGTGAATGCGGTCAAGCTGCGGATGGCTGATGATCGGGGATAGGGTGCCCGCTGGGTCCCAGGTCGGTGCCGGGTTCAGGGCGCGGAACCGGGCGGTGATCAGGTCCACCACCTGTCCAGCAACCCTTTCCTGTACGATCAGACGCGACCCCGCCACACAGACCTGACCGGCATTCAGCGTGATGGCGCGGGCTACGATTGCCGCCGTCTTCTCCATATCCGCGCAGTCAGCAAAGACTAGCTGCGGACTTTTCCCCCCCAGTTCCAGGGTAACTGGCTTCGGCCCCGTCTCTGCGCACGCCGTCATGATGGCAGCACCGGTACGGGTGGACCCAGTGAAGGTCACCTTGGCGACCAGCGGATGCCGGCAAAGCGTATCGCCCACCGACCTTCCATCGCCCTGTACAATGTTGAAGATGCCGGGCGGCAGGCCCGCCTCAATCGCCAGTTCCGCCACCCGCACGATAGAAAAGGGCGTCATCTCCGACGGTTTCAGCACCACAGAATTCCCCGCCGCCACCGCGGGAGCCACCTTCCACATCGCCATAACGATGGGCAGGTTCCAAGGGGCAACCGCCGCCACCACGCCATAGGGCTCGGTGATGGTCAAGCCCAGCTTGTCCGGCGTGGTAGCCGCGACCTCTCCCCCCACCTTGTCCGCGAATTCTGCGTAAAAGCGGATGCATTCCGCCGAATAGGGAATGTCCCAGGCCGTCGCCTCCGTAATGGTGCGGGTGGACCCCACCGCCTCCAGTGCCGCCAGTTCCGCGACATGGGCATCGAGAAGGTCGGCCCAGCGGCGCAGAACCCGCATGCGCTGACGCGGATCGGCCTTGGCCCAGCCGCTGTTCCGATAGGCGTCATAGGCTCCCTGGACGGCAGCATCCACCTGTGTCTGACCGGCGCTGTCCAACTGGGCATAAACCTGTCCGTCCGACGGGCGGCGCACGGGGATTTCGGCCCCGACGCCGGCCACGCGGACGCCATTGATGAAGTTGGATGCGGCGGGCAGGGTCAAGCTGTTGGGGTCAAAGGCGCTCACGAACGGCAACTCCGGCTGGCATTCCACATGCGCCATGGATAATCCCGATGGCACGGCATTTGGTCGGGATCACCCGGAAGAGCCACGCCACAATCTTCCGAAATCACCCGCATCCCGGCAGCGAATGCCATGCGCCCATGCTTAATATGTCCGCATGACAGCTGGGTTTGCGGCCGCAGCAGTTCATGCCGCCGCAAACCGGTATCCGAGGGGATGACGTGATGGAAAAACCGACCCGGCCCGCCGTGAATTTGCGGGCGATGACCGAGGCGGACCTGGAACAGGCCCATGCCCTGTCGCGCGAACTGAACTGGCCGCACCGTATGGAGGACTGGCAGTTCTTTCTGGAATTCGGGCAGGGGCTGGTTGCGGAACGGGATGGGGCCGTGATCGGCACCGCCATGTGCTGGCTGTTCGGGGAACAGGCGGGTACGCTGGGCATGGTCATCGTTTCACCGGCGGCACAGGGGCTGGGAATCGGTCGTCGGCTGATGGCCGGTGTCATGGAGATCCTGGGCGACCGCACCATCATGTTGCACGCCACGCCGGAGGGGATGCCGCTTTATGAAAGCCTGGGGTTCAGGCCTGTCGGCGATGTTCTGCAACACCAGGGTACGGCCTTCTCCGTCCCGCTGCCCGACCTTCTGCCCGATGAACGGGTCCGTCCTATGGGGCAGCGGGACATGGAGATCATTCCCGAACTGGACGCCCGTGCCACCGGCATGGACCGCCGCCGCCTGATCGACACCATGGATAAAAACGCGCTGGGCGTCATGCTGACGCGCGAGCATGAGGTGGCGGGCTTCGCCCTGTTCCGCAAATTCGGACGTGGCTATGTCGTCGGCCCCACGGTGGCCCCCGACCTGGGCGGTGCCAAGGCCTTGATCTCCCACTGGCTGGGCACCAATGCCGGCATGTTCTGTCGCGTGGACGTGACGGAGGCAAGCGGCCTTTCCCCGTGGCTGGATGAACTGGGCCTGCAACGTGTCGGTCGCGTCACCCGCATGATCCGGGGCACGCCGCCGGCCCACGATCCGGATTTCCAGACATTCTCCCTTGTCACCCAGGCGCTGGGGTAATCATGACGCTGACCCTTTCCGATCCCGTTCTTTTCCGTCAGTCCGCCTTCGTCGGCGGTGAATGGCGTCAGGCCGGCAACCTGTCCATGCTGACCGTGGACAATCCCGCCGACGGCTCCATCATCGGCAGCGTGCCTGACTGCGATGCTTCGGATACCGAACAAGCCATTGCCGCCGCCAATGCCGCCTGGCCGGCCTGGCGGGCGTTGACGGCGGGTGCCCGCGCCGATCTTCTAGAACGCTGGCACGCCCTGATCCTGGCCCATATCGATGATCTGGCCCGCATCATGACAGTGGAACAGGGCAAGCCCTTGGCCGAGGCCACCGGCGAAATCCGCTATGCTGCCACCTTCGTGAAATGGTTCGCGGGTGAAGGGCGGCGTATCTATGGCGGGATGATCCCCGCGCCCGATACCGACCGCCGCATTCTGACCTGGAAGGAACCGGTCGGCGTCTCGGCGATCATTACGCCCTGGAACTTCCCCGCCGCCATGATCACCCGCAAATGCGCTCCGGCCCTGGCCGCCGGCTGCCCGGTGGTGATCAAGCCGTCGGACCTGACGCCCTTCACCGCCCTGGCCCTGGCCGTGCTGGCCGAACGGGCCGGCATTCCGGCGGGCGTGTTCAATGTCGTCACGGGCCGGCCCACCGGGATTGGCGCCGCCCTGACCGGGTCCCCGCTGGTGCGCAAGCTGTCCTTCACCGGCTCCACCCGCATCGGCGCGCTGCTGATGGGGCAGTGCGCGGACAGTGTGAAGCGTTTGTCGCTGGAACTGGGCGGCAATGCCCCCCTGATCGTGTTCGACGATGCCGATCTGGACATTGCCGTGGCCGCCACCATGGCCAGCAAGTTTCGTAATGCCGGCCAGACCTGTGTCTGCGCCAACCGCATCCTGGTGCAGGATAGCGTCTATGAAAGGTTCGCGGACAAGCTGGCCGCCGCCGTCGCGGCCCTGCGCGTCGGCCCCGGCTTCACGCCCGGCACAACCATCGGTCCCCTGATCAATGATGCCGCCGTGGCCAAGGTCAGCGCTCATGTCGATGACGCGCTGTCCAAGGGTGCCAAAATCTTCGCACAAGCCGATGGCCCCGGCACGGGCCGCTTCGCCACCCCCACCATCCTGACTGGGGCCAGCACCGACATGCGGCTGGCCTCGGAGGAGACGTTCGGTCCCGTCGCCCCGCTGTTCCGGTTCACGGATGAACGGGAGGCGCTGGACATCGCCAATGCCACGCCCTTCGGCCTGGCGGCCTATTTCTATACCGAGAACCTGCACCGCGCCTTCCGGGTGGCCGAGGGGCTGGAGGCCGGGATGGTGGCGCTGAATACCGGCTCCATCGCCATGGAGATGGCACCCTTCGGCGGGATCAAGCAATCCGGCCTGGGGCGCGAGGGCGGGCCGACCGGTATTGAGGAATATCTTGAAACCAAGGCCTTCCATATTGGCGGCCTGAAACTGCATGAGGCGCTCTAACCATGGCCCGCACCTATAAGATCGCCGTGATCCCGGGCGACGGTATCGGCAATGAAGTGATGCCCGAGGGTATCCGCGTCCTGGAAAAGGCCGCCCGCCTGTTCGGCTTCAATATCGAACAGCAATGGCACGATTTCGCGCATTGCGATTACTACCTGAAGCATGGACGCATGATGCCGGAGGACTGGAAGGCGCAGATCGGCAAGCCCGACGCCATCTTCTTCGGCGCCGTCGGCTGGCCCGCCAAGGTGCCGGACCATATCTCGCTTTGGCAGTCGCTTCTGCAGTTCCGGCGCGAATATGACCAGTATGTCAATCTGCGCCCCGTGCGCCTGATGCCGGGCGTGCCGTGCCCGCTGGCGGGCCGCAAGCCGGGCGATATTGATTTCTGGATCGTTCGGGAAAATACGGAGGGTGAATATTCCTCCGTCGGCGGCACCATGTTCCCCGGCACCGACCGCGAGGTGGTGATCCAGGAAACGGTGATGACGCGGGTGGGCGTCGACCGTGTCCTGCGCTACGCCTTCGAACTGGCCAACAGCCGGCCGAACCGCCACCTGACCTCTGCCACCAAATCCAACGGCATCGCCGTCACCATGCCCTATTGGGATGCCCGTGTGGAGGCGATGGCCGCCAATTATCCCGACGTGCGTTGGGACAAGTACCATATCGACATCCTGACGGCGCAGTTCGTGCTGAACCCCGACCGGTTCGATGTGGTGGTGGGGTCCAACCTGTTTGGCGACATCCTGTCCGATCTGGGGCCGGCCTGCACCGGCACAATCGGCATCGCGCCATCGGGCAATATCAACCCCGACCGCACCGGCCCGTCCCTGTTCGAACCGGTCCATGGTTCCGCCCCCGACATTGCCGGCCAGGGTATCGCCAACCCGGTGGGTCAGATCTGGTCGGCGGCCATGATGCTGGAACATCTGGGCGAGACGCAGGCCGCATCCGCGATCGTGGCCGCCATCGAACGGGTCCTGGCCAAACCGTCCCTGCGCACCCGCGACCTGAAAGGCACCGCCGATACAGGTACCTGCGGCAAGGCGGTGGAAGAGGCGCTGGGGTGATATAAACTATTCCTTCGACGGCGTTGTTGCGGTTCTACCGTAGCAACGCCGTCGTGCCCTATGCCACCTTGGCGGTTGCCGCCCGTCGTGATAACAGACGCAGTGCCAGCATAGACAGGACGACGCCCAGGCCCAGCCAGTAGAGCGGTCCCTGCCCCAGGCGTTTGCCCATACTGACCGCAAAGGATGCCCAGATATACCAGCCGCCGATCAGGTGCAGCCAGCCCCAGGCCGCGGGTCCCATCAGCCGTACCATCCGGTCGAAGGATGTAAGCGTCATCGCCATGATCAGCAGATAGGCACCGCCGCCGGCGACCACCGTCATCCGGTTGGTCAATTGCTGGAACAGCGCATAATCCAGATCCATCAAGGCAAAGATGCCGAACAGATGGATCAGATGCGACACCGCGAACGACACGCCCAGATAGCGCCGCTGCCGCCGCAGCCAGCGCGTCGCGGGTGAGGGTGACAGGCGCACAAGGCTGGAGGCCGTGAAGGCCAGCCCGAACAGCAGCAGCGATGTCCAGGCCGTCAGCTGGATCACCCAGCGCGCCTGATGCACCGGATCAGGTGCCATCTGCACCATGACGGCGGACAACAGCACAAGCACCGCCGCGATACCCGCCGTCAGCCGCCATCCGTTGAAAATCGATCCCTTCAAGACCCCCCCCTTTTCTCTTCTCCTCATCACCGGGAAACCGGTGAAGAAGCGGAGAAGACTTCTATCCACACTCATTTATTGTTAACTATGTCTTCCCGATGGCGTTACCCCGGTTGATGCGCATGACCACGACCAGCCCTGCCCTTGAAATTCGCGGACTTCGTAAATCCTACGGAGAGAAGGAGGCGGTCAAGGGCATTGATCTGACCATCCAGCCGGGGGAATTCTGCGGCCTTCTGGGTCCCAACGGCGCCGGCAAGACCACAACCCTGAAAATGGTTGTCGGCCTGTTGACCCCGACATCGGGCAGCATCAGCGTGTTTGGCGTTGATAATCAGCGCGATCCTGTGGCCGCCAAGCGCCAGACTGCCTGGTTGCCGGATGAGCCGATGCTGTATGACAAGCTGACGCCGCTGGAATATCTTGAATTCGTGGCGGGCCTTTGGGGCATTGACGCCCGCACCGCCGCATCGCGTGCGGATGAACTGCTGACCCGTTTGGAACTGCACGAACACCGCAATGAACGCTGCGAAGGTTTCTCGCGCGGCATGAAACAGAAGGCGGCGCTTGCTGGCGCCCTGATCCATGATCCGCGCCTGCTGATCCTGGACGAACCGCTGACCGGCCTGGATGCCGCCATCGCCCGGCAGGTGAAGGACCTGCTGGCCGAACGGGCCAGGGCCGGCTGCACCATCATCCTGACCACCCACATCATGGAGGTCGCGGAACGGCTGGTGGACCGTATCGGCATCATCCAGCATGGGCAGTTGCTGGCCGAGGGCACTCTGGCGGAGTTGCGGCAGAAGCATGGCCGCGACGGTGCCTCGCTGGAAGAACTGTTCCTTGATCTCGTTTCGGGCAAGGCGGTGGCCGCATGATCGCCCTGACACCGGGCAGCATGCCCTGGCTGCTGCGGCATGAATTGCGCCTGGCGTTCCGGACAAAGAAGACGGGGCCCTGGGCTTGGGCTGTTCTGATTGTCGGCATCCTGTTCATGCACGGCATCGGTTTCCTTTCCGCCTTCGGGTTCGGAAAGATGAAGCTGGAGCCGGAGAATGTGCAGATGGTCTTTGGCGGCATCGGCCTGTTCAGCATGGCCATCATGCTATCGGTTTCGATGCAGTTGACGGTCAACTCCATCTACACGCGCGGTGACATGGACCTGCTTTTGTCCTCGCCGCTGCGGCCCGGTGCCATCCTGCCGATCCGGCTGCTGGCCATCGCCCTGGCGGTGATGGGCACAACGTTGGCCATGGCCACCTGCTTCATGAACCCCAGCGCCATCATGATTTCGGCGCGCTGGCTGATCGGCTATGTCACCCTGCCAGCCCTGTGCCTGCTGACGGTCACCGTATCCTTCCTGATTGTTCTGGGGCTGGTGAAGATGATCGGGGCGCGGCGGGCACGGACGGTGGCCCAGGTTCTGGGCGGGGTCATCGGCATCGGTGCGGCCCTGGCGGCCCAGATCCCCAACATGAATAATGCCGCCGATCAGGCGACCAAGGCCAAGAATTTCCAGGCAATGGCCACGATGGCCGATAATCCCGCGATGGCACCGATCCGCTGGTTCGGCGCGGCCATTACGGGGGAGACAGGGCCGTTTCTGCTGCTGGCCCTGCTGTCATTCGGCGGGTTCCTGCTGGTGACGACATTGCTGGGACCGGCCTTCGTGCGCAGCGTCAACGCCGCCGCCGGTACCGACCTGACGGCCCGGCGTAAGGGCGTTAATGACACGCGCCCGCTCTCCATGCATCTGCGTGGCGTGACTGGTTCCATCCTGTGGAAGGAATGGCGCCTCATCCTGCGCGACCCCAGCCTGCTGACGCAGGTCGCCTCCATCCTTCTGGTCGCCGCCCCCATCGTGCTGCCCACCATGGGCAAAAGCATCAGTACCGCATCGGGGGAGGTCATGGCCGTGGGCTGGATGGGCGTTATCCCGGTTGCGGGCCTGCTGGCCGGTGCCCTGGTCTGGCTGGCGTTCGCGGGCGAGGATGCGCCTGACCTGCTAGGTACCGCCCCCGTCAGCGCACGGCGCATGCTGCGTGACCGTCTTCTGGCCGCCGCCGTTCCATCCCTGATCATCGCGACGGCGGTCAGTTTGTATGTGATCACGCAAACGCCCTGGTCCGGCCTGATCCTCTGGCTGATCTGCCTGCTGTCGGTCAGCCTCTATTTGCTGATGGATATGCGGCAGGGACCGGCGCTGGGCGGGCGAAAGGCCTTCCAGAAGCGGTACCAAAGCAACATGATCGCCCTATTTGGTGAAATGCTGCTGGGCTTTGCCCTGTTCGGTCTGGGTTGGCTGGCCCTGAAATTCCTGGCCCCGTTCTGGGCGATACCACTGCTTTTGGTGGCGAATGCGGGCGCATTGGCCGGGTTGCTGCTGCAAAGGCGCGGGGAAGGTTGATGAGAGGCGGGCGGTGCGGTACTGGTCCGCCCGCCATCCCCGTCACAGATTGCGGGCGATCACCAGACGCTGGATATCGCTGGTCCCCTCATAAATCTGGCAGACACGGACATCACGGTAGATGCGCTCCACCGGGAAATCCTCGACATAGCCATAGCCGCCGAAGGTCTGGATAGCGTCGGAGCAGACGCGTTCGGCCATTTCCGACGCAAACAGCTTGGCCATCGACGCTTCCTTCAGGCAGGGCTGCCCCGCCCCACGCAGGCTCGCGGCGTGCAGGACCAGCTGCCGCGCAGCCTCGATCCGGGTCGCCATATCGGCCAGACGGAAAGATACGGCCTGATGGTCGATTATCGGCACACCCATGGAGGTCCGGTCACGGGCATAATCGCGCGCCGCCTCGAACGCTGCCTGTGCCATGCCGACGGCCTGTGCCGCAATGCCGATGCGCCCACCTTCCAGATTGGCCAGTGCGATACGGTATCCCTCCCCCGGATTGCCCAGCATGGCAGAGGCGGGTACGCGCGCGTCCTCCAGAAGGATCTGCGCAGTATCGGAACTGCGCTGACCCAGCTTATGTTCCAGCCGGGCCACCTTGTATCCCGGATTGTCGGTGGGCACGAGGAAGGCGGAAATCCCTTTTTTGCCCGCCGCCGGATCTGTGACGGCAAAGACCAGGGCAACGCCCGCATTCTGGCCATTGGTGATGAACTGCTTGGCACCGTTCAGCACATAGTGATCGCCATCCTTGACCGCCCGCGTCTTCAACGCCGACGCGTCCGAGCCCGCCTGCGGCTCCGTCAGGCAGAAGGCGCCAAGCATCCGGCCCGCCGCCATGGGCCGCAGATAGCGCTCCTTCTGTTCGGTATTGCCGAACTTCAGGATGGGGGCGCAGCCGACGGAATTATGCACGCTCATGATGGTGGAAATGGCGCCATCGCCCGCCGCGATCTCCTCAATCGCCAGGGCATAGGAGACGGCATCGGCCCCCGCCCCGCCCCATTCCTCGGGCACCACCATGCCCAAAAGGCCGAGCTCGCCCATCTCCCGCAGCTCTTCGGCGGGAAAACGGCTGTCCCGGTCACGCTTGGCAGCACCGGGCGCCAGCCGCTCGCGCGCGAACTGCCGGGCCATGTCGCGGATCATGGTCTGTTCTTCGGTGAGGATCATGGGGGTTGGTCCTTTTGGAAAGCGGCTGACGCTTCTACGCCCGTCATCCCGGCGAAAGCCGGGACCCAGGGGCGGCGTGCCCGACAGTGCAGCCGCGTTGAACGCCGCTGCCGATAAGGGTGGTGCTTGTGGCCCCTGGGTCCCGGCTTCCGCCGGGATGACGGGGAGGAGGGGGAAACGGTCGGTTAAACCAGCTCCACCGCCATGGCCGTCGCCTCGCCGCCGCCGATGCACAGCGACCCGACGCCGCGCTTCAGCCCATGCTTCTTCAGCGCGTGCAGCAAGGTCACCAGGATGCGCGCACCCGACGCGCCGATCGGGTGGCCAAGCGCGCAGGCCCCGCCATGCACATTCACCTTGTCATGCGGCAGGTCCAATTCCTTCATGGCCGCCATGGCGACGACGGCAAACGCCTCGTTGATCTCGAACAGGTCAACATCTTTGGCCGTCCAGCCGGTCTTGGCGAATAGGGTCTGCATGGCACCGACCGGGGCCGTCGTAAACCAGGCCGGGGCACGGGCGTGGCTGGCATGGCCGACAATCCGGGCCAGTGGCGACAGGCCGCGCTTTTCCGCCTCGCTGGCGCGCATCAGGACCAGGGCCGCAGCCCCGTCGCTGATGGAGCTGCTGTTGGCCGCCGTCACCGTGCCATCCTTGCGGAAGGCAGGTTTCAGGGTCGGGATCTTGTCGGGACGGCCCTTGCCGGGCTGTTCGTCGCGGGACACGATACTGTCACCGCCCCGGCCCTTGACCGTGACCGGTACCACCTCCAGATCGAAGGTACCATCCTCCACGGCTGCCTTGGCGCGGCGCAGGCTTTCCAGGGCATAGGCGTCCTGCGCCTCCCGCGTGAAGCCGAAATGCGCCGCCGTATCCTCCGCATAGGTGCCCATGGCGCGGCCACGTTCATAGGCATCTTCCAGACCGTCCAGCGCCATATGATCATACATGGTGGCATGGCCGTAACGGTAGCCGCCGCGCGCCCGGTCCAGAAGGTAGGGCGCGTTCGACATGCTCTCCATGCCCGCCGCCACCACGATATCGGCGCTGCCGGCCAGGATCAGGTCATGGGCCAGCATGGTGGTCTTCATGCCGCTGCCGCACATCTTGTTGATGGTTGAGCAAGTGACCGACAAAGGCAGGCCGGCGCCCAATGCCGCCTGACGGCCTGGTGCCTGGCCCTGCCCCGCCTGCAGCACATTGCCCATCAGCAATTCCTGAACGCTGTCGCCGGAAATCCCGGCCCGCTCCACGGCGGCCTTCACGGCAACTGCGCCCAACTGGGCCGCCGTCAGGCCGGACAGGTCGCCCATCATGCCGCCCATGGCGGTACGGGCGGCGGACACGATCACGATGGGGTCGGTCATGGCATTCCTCTGGCGTCGATATTGATTGGTTGTGCATAGCGTAGACTTGTCGCTTACGATCAGCCATAACCGTTGCAATCAAATTTCTTGATCACTTATGTCAAGAGCGAATGGGCAGATCAGGTGGAGAAGGGCAGCGTTTCCATCCATTTCGTGGCCGCCGCCCTGAACGGCGCGATGGCGCGGGGTATGGAGCCAGCATCCATCCTGCGCAAGGCAGGAATCGACCCCTCCTTGCTGCATCAGCCATCGGCCCGCGTACCGGTGCAGGCCCATGCCACCCTGCTGCGCATCGTAGCGCAGCTGCTGGATGATGAGTTCTTCGGCCAGGATAGCCGCCGCATGAAGGTGGGCAGCTTTGCCCTGTCCTGCCTGCTGGCACTGGAAGGGGGCGGTGATGTCGGGGGCGCCCTCAGTCTGCTCTGCCGCGCCTACAACACCATCTTCGACGATCTGCGCGTGGCCGTGCGGCGCGACGGGCGGCGGGCGGCTCTGGAAATCGCGCCGACAAGGCCCGGCCACCGCCTGCCCGTCTTCGCGGTAGAGACCTTGTTCGTCTATATGCATGGCATCGCCTGCTGGCTGGCGCGGCGGCGCATCGTGATTGAGGAAGCCTGCTTTCCCTATCCCGAACCGGCGCATGGTGCGGAATATTTCGTACTGTTCAGTACGCAACTGCGCTTCTCACACGACCAATGCCAGCTCTGGTTCGACGCTGAAACCCTATCCCTGCCGGTGGCACAGGACAGGCGCTCGGCGAAGACCTTTCTAAACCAGGCGCCGGAAAATTTCCTGGTTAAGTACCGCAATCCGGACGGATTCGGTCGCCGCGTCGCCAACCTGCTGCGCCGCCGCCCGCCCCCGGATTGGCCGGGCGCTGACGAGGCGGCGGGACTGCTGCGCTGCTCTCCCGCCACATTGCGCCGCATGCTGCGCCAGGAAGGCACCTCCTATCAGGCCGTCAAGGACCGGCTGCGCCTGGATCTGGCCCGTCAGGCCCTGGCCCGACCGGAATTGTCCATTGCCGACATCACGGCACAGTTGGGCTTTGCCGAACCTGCCGCCTTTAACCGTGCCTTCCGGCAATGGACAGGAACGACACCGGCGCGATACCGCCGCCTCAACGGGCTGCCGCCCTGACACCCGGCGCACAGGGACGCTGCGGCGGGCAGATGGTGACGGGATCGACGCGCGACAGCCGGACCCGACCGATACCCCGGCCAATCAGGCCCAACCGGGCCGCCGCCGCCTGTGACAGGTCGATCTGACGACCGGGCACGAAGGGCCCGCGATCATTGATACGCACCAGGACAGAACGTCCGCTGCCCACATCCTGAACATCGACAAGGGTGCCAAACGGCAGGCAGGGATGGGCCGCCGTCAAGGCGGCGCTGTCGAAGATTTCCCCACTGGCGGTCGGCCGTCCGTGATGGCCGGGGCCATACCAGGAGGCGGTGACGATCTCCGCCGCCTGTGGCGGACAGCCGGCCACCGCCGGGCGGATGAACAGCAGGGGAAGGGCAAGGACGACCCCAAGGCACAGGGACCGCATGATGGTGCTCCGTTCGTTATCAACGGCACTGCTCTGCGCCCAACCGCCACAGACCAGCAAATAAAAACTCGTTTATACTGGTGATTTCATTCCATATATGGAAATTTTTATACCATGAAACCCGTTGTGACATGGGTTTTTAATGCAGATACCGCCTAGTATCGGCCATACACATTACTGCAACTTCATATCTCCACATGACCACCCAGTTCCACCACCCGGTTCAGCGGCAGGTGGAAGAAGTCGGCGGTGGTGGTGGCGCTGCGCATCATGAAGGCGAACAGTTCCTCGCGCCATGGCGCCATCCCCGGCTCCGCCGACGGCACCACCGTTTCGCGGGTCAGGAAATAGGAGAAGCGCAGCGGTTCATAATCAAAGCCCAGATCCGTGCGCTTGGCATTGGCCAGCGCCTTCGGCACATCGGGATCGTCCATGAAGCCGCAGACCATGGTGACGCGGAACACATCGTCGCGCAGCTTCTCCGACACGATGCGTTCGCCAATCGGCACACGCGGTCGCTCCACCACCTTCACCGTCATCACCACCACCCTCTCATGCAGGACATGGTTGTGTTTCAGGTTATGCAGCATGGCCAGCGGCACGCCATCGGGATCGGAGGTCAGGAACACCGACGTGCCAGGCACGCGGGAAATGCGCGACGACAGGGTGCCCAGGAATTCCTGCAGGGGCATGGCACTGTCGCGCAGCTTGGCGTGCAGCAGCTTGCGCCCCATCTTCCAGGTGGTCATCAGGGTAAAGGCCAGCAGACCGGCCGCCAGCGGGAACCAGCCGCCATGCGTGATCTTGGTCGCAGTCGCCAGGAAATAGGCCATGTCCACGGCCAGCAGCAGCACGAAGAACCCGATGGCGAACTTACCGTTCCAGCCCCAGCGGTTGAAAGCCAGCAGCGCCACCAGGGTGGTGGTTATCAACATGGTCCCGGTGACGGCCACGCCATAGGCCGACGCCAGATTGGTTGAACTGCCGAAGCCCAGGACCAGGGCCACGACGGCCAGCATCAGCGCCCAGTTGACGAAGGGCATATAGATCTGCCCCATCTCCTTCTCGGACGTGTGGATGATGTTCATACGCGGCAGATAGCCCAGCTGGATCGCCTGCCGCGTGACGGAGAAAGCGCCGGAGATCACGGCCTGGCTGGCGATGATGGTTGCCAGTGTGGCCAGCATCACCATTGGCATGGCCGACCAGGCAGGCCCCATGAAGAAGAACGGGTTCGCCGCCGCTTCAGGATTGGTCAGCAGCAGCGCGCCTTGCCCGAAATAGTTCAACATCAGGGCCGGCCAGACCAGCATGTACCAAGCCAGCCGGATCGGCCCGCGCCCGAAATGGCCCATATCGGCATAAAGCGCCTCGGCACCCGTGACCGACAGGACGACGGAGCCCAGCGCCAGGAACCCGATCCAGCCATCATGGGCGAGGAAGGCCACGGCATAATGCGGCGACAGGGCCGCCAACACCCCCGGCGCCTTGCCGATATTGCTGATGCCCAGCACGGCCAGCACCACGAACCAGATCAGCATGACGACGCCGAACGCGCCGCCCAACGCCGCCGAGCCTTTCGATTGGATCGCGAACAGGGCCACCAGGATGGCGATGGCGATGGGTACCGTCCATGGCGCCAGATTTGGGGCCGCGACCTGCAACCCCTCCACCGCCGATAGAACGGAAATGGCCGGCGTAATGGCGCTGTCGCCATAGAACAGGGCCGCCGCAAACACGCCGAGCGTGCCGGCCAGTGCCGTCATCTTCGGGTTGCTGGACAAGGCCTTCTGCAACAGGGCCAGCAGGGCAAAGGAACTGCCCTCGCCTTCATTGTCGGCGCGCATGATGATGGCGACATACTTGATCGACACCACCAGCATCACCGTCCAGAAGACCAGCGACAGCACACCCAGCACATGCATCCGGTCCACCGGCAGCGGGTGTGGGCCGGCAAAGGCCTCTTTCATGGCGTAAAGCGGGCTGGTGCCGATATCGCCGAACACCACGCCAATGGCGGATAGAAACAGGGCGCCGAAGGAGGAACGCGGCGCGTCATGCGCCGCACTGGCCGAATGCCCCACGCTGAAATACCCCTGTGCCCATCATGCTGCGCTGCAAAGGCTACCCTTTTCGGCGGCGGGGCGCAAGAAATCGGCGTCATTGGTTAATAAGTGCTTTATAAATTGCGCACGAAACAGGGGGTAATGGCGGATGGCCACGGGGGATGATCTGCGGCGGCTGGCCCTGGCGCTGCCGGGAGTGGAGGAGCAGCCGCATATGGACCGCGCGGCCTTCCGCGTCGCCCGTATCTTTGTGACCCTGGGGCCGGATGGCAAAAGTGCGAATTTCAAGTTCACGCCGGAGGAGCAGGAACTGAAATGCCTGGTGGCCGCCAATGCGTTCGCCGCCATTCCTAACGGCTGGGGACGGCAGGGCTGGACCCAGGCGACACTTGCCAACCTGACCGAACCTGAACTGGAGGCTGCCCTGCGGATGGCTTGGGCGCATGCGCAGCCAACACGGCGTAAACGCTGAGCGTATCTGGACGGGACGCCACGGGCGGCGTAAGAAAAGGGCATGACGACCATGTCCTTCAGCCCTGCTCTGTCGCGCCGAGCCCTGCTGGGTCTGGCGGCGGGTGGTTTATGTCTGGCCGCAACGCCTGCCCGTGCCTTCACCCTAGCCGGCACCATCTGGGAGGAGACGGGCCGTCTGGCAAAGCTGGACCCCTATCTGCTCTACGCCGTTTCCTATGTCGAAAGCCGGCAGGACCGCAAGGGCCGCACCGGTCCCTGGCCCTATGCCGTGCGCACGACTGTCGAGTCCTACTTCCCAGAAGATTTCAAGGCGGCCATGGACCTGATCCACCGTCTGCCCAGCGACGAGGTGAAGGATGCCGATCTGGGTTGGATGCAGGTGAATGTACGCTGGCATGGCCAGCGCGTAGCCGATATCAGCCACCTGCTGCATCCTGGCATCAATCTGCGTATCGGGGCCGGCATCCTGCGGGAGGCCTTGGACAGCCTGCCCGGCGACACGGCCCGCGCCATTGGCCGGTACCATACCTGGATGGACGATGCGCGGGGCCGTGACTATGGCGAACGCGTTCTGGCCCTGCGCGAACGCCTGCGCCGGGCATAGGTCAAAACAGGGAAAGCTGCTTCACCGGCGCGTCAGGCACCCTGAAACGCGAACAATCCATATCCCAGGTCCGGCGGTCCATGCCGAGCCGTTTGATGGCCAGCCGGAACCGGCTGCGCAGCAATTCGGCATAGACGCACGTCCACTTCATCCGGGTTGCAAAGTCCGACCGGTACAGCGCCCCTTCCCGCGTCTGCCGGACCAGCGACAGCGCCCGTTCCGCGCGGTCGGGGTAATGTTCACGCCGCCATTCCCCGAACAGGTCAGCAATCTCCAGCGAAAGGCGCAGCAAGATGTAGCTGGCCGGCGTCGCCCCCGCGTCCGCCGCTGCCTCCAGGATGGCTTCCATCTCATGGTCGTTCAGGGCCGGGATCATGGGACTTGTCAGCACCGCCACCGGCACCCCCGCCCCTGACAGGGCCCGGACAGCGTCCAAACGCTTGCCCGGCGTGCTGGTGCGCGGCTCCATGGTGCGGGCCAGATCGCGGTCCAGGCTGGTGATGGACATGGCCACCCGCGCCAGCCCCTGGACCGCCATGGGCGCCAGGATATCCAGATCGCGCAGGACATTGGCTGATTTGGTGATGATGCTGACAGGCTGATTGAAGTCGCGGCTCCATTTTGCTGTCGGATTCCGCATTGACATTAAAGTTTACATTGTAATAAATAAATCCCAGGCCAACCAAACAAATGGCCATTCAAGGGAGAGAACCATGGGATCGCGTTCAAAGGCAGCGACGCTTCGCGTCGCCTGCGTGGCTGCCTGCATGTCCACGGCAACCATCGCCTATGCCCAATCGACACCCACGCCGCCCGCTAAGGACGAGATGGTGTTGGAGGAGATCATCGTCACCGCACAGAAGCGCGATGAACGGCTTCAGGAAGTGCCGGTCTCTGTATCCGTCTTCGGCGCGCAGGGCCTGGAAATGGCCAAGATCGACAGTGGGACCGAAATCGCACGTCAGACGCCCAATCTGCGGGTTTCGGTGTTGGGTAACGAGAACCAGCCGAAATTCGCCCTGCGCGGCATCTCCACGTCGGAGTTCAATCTGAATGCCGTGTCGCCGACCGGTGTCTTCTATGATGAGGTCTATGTCGGTGCGCAGTATCTGGGCGGCGCCCAGGTGTTCGATATCGAACGCATCGAGGTGCTACGCGGTCCGCAGGGTACGCTGTTTGGCAAAAACACCACGGCAGGCGCCGTCAACTATATCTCCCGCGGCCCCAGCTTCACGCAGGAAGCGGAAATGAGCATCGGGGCCGGCAGCTATGGCTATGTTGAAGCCAAAGGCGTGGCGGAGGTGCCCCTGGTCGAAGACCGTCTGTCCGCCCGCTTTGCCTTCAATGTCGCCCATTCCAAAGGCTATATCGAGAATGTGAACCCGGCCATTTCCGACCGGTCCAATATCGACCGTAAGGCCGGCCGCCTGACCCTGGGTTATCAGGATGAGAATGACCTGAAGGCCACGCTGCGAGTCTTCCATAACGGATCGGATGCCAAGGCCATCGGCGTCATCAATACCGGTACGGCACCGGGCGGGTTGAATGCCCTGGGTGTCGATCCCCGCGTCAACCCCTATACGGGCCAGCGCATGACCCGCCATCAGATGGCAACCGACCGCGA
Organism: alpha proteobacterium AAP38; assembly: GCA_001296005.1. Classification (GTDB taxonomy): domain Bacteria; phylum Pseudomonadota; class Alphaproteobacteria; order Azospirillales; family Azospirillaceae; genus Niveispirillum. Next base: position 18,424 of record LJHR01000032.1, on the reverse strand, counting down.
TGGCGACCTAGAGGTGAGGGGCAGCGGGCTTTATCTGAATGTTCAGAAGGATCTGGGGCCCGTCTCTATCACGTCCATCACCTCCCACCTGCGGGGCCGGTTCCTCAACAATGTTGACGCCGATGGTACGACCAGGAACCTGCTGCACATCGACTTTCGGGCGAAGAACAAGGAAACCAGCCAGGATCTGCGTATTGCCACCAACGGGTCCGGTGCGTTCAATGTCATCGCGGGCCTGTATTATTTCCGCGACGATATCGATATCGACACGACCTACACGATTTTCGGTGGCCCGCCCGTTCTGCCCATCCTGAACCAGAGCTTCGATCAGCGCCGCACCTCCTATGCGGCCTATATCGACGGCACCCTGGAACTGTCGGACATGTTCACGGCCTATGGCGGCCTGCGCTACACCGATGACAAGGGACGGCTTTCCAACTTCCAGGTCACGCCCGTCATCGTCCGGCAACCGACCCTGACCTATCACGATGCCAAGCCGACGGGCCGTATCGGCCTGCGCGCGCAGCTGGAGGATGATGTCATGCTGTTCGGGCAGTTTGCCCGTGGCTACCGCAGTTCCGCCTTCAACGGTGGCGCCCTGACCAATGCGGCCGACCTCAACGTCGCCGACCCGGAAAAGCTGGACGCCTACGAGATCGGCCTGAAATCGCAATGGTTCGACCGGCGCCTGACGGCCAATGTGTCGACCTTCCTCTATAATTTCAGCAACCAGCAATTCATCAATCTGGTCGGCATCAATAATCAGCAACTGGTAAACGCCGGCAAGTCGCGGACCAAGGGTGTGGAACTGGAACTGTCGGCGCGGGTGACGCCCCAATTGACGGTCAATGCCGGCCTTGGCCTGCTGGACGCCGAATATCGGCGGCTGGTCCTGAATGGCGTCAATCTCAGCGGCAACGACATGATCGAGGCGCCACACCATACCGTCAATCTGGGTGCTGATTACCGTATCGATCTGGATAATGACGGCGCCATTCTTTTGCATGCCGATGCCACGCATGTCGGCAAGCAATATTTCCAGGCCAACAATTCCGTCCTGTCGCGGGGCGAGGCCTTCTGGGATGTCGGCGCCCGCATCGCCTATCGCGCACCCGATGATCGCTATGAATTGTCGGTATATGCCAAGAACCTGACCGATAACCGGCAGGTCACGGGCATCGTCGTCGATGCGACCAGCCAGACACGCTTTGCGACCGTCCCCTATCCGCGCCGCTTCGGGATAGAATTGTCTGGAAAATTCTGACCGGAGACCCGTCCATGGACACGCAATTCACCCTCACGCGCCCTGATGGGCAAAGGCTGGCCTGTTATCGCTGGTCCAAGGACGGGCCGTTCCGGGCTGTGATCGTGGTGGCGCACGGCATGGGCGAACATGCCCTGCGCTACCGACCGGCCTTGGCCGCCCTGGTTGATGCCGGCTACATCGTGTATGCGCTCGACCACCGCGGCCATGGTGCCACCATCTCCCTGTCCGAGCGGGGGGCCGGCGATTTCGGCCCCGGCGGCTTTGCGGCGGTGGTGGCCGATCTGGCCGCCCTGGTTGACCGGGCCAGGGCGGACCAGACGGACTTGCCTCTGTTCCTGCTGGGGCACAGCATGGGTTCCTTCATCGGTCAGGCGTTCCTGATCGATCACGGCGATCTGATCGACGGGGCTGTCCTGGTCGGGACAACGGCGGTCGATCTGCTGGCGGCGGCCATGGCGGCGGAAAGCGATGCGCTGGCGGCCTTGAACCGACCGTTCGAACCCGCCCGCACGCCCTGCGACTGGTTGAGCCGTGACGAAGCCCAGGTCGATGCCTACATCGCTGATCCGCTGTGTGGCTTCTCCCTGGTCCCGCATTCCATGATGTCGCTGCTGTCGCAGGGCGCGCGGCTGGCCGACCCGGCGGCACTGGCACGCATCCCATCCGGTTTGCCCCTCTATGTGCTGGTCGGCGATCAGGACAGCCTGACAACGCAGTTCGGGCAGTTGCCGCCCCTGCTGGACCGTTACCGCACGGCGGGCCTTGCCCCGGTGCTGGCATCGTATCCCGGCGGACGCCACGAAATTCTGAATGAAATCAACCGCGATGACGTGGTGAGAGACCTTCATGCCTGGCTTGTGCGAACCATCGCCACCCTGCCCCGCCACACCCGCCGGGCTGATCCCGGATGACCGGCCTTATGACCTGCTGATTATCGGCGGCGGCATCAATGGCACCGCCATTGCTCGGGCCGCCGCCTTGGCCGGTGAGCGCGTGCTGCTGGTGGAGCGGGATGACCTGGCGCAGGCCACCTCCTCGGCGTCCACCAAGCTGATCCATGGCGGATTGCGCTATCTGGAACACCGGCAGTTCAAGCTGGTGCGGGAGGCGCTGGCGGAACGGGCCATCCTGCTGCGAACAGCCCCCCATCTGGTGCGGCCCATGGAATTCAGGTTGCCGCATGCGCCCTCCATGCGGCCCTGGTGGATGGTGCGTATTGGCCTTTATCTGTACGACCTGTTCGCGGCGGGCGGTGGTCTGCCCCGGTCACGCGCGGTACCGTTGGACGATGCCATCCTGGCGGCGGATCACGGAACAGGCTTCAGTTACTGGGATGCCTGGGTTGATGACAGTCGGCTGGTCGTCCTGAATGCGCTTGGCGCGGCAGAGGCAGGCGCAGACATTCAGACCCGTACCCGGTTTGTCGATGCCGTGCGGCAGGGGCCGGTCTGGCGGGCGGCATTGCAAACAGCGGACAACAAAGTCACTGTCGCGGCCCGGCGCGTGGTGAATGCGGCAGGTCCTTGGGTGGAACAAGTCCTGTCCAATGGACTGGACCGGCGGGGCCAATATCGTATCCGCCTGGTGCGCGGCAGCCATCTTATCCTGCGACGCCAGCTCCCCCATCACCATGCCCTGATCCTCCAGCAACCCGACCGGCGCATCATCTTCATCATTCCCTATCAGGGGGATTGGACCCTGGTCGGCACGACCGACTTTGCCGTGGACGATCCGTCGGACAACCGCATCTCGGCGCAGGAAACGGCCTATTTGCTGGCGGCTGCCAACCGATATCTGCGCGATCCGGTCGGACAGGCGGACATTGTCGGTGACTTTGCCGGCATCCGCCCCCTGTTCGATGATGGACGGGACGAAGCCAGTGCGGTCACGCGTGATTACCGGTTGGAACTGGACGCCGACGGCCCGCCGCTGCTCAGCGTCTTCGGGGGAAAGCTGACCACGGCCCGGCATCTGGCCGACATGGTTCTGGGCCGGTTGGGCATCAACGGCGGCGATACGTCAGCCCTGCCGCTGCCCGGCGGCGACATGGCGGATTTCGACATGTTCCGGCAGGCTGCCCGGTGTCGCTGGCCATTCCTGGATGGTCAGACGCTGGACCGCCTGGCCGGCGCCTATGGCACGCGGCTGGAACGATGGATGCAGGGGGCCGGCACGATTGCCGATCTGGGCATCGATTTCGGCCATGGGCTGAGCCAGCGGGAGGTCGATTATTTGGTGCAGACCGAATGGGCGCGCAGCAGCGATGACATCCTGTGGCGGCGAACGCGGCTGGGCCTGCGGTTCGACGCCGGTCAGGTCGCCCGTCTGGATGCCTATCTGCGGGAGCAGGCGCCATGATCCGGGATCAGATCATCGCCATCGACCAGGGCACGACATCGACCCGTGCGGTCCGGTATGCCGCCGATGGCCGCGTGCTGGCGGTGGCCAGCCAGCCCCTGCGCCTTGCCCATCCGCAGCCAGGGTGGGTTGAGGCGGATGCCGAACATCTCTGGGCCGGCGTGCAGGATTGTGTGCGTCAGGTCATGGATGAAAGGGTGGCGGCCATCGGCATTGCCAATCAGCGTGAAACAATCCTGCTCTGGGACCGCGACAGCGGCCGCGCCCTGCACCCTGCCATCATCTGGCAGGATCGGCGGACAGCAGCGCAATGCGAGGCGCTGCGGGCCGATGGCGCGGAAGATCTGGTCCGGGCGCGCACCGGTCTGCTGCTCGACCCCTACTTTACCGCCAGCAAGCTGGGCTGGCTGCTGGACCATGTGCCCGGTGCCGCCGCCTTGTCGGCACAAGGAAGGCTGGTCGCCGGCACGGTCGACAGTTTCCTGCTCTGGCGGTTAACGGGGGGCCGGTCCCATCTGACCGATGCCACCAACGCCAGCCGTACCTCCCTGTTTGATATCCATCGACGATGTTGGGATACGGACCTGCTGACGCTGTTTGATATACCGGCCTGTATCCTGCCCACCGTGGCCGGCAACTGTCATGATTTCGGGCAAACCGATATCCGGGTGACGGGGCGGCCGGTTCCCATCACGGCCATGGCCGGCGATCAGCAGGCGGCCATGATCGGGTTGGGGTCCGTTCTGCCGGGGCGCATGAAGGCGACCTATGGCACTGGCTGTTTTCTGCTGGCCCATACCGGTGACAAGCCGCTGCTGTCACGTCACCGGCTGCTGACGACCTTGGCCTGTCTGGTTGATGGCGAGGCCGCCTATGCCGTGGAAGGGTCGATCTTCGTGGCAGGGGCGGCATTGAACTGGCTGCGCGATGGGCTGGGCATCGTCCACGGTTATGATGGGATCGCTTCATTGGCCGCCAGTGTGCCCGATGACCATGGCGTGCATCTGGTTCCGGCCTTTGTGGGGCTGGGCGCCCCTTATTGGCGCAGCGACCTGCGGGCCAGCCTGACCGGCCTGACGCTGGATACCGGTCCGGCCACCATCGTGCGCGCAGCATTGGAGGCTGCGGCCTTCCAGACCTGCGATCTGATCCAGGCCATGCAGGCCGACGGGCTGGTGCCACAGGATGTGCGCATCGATGGCGGCATGGCGTCGAACGACTGGTTCGCGGGATATCTGGCGGATATGACGGGCCTGTGCGTGGACCGGTCACGCAATCATGAGGCCACGGCCTGGGGGGCCGCACGGCTGGCCGGGTTCGCGGCTGGCATCTGGCCCGACCCGCGACGCGTGCCTGTTCTGTCCGGGCTGGATCGGTTCACGCCATCCATTGATGATGCTCTCCGTCAACGGCGTCTGACCGGATGGCGCGCCGCCGTCCACCATCTCCTGGCCTCCACACCACCTCCGGAAGGAACGTGACCATGCATGCAGATATCACCGGCCTTTGTGATGTGGTGGCGGCACATGCCGTGCCGGGCGACGGCATTGCCCTGTCCGGGATCGGCGCCAGCGTCACCTATGCCCAGCTTGACGCGCGTATCCAGGCGGCGTTGGGCGCCCTGGCCGCTCTTGGGCTGCGTCCGGGTGAACGGGTGCTGCTGTTGCTGCCGACATCGGTGGAGTTCGTCACCGCCTATTTCGCGGCTCATCGGGCGGGTCTGGTGGTCATGCCTCTGAACCCGCTGCTGGGTCCTGATGAGGTCCGCCACATTCTGGACAGCATGCGGCCGGCGGCCATCATCGCCGCACCGGCAGACGGGCCGTATCCGGTACTGTCAGCGCTGGACGGTCTGGTGGCTGACCTGCGGTTGAGCTGTCTGGTCCTGCGCAGCGGCCCGGATCAACCGTTCGACCGCGCCATGGCCCGTGCCCGTACCGATCTGCCACCCGTGCGCCGGGATGGCAGGGACGAAGCATTGATCCTGTTCACTTCCGGCACGTCGGGCCGGCCAAAGGGCGCATCACACCGCGAGGCAGCGTTGATCACCAACGCCCGTCACGCCAACGCGGTATTCTCGATCACCCGCGACGACGTCCTGTTATGCCCTTTGCCGTTGAGCCATGTTTTCGGACAGATGGTGATGATGCTGGGCGGATTGTCGGCGGGGGCGGAACTGTCGCTCGTCCCCCGCCCCGGTCCCGCCGCGCTGTTTGACGCGATGGTTCAGCGCCGGCCCAGCATCATCGCCGCCGTGCCCGCCAGTCTGGCCGCCGTGGCGGAACAGGCGCGCCAGACGGGACACCACCCGGAACCGGGCCGTTTGCGCTTCGTGCTGGCCGGTGGCGCGCCCCTGCCGGCGGCCACTGGCACCGTGTTTCAGAATAGGTTCGGTGTACCTGTCCATCAGGGCTATGGCATGACGGAGGTGGCCTGCTGCATCGCGCTGGAACGGCCCGGAACGATGCCGACGGGTGGTGTCGGGGCCCTCTGCACGCCCCTGTCCCACCGTATCGTGCCGTTGGACCCGGCGGACCCCGATCAAGGTGAATTGCAGCTGGCCGGACCCAATCTGCTGCGCGGCTATTACATCGACGGGACGTTCCAGCCACGCGGCGACGATGAATGGTTCGCCACCGGCGACATTGTCCGCCGCGATGCAGAGGGCACGCTGTTTCTCTGTGACCGGAAGAAAGAAATGATCATCCGCAACGGCTACAATGTCTATCCGTCGGAGGTGGAGGCGGCGCTTGCCAGCCATCCGGGTGTGCTGCATGTGGCGGTGATCGGCGTGGCGGATGAACAGGTCGGGCAGGAGGTGGCGGCCTATGTTTCCCCGCGCGAAGGACATATGCTGTCGGCTGACGAACTCGCAGCCTGGTGCCGCGCCCGCATTGCGCTGTACAAATACCCCCGGCTGATCGCTATTCTGCCGGTGCTGCCCACCAACACGACAGGCAAGATCATGAAACGCGCCCTGGACACCGCTATTCTCCGGCGCGTCTCGTTGAGCGGTTGAAGACGACATGACAACAGAGGCTCCCCTTCCCCGTCGCCGGGGCCGCCCGCCGGCTGATCCAAAGATTCTGGCCGCGTCTGTACAGGAAGCGCGCGACAGCATCTGTGCCGCTGCCCTAACCCTGTTTCAGCAAGGCGGCGTTGACGCGATCAATATGCGGGATGTGGGGCGTCTGTTGGGCACCTCGCAGATGATGGCCTACCGCTACTTCCCCAGCAAAGACCACCTGCTGATGGAACTGCGCATCCGGGCGTTTGCGCGCTTCACCCAGGCCTTGGCTCGCTGGCGGCGGCGGGCGCGACGGGATGCCGACGCGCTGCCCCTGGTCTGTGGTGCCTATCTGGTTTTTGCCTATGCCAACCCCCATGACTACCGGTTGATGTTTGACATGTGGGCCTTTGAAAACCCGGAAGCTATGAAGAAGGAATTCGGCGAGAAGGTACGGCGGCAGTCTGCGTCCTGGCTTGAGATACAGGCCTCAGTGTCCCTGTTCCTGGGGCCCCGCGCTGAACGCGCGGATCTGGGCCAAGCAACCGACATCGTGTGGAGCGGGCTGCACGGCCTGGCATCGCTGCATCTGGCGCGCAAGCTGGTTTTCGGGCGCAATCTCAAGCATCTGGCCAGACCGGCCATTCGGTCGATCATGGCCGGTCTGACGGCACTGGCCTGATACCGCCTGCGCTGCGTCCACACCCATGTGGCGCTCATAAAGTTTACATTGTAATATAAAAAAGGAACGACCAATGACCCGTCCCCTCAAAGGCAAGACCTTGTTCATCAGCGGCGGATCGCGCGGTATCGGGCTGGCAATTGCGCTGCGGGCGGCCAAGGACGGTGCCAATATTGCGATTGCCGCAAAGACAGACCAGCCTCACCCCAAGTTGCCGGGTACCATCCATACCGCTGCGGACGCGATTGAGGCCGCTGGCGGGAACGCCTTGCCTATCCTGTGCGACATCCGCGATGAACATCAGGTTGCCGCTGCGGTCGCCCGCACCGTGGACACGTTTGGCGGCATCGACATCTGCATCAACAATGCCAGCGCCATCCGTATGACGCCGATCCTGGAAACGCCGGTTCAGCGTTTCGATCTGATGCATGGGGTGAATGCGCGTGGATCCTTTGTGGTGACGCAAGCGGCCCTCCCGCACCTGCTGGCATCGAACAATCCGCACATTCTCTCCATATCCCCGCCATTGCACATGGAGGAGCGATGGTTTGCTCCCCATGTCGCCTACAGCTTGGCAAAATACGGCATGAGCATCATCGCCCTGGGTGTTGCCGGCGAATATCGTGGCAGGGTCGGGATCAACTGCCTCTGGCCGCGCACGGCCATCGACACCGCCGCAATGACGGAGTTCGGCCCCCATGTCGGCCTGGGCGCACTGCGTCGCCCGGAAATTGTGGCGGATGCTGCCTATCTGATCATGACCTCCGACGCCCGGATCAATACCGGCAACTTCTACATCGACGACGAACTGCTGGCGGCAAATGGCGTCACCGACCTATCCGACTATGGCCCGCCTGGTGTCGCGGATATCGATCTGACACCTGATTTCTTCGTGCCGTCGCTGCGGGAGCTGCGATCAATGACCAATGTCTAGAGATGTTTTCGATAGGCAGTAGTCTTAGATGATCTGCTCCGGCTGGGGACATCGGTGCGGATATGCACGGTGCCGGCGTCTCTAATGCTGTGCCACGTGGGCTTCAATCCCCCCAGAACGGTCTTGCGCTGGCCCTGCATGTCAATCGGCATTGAAGTTTGGCTCTGACGCAGTTTTGGTGAAGTGCCTTTCTACCCTGCACCGATGACGCGGGCCTGGAGCAGGTCGAGTTTTCCGCGGCCATACATCTGGCGCTTGACGAGTTTGAGCTTGGTTATCTGGCCTTCGGTTTGGCCGTTGGACCATGGGGAAGTGATAGCCTCCTCCACAGCGGCCCGATCCCTGACGATGCCATTGGCGAAAGACGCCACCATGGATGGGCTTGCCCGTTCCAGCCCGGGGGCCAGGTCAGCCAACGACCGGCGCCGGATCATGCCCTGGAAATCGGCGATGATGGTCCTGGCTTCGACAATGGTCGGGACCCCCTTTTCAATGGCGGCAACCAGGACAGTCTCAGCCTTTGTCAGCGCATCGCGTCCCAAGGTCATGAGCCGGGCGATGATCCGGGCGGATGGTGTCCGTTTGAGAGCCTCTACTCCCATCTGGTCGGCCCGGCGCCGGCGGGTCGCCCATTCCGTGACGACGCGCAGCGAGCCTTGGAAACCCTCCTTCCTGAGCCGCCGCCAAAGTTCAGTACCGTTGCGATGGCCCGCCTGCCATTGCTGGTCGAGCCAGAGAAGATGCAGTTCCAGGGAACTTTCCCTTGTCCGGAAGATGTCCGTCCCCTGACCCCGGAGGATTTTGCGCACCAGCCCTCGGCTGTGGCCGGTCCGGCGAACGATCTCCTTGATGGGGATGCCCTCCTTGGCCAGGCGTTGGACCGCATTGTTGGTATCCTCACGCCGCAGATATCCTTCGTACTGCAAGCGCTCTGCCGCCGTGAGAAGGGCCGGATCGATGCTGGTGGCGCCGACCGCGGTGCGTATCTGCCGCATGGATTTCCGGACTGCGTCTAGAAAGGCTCGACTTGCGTTCTCCATCAGGTGCCAGCGGTCGGCCACCTGCGTGGCAGTCGGCAACGCCTTGGAGACAGCCAGGGCGTAGCCACTTGCGCGGTCGCGGGCCACGATGCTGACCTGCGGCTGCTGTTCCAGCCAGGCTTGCGTCGTCGCCGGCTCACGATCAGGCAGCAGGGCGATGGTGCGCCTCCGCTCCAGGTCGCAGATCAGGGTTCCATAGCGGTGATTGCGTCGCCACGCCCAATCATCCACGCCGATCACCGTAGGCGGCACGATGCGCGGGCTGCCTCGACGGCGAACTACCCGCAACAAGGTGTCGTTGCTCACCGGTAGCATCAAGCGACGGGCCAGGGCAGCAGCCGGACGACCTCCCAGCGCCAGACCCAGATGGTGGACAACCTGATCCAGCCGGGCCGTCCGGCGAGCCCAAGGTGCGAGAACATTCGGATCAAAGCGCTCCGTGAATACGCGGCGCCTGCACAGCACAGCATAGCAGAAAAACCGGCGGGCAAGCAGCACAAGCTCAACCAGACGACCGCTGGTCGGCAGGTCCGCCAGCCGCCGATGATATCGGCTATGGATCCGACCTGACCGCGTCCCGCATCCGGGACAGGCGCTCATCGCCGTGACCGGGCTGATGGTGAGGCGCACCATCCCATCATCATCGGTGATGTCCTTGATGGCCATGACGGCAACATCGAACATCGAGTGTGGAAAGCCCAATCCCATCATGCTGATCCCTATGGAAAATCCACTCCAGAGGAATCCCGAATTTCATCAAAATTGAGTCAGAGCCACTTTTCCACGCCGAATAACACATCATGACTTCTTCACATGGTGCTGCGAGGCCGGACCACGGCATCGACCAGCAACCGCATATCCTTGTGAGAGAGGGTGACTTCGACGATATCTCCCGGCGCCGTTTCGAGTGGCGCAGCGAAATCGAACAACGTCGCTCCCCACGAGCTCGCACCGTCCTCACTGAACGGATCGCTTTCCAATGTCTCACCTGCGCCGAAATCGAGACGGATCCATTGCATTACTCCGTCTATCCGCCCCCCCGTCGAGACTAGGGAAACCGTCTCGGTCTGAGGGCCGAAGGGCGAGGGGGCGTCATAATCCATGCGCAGCACGGAAGCGGTTTCCGAACAGTAATCGACATGCTCCCTCTTCTTCAGTCTCAACTGCCGCCCCGGCACGGTAAGCAGATTGAACAGGGACATGTCGAAACCCTCGATCGTCACAACCCGCCGGCGCGCATCCACCGATCGGGCGAGGGCGCAACGGATTTCTGCGCGCGGGGGCAGCGCCGGCGCACCCGCTACGAGTAGCCGCGCGCGCGCATCACGTAGGGCAGCGGTGACGCCCTCGTCGAAAAGACGCCTACCGAAAATCTCATGGACCACCAGTTCGGCGGGCGCATCCATATCTTCAGGGATACTCAACAGATCGGAACGCTTCGAAATCACCCGCACGCGATCCGAGAAGCCATTGCGATCGACGATCGCGCGTGCTGTCGCGGCGATTGTCGGCTGGGCTTCGCATGTCGTGACGATAGCGCCGGCCTCCGCGCACAGCATCGCCAACAAACCGCCCCCGGTTCCAATCTCGAGCACGCGCATGCCCGGATGTACCATCCGGCGTATTGCGCGAGCATAGGCAGCGTTGCGGGCATGGTCGAGCAGCATGGGGACATGAAAGGACTGCACACCGTTTGAGAGGGCATAGCCGATGATATCCCGTACCGCCATGCTCTCCGGCGCTGCTTCGATCGCGGCGGTCGCCATTGCCACGGCGTCGTCCACAAGCCCCTTCTCATGCAGCACCGCGCTCAGCATCGCCATGGAGCGCGAATTTCCTCGGACGCTCGGGTAGCGGGAGAAAATGTCGTCAGTCACATTTGCGCTCCGGACGAACGTTCCCGGCCTTGATGGCACCGTCCCGCATCCAATGCGGACCACTACAGCCAGTAGCGAAGTTTTCGCCGCTCAACAAGTACGTTTGGGTGACGATCCAGCGCCGCATCATCCAGCGCTTCCTACAGATGATGAAGTGGCGATCGTAACGGCGTTTCGAACGCGGCACCGACATCATCGGAATATACAAGCGCCACGTCGCCGCCTAACATATGCCTCTGGCGAGGTCGCTACTCCGCGACGCTACGCCACGCGTTGGGCGTGATGGACTGAAGAGCGACAATTTTGCCCTGACAGCATAGTGCGCCGAGACAGTCACGCATCTGGCACCGAACACGTTACGGCACCTTCCTCTCGAAGTGTCATGACAAATGATTCGACTTCATTCCGGCAGGTATGCTCTGCAACATCGAACTCTTTGCAGAGCTGAGCGCAAATATCCGATAGATCTTGAGGTTCCGCAATCAATTCCCAAATTCGAGCGCCTACTCGCGAGACCACGATGTAGTTGCCGTTGTCGATGCACATCAGCGCACATTCTGCGCCGATCATAGCGCTTAGCCACTCGCCGTTGTGCGCAATTATCATGCCGTTAGTTCCTCTTGAGTACAGTCCAGGCACACGCTCGCCAGTGCGCTTCCAGAATATCCATGGTTGATGCGAGTTTCGACAGGTCGCGCCCACGTTTAACAACGTAGACTGGCGCATGCTCCAGAATTTTTGCTGAGGCCTGAAAATAGCGGGGGAGCTGCCCAGTGTGAAGCACGATGTTTGGGCGATGTGCATTTCCCCGTAATTCGTTGAGCGCCATGGCAGACGGAAGGCGCGCTACGACCGCATCGTTGATCGCCGCCGATTGCAGTAGATAAATCGCCCTCAGTGGTAGATCGGAACCCGTCCAATGCTTTGCTGGCTTCACATAGGTCTTTTCAGTATTGGCCAGCACAGCTTCGCGACGTCCCATCTCCAATCCTGTGGCATGTATGGATTCATCGGTGAGCTTTATTCTCCGTGCATCTGAGCTAACCAGCGGACGACCTTCCTGATTAAACGAAACATGGCTCACGTCGTCGCAAATCACGGGATAGCCCCGGGTCGAAAGCGCCGCTACCAGGGTCGACTTGCCTTCTCCCGATGCGCCCGCAAATAGAATTGCCCCACCGTCGGCTTCGATGCCGCTCGAATGGAGAACAATGCCGCCGCGCTGGTGAAGCAAAGCGCCCATAACTGTGCCTTGCAGATAGGCCGCACAGGCTTGTGCAGGAACGCCCGGCTCGAGTTCGAACACAACCTCCTGGCCGCGCTTGATCAGAAATCGCCCGGTGCCAGGCGCGCGGAGTAGGAATTGGTCTCCATGAGCGTTCCACCCTGGCCTGGATGTCGTAGCGTTCAATAAGGTTTGAGGAACCCCGCCCAAACGCATGACCACGTCGTGGCTCTGGTTCGATGCCTTGAGCGGTAATGAACCAGCCAGTTCTATTTCGGACGCGACAACCAAGCCGCAGATGCGATAAAAATGCAGGGTCAAAGCTGCGCCCGCCTTGCAAGTGCCTCATAGAGTGGGTCGAGCGTATTGCTAACAATATCTTGCACATTCTTAGGCAACGGGCTTGGCGTACGCCACAAGTAGGGTTCGCCGCTATGCGAATGAGTGCGACTCACATTGTGCATCCGCAACAAGCAATCCTCTCCGATCTGCACCTGCATAAGCGGCGCTACACGGGTCCACGCTGCACAGGGCAAGTTGCGATAGTCGACAACGTGAAAATTGGCATCTTCGAAACCAGTCGCCGCCAGAAACGCCCAGGACACATCGCGCAGTGCCAGTCGAGCGACCGATTCCGGATCCAATCCTGCAAGCGCCCGGCGCGGTCTCCTGAGGTTTGACTCGACGATCTCTGTCGGCTCCCGCTGCACCCAGACGATCGGGGTCTTGGGAAAGGCCCGACGGAACAGCGCAAGGAAATGGCTGGTCCGGCTGGAAAGTTTGACGACAAAGCGCTGCTCTGTACCAAAGCGTCTGCGACCGAGCGCCCGGATCAATTGCCGTAGGGCTTTATCCGGCGCCTCGAGCGGGCGTTGCAAATTGGCCTGAAGAAGCTGAAAAACGATCTCGGGCTCACCAACAAGAACCGATTGTTCGTGCATTGCGGCTGTCAGCAGCGAAAGCAACGTCGATCCGGACCGCGACGGGTGAGCGATGATCACATCGGGATCGAGTGACGGCTCGGAATCGAGTGATGAAAGTGTTGACAGGCCGGACTGCACGATGGCGTCGTTCGACGCTGCGCTCCGTGCCTTCAGGGTTTGAGAAAAGAAAGGTCTGTCGAACGACTGATCGCGCAAATCAGCCCATTCAATGACAGCTTCGTGACCGCCATGAAAGGCGATGGGCGTCCAACCTCGAAGTCGCCTCTCTAGGGACAACATTCAGTCCAAACCTCAGCAATTTCAACGTTGGACGCTTCCCTCCTTGCGTGTGGCATAACGCACCACAGGCAAATGTTCCCCCGCGCCGATTGAGAGGGAAGGATCCAATCCACCCCCCATATTGAGGCCCAGCTAGGCTGAAGCCATCAGCTAGTAGGGCCAATGTCGCCGCCGGTTTCAGTGCCACGGGTAGGGCCACCCTTGGTGATCTCAGAGACCGCAGCAGACGTGACCCGCGGCGTTTCCCATGCTTCCTTGGTGGTCAGCGGAGCCACAACGCCTTCATTGGTCTCGACTTGGCTGGTCATATTCTGGCCCTTCATGTGATACTTGGGGAGAAAACTACGCAAAGATAGGGATGAAGCGCAAGCGTTAATCCTCCGCGATAGCGACCAAGGATTTTTCTGCCAACTCCTGAATAGCCTTGGCCAAATCGTTAACCGACATTTTGCCTGCCAATTCTTCTGTAAGCGCACCGAAGGACACGGTGCCAAGATGGTTGATATTAGCAAGTGCAAGACGTCCATTCAGAGATAACCTAAAACGTTGTTCTCCGATTACTAATTGGGCAGCCCCCTCTCGCTCGACCATCAGATCGACCTCTCGCCGCAAAGCACTGACCAGGCGGCTCGTGGGCGTCAGCCTGCCGGCAATTCCGAAACTGGCAAGTGGTCGGAGCGAACGTTGAGTGGCCTGGAGAGCCTCGAATTCGCCAACCGTTGCGGTTTCCAGCAGGTCAAGGATTGACTGAATAAGTTCGCGGTCACGGGCAACGCGCGCTTCTCGGGGCAGCGTGGCGCCCAGGTCACGACGTAATGCGACAACCTCTTTCGCTTTCGTTGCCAGCCACGCGATGAAATCCACCCCCGTCTGCTCGGCGATTCCGATCGTAAGGTGCATCGACGGCTGTTCTTCGGGAACCGCGGCGTGGACCTCCCCGCGCGGAAGATAGAGTAGGTCACCCGGCGTCATTCGCCCTTCCCATTCACAAGGGGGGGGGCTTCCCATATGCACGCTTCTTGTTGGAAACGGTTCCGGCACTCCGTACGTGCGCCAATGCTTGACGCCCTGAAGCTGAACGATCAGCACATCATGGTCGTCGGAGTGCGCCAGAAATGCGGACTTCGTGCCAAAGCTGATATACGCGTTGACCCCGGTTTTGCAGCACAGCTCACGCTCGATCGCCGTTGCCAACTCGCCGATCGCGGGCACGAAGCGGTCGATATTGTTGACAGTCAGCGTCGCACCCTGGGCTGCGAATGCCTGGATCGCGTCCGGCCGGAGTTGGCCTCGTTCGTCAACATAAAACGACTTCAGCATCGATTTTGCGTTGAGGAGTACAGCGAACTTATCGGCTGGAATTGCGCCTGTTGCGATCAATGCGTCGAACGTCGGCCAAGGACACAGTTCTGATATATCCGTACGCATCGGCATTTCCGCATGCCAGCGGGCCTTGGTGGCAAAGGCGACGGAAAAGGCAGCCATGTTCGCAGTAGTGACGAGATCACTCAGGGTCCTGATCGGCATTTCACTCCTCGCTCCGCGGCCCTCCCGCAGTCGCACGTCGTCGCACGCGGCAGGCGACATCACATTGCTACTCCAACCACCGACTGACCGAAGACAGCGAGGTGAACGTCCTTCTGCAAAGTGCTCTGTATTCATAGTCTGGAGTGCCTTCCAGCCCGTCAATCAGGCGATCCAGCTTCTCTGGATCGATGACCGCAGCAACGTCGGAGGGCATTTTGTCTCTTAGAACACGCCCCCAATCGGCCAGATCGCGCGGATCAAGGTGCCTGCCAACGGGTGATCCCATCCATTTGGTCATCCGCCACGCGACTTTTGATGGCACGATCCCATCAATCGCGCGGCGATGAAGGTAGCGGCCGATGCCCCTTGGGCCAAATTTCTCGATCGTGGGCGTTGAAAGATACAGCTGCACCAAACGCGCGTCCCACAACGGCCAACGATATTCGATTCCCCAGGCAGCAGCGGCGAGGGTGCAATTTTCCAGCCGGGTGGTCGAATCCATCGGGCCTAGGTGGTGACCGAGAATGAAGTCATTGACGCGCTCATAAGGGCCATCGAACCTTGCTGAGTTGAAATAATCGCGCTCAACTTGATGTTCGTCGATTACCGAATTGGTCAGCGGGCAGTGAGGCCAACGCTGACGCCAGTCAGTAAGGTATGCCGAATTGTGTGTCTGCGCACGGGGAGGCATCAGAATGCGCTTGGCCAGCCGTGCGGTCCGCATCAGTGCATTGCCCTTTAGCATTTCCAGAAGCTGACGATAGGCTCCTGCCCGCTGCATTTCAATCAGTGCGTGTTGGCCTTGATTGGAGACAACCTCGTCGCCTCCGAATCCTGAAATCAACGTGCGCACGCCATGCAGTGTGGCCTCGCGATAAAAGGGCACATGAAAATCGGCATTTCCATGTTCGGCAGGATAGCCGATCGCAGCGAGTACGCGGGCGGATTCCGCCTCGCATACCGCATATCCAGTGGCCAGATAGTTATGCTCGATCCGGTACGCTTGGCTGGTCGCCAGGATCAATTCAGGTTCATCCTCAAAATTAGCAAATCCAAACGTCCGCAGCCGGTCGCCCGAGCCAAGGGTCCGCGCAGCAAGCGCCACTGCGATTGATGAATCGATGCCACCTGATGTCTCGACGCCCACGGGATAATCGCTCGTCAGACGGCAATTCACGCTCTCTTCGAGCATGGCGCGATAGGCGTCGACATGCGCAGAATCGCGCCGTGTGGCGAAGGGAGCATCATCGCGCCAATGGTGCCAGCGCTCGACCTGTGGTGTACCATCAGCCTCCAGGAACAGTGTGTGTCCGCCGGGCAATTTTTGGAACTCGACATAAGCAGTCCGTTCGATATGCTTGGACAGCCCTCCCCATAGAGACCGCGCGATCCAGCCACGGTCAGGCGTGAGCGGCAAGCCTGGAAACTTCAGCGCCGCGGCCGTGGACGCGAAGGCAAAGACGCCATTGTCGTATCGATAATAGAGCGGCCTAGACCCCATGGGATCGCGGGCGAGAAAGACTTGGCGGCGCGCATCGTCGATCACAGCGAGCGTGAAATCACCAATCAACTGCGCAGGCAGATCACGACCGAACCGTGCCCAAGCCGCTACGACCAAGGCAGCATCGGTCGTTTCGTCACCAACGCCGACGAGGCCAAGTGCTCGGGCCAAATCGGCGCGGTTGTCGATCCGCCCCCAAAAGCTGATCCAAGCTCCTGACTTAGGGCAGCAACGCGGCAGTTCCAAGTCGCGGTTCTGTGCGCTGACGAAGCGCCTGCGCTCGAGCAGGACCGCTGTTTCCGATACTGCCATGCCTTCAGCGTCAGCCTGTCCGAACACCGCGAAGGGAATCGCCATGCTGGCGGCAGTCGGCCGGGGCATGGGCCAGCCTTTGCGCCCGACCGACATCACGCCCGCAAACATCGCGTACTGCTCCCTCTGGTTGATCTACTGCATCGCCCAATGAGTGTCCGCTTACCACCATTTCAAGGCGTCCAGCCGCGTCAAATAGTCATGCGAGCTGACAGTCCGCTTATGGTGGGCGCGCACCAGTGTGAGAATGACCGAAACGGGGTGCGAAGCGGCCAAATCGGGCCGGAAGCGGACGGGCGGGTTTATGGCGACAAATCTGGGATTCCGGCCATTCCCGCCCGCCCCGGTGGTTACCAGCGGATACACCGGCTATATGTCCGTCGTCTCGATCTTGGTCTGGCCCAGCAGGATTTGCACGGCGCGCAGGTTGCCGGTCTGCTTTTAAATGAGGGCAGCCTTGGCCCTCCGCAGGGAATGGGTTCCATAATCCTCGCGGCGCAGGCCGGTCCCAATCACCCATTCCTCAACAAGGCGCGCATACTGGCGGGTGCTGGTGGGTTTTGCATGATCGTCTCGGCTGGGAAAAACATAATCAGTCAACGACCCGCCCCGCCGTTCCAGCCAAGCCTTCAGGCTTTTGCGGGCCGTCTCCAGCAACTCGAACTGAACTGGCCGTCCCGTTTTCTTTTTAACAACCAGAGGAACGGGACCGGATTTCTCCACCACGAACAATGTCGCTGATCTTCATCCGGACAAGGTCACAACCACGTAGCTTGCTGTCGATGGCCACCACAACATCGCCAGCGACAGGGGCGCGGATGGTGCGTTGCTTTAGGGTGCCGGCAGGGTCGTAACTGCCCCACTCGATCCCGTCCAACTCCTGATACAGCGTCGTGATGCTGTTCAACTGTTCCAGGCCCGCCCTATTGGCCAGAGCTCGTCGCCAAGCCGGGCGCGTTGGGCCCCACCTGCATAGAGCGGGTGTCATAGCGATAGGTGCGGCCCGTCGCACCCGTGTCGTTGTCACCAGCACCATGGTTAATAAACCTATACCAACGTGTTAGAGGCCTGAAATACGCGGATAATTGTCCAATGCCCGGCTTGGGTCCATTCTGTGCTGGCTTTCCGGTCGAGCAACTCGGCCACCGGCGGCACCGCCGGCCCTATCGGACAATCGGAGCCCATCATGAAAAGCATGGTGACCCGCGCCGTCACCGGCGCCACCCGCCGTGACGTCCTGGCCGGCGGTATAGGCCTGTACGCCGCCGGCCTGCTTTCCACCACCCTCTTCCCCCTGGCGTCGGCAGAGGCCGGCACGCCCCCTGAAGGAACCCGGATCATGAGCACGGTCAAGACCAAGGACGGCACGGAAATTTTCTACAAGGATTGGGGGCCGCGCGATGCGCAGGCTATCGTCTTCCACCATGGCTGGCCGCTGTCAGCCGATGACTGGGACGCGCAGATGCTGTTC
>LJHR01000031.1 GCA_001296005.1 alpha proteobacterium AAP38 | reverse complement strand
GTATAGGACACCCAAACACCCCAACGCAACAACTTTCTGCAGACATAAGTCACTTTTCTGTAATGAACCCAGAACGCCATGTGGCGCACGCAGGCGGCAAAGCGCCGGCCATGTTTTGAAACAGCTTGCGGCAGGTCGGGCCGACGGTCATGTTTATTCAACCAGTTGCATAAAGGAACCCGATATGACGGCCTACCCCCACCTGCTTCAGCCGCTCGACCTTGGCTTCACCAGCCTGCGCAACCGCGTGCTGATGGGATCGATGCATGTGGGACTGGAGGAAGCGCCCAATGGCTTTGAACGGATGGCCGCCTTTTATGCGGAACGGGCGCGCGGCGAGGTTGGGCTGATCGTAACCGGCGGCATCGCGCCCAATGAACGCGGACGCCCTGCCCCGTTCGGTGCCGTCCTGGCAACGGAGGAGGAAGCCGCCCATCACCGTATCGTAACGGATGCCGTCCATGGAGAGGGCGGCAAGATCGCGATGCAGATCCTGCATTTCGGGCGCTACTCCTATCAGAAGGACCTCGTCGCCCCCTCTGCCATCAAGGCCCCCATCAACCACTTCCTCCCCCATGCCCTGACGGGAGAGGAGGTGGAAGAGACCATTGCCGATTTTGTGCGCTGTGCCGCCCTGGCCCAGCTTGCCGGTTATGATGGTGTTGAGGTGATGGGATCGGAAGGCTACCTGATCAATGAGTTCATCGCGGCCCGCACCAATCATCGCGATGACGAGTGGGGCGGGTCTTACGAGAACCGCATCCGCCTGCCTGTCGAGATCGTCCGCCGTATCCGCGCGAAAGTCGGTCCGAACTCCATCATCATCTACCGCCTGTCGATGTTGGACCTGGTGGAGGGCGGGTCCACGCTGGAAGAGGTTGTGCAACTGGGACAGGCCATTGAAGCGGCGGGAGCCACCATACTCAATACTGGCATCGGCTGGCATGAGGCACGCATCCCCACCATTGCCACCTCTGTGCCGCGCGGGGCCTTTGCCTGGGTGACGAAGCAGTTGAAAGGCAAGGTCTCCATCCCGCTGATCGCCACCAACCGCATCAATACGCCCGAGGTGGCCGAGAACCTGCTGGCCGATGGCTATTGCGACATGGTGTCGATGGCGCGTCCCTTCCTGGCCGATGCGCATTTCGTGGCCAAGGCGCGCCAGAACAAGGCCGATGAGATCAATACCTGCATCGCCTGTAATCAGGCGTGCCTGGACCATACGTTCAGCGGCAAGATCACTTCCTGTCTGGTGAACCCTCGCGCCTGTCATGAGACGAAGCTTATCATCGCCCCGACTGCATCACCGAAGAATATCGCTGTGGTGGGTGCCGGGCCGGCGGGCCTGTCCTTTGCGGTCACGGCAGCGGAGCGCGGACACAAGGTGACCTTGTTCGAGGCATCGGCACAGGTGGGTGGGCAGTTCAACATCGCCCGCAAGATCCCAGGCAAGGAGGAGTTCAACGAAACCCTGCGTTACTTCCGCCGGCAACTGGAGCTGAAGGGCGTGACTGTGCGCCTCAACACCCGCGCCGATGTCGATATGTTGAACCAGGGCGGGTTTGACGAGGTGGTCCTGGCCACCGGCGTGGTACCGCGCAAGCCGGCGATTGAGGGGATCGACCATCCCAAGGTGCTGGGCTATCTCGATGTCCTGCGCGATGAGGTGCCGGTGGGCCGCAAGGTGGCCGTCATCGGGGCCGGCGGTATCGGCTTCGATGTCAGCACCTATCTGGTAGAACGGCACGAGGCGCCGTCAGCCGAGCGCTTCTTCAAACAATGGGGCGTTGACCCCGATTATCGCCAGCCCGGCGGCTGCACCAGGCCGGAGCTGGAACATAATGGTCGGCAGGTCTTCCTGATGCAGCGCACCGAGGGCAAGCTGGGCGAGAATCTGGGCCGCACCACGGGCTGGATCCACCGCACGGTTCTAAAGATGCATGGAGTAGCCACCATGGGCGGCGTCACCTATCGCCGCATTGATGATGCCGGCCTGCATGTCACCATCGGTGGGCAGGATCAGGTGCTGGATGTCGACCATGTCGTGATCTGTGCGGGCCAGGAGCCGTTGCGGGAATTGCAGGCAGGGCTGGAGGCTCGGGGGCTACGCGTCCATCTGATCGGTGGGGCCGATGTCGCGGCCGAACTGGATGCCAAGCGGGCCATCAACCAGGGCACGCGCTTGGCCGCCGCACTCTGATCCCCCTCCCGACGGAAGAAGGAAGCAATCCATGACCCAACTGCCCGGATTGCACCCGGCCGCCGCATCTTCCCTGGCCATCTGGCACGAGATCGTTGCCAGCCAGTCCGTCGCCGCCCTGCGCGGTATCACCCATGAACAGGCGACCTTCCGGTCGCCGGTGGCCCATACAGCCTATGAAGGGGTAGATGCCTTGCTGCTGGCCATCGGTACTGTCATGCGGGTCTTCGGCGACTTCACCTATCACCGCACCGCCGTTACGGCAGATGGGCTGAATGTCGTGCTGGAATTTTCCGCCACGGTGGAAGGCAAACAGGTGAAGGGCATCGACTTCATCCGCTTTGACGAACAGGGATTGATACGGGAGTTCGAAGTGATGATCCGTCCCCTGAGCGGCTTGCAGGCCCTGGCCGCAGAGATGGGACGGCGTGTGGGACAGGATATCGCGGCCTTCAAGGCCAAAGCCTGATAGGCATGGCCGAATTCCCCTTGATTGGATCGTCACCATGTCCCTGCCCCACGCCCTGCTGACCGCCCTGATCGAACGCCCCGGCGCCGGTTCGGAACTGGCGGGGCGTTTTGACCGCTCCATCGGCTATTTCTGGCAGGCCACGCATCAGCAGATCTATCGTGAGCTGGCGCGGCTGGAGGCGGCGGGCCTGATCGAGGGGACGGCCGTTGACGGCGCGCGCGGGCGAAAGCGGGCGTTTCGGGTGCTGCCGGCGGGGCGGGCGGAGCTGGCGCGCTGGACAGCGGAGGGGCAGGAGCCGCTGCCCATCCGGGATGAGATGATGGTGCGGTTGCGGGCCGAGGCGATGGTCGGCCCGACCACCCTGCCGGATACGCTGGCCGAACTGGCGCGGCATCATCGCGACCGGCTGAAAACCTATCAGGATATCGAGAAGCGGGATTTTACCCCACCGCCGACGGACAAGGGCCAGCAGTTGCGCCATCTGGTCCTGAAAGCCGGCATCGAGTATGAGCGGCACCGCGCCGTCTTTTGTGAACAGGCGATGGCGCTGCTTTCCGCCCCATCGGACTGATAGTTTTGAAATGCAGAACGCCCCATCCGGGTGGATGGGGCGCTGTCTGCTGTTACTTCGCGGCGTCGAAGAAATCGTTGCCCTTGTCATCGGTGATGATGAAGGCCGGGAAATCCTCCACCTCGATCCGCCAGATGGCTTCCATGCCCAGTTCGGGATAGGCGATGCATTCGACCTTTTTGATGCAGTCCTGGGCCAGACGGGCCGCGGCCCCGCCGATGGAGCCCAGATAGAAGCCGCCATGCTTCTGGCAGGCATTCTTGACCGCGGGGGAGCGGTTGCCCTTGGCCAGCATGACGAAGGAGCCGCCCGCAGCCTGGAACTGGTCCACGAAACTGTCCATACGGCCCGCCGTCGTGGGGCCAAAGGAGCCGGACGCATAGCCTTCCGGCGTCTTGGCAGGTCCCGCATAATAGATCGGATGGTTCTTGAAATAGTCGGGCAATGGCTGCCCGGCATCCAGCAAGGCCCGCAGCTTGGCATGGGCGCTGTCGCGCGCCACGATCAGCGGGCCGGTCAGGGAGACGCGGGTGCGGATCGGATACTGGCTCAGCAGATTGCGGATTTCATCCATGGGCTGGGTCAGGTCGATCTTCACGACCTCACCCGACAGCGCCGCCTCATCCACTTCCGGCAGGAAGCGGGCGGGATCGGTTTCCAGCTGTTCCAGATAGATGCCATCCTTGGTGATCTTGGCCAGGGCCTGACGGTCGGCAGAGCAGGAGACGCCGATGCCGATCGGCATGGAGGCGCCATGGCGCGGCAGGCGGATAACGCGGACATCGTGGCAGAAATACTTGCCGCCGAACTGCGCCCCGATGCCCAGCCCCTGGGCGGCCTTGAACAGGGCCTGTTCCATCTCCAGGTCGCGATAGGCATGGCCGGATTCGGAGCCCTGGGTCGGCAGGCTGTCATAATAGCGGGCCGAGGCCAGCTTCACCGTCTTCAGATTCTGTTCCGCCGACAGACCGCCGATCACCACTGACAGGTGATAGGGCGGGCAGGCGGACGTGCCGAGCGAGGCCATCTTTTCCTCAATGAAGGGGATCAGACGGTCGGGTGCCAGCACCGACGGCGTGGCCTGGAACAGGAAGGTCTTGTTGGCCGACCCGCCGCCCTTGGCCATGAACAGGAACTTGTAGGCGTCCTCGCCCTCGGCGAATATCTCGATCTGGCCCGGCAGGTTGGTTCGGGTGTTCTTCTCTTCATACATGGACAGCGGTGCCACCTGACTGTAGCGCAGATTGCGCTTACGGTAGGCATCGGCCACGCCTTCGGACAGGGCAGCCTCGTCGGCACCCTTGGTCCAGACCTTGCGGCCCTTCTTACCCATGATGATGGCCGTACCCGTATCCTGACACATGGGCAGGATACCGCCGGCGGCGATGGAGGCGTTCTTCAGCAGGTCCAGCGCCACGAACCGGTCGTTAGGCGAGGCCTCGGGATCTTCCAGGATGGCGCGCAGCTGGCCCAGATGGCCGGGGCGCAGGAAATGGTTGATGTCCATGAAGGCGGCTTCGGCCAGCAGGCGCAGCCCTTCCGGCTCCACCTTCAACACGGTCTCGCCGTCAAAGTCGACGGTGGAGACGTAATCGCTGGTCAGCTTGCGATAGGGCGTGGTGTCGGCACCCAGGGGGAACAGGCTGAAGCTGTGCTTCACAACATCATCGGGCATTTCTGGCTCCGGGTCTTTTCGGGGGCGGCGGGCCGGGGTCCGCCGTTCAAGGCCGTTCAGATAGCGCAGACCAACGGCCCCCGCCAGAGGGCCGTTGGTCTGGGGCGTCACGTTGCTTAAACAGCTGCGATGCAGACGATTTCCACCAGATAGCCGGGGGCGGCCATGCGGGCCTCCACTGTGGCGCGGGCCGGCGGGTTGCTCTGGTCCACCCAGGCATCCCAGACCTCGTTCATGGCGGCGAAATTGCCGATGGAGGACAGATAGATAGTGGTGGACAGGATCTTGGACTTGGACGAGCCGGCCTCGGCCAGCAGGGCGTCGATCTGCGCCAGGACCTGGGCTGTCTGGCCCTTGATGTCGGCGCTGGTATCGGTGGCCACCTGGCCGGCTAGATAGACGGTACCGGCATGGATGACGGCTTCGCTCATGCGGCGGCCGGGATGCAGACGGACGATGCTCACCGAACAGTTCCTTATCTTGTCAGGGCCGCACCCGAATGGGCGGCCAGCATCTGCCGGGATAGGGGCAAGCGCCCCAGTCCACAAGTGGCGGCGGCAAATGCCAGTCATGCAGCCCATGCCGCTTATTACAAGATGGCCCCCGAAGCGCGTAAAAAGATTACGCCCGGATGGAGACCATCCGGGCGCATCTTTCAGGACAGCAATGGAAGTCTGGCTTATTCGCCATCCACCATGTGGGGACGCAGCGGCAGTTCTGGCTCCCGGCTGGTCAGCATGCGGCCCAGCTTCGGCCCGATCCAATTCTGGAAATCATCCATCAGGGTGAACATGGTCGGCACGAAGACCAGCGACAGCATGGTGGAGGTGATCAGACCACCGATAACGGCCACCGCCATGGGCTGACGGAATTCCGTATCGGCACCCCAGCCGAAGGCGATGGGCACCATGCCGGCCACCATGGCGATGGTGGTCATGATGATGGGCCGCGCACGCTTGGCACCTGCATCCAGCAACGCCTCCCGCCGGCCCATCCCATGGTCGCGCATGGCGACGATGGCATATTCCACTAGCAGGATAGAGTTCTTGGTCACAATGCCCATCAGCATCAGGATACCGATCAGTGCCGGCAGCGACAGGGCCATGTTGCACATCAGCAGCCCGATCACCGCACCACCCAGCGACAGGGGCAGTGCTGTCATGATGGTCACCGGCTGGAAGAAGTTATGGAACAGAAGGATCAGCACCGCGATGATCAGCAGGAACGCCGTGCCCAGCGCCACCGCAAAGCCCATCATCATGATCTGCATCTGTTCAGAGCCGCCATAGGCCGGCTTGGACACGCCCGACGGCAGGTGGGCCATAGAGGGCAGATTGTTGATGGCCTTCGTCGCCTCGCCCAGTTCCGCACCGTTCAGGTCGGCCTGCACAGAGATGCGGCGGGCACGGTCGAAGCGGTCGATCTGCACCGCACCCGAGCCCATTTCCAGCTTGGCCACCGCAGACAGCGGAACCGTAGCGCCGGTATTGGTGCGGACACGCAGATTGGCGATGGTATCCAGGTCGCCACGGGCCGCCGGGTCCAGCTGCACCCGGATTGGCACCAGACGGTCGCCCAGATTGAACTTGGCGGAGTTGGTGTCGATCTCGCCCAGGGTCGCCACCTTGGCAACCTGACCGATGGAAATCACCGACACGCCCTGTTCAGCCGCCCGTTCGAACATCGGCCTGATCTGAATTTCGGGACGCTGAAGGGCCGCCGTCGAGGTCACGTTCTTCAGCATCGGCAGCGCCTGCATCTCCGCCAGAACCTTGTTGGCATGGGCGTCCAGCAGCGGACCGTTTTCAGAGGTCAGCATGATCGAGACGTCACGGTTGCCAAAGCCACCCGTCGAATTGAAGGAGAAGCGGACACCGGGGATCTTCTGCAACTCCGGCAGGACGCGGGTCTCGAACTCCTTCTGGTGAATACGCTCGCCACGCGGCTTCAGCATCACGATGATGGAACCACGGCGCACCTGCCCGCCACGACCGGCACGGGCCCAGGTCGTCTCCACCTCCGGCTGGGCGCGAAGCACATTGGCGGCTCGCTGAACGGAGGCGTCCATCTGCTCCAGGTTCACGCCGGGGGCCATTTCCATCTGCAGATTGGAGAAGCCGATATCCTGTGCCGGGATGAAGCCCGACGGCAGCGCCAGGGTCAGCCCCACCGATGCGAAGAAGAACAGGGTGCCGGCGGCAATGGTCTTCCACCGGTTCGTAATGCACCAGCCCAGCAGCGTCTGATAGCGGTGGGCCCAGGGGCCTTCCTTATGCTCGTCCGGCTGTGCCGGTTTCAAGAAGTAGGCTGCCATCAAAGGCGTCAGCAAACGCGCGACCAGCAGCGAGAACAGCACCGCCACGGCCACGGTGACGCCGAACGACTTGAAGAACTGACCGGCGATACCGGGCATGAAGGACACGGGCAGGAACACGACAACGATGGTCATCGTCGTGGCCACCACGGCCAGACCGATCTCGTCAGCCGCTTCCAGGGCCGCTTCGAACGGACGTTTACCCTGCCGGATATGGCGGACGATATTCTCGATCTCCACGATCGCATCGTCGACCAGGATGCCCACCACCAGGGCCAAAGCCAGCATGGTGATGCCGTTCAGGGTGAAGCCGAACCATTCCATGACCAGGAAGGTCGGGATGGTCGACAGCGGCATGGCCAAGGCAGAGATCAGGGTGGCGCGCATGTCGCGCAGGAACCACCAGACCACACCCACCGCCAGCAAGGCGCCGACCACCAACGCCTCGATGGAAGCGATGTAGCTGTCCACCGTGTATTTCACGTTGGAGATGATCAGCTTGAAGGTCAGGTCCGGATAGTCCTTCTTCAGCTGCGCGATAACCTCATCCACGCCCTTGGCAATGGTCACTTCCGAGGAATTGGGCGAACGGCTGATGGCGAAGCCCACGGTGGGCACACCGTCCAGACGCGAAACACCGCGCAGTTCGGACGTGCCGTCCACGATATCGGCAATATCGGACAGTCGCACCTTGCGGCCACCGGCCACCGCGATCTCGACATTGCGAAGGTCATCCACGCTCTGGGCCCGGCCCAGGGTGCGGATGGACTGCTCTGCGGCACCGATCTCGCCACGCCCGCCGGGCATGTCAATATTCAGCTGCATCAGCTGTGAATTGACCTCACCCGCCGTCACGCCCAGCGCCATCATGCGCTCAGGGCTAAGGTTTACGCGGATTTCACGGTTCTGACCGCCCAGACGCTCCACCTCACCAACACCATCCACGCGCTTCAGCGAACGGGCCAGATCGCTGTCGATCAGCCAGGAAAGCTGCTCAACCGTGCGATGGGTGGAGGTCACGGCATAATAAAGGATGGCGTCGCCCGTCACGTCCAGACGCTGGACCTGCGGTTCATAGATATCCTGCGGCAGATCCGAACGGATACGGCTGACCGCGTCGCGCACGTCATTGACGGCACGGTCGGTATTATAGCCGATCTTGAACTCGATCGTGGTGTTCGAATAGCCGTCGGTGATGTTGGAAGAAACGTGATCGATGCCCGTGATGTTGGACACCGCATCTTCGATCTTCTTCGTCACTTCCTGTTCAAGTTCCGACGGGGCCGCACCCGGACGCGACACGCCCACATTGACGATGGGGAAGTCGATGTCGGGATTGCCGGTGATATCCATCTTCCAGAAGGAGATCAGACCGGCCAGTGTCAGGATGATGAACAGGACGATGGGTGGTACGGGGTGGCGGATGGCAACCGCCGAGATATTGCCGCGGCTCATGTCCGGTGCCTTTCTCTAATCAGCGGTCAGTTGGCGGGAAGCGGGTTGACCTTGTCGGCCGGCGTCGGGGTGATGATCACCTTGTCGCCGGTCTTCAGGTAGCCAGCACCCGTCAGCACCACATCCTCACCCGGCTTCAGGCCGGACAGAATGGCCAGACGGTTGCCATCGCGCGGACCGGTCTGCACCTCCCGCGCCGTCACGGTGTGATGCCCCTTGTCATCCTTGGCGGCATCGACCACCACGGCCCAGCTCTTGGCATCGCGGTAGACCACGGCCTCTTCGGGGAGGACCGGTGCGCTCTGCGTGCCGGTGCGGACGCGGGCCGTCAGGAACATGCCGGGCCGCAGATACGGATCATGCGGCACATCGATCTTCACGGTGCCGATACGCGTCTTGGTATCAACCACGGGGGAGATGATGCGGATGGTACCGATGAAGGGCTTGCCGTTGATATCAACTGCCGACAATTCTGCCGTCTGACCGACAGCCAGTTGCCGTATATCGATTTCCGGAACCTCGGCCAGCAGTTCGACACGGTCGTCGCGAATGATGCGGAACAGTTCGGTACCACCGGCGGACATAACTGCACCCAGACGGGCATTACGCTTGGCGATTGTGCCATCGGTCGGTGCACGCACCTCCGTCTGGGCCAGACGCGCCGTGGCCTGGGCACGGGCTGCTTCTGCCACGCCGACGCGGGCCTTGGTGGTCAGCGCTGTTGACCGGCGGGCATCGAGGTCACGGGTGGAGATGGCGCCGGTGCGGGCCAGTTCCTCGGCACGGCGGATATTGGCCTCCGCCTCTGCGGCCAGGGCCTGCGCCTCACGCAGCGACGCCTCACGCGACAGAAGATCGGCGCGCAGCACCTTGTCATCGAAACGGGCCAGCAACTGCCCGGCCTTCACCTTGTCGCCTTCATCGACCAGAACCTCGGTGATGGCGAGGCCGGATGTCTGGGTCCCGATGGGCAGTTCATCCCAGGAAGCCAGGGAGCCGGTGACCAGCAGCTGACGCGGCACATCGCTTGCCGTCGCCTTCACCGCCGTCACGGTCAGGATGGAGGAGCTGTCCTTTTCGCCCTTCTCCGCAGCGGCGGCGGGCTTGCCATCAGCAGCCTGCTTGGGCTTGAACGCCAAATAGGCGCCGGCCCCGGCCAGCGCCACAACCACGGTGCCCAGCAATATCCACTTCAGCTTGGACGGACGCCGCCCGCCCGGCGGGGTCCAGCGCTGGCCACCCGGAAGATTGGGCCGATTATCGTTGCCATCATGGCCAGGGCGGGTGTGAAGAGGCTGCACCGTCATATCGTTCACCATCGTCGGGGCCGCGACAACGGGCGCGGCTACCGGGCGAGGGCGATCCACCGCTGCCCACCGCCCCCTGCGATGAACAACGTTCCCCCCGTCCTATTGCCGGACATTACATGCGGAAGATTGTCGCGGAAAGTCACACATGGTTTCACGCATGTAACGAATTATTGCGGCTGCGATCAAAAAGCGCACAAAGACACGTAAATTCAGCCGCCACGAAAAATATCGATGACCAGACCTGTGGTCAGCGCAGAGAATAACGTGGTTAACATGGTCGAGCTGGCGGTACGGGCCACATGGGTTTCGTAACGCTGGGCGAAGAGAAACGCGTTCATACCGCTTGGCATGCTGGCCGTCGTCACCGCAACCGCCAGGGTCAGCGGGGGCAAATCGAAAATGTAACGGCCTGAAACAAACACCGCAGCCGGCAGCATGAACAGTTTAACCATCGTCATGAACAGCGTTCGGCCAACAAGGTCAGTGACGGTCAACCCCACCAGACTGGCGCCCAGCGCGAACAGGGAACAGGGCACGGCAGCTTCACCCAGCATGCGGATCATGCCGTCGATCGGCCCAGGAATAGTCAGACCGGTGGTACCAAAGGCCAAGCCTGACAGAATGGCGATGATCACGGGGTTCTTGACCAGGGCCGCCATGGTCTGGCCCGCGATGCGCAGGGCACCACCGCCCTTGCCCGCCCTGGACGCCTCCGCCAGGACCGTTGCGATCCCGATCAGCCACGCGGCGTGCCCCGTGACCAGCAGCAGCATCTGCTGCAACCCCGCCTGCCCAAAGGCCGCCAGCATCAAGGGAACCCCAACCAGCACCGTGTTGGAGAAACACGACCCCAGCATCAGCGTGGCCGCCCCGCCAAGCGTTTCCCGATAGACCCAGCGGGCATAAAGGAAACTGGCCAACATGATGGCGGTCAGCGCCAGATAATAGGCCGCCACCAAGTTCATCTCGTCGCCATGCGGCAGGCCCCTGGCCGCCATGGACCGGAACAGCAGACAGGGCAGCGCCAAATAGAAGATGAAATTCGAAAGTGATTTGGCGAAATCCGCCGGAAATACCGGCGGTCTGCCGACTACGAAGCCGATGGCGACCAGGCCGAAGACCGGCAGGATGATGTTGAGGATCGTATCCATGCCTCAGCCCCGCGTCATGCGCGACAAGGCAGCGATGGCGAAAAGTGAGAGGATCAGCATAAAACCGACCACCGCTACCAGTCCGCCCCAGCCCCATGCGGCCCAGATAACGCCCCCACCGGCCCCAACAAGGCTGGAACCCATATAATAAGAGAAGAGGTAGAGGGATGATGACTGCGCCTTGCCGGTGGCGGGGGCCAGCGCCCCGACCCAGCCGCTGGTGATTGAATGCGCACCGAAGAAGCCGAATGTCATTAGCGCGATACCGGGGACAATGGTGTAGAGCGTGTCCGCAAGCGTCAGGGCGACACCCGCCGTCATGATCAGCACGGCCCCCACCATCACCGGTGCCCGGCCCCACCGTACCGTCAAGCGGCCCACGGTGGAGGACGACCCCATGCCCAGCAGATAGGCGCTGAAAATCAGCGCCACGACCGACTGCGGCAGGTCGAAGGGCGACAGCAGAAGACGGAAACCCATGTAATTGAAGATGGTGATGAAGCCGCCCATCAGCAGGAAACCCTGCGCGAACAGCAGCCGCAGATCGGCCCGACGCAGCGGAGCTGCCAGCGCGGTCAGCATCAGGCCCGGCCGTGCAGGCCGCCGCACAAATCCCGCCGACACCGGCAATAACCGCCAGACCGCGAAAGCGGCCAGCAACCCCATCAGTCCGATCCCGATGGTCGCCGCCTGCCAGGGCAGAAAATCGACGACGACGCCGGTAACCAGCCGCCCCGCCATGCCGCCCATCGCCGATCCCGCAATATAAAGACCCATGGCCCTGTCCAATGCGGACGGGTGCATTTCCTCCCCCAGATAGGCCATCGCCACCGCCGGCAGCCCCGCCAGCGTCACCCCGAACAGGGCACGCGCCAGCAACAGCCCGTGCCAGGACGGGATGATGGCGGTCAGCAGGGTCAACAGCGCGGAAAGGGTCAGCGATGCCACCATCACCGGCTTGCGCCCGAAAATATCGGCTAGGGCACCGGACAGCAGGAGCGAAACCGACAGGAAACCGGTGGCAAGGGAAAGAGCCAGCGCTGCCTCCGCCGGCGCCACACCGAACCCATCGGCCAGCAACGGCAGTAAAGGCTGCACATGATAGAGAAGGGCAAAGGTGGAAAAGCCCGCCGCGAACAAGGCCAGAGACACCCGGCGGAAAGCCGGGCTGCCGGTTTGGATGCCGGTCATGGCGCTGAAAGGCGGCGGGCTGGCCGTCATCACTTGTAATCGATACGGATGCGCGAGGCCGCCTCATAGGCGGTTGCCCGCGCCTCATCCGTGTCGGTGCCCCGCGCAAGGGCCACGCCCATGCGGCGATAGGGGCGCGTGGTCGGCTTGCCGAACAGGCGGACATCAACCGCCTGATCCGGACGACCCGTGAACAGGGCGTTGGCCAGACCGGTAAAGGCAAACTCCCTGGCCTCGCGGTCGGCCAGAATCACGGCGCTGGCCGAAGGGCCATAGAGTTCGACCGCCGGAATCGGCAGGCCCAGAATGGCGCGGGCATGCAGGTCGAATTCCGACAGGTTCTGCGAGGTCAGGGTGACCATACCGGTATCATGCGGGCGGGGGCTCAGTTCGGAGAAGATGACCTCATCCTTGGTCACAAAGAACTCCACCCCGAAAATGCCATGGCCACCCAGGTCGTTGACGACCTTGGCCGCCATATCCTGTGCCGACTTCAGCAGGTCGGGCCGCATGCCCATCGGCTGCCAGCTTTCCTGGTAATCACCGCGTTTCTGACGGTGACCGATGGGCAGGCAGAAGACGATGCCGTCCTTGGTCCGCACGGTCAGCAGGGTGATCTCATATTCGAACGGAATGAACTCCTCGACGATCACCTTGGCCCGGTCGCCGCGCATGTTGGCCACGGCATATTTCCAGGCAGCTTCAAGCGCGCCTTCTTCCCTGACGGTGCTCTGGCCCTTGCCGGACGACGACATGACGGGCTTGATCACACAGGGCAGGCCGGTATGGGCAATGGCCGCCTTCACTTCATCAAAGCTTTCGGCATAACGGTACTTGCTGGTCCGCAGGCCGAGATCGACAGCGGCCAGTTCGCGGATACGATCACGGTTCATGGTCATCTGCGTGGCACGGGCCGACGGCACCACCGTGAAGCCTTCGCTTTCCAGTTCGGCCAGCATCTCGGTACGGATGGCTTCCACCTCCGGCACGATAAAGTCCGGCTGGTGCTTTTCCACGGCGGCGCGCAGCTTGTCGCCGTCCAGCATGGGGAAAACCTCCCGCCCGTCGGCCACCTGCATGGCCGGCGCATTATCATAGGCATCACACGCGATGACCTGCGCGCCCAGACGCTTGGCGGAAATGACAAACTCACGCCCCAACTCACCCGAGCCGAGCAGAAGGATCTTCGCCGTGAAAGGCATGGCCTACCCTTATTTCTTCCGGGCTGCCCGTCCAAAGGCGCCCCCATGGACAATGACCCTAGGGCGAAGGGTGCGGTCGCGCAACGGGGGCCGGGCGCGCGGGTGGCATGTCAAGGGCGTTATGCCTTGCCATCACGCAGGTCACGGCAGATCGCTGCCGTATTCTCATCCAGCGGGAAGCAACATTCGATGCGCAACTCGTCCAGCGTCACGTCATAGGGCGTCGCAAAGCTGGTAATGGTGGAGAAGAACTGCAGAAGTCGCCCGTCGGGATGGTGCAGAATGGTAGTCACCATCGGTGACGGCCCCGCCGCCAGGTCCCGGAAGCGCCAGCTGGCTGGCACATCGGGATAGCGCAGGCATTCATCCAGCAGCGCCTTCGCCATCCGGTCGGCCGGGTTCATCGCTACTTCCTGGTACAGATGGCGCAGCAGGTCCCCGGCAATCTCATGCCAGTTCGCCACAGCGTCGCGGAACGGGCCGGGATTGAAAATCTGCCGCATCATATTGTCGTGCAGGGCGGGCGCACCACGCGTGACGCAATCATTGACCCGCGCCGCCGCCGCATTGGCCTGAATGATGTTCCAGCGCCGGTCCAGCACGAAGGCCGGATAGGGTTCCTGTTGTGCCAGAATGGCCTCAATGGCCTGTTTCATCCCCACCAGCTTCGGCGTGCCAAGGCCGGTTTCCCGGAAGATCGGGGCGAAGCCGCCGGCCACAAGCAAGCCATTACGTTCACGCAGCGGCATTTCCAGGGCGTCCGCTAGCCGCATCAGCACTTCGCGAGAGGGCTGCGCCTTTCCGGTTTCGATATAGGACAGGTGCCGGGCGGAAATGTCCGCATCCAAGGCCAGATCCAGTTGGCTCAACCGTCGCGCCGCCCGCCATTCGCGCAGCATGACGCCCAGGCTGGCATTGGACGGAAAGATGACGGGGTTGGATTGCGTCTGTGGCTTGATCATGGGGAGCAGCGTAAGGGCTGAATGCAGCCCAGGACAATAACCTCCCAGGTCATATCGCCATGATCGGGGGCGTCATTGAGGGCATGACCCCTGCTCGGCATTGCTTGTGGCCTGTCCACCAGAACTGTGAGCCCTGCCATGAACCGCCGTTCCTTCGCCCTGTCCAGCCTGGGTCTGCTGGCCGCTACCGCCCTGCCGGTGCGTCATGTCCTTGCCAGCCCCGCTATACAAGCGGTCGAAGCCCTTGACGCCAGAGCCTTTAATGCCGCCCGCCGGTTTTTGAAAACCGGCTTCGGCGACATTGCGTATGTGGAGCGGGGCCAGGGTCCTGCCGCCCTGTTCCTGCACGGATTTCCGTTGAACGGATTTCAGTGGCGCGGACAGCTGGAGCGTCTGTCACCCTGGCGCCGCTGTCTGGCCCCGGATTTCATGGGCCTTGGCTACACCAAGGTGCCGGCCGGCCAAAGTCTGGCACCGGCGGCACAGGCCGACATGCTGGCCGCCTTCCTGGACGGGTTGGGCGAGCGCTATGTCGATATCGTCGCCAATGACAGCGGCGTCGCCGTGGCCCAGCTTTTCCTGGTGAAACATCCGGATCGGGTGCGCAGTCTGCTGCTGACCAATGGCGACACCGAAATTGATTGCCCCCCACCCGCCTTGCTGCCCGTGATTGAACGGGCCAAGGCCGGCGCTTTCGCCCGCGAATGGCTGGCCCCCGATCTGGCCGATCATGACCGCGCCCGTTCCAAGATCGGCCTGGGTGGCCAGACCTTTACCTATCCGGCCCGGATGGAGGATGCCACGATCGACATGTATCTGGCCCCCTTGGTCGCCAACCAGAACCTGACCAATGGCTACGCCTTGGCCCTGGAAGCCAATTCCCTGGCCGGGACCGAGGCTGTATTGCGCCAGAAAGGACAGCCCGTCCGCATCATCTGGGGCACTGGTGATCCGATTTTCACACCCAAGGCACCCGCCTATCTGAACGCCCTGTTCCCGAACGCCATGGGCGTGAGGGAGATACCCGGCGGGATGCTGTTCTTCCCGGAGGAGTTTCCCGACACGATCGCCGAAGAGGCCAAGCGCCTGTGGGGCATCGCCTGACATTATCTCTAACCATCTGAAAGGGCTGATAAAGCCCGTGCGGACCTGCTGGTCCGCGCGGGCTTTCTTTGTGCCCCCGATATTTCTGCATGGCTGCCAAGGCGGCCCATGCCTTGCTTATAGTAAGCATGCTTATATTATGTATGCCTATGAGCAACCTTGATCCCACTCCCCCATTCGGCGCCTCCCTGGCGGATACGGCCCGGCTGCTGCGCAAGCGCTTTGACCAGCGGCTGCGCTTCACTGGCAGCACGCGCGCCCAATGGCACGCCATCTTCAAGATCTCCAAACAGGAGGGGATGAAGCAGGCGGAGCTGGCCGAGGCGCTGGATGTGGAACCGATCACGCTGACCCGCCTTCTGGACCGGATGGAGGAAGGCGGCTGGGTACAGCGTCAGCCCGACCCGACCGACCGCCGCGCCCGGCTACTGTTCCTTACGGAAAAGGCGCGGGAGGCGCTGGCCCCCATGCGGTTGGTGGTTGACGAGATTTATGAGGAAGCGCTGGCCGGCCTGGACAAGGCGGAGCGTGAACAACTGATGCATCTGCTGTCGCGGGTGCGGACCAACCTTTCCAAAGGTGAAAATCATGAGTGACACGGCAAAGCGCCCCCTGCCCGCTTGGCGCCGACTGGCGTTGGGCCTGGCCCTGCCGGTCGTGCTGGCGGGTACCGGCGCCTATGTCTGGGCCACCGGTGGCCGCTATGTCAGCACAGACAATGCCTATGTGAAGCAGGACAAGGTGGCCGTGGCACCAGAGGTGCAGGGTCTGGTCACCGCCGTGCATGTGGCGGAAAGCATGCCGGTGAAGCGTGGCGACGTGCTGTTCGAGATTGACGCCCAGCCCTACCGCATCGCCCTGGCCCAGTCCGAAGCCGCCATCGCGACCGCCCGGCTGAATGTCGAGCGCATGCGTGCCGACCTGTCGCAGAAGCGGGCCGAACTGGCAGAAGCCGAACAGGAGCTGGAGTTCCGGCAGCGCGACCACGACCGGCAGGCCAGCCTCGCCCGCAACGGCTATGCCGCCCTGGCCAAACTGGATGAGGCGCGCAATCAGCTCCGCGCCGCCGAACAGGGTGTTGCCAAGGCCCGGCAGGGTGTGGCGGCCGCCCTGGCCGACCTTGGCGGTGACCCTGCCATCGCCACCGACAGCCACCCGACCGTGATGCAGGCTCTGGCCGCGCGTGACCGGGCCACCCTGGATCTGGAGCGCACTCTGGTCCACGCGCCTGCCGACGGCATCGCGAGCCAGACGGATCGGCTGCGTGTGGGACAGTTCGCCCTGCCCGGCATGTCGATGTTGAGCGTGGTGGAAACCCAGGCCACCTATGTGGAAGCCAATGTCAAGGAAACCGACCTGACCAACATGAAGCCGGGTCAGACCGCGACCATAGAACTGGATGCCTATCCGGGCCGGACCCTGACGGCAAAGGTCGTCAGCATCGGTGCCGGCACGGGGTCGGAATTCTCCGTCCTGCCCGCACAGAACGCGACAGGCAACTGGGTGAAGGTGGTGCAGCGCGTGCCCGTCCGTCTGCAACTGGCAGAGGGGCAGCAGGTACCGCTGCGTGCCGGCCTGTCCGCCAATGTCGATATCGATACCGGCCATAGCCGCGGCCTGCCCGGCTTTGCCACCGCACAGGCGGCGGCCCGGTAACGCGGGGGATCCGCCATGACCGACACAGCCACCCTTAAAAAGGGCCCCCTGACTGTCGCCATCATGATGGCGACGATCATGCAGGTACTGGACACAACCATCGCCAATGTCGCCCTGCCCAGCATGCAGGGCAGCCTGGGAGCCGCACAGGATAGCATTACCTGGGTGCTGACCTCCTATATCGTTGCGTCTGCCATCATGACGCCGATGACCGGATGGCTGACCGACCGGATCGGGCTGAAACAGCTTTTCCTGATCTCCGTGGTCGGCTTCACGGCTGCCTCCATGCTGTGCGGCACCGCCGGCAGCCTGACGGAAATGGTCATCTGGCGGCTGCTGCAGGGCGTGTTCGGTGCCGCCCTTGTACCCCTGTCACAGACGGTGCTGCTGAACATCAATCCGCCCGACCGACATGGACAGGCCATGGCCATGTGGGGGGCGGGTGTCATGGTTGGCCCCGTCATCGGCCCTACCCTGGGTGGCTGGCTGACCGAAAGCCTGAACTGGCGCTGGGTTTTTTACATCAACGTGCCCATCGGCATCATGGCCTTCCTGGGCATCCTGGCTTGGCTGCCCAAGGCGCCGACGCGGCAGCGGGGGTTTGATTTCGTCGGCTTCGCGCTGCTGTCCATCGGTGTGGGCACGTTGCAGCTGATGTTGGACCGGGGCGAACAGCTGGACTGGTTCGCCTCTCCCGAAATCTGGCTGGAACTGGGTGTGGCGGTATCGGCGTTCTGGGGTTTCAGTGTGCATATGATGACGACGGAAAAGCCGTTTCTGCCGCCACATCTGCTGCGCGACCGCAACCTGCTGCTGGGGCTGGTCTTCATCTTCATTATCGGCATCGTCGTCCTGGCCGCCATGGCCCTGCTGCCACCGATGCTGCAACGGTTGATGGGCTATCCCACCATCACTACGGGCATGGTGATGGCGCCGCGCGGCGTGGGCGTAATGATCTCCATGCTGATGGTCGGACGGCTGATGCGGGTGGTGGATCCGCGGCTGCTGATCCTGACGGGTCTTTGCGTCACCGGCTGGTCACTGCATATGATGACGGGCTTCACCATCGTGATGGATTCGAGCCCCATCATCCTGTCCGGTGTGATCCAGGGTTTGGGGATCGGCATGGTGTTCGTGCCACTGTCGACCATGGCCTTTGCGACCCTGGCACCCGCCGACCGGCCCGATGCCGCCGGCCTGTTCAGTCTGGTACGCAACATGGGCAACAGCCTGGGCGTGTCGGTTGTGACGGCGGCGCTGGCGCATTTCACCCAGGTCAACCATGCCGAACTGTCCGCCCATATCAGCCCCTTCAACACCAACATTGACGGGCCGATCAGCATGGTGGGACAGGCCGCCCCGGAAGTGCTGGCCGCTGCCGACCTGATGGTGAACCGGCAGGCAGCGATGATCGCCTATCTCAATGATTTCCATATGATGATGCTGGTCACGCTGGCGGCGATTCCGCTATTGCTGCTGCTGCGCAAGCCGAAGGCGACCGCCGCAGTGGACAAGCATGCCGCCGTGATGGAATGACCGCACCGCGCCGGCTGCACTTTTCATTCGCATGCAGGTTGCATTACTGTGGTCGCATCTGAAGAGGTGACGGTATGAGCGACGCGATCCGGCAAATCAGGGCACGCGCCCGCCGCAAGGCGGCGGGGCTGGTGCGGCTTGAATTCTGGGTGCCGGCCACACGCCGGGACGATGTGCGGGCCGCCGTGGCGGCTGTCCTGGCCGATGAACAGGCCGACGACGTAGCGTCGATGGCAGAGGTGCCGGACGCCACGACCGGTGGTGCCGACAATGTCCCGGTTGTGCAGCGGCGTCAGCGGTTGATGACCGATATTGACGGTCTGCTGGACTGATCAGCGGCGCGCCGGCCCCGGTGCCGTCAGCGGCAGTTGCGACGATTGCAGCGAGGTTGACAATCCCAGATCACGCAGCATCACCGCCAATGTTCCATCCGACGCCAATGACTGGATGGCAAGGTTCATTTCGGGCACGGTCACTGGACTGGCGGGACTAACCAGACACACGCGGTCACGCGCGGCAACCGGGATGAAATCCGGTCTGGCGACCATTGCCAGGGCCTCGTCACGCGATACAGCCAGACGCCATGTCGCCAGCGGCAGGATAACCGCATCCAGGCGCCCGCCCTGCAGCTTGCGCAGATTGCCATCGGCATTGCGCGCATCGATACGTTCCGCCTTTCCACTGCTGAACAGCGCTTCGACGGCAGCAGGGTAGAGAAAACCCAACACCGTCCCCACCCGCGCGCCCAGCAGCGAGTCTATTGCCGCCGGACCGCGCAATCCGGCGGACAGCAGCACGATGTCGTGATCAGTGAAGAATGACTGGGTGAAACGGTCGGGCGCGAAGGCCGGATAATAGGGCTGTGCCGCCAGACAATAGGCATCGACGCTGCCAGTAGAGATTTCAGCAGCGATACGATTACGCGGCACGAAGCGGAACGCGGCATCCAGACCCAGCCGTGAGGCCAGCGCCCGGCCAAACTCCAGTGCGAACCCGCCCTTCAACTGCCCATTTTCGACAATGGCGAACGGTGCCTCGTTATGGTCACCAAAGGCAAATGTCAGGGGACGGGCCATGGCTGGGATGGATATCATGATAACGGCCAGAAGGGCCGCCAATCGCCACCACATTCCGCTGAAACGACCGGTCATCCCGGTTCCCCCTTACCCCACGGGATATGTTCCGTTCACATATCGCAGGTTTAAGGATTTTTTAATAAATTTTTTGTGGTTAATGCGAAATATTGCAACCTTGAAACAAAAGGTCACATGCCGGGCTGGGCATGTGACCTGAAGGCTTGGAATCTGGTTAAAGCCTCGACTTATTCGAGGAAGACAGCTTGTCAAGCCAGCCCATGAGCACCGCCGAAACCACAAAGGTCAGGTGGATGATGACCAGCCACATCAGCTTGTCATTCGTTACCTTGTCGGCATCCATGAAGCTTTTCAGCAGATGGATGGACGAAATGGCCACGATGGAGGCGGCGACCTTAACTTTCAGCGTGCCGCTATCCAGCTTGCCCAGCCAAGACAGCTTCTCATCATTCTCATCCAACTCAATCCGGGAGACGAAATTTTCATACCCACTGATCATCACCATGATCACAAGACTGCCCACAAGGACCAGATCAACCAGCGTCAGGGCCGCCAGGATCAGATCAGCCTCGCTTTCCCCATAAAGGGCGTAACCAAACAGGTCTACCAGTTCCACGCCGAACCGGACCGTGAACGCGATCAAGACAAGGGCGAGACACAGATACATCGGCACCAGCAGCCAGCGGCATGCGTAGAGAGTGCGCTCAATATAGCGTTCGATCACGGGGCTTTCTCCATCGGGTCGGGCGTGGCCAGCAGATGCCCGAGCGCAGGGCCTCTGTCAACCGCATCGGCATTGCCTAATTTTTACGCGCTCCAATCAGGCAGGTTGCCCGCAACTGCGCCATATGCTGGCGATCCATCCAGCGATTCTGGCGATTTATGGCTGGCACGAACCTTGCTGCTATGCAGCGTATTAAAGGTGGCTAGGGTTCCGGCCGTGGATGACACGGGTGTCTGGTCCGAGAGCTGCCGCCAGACACGGCCTATCGGCCCCGTCTGGTACACGGCGGGACAAAAGCCCGGGAGATCGAGGTGGGTTGGCGCCCCCTTACGGTCTCCGCCAACCCCCAAACCGGTTTGGAACGATAGGGGTTGGATGATGAAGACGCGCCGCTTCCTTGGAAAATTGACCGCCGGCCTGGTTGCCGCCTCGCTGCTCTCCCTTCCCGCCTATGCGGCGCCGAAGAAGGACTTCAAGCTGGCCTGGTCCATCTATGTCGGCTGGATGCCGTGGCAGTATGCCGCCGACCAAGGCATCGTGAAGAAATGGGCCGACAAGTACGGCATCAAGATCGAGGTGGTGCAGTTCAACGATTATGTTGAAAGCATCAACCAATACACCGCCGGCGCCTTCGACGCCGTCACTGTCACCAACATGGACGCCCTGTCCATCCCCGCCGCCGGTGGCGTCGACACCACCGCCGTCATCGTGGGCGATTTCTCCAACGGCAATGACGCCGTCATCCTGAAGGGCAAGGATAAGCTGGCCGACATCAAGGGCCAGAAGGTCAATCTGGTGGAATATTCGGTCAGCCATTATCTGCTGACCCGCGCGCTGGAAAGCGTGAAGCTGACGGAAAAGAAGGATGTCAGCGTCGTTTCCACCTCCGACGCCGACATGGTCGCTGCATGGTCCACCGCGGATGTCACGGCAGTGGTCACCTGGAACCCTCTGGTCGCCGAGATCCTGGCCACGCCGGGTGCGAAGAAGGTGTTCGACAGCAGCCAGATCCCTGGCGAAATCATCGACCTGACCGTCGCGAACACTGATGTGCTGAAGGACAATCCGGCCTTCGGCAAGGCGCTGGCCGGCATCTGGTATGAGACCATGGCCCTGATGTCCGCCGACACCCCCGCGGGTGTAGCCGCCCGCACCGCCATGGGCAAGGCGTCAGGCACCGATCTGGCAGGCTTTGAGGCGCAGTTGAAGGCCACCCGCATGTTCTACAAGCCTGCCGACGCGCTGGGCTTTGTGCGCGGGGCCGAACCGAAGGCCACCATGCAGAAGGTGGCGGGCTTCCTGTTCGACCACGGCCTGCTGGGCAACGGTGCACCGTCGGCAGAAGCCGTGGGGATCGAGTTCCCGGGCGGTGTCACCTACGGCAATGCCAAGTTCGTGAAGCTCCGCTTCACCGACACGTACATGGCGGCGGCAGCAGACGGGAAGCTGTAAGCGGCGGCGGCAGCAATCTCTCACCTTTCATTTGCTTCCCCCGCGAAAGCGGGGGTCCAGGGTCACAGGCACGACGGCCCCTGTATCCCCGCTTTCGCGGGGAAGGCAGCGAGAGACAGCGTGACAAACGCCCAACCACGGGACCCCGCCCATGCGTCTGATCAACAAGCGACCCGATCGAACAAGCTGGATGCTTCTGGCAGCCCTGCCCTTTCTGGCGGTTCTGATTGCCTATGCGTTGGGGTCGGCGGTGCGGCTGGCCGAAAACCCGGCGGACAAGTTGCTGCCGGGTTTGACCGCCTTTGCCGATGCCATCGACCGCATGGCGTTTACCGCCGACAAGCGCACGGGCGATGTCCTGCTGTGGCTGGATACCGGCGCCTCGCTGGCCCGGCTGGCGGTGGGCATCGCCATCGCGGCGGCGGGTGGATTGCTGGTTGGGTTGTCCGCCGGTCTGCTGCCCTATGTCCGCGCCACCCTGTCCCCGTTTGTTACGGTGGTGTCGATGGTGCCGCCGCTGGCCGTGCTGCCTATCCTGTTCATCATGGTGGGGCTGGGAGAGGCATCCAAGATCACCCTGATCGTGGTCGGGGTCCTGCCCTGCCTGATCCGCGACCTGATGCTGAAGATCGACGATCTGCCACGACAGCAATTGATCAAGGCGCAGACGCTGGGGGCCAATAGCTGGACCATCGCCATCCGCGTGGTGCTGCCACAGATATTGCCGCGCCTGATCGACAGCATCCGCCTGAACCTTGGGCCCGCCTGGCTGTTCCTGATCTCGGCAGAGGCGATTGCCAGTGAAAGCGGCCTTGGTTACCGCATCTTCCTGGTGCGCCGCTATCTGGCCATGGATGTGATCCTGCCCTATGTCGCCTGGATCACCCTGCTGTGCTTCCTGATGGATCTGGGCTTGCGGGTGCTGCAACGCCGCGCCTTCCCGTGGTTCGAGGAAGCGAGGGCCGGGGCATGACACAGATTTCCGTTCGCAATGTCTGGAAGGAATATGGCGAGCAGGTGGTTCTGGAACAGATCAATCTGGAAATCGCCCCGCGTTCCTTCGTGGCCCTGGTCGGCCCGTCCGGCTGTGGCAAAACCACCTTTCTGCGCATGCTGCTGTCACAGGAAACGCCGACCAAGGGCGAAATCCTGATTGACGGCTTACCCATCTCGCCCGAACCCGGCCCTGACCGGGGCGTGGTGTTCCAACGTTATTCCGTTTTCCCGCACCTGACGGTGCTGGGCAATGTGCTGCTGGGGGCGGAGCTGAAGGGCGGCGGGGTACTGGGTCGCCTGTTCGGTGCCGCCCGGCGTCAGGCCAGGGATGAGGCGGCCCGGCTGCTGGATGCGGTCGGCCTGAGCCACGCGCTGGATAAGTACCCAGCCCAACTCTCCGGCGGCATGCAGCAGCGGCTGGCCCTGGCCCAAGCCTTGATTGCCAAGCCCAAGGTGCTGCTGCTCGATGAACCGTTCGGCGCGCTGGACCCCGGTATCCGGGGCGATGTGCATAAGCTGATGCGCAAACTGTGGCACGAACATCCGATGAGCGTCGTCATGGTCACCCATGACCTGTCGGAAGCCTTCCACCTGGGCACCCGCGTCATAGCCTTTGACCGCCGCCGTAACCTGCCGGAAGAACGGTTGCGTTACGGCGCCAGCATCACCAACGATATCGAGGTCTGGCCCCGCCGCGTGGCGGGCAATCCAGGCTCCGGCACAGACCCCAATCCGCCCCGCCGGGACGACCCGGCCACTGTCGACGGGCAACCGGACCGGGACGACCCGACCGACGCCGCGTGAGGAGGGAGCATCATGCCCCGCCAGACCCCAGAACAGATCGCCGCCAACCGCGCCCGTTACCTGGAACTGAAATCCGCCGGTGCCGGCCATGCGCCGCTGGTCCTGCCACCGCCCAGTCCGCGCGACATGGCCCCACCCAGCGCCGACAGCATCATCCTGTCCGAAAGCCTACCCGGTGGCTGGTACTGGACCGGGGTGATCCGGCGCGGGCAGGTGCTGCGCATCAGCAATCCGGGCGCGACACCGGGTGTGTCGCTGCTGGCCTGGAATCTGGCCGACCCGTCGGAACGGTACAACCACGCCGACACGATTAAGATTCAGTGGACGACGGACCTGCGGAAAGGCCGGGTCCTGTTCTCCGACATGGGCCGGGTGCTGCTGTCCATTGTGGAGGATAGTTGCGGGCGGCATGACACGGTGGTCGGCGGGTCCACCCCGGCATCAGTCACCCGCACCTATGGCCCCGACAGCGGTATCCGCAACGCGCGGGACAATTTCATCCTGGCCGCTGGCAAACATGGGCTGACGCAGCGGGATACCCCGCCCTGCATCAGCTTTTTCGCCCCCGCCAGCGTCACGGCGGACGGCACCTTCGCCTTTGATGCCAGCGCCGTCACGCCCGGTGATTTCGTGTCGCTGCGCGCCGAAATGGATCTGATCCTGGCCATCTCCAATACCCCCCACCCGCTGGCCCCCAAGGTTGAGCCGGCGCCAGTAGCGTTGACCATCCACACGGCCCCCGCACCCGCCACGGATGATCTGTGCCGCACCGCCACGGCAGAGGCTGTGCGCGGTTTCGTCAATACTGATGCCTATCTGTCCGCCTGAACAGGGGAGGGAAATATCATGAGCAACAGCACATTCACCCCCGTCCTGTCCAACCGCGACATGGCCACCGCCATCCATGACGAGGTGATCCCGGCGGAACATCCCTGGTCCGGCATCGTGCGCAAGGGCCAGGTCTTCCGCATCATCGACAGCGAAGGCTGTCAGGCGGTCGACACCCTGTTCTATAGCTTGTCCGACCATACAGAGCGTTATAGCGCCCAGGATACGGTGCTGGCCCAGGGCACGCCCTATATCGGGCCGGGCTCGGTGCTTTATTCCAACCGGGGCAACCCGTTGGCCACCGTCATAGCCGATACCAGCGGCAGCCATGATACATCCGCCGGGGCGTGTAGTTGCGAAAGCAACACTGTGCGCTTTGGTCATCAGACCAAATACATGCATGCCTGTCGGGAAAACTTCCTGATTGCCGTGTCGCGCCATGGCATGGGCAAGCGCGATATCGTGCCCAACATCAATTTCTTCATGAATGTGCCCATAGACGCCGACGGCACGCTGGCCATTGCCGATGGCGTGTCATCGGGCGGGGATTATGTGGAAATGGTGGCGCATCAGGATTTGCTCTGCGTCATCTCCAACTGTCCCCAGGTGAACAATCCCTGCAACGGTTTCGACCCCACGCCCATCCGGGTGCTGGTCTGGGCTGCCTGACGCCAAAGGGGATATGTGATGTTCACCAAGGTCCTGATCGCC
This sequence comes from alpha proteobacterium AAP38, assembly GCA_001296005.1. GTDB lineage: Bacteria > Pseudomonadota > Alphaproteobacteria > Azospirillales > Azospirillaceae > Niveispirillum. The sequence continues at coordinate 22,555 of LJHR01000031.1, read as the reverse complement.
AATCGTGGCGAGATCTGCGCACGGGTGGTCAAAACCCTGCGGCGCATGGGTATTGCCTCTGTCGCCGTCTATTCCGACGCCGACCGTTTCATCCTGCCGGTCCTGTCGGCGGACGAGGCCGTACATATCGGTCCCTCGCCTGCCAAACAATCCTATCTGGATATTGATGCCGTCATCGCCGCCTGCAAGGCGACGGGGGCGCAGGCCGTCCACCCCGGCTATGGCTTCCTGTCGGAAAATGCCCGGTTCGTGGAACGGCTGAATGAAGCGGGCATCACCTTCATCGGCCCGCGTGTGGAACATCTGCAAGGTTTCGGCCTGAAGCACACGGCCCGCGCCCTGGCCAAGGCGGCGGGCGTACCGCTGCTGCCCGGCACCGACATTCTGGACAGCGTGGAACAGGCGCAGGTGGCGGCCGCCGAAATCGGCTTCCCCGTCATGCTGAAAAGTACCGCAGGCGGCGGTGGCATCGGCATGCAGCTTTGCCATTCCGCCGAGGAGCTGGCCGCCAAATTCGCCGCCGTACAGCGCATGGCCACCAGCAGCTTTGGCGATGCGCGCGTCTATCTTGAACGGTTCGTGGCCGAGGCGCGGCATGTCGAGGTGCAGATTTTCGGCGATGGAAAGGGCGGTGTCGTGGCGCTGGGAGAGCGCGACTGCTCCCTGCAACGCCGTAACCAGAAGGTGGTGGAAGAAACGCCCGCCCCCGGCCTGCCTGATCCGGTGCGCCTGCACCTGCGCGATGCCGCCATCGCCCTGGGCCAGTCAGTCAAGTACGCATCCGCTGGCACGGTTGAGTTCATCTATGACGTGGCCCGCGCCCGGGTCTATTTCCTGGAGGTGAATACCCGGCTGCAGGTCGAACATCCGGTGACAGAGGCCGTGTTCGGCGTCGATCTGGTGGAATGGATGGTGCGGCAGGCCGCCGGTGATTTCACCCTGCCCTCCCAGGAAAGCCTGATCCCGCATGGGGCCGCGATTGAGGTCCGGCTTTATGCCGAAAATGCCGCCGCCGATTTCCGCCCGTCCACCGGTCTGTTGACAGAGGTGACCTTCCCCACCGACATCCGTGTCGATGGCTGGATGGCGACCGGCACGGAGGTGACGGCCAATTACGACCCGATGCTGGCCAAGCTGATCGTGCATGCGGATACGCGTGATGCGGCGATTGACAAGCTGTCAGCCGCCCTGGCCGCCAGCCGCGTGGCGGGGATTGAAACCAACCTGTCCTATCTGGCCGCCATCATCGGGTCGGATGTGTTCCGCCAGGGGAAGGTCGCCACATCGGTGCTGAAGGATTTCGCCTTCACCCCGGCCACGATTGAGGTGCTGGCCCCCGGTGCCCAGACCTCCATCCAGGATTGGCCGGGGCGGCTGGGCTATTGGGATGTGGGGGTGCCGCCGTCGGGGCCGATGGATGATAAATCCTTCCGTCTGGCCAACCGGCTGCTGGGCAATGCAGACGGCACGGCAGCACTGGAATGCACCCTGACCGGGCCCACCATGCGCTTCAATACCGATGCCACCATCGCTCTGACGGGTGCGGTGATGGCGACCACCCTGGACGGTGCGCCCGTAGCCCACGGCACGCCGGTCACCGTCAAGGCCGGGCAGACCCTGGCGCTGGGCCGCATCCAGGGGGCGGGACAGCGTACCTATCTGGCCGTGGCCGGTGGCTTTGATGCGCCGACATATCTGGGCTCCAAGGCCACCTTCGCGCTCGGCCGCTTTGGCGGTCACGCCACCGGTTGCCTGAAGGCGGGTGACACGCTGACGCTGGCGGGGCTGCCGGTGGGTCCGGCGGAAGTGCCTGCTCTGCCCGTTCTGTCCAACGATTGGCAATTGTCCGTCCATTATGGACCGCACGGCGCGCCTGACTTTTTTCAGGAAGACGACATCGCCGACCTGTTTGCCGCGACCTATGAGGTGCATTTCAATTCCGCCCGCACCGGCGTGCGCCTGATCGGCCCCCGCCCGAAATGGGCGCGGGCGGATGGGGGGGAGGCGGGGCTGCACCCTTCCAACATCCATGACAATGCCTATGCCATCGGGGCCGTGGACTTTACCGGTGACATGCCCATCATTCTTGGCCCCGATGGCCCCAGTCTGGGCGGGTTCGTCTGCCCCGTGGTCGTCACCAAGGATGATCTGTGGAAGGTCGGGCAGTTGCGGCCCGGCGATAAGGTTCGGTTTGTGCCGGTATCCGTGACGCCCAGCGCCCCCGCCATCATCACCCACGCCACCCTCCCCTCCCCCATCCTGTCGCGGATCGACGGGCCGGTGCCCGTCGTCTATCGCCGGGCGGGGGATGATTATCTGTTGGTCGAATACGGGCCGATGGCGCTGGATCTGGGCCTGCGGCTGCGCGTGCATCTGCTGGTCACGGCGCTCCGCGCCCGCGCCCTACCCGGCATCATCGACCTGACACCGGGCATCCGCTCTCTCCAGGTTCATTACGATAGCGGAACGTTAAAGCTATCCAAGCTGTTGGGTGTGCTGGCGGAGATCGAGGCGGGCCTGGGCAGCATCGAACAGGCCAAGGTGCCCAGCCGCATCGTGCATCTGCCCCTATCCTGGAACGATCCCCAGGTCCGGCTGGCCATGACCAAGTATCAGGAACTGGTGCGGGCCGACGCCCCCTGGTGCCCGGACAATATCGAGTTTATCCGCCGTATCAATGGGTTGGACAACCAGGAGGATGTGAAGCGCATTGTCTTCGACGCCTCCTACCTTGTCTATGGATTGGGTGACGTCTATCTGGGCGCGCCGGTAGCCACGCCGCTGGACCCGCGCCACCGGCTGGTGACCACCAAATATAATCCCGCCCGCACCTGGACCCCGGAAAATGCCGTGGGCATCGGCGGAGCCTATATGTGCATCTATGGTATGGAGGGGCCGGGCGGATACCAATTGTTTGGCCGCACCATTCAAGTGTGGAATTCCTGGCGCAACACTCCGCCTTTCCAGCAGGGTAGCCCCTGGCTGCTGCGCTTCTTTGACCAAATTCGTTTCTTCCCCGTAACGGAACAGGAATTGGCGGAAGCGCGCGAGGCCTTCCCCCATGGCCGATATCCGGTGCGGATCGAGGAAACCACCCTGGATTATGCCGCGCACCTGGGCTTTCAGGCTGAGAATGCCGCCAGCATCGACGCCTTCAAAACCCGCCAGCAGGCGGCGTTCGAGGCCGAGCGGGAAGATTGGAAGGCTCGTGGCCTGGACAGTTTCGTCAGCGACGATGGCGGCCCGGTGGCCGACAATACCAGCATGCCCGATGGTTGTTCCGGTGTCGAAACGGGTGTAACGGGCAATGTGTGGAAGGTGATGGTGGAGCCGGGCCAGGTGGTGGCCGCCGGTGACACCATCCTGATCCTGGAAAGCATGAAGATGGAGATGGAGGTCAAGGCCGCCAGTGCGGGCCGGGTGCGGGAAATCACCGTGAAGCCGGGCCGTACCGTCAATGCCGGACAGACCGTCGCCATCCTGGAGGATATTGTCTGATGCTACCCGAAAAACTGACCATCCAGGCCCTGACCGAGCTTTATCGCAGCGGGGCCAGCAACCCGGTGGCGGTGATAGAGGCGGTGCTGGCACGTCTGGCCGCCAACCCCGACCCCGCCGCCTGGATCAACACGGTGCCCGCCGATCAGTTGCGCGCCGAGGCAGCGGCGCTGACGGCGGGTGGATACGATCCGTCAAAGCCGCTCTGGGGTATCCCCTTCGCCGCGAAAGATAACATCGACGCCGTCGGCCTGCTCACCACCGCCGCCTGCCCTGTCTTTGCCTTCACGCCCGCATCCGACAGTACGGTGGTGGCCAGGCTGCGCGCCGCCGGGGCCATTCTGGTGGGCAAGACCAACCTGGACCAGTTCGCCACAGGGCTGAACGGCACGCGCAGCCCCTATGGGGCCCCGCGCTGTGTGTTCAACAGCGACTATATCTCTGGCGGGTCCAGTTCCGGGTCGGCGGTAGTGGTGGCGCACGGGCAGGTGGCCTTCGCGCTGGGCACCGACACGGCGGGATCGGGCCGGGTGCCTGCCGCCTTCAATGATCTGGTGGGGATCAAGCCCAGCAAGGGCCTGCTCTCCACCTCTGGCCTGGTGCCCGCCTGCCGCTCGCAGGATTGTATCACGGTGCTGAGCCATGATGTTGCCGATGGTGATCTGGTCCGCCGGGTCGCGGAAGGGTTTGATGCGTCCGACCCCTTCTCACGGCCACCCCAGACCCGGCCCCTGCGCCTGTCCGGCTTCCGCTTTGGGGTGCTGACGGGGACAGAGAAGGCGTTTTTGGGGGATGATGCGGCAGAGGCGCTGTATGACGCCTCGGTGGAACGGCTGATGTCCCTGGGCGGCACGGCGGTGCCGTTTGATTACAAGCCGCTGCGCGAATGCGCTCATCTGCTTTATGGCGGCCCCTGGGTGGCCGAGCGGCTGGCCGCGATTGAGGAGTTTTTTGAGGGTCAGGCCGATGCCATGGACCCCACCGTGCGCGCCATCATCGCCGGGGCGGAGGGCAAGACAGCGGTAGAGGCCTTTGTCGGCCAATATTCACTGGCCTTCTATACCCAGGAAATCGCCCGTATCTGGTCCGATCTGGACCTGCTGCTGCTGCCCACCACGCCGACAATCTATTCGGTGGCAGACATGCTGGCCGATCCCGTGCGTCTGAACAGCAATCTGGGCCTCTACACCAACTTCGTGAACCTGCTGGACTGTGCCGCCGTGGCCGTGCCCGCCGGGTTCCGCCCCAATGGCCTGCCCTTTGGCGTCACGCTGATCGGGCCTGCCTTCACCGATCACGGCTTGGCCGTGTTGGCCAGCCGCCTGCATGGCAAGGGAGAGATCATGCCGACCGCACCCGCCGACTGGCTGCCTATCGTGGTGGTCGGTGCCCATCTGTCAGGCATGCCGCTGAACCAGGAGCTGACCAGCGTCGGCGGGATCAAGCTGGGCGATGTCCGCACCGCGCCGGATTACCGCTTCTATGCCCTGGCCGGGACGGTCCCGCCGAAGCCCGGTCTGGTTCGCGAGCCGGGCTTTGCAGGGCCGGGCATCGTGGCAGAGGAATGGGCCCTGCCGCCCGCCGCCTTCGGCCAATTCGTCGCCCGCATCCCCGCCCCGCTGGGCGTGGGCAAGGTGACGCTGGATGATGGCCGTCAGGTCACCTGTTTCCTGTGCGAAAGCCACGCCCTGGCCGGTGCCACCGACATCACCGAATTCGGGGGCTGGCGGGCCTATCGCGCCAGCCTGGGATAGGTCGCCGCCAGATACCCGCAAAATCTGCGGCAATCTTGTCCGCTGTCTCTTCGCTATATCCTGTCCCCGGCACGGGCCATGCTGGCCTCAACGGCGGCATCTGACCGCCGCGTGAATGGGGACAGGAAACATGGCCAAGACAAGCGCGTGGAATGCCGCCTATATGGCGGGTCTTCTGACCGGCATCACGGTGCTGCCCGTTTGGGCGCAGGAGACGGGCCAGGGCGATACGTTGGCCCTGGAAGAAATTGTGGTGACGGCCCGGCGGTCGGCGGAACGGCTGCAGGATGCGCCCGTCGCCGTCACCGCCCTGTCGGCGGATGCGCTGGATCGACTGGGCGCGTCTGATCTGGGCGACCTGCAGGCCGCCGTGCCCAACCTGACCCTGCATGAGGGCGATGCCTCCAACGCCGTCGTCTATATCCGCGGCGTGGGGCAGATCGACAGCTTGGCCTTTGCCGACCCCGGTGTCGGCATCTATCTGGACGATGTCTATCTGGGCCGCGCCCAAGGCGCCTTCCTGGATGTGTTCGACACGGAACGGGTGGAGGTGCTGCGCGGTCCGCAGGGCACGCTCTATGGCCGCAATACCATTGGCGGCGCTGTCAAATTCGTCTCCAAACAGCCCGACGACCGCACCGCCGCCAGTGTCGAGGCCACGATCGGCGACTATGACCGCCGCGACGTGAAGGCCTCCGTCCGGGGTCCCTTGATCCCTGAAAAACTGGCCGGCAGTGCCGCCGTGGCCTACCTGTCGCGCGATGGCTACGCGAAGAACTCGGTGGGCGGCAAGGATGATGGCGATCAGGAGACCTTCGCCTGGCGTCTGGGCCTGAAGGCCACGCCCAATGACCGGCTGACCATCAGCCTGTCCGCCGATGGTTCCGATGACCGGCCCGACACGTCGCGGACCCCGGCCCGCGCCACCGCCGTCTTCGGCACCCCGCCCAATGCCGACCCGTTCAAGGTCGATGCCGATTTCAACGGGTTGAACAAGCTGTCGGTGCGCGGCGTCGCCGCCCATATCGGCTGGGACGCCAGCGATGCCGTCACCTTGAAATCCATCACCGCCTACCGGACCATGGATTACGAGACGCATCTGGACCTGGACGCCACGGCTGCCGCCATTTTCGGCGTCTTCGTGGATGAGGCGCAGAAGCAGTTCAGCCAGGAATTCCAGGCCAATGTGAAGAGTGACCGGTTCGACGGCGTCTTCGGCCTCTATTATTTCCGCGAACATGACGAGACGGAAAGCGGGCTTGCCGGCCCCGTCATCAGCCTGGTCACCAACTCCCTGAATGATCAGACCAACCGCTCCTATGCCGCCTATGGTCAGGGCAGCTATCACGTCTCCGACGCCCTGTCCCTGACCGCCGGCCTTCGCTACACCTATGAGAAGAAGTCCTTCGACCGTATCCAGGAATTCTTTGCGGCGACTTCTCCCGTGCCGCCCCCGCTGGGCACCGGCCTGCGGATCACGGATGTGAAGACGGGCGATAACTGGTCCTCGCTGTCGCCCAAGCTGGGCCTGGATTACAAGGTCAGCGACGATATCATGGCCTATGCCAGTGCCGCGCGCGGATTCAAAAGCGGCGGCTTCGATGGCCGGTCCAACAACCCGGCCCAGGCCGTGGCATACGATCCAGAGACCATGTGGTCTTATGAGGTTGGCCTGAAATCCAGCCTGCTGGACCGCCGCATGACGCTTAATCTGGCCGGCTTCTATAATGACTATAAGGATTTGCAGCTCTCCTCCTTCGTGGCCGACAGCACGGGCGGCTTTGCCGCCCTGTTCACCAATGCTGGTGCCGCCACGACCAAGGGGCTGGAGCTGGAAATGAATGCGCGGGTGACGGCGGACCTGACCCTGTCGGCCACCGCCGCCTGGCTGGACGCGCAATATGATGAATATAAGGGGTCGGGCGGCACCGATATTTCCCACCTGCGCACGCCCGTCAATTCCCCGGAATGGAGCTTCCGCTTCGGCGCCAACTGGCAGCGGGAAGTGGGCGATGCCGGCCGGGTGATCGTTGATGGCGATCTCTCCTACCGCTCCAAGACCTATCCCACGGTCAGCAGCAGCGAGGTCCTGGCCCAGTCCGGCCACGCCCTGCTGAATGCCCAGGTGGCGTTCCAGACCATGGACGAGCAGTGGACCGCCACCTTCGGCGTCCGCAATATCACCGACAAGCGCTATGTCAGCCACGGTTTCGACCTGTCGGACAGCCTGGGGTACCAGCTCGCCTATTACGGCGCGCCGCGTACCTGGTCGCTGGGCCTGAAATACCGCTACTGACGGGGAGTGGCCGATCGTGACGCTGGACCCCCAGTCCCTCGCCCTTCTTGAAAGCTTCCGACAGGCGGGCGGCACCGCCATCGATGATATCGACATGGCAACCGCCCGGCGTGACTACGACCTGCTGTTCACACAGCTGGGCGGGCTGGTAGCGGATGATGTCTCCATCCGGATGGAGGGGGTGCCCCTGGCCGATCATCCCCTGCCGCTACGGATCTACCGTCCGCAGACGGTCCGGGGGCCGGCACCGGCGCTGCTGTTCTTCCATGGCGGCGGCTGGTCCATGGGGGGCCTTGCCTGCTATGACGCGCCGCTGTCGCATCTGGCGGCAAAGAGCGGGTTCATTGTGGCCAGTGTGGGTTACCGTCTGGCCCCGGAGAACCCGTTTCCCGCCCCGCTGGACGATGCGTTGAACAGCACACGCTGGGCGCTGGCCCGCATCGGCGATCATGGCGGGGACCCGGCCCGGCTGCTGATCGGCGGCGACAGTGCCGGCGGCACCCTGGCCGCTTGCGCCTGTCAGTTGCTGTGCCCGACGGAGCGGCGGCCAAGGGGCCAAGTGCTGTTCTATCCCGTGCTGACCCTGGCCGATGGCGATCCGCGCCTCCCCTCCCGGCAGACCAAGGGTAATGGCGAATATTTCCTGTCGCGGGATGGCATCGCCTGGGCCAAGGGCAACTACCTGACCGATCCGGGTCTGGCCTTCCTGCCGGCGGTATCGCCCCTGCTGTCACCCGATCTGCGCGGCTTGCCGCCGGCCCTGCTGATCACCGGCGGATATGATCCGCTGCATGATGAAGCCGCCTTGTATGCCACGCGGCTGCGCGATGCGGGCGGGCGGGCCGAACACCTGACCTACCCCGGCACGTTCCACGGTTTTATATCCTTCTGCGGTGTTCTGGATGTCGCAAAGCAGGCGATCACCGATACGGCGGAACGCATGCGCGCGATGGTGTAAGGGGCGTACCCGACCAACCCCTGAATTCGGAGTTAGTGACGGACCGTCTCCGACCTGATTTCGGTTTCGTGCAACCAAGTGAAACATAAAATCAGGGGGTGTTACATGACCCACGGCGCGCGCCAGTCCGAAAGCCGATGGCTCCGAATAGCGTTGGACGCGTTTATGCCGTTGATGTGGACAGCATAGCAAAAAGAGGGCTGGAAGTCAGCAACTCCGGCCCTTTGCCCTGCCAGCGACTGATGTTTTCAACCGTCTCCCACCGCCGATCCATTTGACGGCGGTCCTCCCCTCCCGTCCCAGGACGGGAGGGCTTTTTACATGCCGGCCAGAGCGATGAAACCCAGGGCAAAGACAGCCAGCAGCGCCGTCTGTCCCACCAGGGCCGCCACCGGGCGCGGACCCAGGGCCGCCATATCGCGCAGGCTGGTCTTCATGCCCAGCGCCGCCACAGCCACGACCAGACAGCCGCGCGACAGTTCACCCATCACGCCAAGCGCAACCGTCGGCAGCAGACCCAGGCTGTTGACAGCCACCAGCGCCATGAAGCCCAGCAGGAACAGCGGAATGGTCGGAAGGCTGGCCTTCTTTGCCCCATCCACCGCACGGTCGCGGAAAATCCAGGCCACCGCCATGACCACCGGCACCAGACAGGCCACCCGCATCAGCTTGACGATGGCCGCCACCTCCGCCGTGTGGTCGGAAATCAGGTAGCCTGCACCCACCACCTGCGCCACATCATGGATGCTGGCCCCGAAGAACAGGCCCGCCTGTTCCTCCCCCAGACCCAGCAGGCGGGCCAGCAGCGGATAGGCCAGCATGGCGATGGTGGACAGCGCGGTAACACCGACGACGACCAGCAAGGTGGGCTTTTCCGCCTGATGGCGGGCCGGCAGGGCCGCGGAAATAGCCAATGCCGCAGATGCTCCGCAGATGGCGACGGAGCCGGCGGACAGCAACGCATGCGCCGGCGGCAGTTTCAACATCCGGCCAATGACATAGCCACCCGTCAGGGTCACCAGCAGGCCGGACACGGCGAGCGCCACGGCGCCCCAACCCAGGCCCAGCATATCGCCCAGCGTCACCTTGGCCCCCAGCAGAGCCACGCCCAGGCGCAGGATCGGTTTGGTCGCGATGGTGATACCGGGGGTGCAGCGGGCATCGGCCGCCAAGAAATTTAGCCCCATGCCGAAGACCAGGGCGTAAAGCATGACCGGCCCACCCTGCCACGCCGACATATGGGCCGCCGCCAGCGCCACGATAGCGGCCAGCAGCAAACCCGGCAGCACATCCCGTCCCCGCTGGACCAGCGGATGGCGCGTCTGCTGGCTGGTCCAGGGGGCGAAGGTCATCGGGCCAGCGTCCCAGGCGCCATCATGGTGCGGCGGTCGCGGTGGGTGACCATGCGTTCATGCAGGCGGCGGATCGTGTTGCTGCCCGTCTTCACGAACAGGAAGGGGAAGAATCCGTGCAGGATGCAGGCAATCGCCGCGAACAGCATCGTAAAGCCGAAGGAAAAGGCCTGCCCCATATGGGCCAGATAGCTTTCACCGACAGAGGCCGGATGGTCTGTGAACAGGTGGTGCAGCATGGCTTTCCTCCAGGTGCCGAGAACAAGGAAAGCCTATCACCAGCTTCGGGTGATTTTTGTCTAAACTTTGTGGTATCTTGCAGCCAACGTCGTAATTTTCTTCTACCTATTGCGCATAATGGAGAAGATTTTGGATCAGATCGACCGCAAGATCCTGGCCACCCTGCAATCAGACGCGTCCGGCTCCGTCGCCGAAATCGCCGAACGGGCCGGTGTGTCGCAGACCCCCGCATGGCGGCGGATCAAGCGGCTGGAGGATGAAGGAATTATCCGCAAGCGCGTGGCCCTGCTGGACCCGGCAAAGCTAAACCTGGGCCTGACCGGCTTTATCCTGATCCGCACCGCCACCCATTCAGAGGAATGGCTGCAGAAATTCTCCGAAGGGGTCAGCCGGATTCCAGAGGTGATCGAACTTCACCGCATGTCGGGCGACATCGACTATCTGGTGAAGTTCATGGTGGACAGCATCGCCGGTTACGATGCGCTGTATAAGCGCCTGATCAAGGTAGCCAACCTGTCGGACGTGTCCGCCGGCTTCTCCATGGAATGCCTGAAATACACGACCGAACTGCCGCTGGATTATGTGAAGGGGTGATTTGTTGTTCCCTTAATCGCCGGACGGCGGCCTCCGCCGCCTTGGTTTCCGGCGCACGAGCGCCGGGCAGGCAGTCTCCGGCCTCCAGTGGCATGAGTCAGAAACTCATGCCACTGGTATCAACCCCTCGCCGCCAGCGCCCGGCCCACCTTGCTGCCATTGGGACGGTTCAGTTCCCCGCTGATCCAGTTGCCGATAACGGCCAGCGCTTCCAGGTCCACGCCCGTAGACAGGCCCATGCCGTTCAGCATGTACAGCACATCCTCCGTCGCGACATTGCCCGACGCGCCCTTGGCGTAGGGGCAGCCGCCCAGCCCCGCCACAGCCCCATCGAACACCCGCGCGCCCAACTCGATACAGGCCAGGATATTGGCCAGGGCCTGTCCGTAAGTGTCATGGAAATGCAGGGCGATGCGGCCCATGGGCACCTCTTCGGCCACGCGTTTCAACATGGACCGGGCGGCGCGCGGGTTGCCGACGCCGATCGTGTCGCCCAGGCTGACCTCGTAACAGCCCATGGCCATCAGGCTGGCCGCCACCTCGGCCACCTTGCCCGGATCAACCGCCCCTTCATAGGGGCAGCCCAGGACGCAGGAGACATAGCCCCGCACCTTCACGCCCGCCAGCTTGGCCCGGTCAATCACGGGGCGGAAGCGGTCCAGGCTTTCGGCGATGCTGCAGTTGATGTTCTTCTGGCTGAACGCCTCCGACGCGGCCCCGAACACCGCCACCTCCGTCACACCCACGGCAAGGGCTGCTTCCAGCCCCTTCTCATTGGGGACCAGGACCGGATAGGTGACGCCGGGCTTGCGGGTGATGGCATGCATCACATCCGCACTGTCGGCCATCTGCGGCACCCATTTCGGGCTGACAAAGGCCCCGGCCTCCACCACCGACAGGCCGGTGGCGGATAGCCGGTTCACCAGTTCGATCTTGGTAGCCAGCGGCACCAGGGTCTTTTCATTCTGAAGCCCGTCGCGCGGGCCCACTTCGACAAGGCGGATGTCGTGCATGATCACTCGACCGTGAGGATGGGAAAGGGATGTGATGGGGTCAGGTCGCCTTGGCAATCCCGCCGCCACCGCTGACCGGGCGCTGCGCCAGGACGGCATTCACCTGCGGCATCAGGCCGGCAAAGGCCGAACTGCGACCGATACAGAGATGATAGGGCTGTGTGGCCAGGATATTGGGCAGTTCCACCAGCCTGCCATTGAACTCCGGCGCAGCCAGCCGTACCCGCATGGATACGGCATTGTCGACCAGCGCATCGACACGGCCATTGGCGACCAGACGCATGGCGCCCGTCAGATCGGCCGCCCATTGGATATCCAGTCCCAGGGGCCGCAGATTGGCATCGGCCCAGCCGGAGCCGATATAGTGACCGACACGGAAGGACCGCAGATCCTCCAGCCGCCTCACCTGATGCAATTCGGTCAGGCGCGGACTGTCGGCGGCGGCGATGATGCACATGGGAAAGGTGAAGACGGGCCGCGCGCTGGCCAGCACGTAGGACAGACGTTCGGTGGTCGGCACCGTCAGGAAGCCATCCGCTTCCCCACCGCGCACCATGGCCTGGGCACGGGCCCAGGGAAACCCCTGATGCTCCACCCCCTGGCCAAGCTTTTCGCGCAGGAGCGTTTCCGCCGCCTCCACAAACAGGCCGCGCACCCGACCGGTATCGTCCACCTGCGAGAAAGGGGCGAAATCCCCGAAATAGACCATGCGGAAGGCCGCAGGAAGGGCAAGCGCCGGACGCCACAATGGAAGCGTCCCGACGGCGGTCAGTCCTCTCAGGATTTTCCTGCGAGAGAACATGGCGGTTCCTCACCGTGCCTGCCTTGGATATCAACTCTAATCCCCTTTTGTCCGAAGGGAAACGAAGTTGAATGCACACTCACATGACATTTTCATGCAAGTGCGCATGTCTCGCCTACCGTCAGGCAGCCTCAAACCCGACAAGTTCAACCCCTTCACTGACCTGATCACCCACCTGATAGCGCAGATGCGTGACCTTGCCGTCGGCAGGGGCCTTCAGCGTATGTTCCATCTTCATGGCTTCCAGCACGATGACGGGCTGGCCCTTGGCGACACTGGCCCCTTCCTCCACCAGGATGGCGATCACCTTGCCCGGCATCGGGGCCGTCAGGCGGCCATGGCCGCCATGATCGGCATGCTTGCCGGCATGCGGATCAACCAGGGACAGGGTGCGCGTGGTCCCGGCATGGAACAGGGTGACATGGTCACCCCAGCGGACCCAGCGCGCCGTGACCCGCGTGCCGCCCAGCGTGGCCGTCAGGGTGCCATCGGCGGACAGGCTGCCGGAGACAGGCAGGCTTTCACCGGCGGCGGCGACGGTAAAGCCGCCGCGTGTCCAGGTGACATCCACCTTATGGGCCGCGCCCTCCTCGCCTGCTTCCTGCCACTCGATCCGATCGGTGGCGGGCAGGTTCAGCAGAAAGCCGCCAACGGAATCCCACGGATCGCCGCCACCGGCGCGGCGGGACAGGGTCAGGCCCAGGCTGAACAGGGCCAGGGTGGCCGCGTCCGGCGCGGTGGCCGTGGGCAGAAGGTCGGCCTCGTACCGCTCGATGAAGCGTGTATCCAGATCGGCGGCCAGAAAGCCGGGGTGCCCCGCCACGGCGGACAGGAAGGGCACATTGGCGTTCAGGCCCGCCACTTCCGTCTCGGCCAGCGCCTTTTCCAGACGGCGAACAGCGCTGTCGCGGTCCTTGTCCCAGACGATCAGCTTGGCGATCATCGGGTCGTAGAAGATGGAAATGGCATCGCCCGACCGCACGCCGGTATCCACGCGCACATGCTCGCCCTGTTCGGGGAAGCGCAGATGCGCCAGCGTGCCCGTCTGCGGCAGGAACCCCTTGGCCGGGTCCTCGGCATAAAGCCGGACCTCGATGGCGTGGCCGTTGATGGTCAACTGCTCCTGGGTCAGGGGCAGGGGTTCGCCCGCCGCCACCCGCAACTGCCACTCGACCAGGTCCTGGCCCGTGATCTTCTCCGTCACGGGATGTTCCACCTGCAGGCGGGTATTCATCTCCATGAAATAGAAGGAGCCGTCGGTATCCAGAAGGAATTCAACAGTACCGGCGCCGACATAGCCGATGGCCTTGGCGGCGGCGACCGCGGCCTGTCCCATGCGGGCGCGGATGGCGGGGTCCATGCCGGAGGCCGGGGCCTCCTCCACCACCTTCTGGTGACGACGCTGGATCGAGCAGTCGCGTTCGAACAGATAGACGCAATTGCCGTGGCTGTCGGCAAAGACCTGGATTTCCACATGGCGCGGACGGGCCAGATACTTCTCGATCAGGACACGGTCATCGCCAAAGCTGGCCTTGGCCTCACGCTTGGCCGATGCGAGCGCTGCCGGGAACTCTTCCGCACTGCTGGCGACCTTCATGCCCTTGCCGCCGCCACCGGCGGATGCCTTGATCAGGACCGGAAAGCCGATGCGGCTCGCCTCCCGCGCCAGCAGGGCGTCGTCCTGATCCTCACCATGATAGCCCGGCACCAGCGGCACGCCGGCTTTTTCCATCAGGGCCTTGGCTTCCGACTTGCCGCCCATGGCGCGGATGGCGCTGGCCGGCGGACCGATGAAGACCAAACCGGCGGCAGCCACGGCATCGGCAAAGGCCGCGTTTTCCGACAGGAAGCCATAGCCGGGATGAATGGCGTCCGCCCCGCTGGCCTTAGCCGCCGCGATGATCTTGTCGATGACCAGATAGCTTTCACGCGCCGGGGCCGGGCCGATATGCACCGCCTGATCGGCACTGGCCACATGCAGGGCCTTGGCGTCGGCATCGGAAAAGACGGCGACGGTGCCCAGGCCCAGGCGCCGGGCGGTGCGCATGACGCGGGCGGCAATCTCGCCACGGTTGGCGATCAGGACTTTCGAAATCCGGCTCATTTCACCCATCCCGGCTTGCGCTTGTCAAAGAAGGCGGACAGGCCCTCGCGGCCCTCATCACCCGACCGTGCATCGGCGATGCGGGCGGCAGTATCGGCGACCGTTTCGTCGGTGACCGGGCCATCGACGGCGCGGATCAAATCCTTCGCCGCGCCCAGCGCCATTGGCCCGGCCAGCAGCAGATTGTCGATATGGCGTTCGGCGGCGGCGTCCAGATCATCCTGACCCACCACCTCATGCACCAGACCCAGCCGATGCGCCTCGGCCACGCCAAACCGCTCTGCGGTCAGGAAGTAGCGGCGGCAGGCGCGTGCGCCCATGGCGGCCACGACATAGGGGCCGATGGTGGCGGGGATCAGGCCCAGCCGCACCTCTGTCAGGGCAAACTGCACCGGATCGGCGGCGATTGCGATATCGCAAGCCGCGACAAGC
The DNA here is from genome assembly GCA_001296005.1 of alpha proteobacterium AAP38. GTDB lineage: Bacteria > Pseudomonadota > Alphaproteobacteria > Azospirillales > Azospirillaceae > Niveispirillum. The sequence goes on along the minus strand of LJHR01000031.1, from coordinate 7,512 downwards.
CCCACAGCACCGGCAAAGCAATGGCCATGGATGACGGCGATGGTCGGTTTCGGCAACTCGTTCAGGGTGCGCAGCATGGTGGCCAGACCGAGGGCATCAGTCAGGTTCTCCACCCGGCTATAGCCGGCCATGCGGCGCATCCAGTTCAGGTCGCCCCCGGCGGAAAAGCTTTTGCCCGCACCGCGCAGCACCACGATGCGCACAACCGGGTTCGCCCCCAGATCGCGGAAAATGCGGGTCAATTCCGCAATGACTTCATCGTTGAAGGCATTGTGGATTTCCGGGCGGTTCAGGGTGACGGTCGCCACCCCGCGCGCGTCAATATCGGTCAGGATCATGGCCGCCCCCATCACATCCGGAACACGCCGAACTTCGCCGGCGGAATGGGCGCGTTCAGCGCCGCCGACAGCGACAGGCCCAGCACCGACCGCGTATCCGCCGGGTCGATGACACCATCATCCCAGAGGCGGGCAGAGGCGTAATAGGGGTGGCCCTGTTTTTCATACTGGTCGCGGATCGGGGCCTTGAAGGCAGCCTCCTCCTCCGCACTCCATTCCTTGCCGGCAGCCTCCATCCCGTCACGACGGACGGTGGCCAGCACGGTGGCCGCCTGCTCCCCGCCCATCACGGAGATGCGGGCATTGGGCCACATATAGAGGAAGCGGGGGCTGTAGGCGCGGCCACACATGCCGTAATTGCCGGCCCCGAAGCTGCCGCCGATGATCAGGGTGATCTTCGGCACATTGGCGCAGGCCACCGCCGTCACCAGCTTGGCCCCGTCCTTGGCGATGCCCGCATTCTCGTACTTGCGGCCCACCATGAAGCCGGTGATGTTCTGCAAGAACAGCAGCGGGATCTTGCGCTGGCAGCACAGTTCAATGAAATGCGCACCCTTGACCGCACTTTCGCTGAACAGGATGCCGTTATTGGCGATGATGCCGACGGGCATGCCCCACAGGCGGGCAAAGCCGCAGACTAGGGTGGTGCCGTAATTGGCCTTGAACTCATCCAGTTCGGAGCCATCCACGATACGGGCGATGATCTCGCGGACATCATAGGGCTTGCGCGTGTCGGTGGGGATGATGCCGTAGATATCGTCGGCGCTGTAGAGCGGTTCGCGAGCCGGCTTGATATCAACCTCCGGGGCCTTCACCCGGTTCAGGTTGCCCACGATGCGGCGTGCGATGCCCAGGGCATGGCCATCATCGCTGGCCAGATGGTCGGCCACGCCGGAAATGCGGGTATGCACATCGCCGCCGCCCAGATCTTCCGCTGACACAACCTCGCCCGTCGCGGCCTTCACCAGCGGCGGACCGCCCAGGAAGATCGTGCCCTGGTTCTTGACGATGATGCTTTCATCCGCCATGGCAGGCACATAGGCACCGCCCGCCGTGCAGGAACCCATGACCACCGCGATCTGCGGCACGCCATTGGCCGAGAGCGTGGCCTGATTATAGAAGATGCGGCCGAAATGGTCGCGGTCAGGGAAAACCTCGTCCTGGTTGGGCAGGTTGGCCCCGCCGCTATCGACCAGATAGACGCAGGGCAGATTGTTCTCCCGCGCGATATCCTGCGCCCGCAGATGCTTCTTCACGGTCAGCGGATAATAGGTGCCGCCCTTGACCGTCGCGTCATTGGCCACCACCACACATTCCTGACCATTGACGCGCCCGATACCGGTGATGATGCCGGCCGCCGGCACGTCATCGGCATAGACCTGATAGGCGGCCAGTTGGCTGAATTCCAGGAACGGGGTGCCGGGGTCCAGCAGGGTGCGTACCCGGTCGCGGGGGCTGAGCTTGCCACGCGCCAGATGCTTGGCCATGGCCTTCTCCCCGCCGCCCAGGCTGATCCGCCCGATCGTGGCGCGCAGATCATCCACCTGCGCCTTCATGGAGGCCGCGTTCTCGGCAAAAGCCGGGCTGCGCGTGTCGATGTTGGTGGGAAGGACAGGCATGGGCGCCTCGCGATCGTTTCTTCCCCTTTCCCGTCATCCCGGCGAAAGCCGGGACCCAGGGGCCAAGCGCCCAACCTTTCGGCAGCGTCGCTGGTGGCAAGGGGAAATGGTGGTGCCTGGGGCCCCTGGGTCCCGGCTTTCGCCGGGATGACGACAGGGGTAACGAAAAGAAATTGCGTCAGCTGTTACGCCGTTTCCTTGAACAGCTCGCGCCCGATCAGCATGCGGCGGATTTCGCTGGTACCGGCGCCGATTTCGTACAGCTTGGCGTCGCGCAGCAGGCGGCCCGTCGGGTATTCGTTGATATAGCCGTTGCCGCCAAGGATCTGGATGGCGTCCAGGGCCAGCTGCGTCGCCTTTTCGGCAGCCAGCAGGATGGCACCGGCGGCGTCCTTACGGGTGATGCGCTTGGCATCCGCCGCACGACCGACGGCATAAACATAGGCGCGGCAGGAATTCAGCGCGACATACATGTCCGCCACCTTACCCTGGATCAGCTGGAACTCGCCAATCGACTGCCCGAACTGCTTGCGCTCATGAATATAGGGCACAACCACATCCATGCAGGCCTGCATGATGCCCAGCGGGCCGGCAGCCAGAACCGCACGTTCATAATCCAGGCCGGACATCAGCACTCCGACACCGCCATTCAAGCGACCCAGTACATTCTCTTCCGGGATTTCGCAATCCTCGAACACCAGTTCGCCCGTGTGGCTGCCGCGCATGCCCAGCTTGTCCAGCTTCTGCGCGACGGAGAAACCCTTGAAGCCCTTTTCCACCAGGAAGGCCGTGATGCCGCGCGGGCCAGCCTCGGGATCGGTCTTGGCATAGACGACCAGGACGTCGGCGTCTGGCCCGTTGGTGATCCACATCTTGGTGCCGTTCAGGACGTAGCGATCACCCTTCTTGTCGGCGCGCAGGCGCATGGACACGACGTCCGAACCGGCCCCCGGCTCGCTCATCGCCAGGGCGCCCACGAAATCGCCGCTGATCAGCTTGGGCAGGTAGCGGCCCTTCTGGTCGGCATTGCCGTTCAGGCGGATCTGGTTGACGCAGAGATTGGAATGCGCGCCATAGGACAGGCCGACCGAAGCCGAGGCGCGGGAGATTTCCTCCATCGCCACCATATGCTCGATATAGCCCATGCCGGCACCGCCATATTCCTCTTCCGCTGTCACGCCCAGCACACCCAGGTCGCCCATCTTCTTCCACAGGTCCATGGGGAACTGATCGGTGCGGTCGATCTCCGCCGCGCGCGGCGCAATCTCATCCGCCGAAAAGCACGCCACGGCATCGCGCAGCGCGTCCGCCGTCTCACCAAGGCCGAAATCGAACAGGGGCAGGCTGTTGCGCAGCATGTGCGGGGCATCCTCTCTTGATTGTCAGCCCGGATCAGGGGCGTTTATAGAAACGGTCATACGTTTTTTTATTGGCCATTTCAACAAGGAATCCTGCGAGCCTCGCCGCAGGATGCATGCGTGAATTCCGGTTGACGGCACCCCCTTCCCCGCCGCAGTTTGCGCCAAGGATGATTCTGTCAATGAAGAGAGGCCGTTGATGGCCCGTACCGCCGGCAGCCATGGGCCGAAAACCATGGAAGCGATCCGCAAGGCGGCGCTGACCCTGATCTATCGCAAGGGGTATGAGGCAATCACGCTGCGCCAGCTGGCCGACGCCGTCGGCATCCAGCCGGGGTCGCTCTACAACCATGTCCGCAACAAGCAGGACATCCTGTTCGATCTGGTCCATGACCATATGACCACCCTGCTGGCGGAGGTGGAACAAGCGGTACCGGCGGGGGCCGCACCCCTGGCGCAGCTTGAAGCCTTCATCGCCTTCCATGTCGGGTATCATATCACCCGGCGGGAGCAGGTGTTCATCGCCAATTCGGAATTGCGCAGCCTGGAAGCCCCCAACCATTCGGTGATCGTGGGCCTGCGCAAGCAGTATGAGGGCGTGCTGATCGACATCCTGCGCCGGGGGGGCGCGGATGGGTCGCTGCGCGTGGATGAACCGACCATCGCGGCCTATGCCATCTTATCCATGCTGACCGGCATCTGCTCCTGGTACCAGCCGTCAGGCCGCAAATCCGCGGAACAGGTGGCCACCCTGCACCGCGACCTGATCCTGCGCGGCATCGTTGCATAAAAAAGGCCGCGACCCGGAAGGTCGCGGCCTGAAAGATGGAAACAGCGGGCGGCGTGGGTCCGCCCCTGCCCTTGAACTTAAAACTTCACATTCACACCGGCGTAAAAGAACCGGCCACGATTGTCCCAGTTGCCGGACGTGGCGCTACCGGTACCCTGATAGACCGTCGGGTGGTTCGGCGGACGGTCATTCATCACGTTCTGCACGCCGGCGCGCAGCACCAGATCCTGCGTGACCTTATAGAGCACGCGGACATCATGGTACCAGACGTCGCCCGTGTAGAACGGGATACGCGGCAGCGGCTGGCCATCGGCAATCGGCAGCAGGGTTTCGTCCGCCACCTGATTGTCTTCGAACCGGGTCGTCCAGGCGAAGGTGAAGACATCGTCGGAATAGCTGGCGGTACCCGACAGCTTCCAGGACGGGGTGCCGGCGGTACCGGCATACTTGCGTGCCGCCTGCCCGGCCTGGGCAACGAAATCGTACTGCAACAGGTGCGTACCCTGGAGGCTCAGGTCGATACGGCTGTCATCCTTGGCCGCGTCCAGCATGTCCTTCAGGTCAAAACCATAAGCAACCGAGAAGTCGATGCCACGGTTCTTAAAGCTGGCAATGTTGGACTGGGTCAGGCTGACACTGTCGACACCGCCAACGACATTGGTCCGCGCACCGGTCTGGTCACGCACGATCAGCTGGCAAAGCGGGCTGCCGCCGGCCGTGTCATAGCAGGCCTGGAACACGCCCGACAGGGCCGGCAGGTTGATCGCGTCCTTGATGTTGATGTCGTAGTAATCGACGGTGGCCGAGAAACCATCCAGGAAGGTCGGCTGAATGACCGTACCAATAGTGAAGGTCTCTGCCGTTTCCTCATTCAGGTTGACGTTGCCGCCCTGCAAAAGGCGCAGGGAGGAACGGCCCGTGCCGATATTGCTGTCGAACGTGGCGGCGTTATAGCCGGGGATATCGCGCGTGCAGTTGGCGACGCGGATATTTCGGGCCTCACCGGTCAGCGTGGCGACACGGGAACGGTCGCAGGGGTCCTGCTGCGTGCCCGTGAAGTTCTCACCCGTGGGGGCATACAGTTCGATGATGTTCGGGGCGCGCACCGATTCCGAATAGGTGCCACGGAAGCGAATATCATCGACGGGGGTGTAATCCAGACCCACCTTCCACTGGCTGACACCGCCAACCGTGCTGTAATCGGCCCAGCGATAGGCACCATCCAGGGTCAGTTCCTTGGCCAGGAACATGTCGGACAGCAGCGGGACCAGCGCTTCGGCGTAATATTCGGCAACGTCATAGCCACCCTTGCGGCGCGGAATGGCGTTGGTGAACAGCAGGCCCTGGGCGGTGGCGCTGTCGGTTTCCTGATCCGACTTCTCCTCGCGGTACTCGGCACCGACGGCGATGCCCAGCGGGCCTGCCGGCAGGTCGAACAGGTCGGTGGTCACGTTGAACGCGGCCACCTGCTGGCTGGCCTGACCGATGGTGACGGAGGTCGCCTTGGAGTAATCGATGGCGGCCTGGCTGGGTCCGTTCAACCAGTCGAACGGGATACAGCCGGCGGCGGCAGCGCGGACACCGGCGTCGGTGGACAGCAGGTCGCGGCAGATCGGGCGACCCGTGGCGGGATCGATCACCGAATCCAGCTGACGGGCATAGCGGTCCTTGTTGAACTGACCACGGTTCAGCGACTTACCGTCCAGCTGGCCGTACTGGTAGTAGGTGTCCCACTTGACGGTGCGGTCGCCCGCCTCGAAATCGCCTTCGAAGCCGATCACGGTGCGGATCATGTCGCGCTGCTGTTCGATCACGCGCTGACCGAATTCTTCCGTGAAACGGTACAGTTCCGCCGACGCGGTGGGCGCCGTCAGGCCATTGGCGTCGAAGATGCGACGCAGTTCGACGGCGTTCGCGCTGGTTCCGGCCAGGAAGGCATTGTCACGACGAACATTGTGACGGAACGAGGCCGTGCCCGTGAAGGCCGGCTGGGCGCGCGGGTTGGAGCTGTCGACACTGGCGGCGCCGATTTCCGCCGTCATCTTCACGTAATCATTGATCTGGTACGACCCATAGGCACGGCCCAGCAGACGCTCGCTCTCACCCTGCAGCGTCGTATAGATCGACGTGTAATCCAACGAAGGATCATCGCAGAGCGGGGTGGCAGCCGTCGGGTTGTTACGCGGGGCCAGACAGTTGGCATTCAGACCCTGAACCGACCGCGTCTCAAAATCGATCGACACGCCGGCCTGCGCGTTGGCGGCCAGCGGACCGGCGCCCGGATTGGCGACCAGGGTGCGGAACACACCGCCACGGCCCGTACGGCTCTTCGGGTTCTGGATGGAGGTATTGGGCGTCACCAGCGTGTTGAAGGTGATGCCGGGGCTGGCCCAGTTGCGGTCATCAGCGAGGACGCTATCGACCTTGGTATATTCCACGCCGGCCAGGATATAACCCTTGCCCTCGTCGAATTTCGCGCCGAACACGGCACTGTGCTGCATCTCCTGCCCGTCACCATGTTCGGTGATGCCATAGGAGCTGTCGACTTCCACACCCTGGAAATCCTTGCGCAGCAGGACGTTGACCACGCCGGCCACGGCCTCTGAACCGTACACGGCGGACGCACCGCCGGTGATGATCTCCGTACGCTGCACCATGCTGGTCGGGATGGTGTTCAGATCGACGGCGGAGCTGTCGAGCGCGCCCGTGATGTGGCGCTTGCCATCCACCAGCACCAGCGTGCGGTTGGTACCCAGGCCGCGCAGATCGACGCGGCTCTGCCCGCCCACAAACAGGAAGCCGCCCGAGGACTGCCCATTCAGGGCCGGCGCCAGTTGCGGCGCGGCGGACACGGCATCGGCCAGATTGGTGAAACCGGCGAAGCGGATTTCCGTCTCGCCCACCACATTCAACGGCACCGTGGAATTCAGGTTGGTGCGCGCGATGCGCGAACCGGTAACGACGATCTCTTCAAGCTGGTCCTGGGCCATGGCGGTGCCCGTCATTCCGACCGCCGCCCCCAGCATCAGAAGTCCGCGTAGCGCGCGTATGGTCTTGCTGTCCGTCTTTGTCATTGCATGCCTCTCCGATTGCGCCCCGCCGGTTCTTCTATGGCGAGGGCGTGGTAAGGCCGCGATTGAGACATCGCAGAAGCATGTTGATCAAATAATAATCGTCATCCAAGAATCCAAATCAAGTGGTCGTGTTATATTTAACACCATTGATTTCAAATTTGCAAAAATCTTTGCAACGACAAAACAAAAAACAACTGAACCAAACAAGTACCAATTCACTTCTCTTTAACCATCCAAAATCTGTCGAGCAGACAACTGTTGTATATTTCATTTGTTACAGCCATTGGCACCATCCCCGCCAAAAGAAAAACGGCGGGTCCCGAGGGACCCGCC
>LJHR01000030.1 GCA_001296005.1 alpha proteobacterium AAP38 | reverse complement strand
CTGCTGGGTGACGCGGTCAATGTCGGCAGCAAGGCCCTGGTCAATAGCGGGGCATCGGTCCGTCTGACCGGACCGATGTCCGTCACCGGCAATTACAGCCAGACGGCGGGTCGCCTGGACGTCAATGGCAATGTCCTGTCGGTCAGCGGTGCGGCCAGCATCACCGGCGGTACGGTTGCGACCAGCCTAGCGGCTACGGGCAACTATCTGGCCGGATCGCAACGGACGCTGGTGACCGGCGGGACCGGGTCGAACTATACGGGGGTCGCCGTCAGCAACAGCCTGACCGGGCTTATAGCCAGCGGCGCCACGTCGGGTACCAACCTCGTCCTGAACTTTGCCAACAATTATGTCGGCGGCGCGCTGGACAACCTGACAAACAGTGGCAGTCTGAGTGCGGCCACAGCGCTTTACATCGCCGGCAGCGGCAGCCTCGGCACGCTCAGCAACAGCGGTACCATTGCCGGCAATATCACCAACTTGTCGGCGCGTGATCTGCTGATCGCCGGCGGGTCGGCGACGGCGCCGGGCGTGTTGACGGGCCTGAACGGCTCTGTCGGGCGGATCACCAACCGACTGTCGGATGTGCGTTTTGTGTCGGGCACCACCCAGCTGAATAGCGCCATCGATGTCGGCACCCGCAATGTGGTCAATGCCGGGGCCACGCTGCTGGTCAACAGCGCCATCAGCATCACCGGCAGCTTCACACAGAGCGCTGGCGCGCTGGTATTCGGCATCGGCTCCGACAATGCCTATGGCTCCTTGCAGGTCAGCGGCACCTCAGCCCTGACCTCGGGCACGGTGACGCTGACGCCGGTGGCCGGGGCCGCCTTCACCTCCGGCAACTCCTACACGATCGTGCGGTCCGGAGGCGCCATCACCCTGGGCAACCTGACCTTCACGGCGGGTGGCTTCAATATCAGCCCATCGATTGTATCCGCCGGCGGTTTCAACGACCTGATCGTCAAGCTGCAGTCCAATTTCACCGAAGTCGGTGTCGATACCGGCGGTGCCGCCATCGGTACCGGTGCGGCGCTGGACAAGATTGCGGCCATTGCGACATCGACCAGCCCGTCGGCCGCCGCCGTGCAGACCCAGGTGCTGACGCCGCTGTCGCAATTGTCGCAAACCGAACAGCAGACCGCGATCACGCAGCTGTCGCCCAACCAGTTGACGCCGCAATTGTCCGTGGTTCTGCCGGCCCCGGCATCGGCCGCCGTCGGTCAGCATCAGCAGGTGGCGTCTAACGCCCTAGTGACGGGTGAGAAGGGCCTTGCCGCCGGTTCGTCCAGCGAGAAGGGTGCCATCTGGGGCGAACTGCTGGGCAACAGCGTCCGTCGTGACACGACAACATCGGCCGCCGGCTACAAGGGTAACAGCGGTGGCCTGCTGACGGGCGTCGACTGGTTCGCCACGGACAATCTGGCGGTCGGCATGGCCTTCAGCTGGATGCGCAGCAACACCGACGGTCGCGGGCCCATGTCGGGCAGCTCCACCAAGATCAATTCCTATCAGCTGACATCCTATGCCACGTGGCGGCCGGAATGGGCGGACAGCCGCCTGTCGGTCGGTGGACAGCTGGGGGCCGGTTACAACGACTTCGATCAGAAGCGCTATGTCCTGTTCCTGAAGCGCGAAGCCCGGGCGAATTATGGCGGTGAGCAGTATCTGGGCAAGGCCGATATCGGCTACGACCTGTTCCGCTTGGGTGATACGGTGGTCACGCCGAAGCTGAGCCTGCGGGCCGTGCGGCTGGTCAACCACGCTTATGAGGAAACAGGCGCCGACGTGGTCAATCTGGCGGTCATGAAGGTGCGGACGGATGCGGTGACCCAGGAACTGGGCGTGCAGGCCAAGACGACGTTCGGCAGCTTCATGGGGCCGACGACCATCGACCTGGATGCGGGCTGGGTGCATGATTACCTGAAGGGACCGATCGCCACGACGGGCGTCCTTGCCGGCGTGACCTTCTCCAGCACCACCGAACGGCCGGCCGCCGATGGTGTGATAGTGAGACTTGGCGCCACCGTGGCCCATAGCGACAGTGTCGACTTCCGTATTGAATATGGCGGGGAACTGCGCAGCAAGTATCTGAGCAACACCGTCCTGGTACGGACGACCTTCCGCTTCTGATCCGGGTATCGGGACGAATGGCGCTGATGGAAGTGAACGAAGCTGCGGATCTGCCGATGTCCCATCGGCAGATCCGTTGCCATGTTCACGACGCTGCGCCTATCCCGATGCACCTGCCGTATCGGCTCAGTCGGTGCAACTGATGCCTGGAAACGGGGCTATACTCCCGGAAACATCGCACTTGGGATGGAAACGATGGTGGAATTGAACCCCTCACACCGGAAACTGGTCTTGACCGTTCTCGCCATGGCGACCGTCATTGGGGCAGCCGTCCTGTTGTCGATCGCCGTAGGCCGGGGACGCAACCCGACAGCGCCTGCATCGACAGCGTCGGCGGCGGCTGAGCAGGCTGCGGGCAAGGAGGCCGGTCCACTGTGGGCCAAGGCGTGTGCCAAGAATCAGGATGGCGTCGATACTTGTTATGCTGAACAGTTCGTCATCGCCCAGCCGCAGAACCTCGTTCTCCTGCATGTGCGTATCGGCTATATCGGGCCGCAGGGCATGCCGCGCCTGATCGTGGCGGCGCCACCGGGTGTCTGGTTGCCGGGCGGCTTGACGCTGACGCTGGACAAAAACAAGCCGATCGCCCTCCCGTTCAACTCCTGTGATGCGGGCAGTTGCCTTGCCGCCGTGGAAATGGACCAGGATGCGCTCAAGCAATTTACGGCCGGCACCGTGCTGATGGCCCATTATGTTCTTGCCAACAACAGCCCTGTCGATGTTCCCGTCCGGATGGCGGGCCTTTCCGACGCGTTGAAGACCGTTTCCGCCAAATAGGCTGCCCGTCCCATGAACAACACTTCCCCTCCGCAGCAGCAGATATCAATGGAGCAGGCGCTGGCTCAGGCGCATGCGCACTGGAATGCCGGCCAGGCCGATCAGGCCGAGCGGCTGTGTCAGCACGTCCTGGCCATCTGGCCGGGCCAATCGGATGCCAGTCACCTGATGGGACTGATGGCCCATGCCTATGGCAATCTGCCCGTGGCCATCGACCATCTTCAGCGTGCCTGCCAGGCACCGCGCGTTCCAGCGACCTATCTCAGCAATCTGGCGGAGATGTGCCGGCAGGCGGGCCGGCTGGCGGATGCCGAAGCGGCCGGACGTCGTGCCATCGCCATCGACCACACACTGGTTGCCGGCTGGAACAATCTGGGCATCATCCTGCAGGAGGCCGGTAAGCTTGATGAAAGCCTAACCTGTCTGGAACAGGTGGTGATGCTGAAGCCAGAATATGCCGAGGCGCAGAACAACCTAGGCAACACGTTGAAGCGCCTGGGTCGCCTGGATGATGCTCGCCGTCATTACGAGGCGGCGCTGCAGCTGGTGCCCACCTATGCCGAAGCGTTGAGCAACCTGTCCAATCTGCTCACCGATTTGGGCCAGCAGGATCTGGCCGTCCGCTATGCGCGGCAGGCGATCGACATCAATCCGCGCCTGGCCGACGCCTATATAAATGCTGCGGCCGCCGAACAGTCGCGGGGCAATGACGAGGAAACGCTGCGCTGGATCGATAAGCTACTGTCGTTCCAGCCACAGCATGTGGGCGCGCTGGTGGTGCGCAGCGTGCCCCTGCGTCGCCTGGAGCGGCTGGAGGAGGCGCTGGACACTGCCCGCCGCGCCGCGACCTTCGCGCCTGACAATGGCGAGGCGCTGGTGGCCATGGGCGAGGCGCTGCAGGCCCTGGGCCGGACGGCCGACGCCCTGGCTGCCTATGACAAGGCGACGAAGCTGCCCGGACTGGCGCTGGAAAAGGCGCTGGTCAATCGCGGCATCTGCCTGATGGAAGTTGGTGAGCGGGACGCCGCCCGTGCCGCGTTTGAGCAGGTCCTGGCCAGTTTCCCGCGGTCTGTGGCGGCCTGGTTCAATCTGGCCGACCTTGTCACCTTCAAAGCCGGTGATCCGGCCATCGCCAGCATGGCGGCCCTGCTGACCCCTGGCGGGATTGAGGTACCGGGCGACCGGATCGCGCTGCATTTCGCCCTGGGCAAGGCATTGCTGGATACGGGCGAGACCGACGGCGCCTTCCGTCATTTCGCGGAAGGCAACCGGCTGAAACGCGCGACCATCAATTATAATCCCGACGACGTCAGCGGCTGGCTGCAGGCCATTTCCGCTGCCTTCCCGGCCAGCGCCTTTGATCCGTCCGGCTTCGCCGAAGCCGGGGCCGATGCCGACCTGCCCGTTTTTGTGGTGGGCATGCCGCGGTCGGGCACCACGCTGGTGGAACAGGTGCTGGCCACCCACAGCCAGGTACAGGGTGGGGGTGAGCTGTCCACCTTGAGCCAGCTTGTCGGGCGCCTTGGCCCCTATCCGGCCATCCTTGAACGGATGGGGCCGGCGGAACTGGCCGGTCTCAGCGAGCAGTATCTGAGCAGGGTGCGGCCACAGGCCAATGGCCGGCGGCGGTTCGTGGACAAGATGCCGTCCAACTTCTTCTATGCCGGCCTGATCGCCCGTGCGATGCCCCAGTCCCGCATCATCCATGTCCGCCGCAACCCGGCCGATACTTGCCTGTCCTGCTATACCAAGCTGTTCACCCGCGAACAGCAATTTACCTATGACCTGACCGAGCTGGGCCGGTTCCATGGCGATTATGAGCAGCTGATGGCGCATTGGCGTGCCGTCCTGCCGCCCGACCGCTTCCTGGAAATCGATTACGAAGCGCTGGTCAGTGATTTCGAACCGCAGGCCCGACGCCTGATCGCCTTCCTGGGATTGGAATGGGAACCGGCCTGTCTGGAATTCCACAAGACGAGACGCATCATCCGCACAGCCAGCGTCAATCAGGCGCGTGAGCCGATCTTCACCGGCAGTGTCGGCCGGGCCCGGCGGCTTGCGCCGTATCTGGCACCGCTGCTGGCAGCACTGGGGACGCAGGAGCTGCTGACGGCGTCGGCGCCTGATGCCGAGGCCAAACCCCGGCGCACCGCCCGCAAGCCCAAGGCCGCCAGCGAGCCGGTGGCGTGAAAGCCGACGCCTGGGGCTGGTTCTATCAGGTGATGGCCGGTCGCATGGCGACTGGCACGCAGCAGAGATCATGCCATGGACTTTAAAGAGATCGAACTGAAGGCGCCGGCATTGCTGGCCGCCGGGCGCGGGGCGGAAGTGGAGGCGATGGTCGCGCCGCTTCTCTCCAATGGCGGTGGCCCCGCCCCGCTCTGGGCCTTTCTCGCCCAGGCGCTGCGCGTACAGTGCCGGATTGCGGAAGCGGCACGTGTGCAGGAAATGCTGGTCGATGCCCTGCCCGGCCATGTTTCCACCCGTTTCGATCTGGCGGAATCTCTGCTGGCGCTGGGGGAGTATGAACGCGGCTGGCGCGAATACAGCTATCGATACAGCCTTAACCATACCTATCGCATCGAGCGCAAGGTGCAGCTGCCCCGTTGGGACGGTCGACCCATTCCGGGCAAGGTGCTGCTGATCCATGATGAACAGGGATATGGTGACACGTTCCAGTTCATGCGCATGGTGTCCTGGGCCAAGGCCCGCAGCGGCGCTCAGGTGATCCTGGAGGTCAATCACGAGACGCACAGCCTGGCAACCCGCATGGGCGGCTTCGACGCCCTGACCCTGCGCGGCGAACTGCCGCCTGCCTTCGACCTGCATTGCGAGATGATGAGCCTGCCCATGGTGATGGGCCTGAAACTGTCGGACCTGCCGGGCACCATCCCCTACCTGTCGCCCGACCCGGCCCGCGTGCAGCATTGGCGTAAGCGTCTGGCCGGGGTAGGGGGACTGAAGGTGGCGGTGGTCTGGGCCGGACGGCCCACCCATTTCAACGATGCCAACCGGTCCATGACCCTGGCCTCTCTAGCACCGCTGGCACAGGAGGGGGTGACCTTCCTGTCGATCCAGAAGGGCCCGAGCGAGGGGGATGTGGCCAAACCGCCGCCGGGCATGAAGATAATCGGGCTGAGCAGCGAGATCCGGGATTTCGAGGATACGGCCGCCATCCTGACCGTCGCGGACCTGCTGATCTCCGTCGACAGCTCGCCCGTGCATCTGGCGGGCGCCCTGGGCAGGCCGGCCTGGGTGATGCTGCCTTTCCTGCCCGACTGGCGCTGGCTGCTGAACCGTGAGGATACGCCCTGGTATCCGTCAGTCCGCCTGTTCCGCCAGCCCGCCTGGGGTGACTGGCCGGGGCTGGTGCGCAAGGTGGCTGGCGCGCTGGCCGAATTGCGCGCCGCCGGACCGGGAAAGCGGCCGGCATGAACGGGTGGGCCAACCGGCTGGCCGTGCTGGCCCTGCTGGCTCTTTGGCTGCCTGGTTGCGCCCTTCAGGAACGGCAGGGTTTGGCGCCGGCCCTGGTGGCCGCTGCTGGGTGGCGCTGGAAAAGCCTTCCGGCCGGCCCGTTCGACCTGTCCGCTGCCGGCCGCCCGCTGCTGGCGGTGACGGATGCCACCGCGCCTCTGGTGGTTTATATCGAAGGGGACGGGCTGGCCTATCTCAGCCCGACACGACCGGCGCAGGACCCTACGCCGGTCGATCCGGTGGCCTTGCGGCTGGCGCTGGCCCATCCGGGCGGTGGTCCCGTCGCCTGGCTGGCAAGACCCTGTCAATATGACCCCCGGCAGCGCGGATGCGAACCTGTCTATTGGACAAGTGCCCGATGGGCGTTGGAAGTGGTGGACAGTGCCGGACTGGCGCTGGACCGGCTAAAACGTGACAGCGGGGCGGAGCGGCTGCTGTTGGTCGGTTATTCCGGTGGCGGCGCACTGGCGGCACTTTTGGCGGCGGGGCGGTCCGACGTTTCGGGCCTGGTCACCATCGCCGCCAACCTAGACCTGGACAGCTGGGTGCGGGACCATCAGCTGTCGCCGCTCAGCCGGTCGTTGAACCCGGCGGACAAGGCTCGGGCGCTGGGAACCCTGCCGCAGATCCATATCAGGGGCGGGCGCGACACCATTGTCGGTCGGGATGTGTTGCGGGCCTTCATGGCGCGGCTGCCGGCAATGGCCCCTGCTCGCGTACTGGAAATCCCCGAGCAGGATCATGAATGCTGCTGGGCTGACCTGTGGCCCACACTCAGCCGCCAGACGGAATTCCAGGCGCTGCCCGGCTGGCTGCCGCGGCCCTGATCCGGTCTGTCACGCGGGACGACCCTCATCCTCCCGGCACAGGGCAGCAAAGCCAAGGGCCATGAAGGGCGTCAGGTCGAACAGCACGCGCGTTTCCGAAAGAACTCCGACGATCGGCAGGGACAGCACGATCAAGCCATGCGCCAGGCCCAGGCTGAGATAGCGGCGGCCCAGCCGTCGGAACAGCAGGACGGTCAGCGGCAGCGGCAGCACCAGCAGGATGACAATCACGATGTTGAATTCCTGCGTCGGGAGCAGAAAGGCATCCAGCAGATAATCAATGTTCAGCTGGATGTGCGGATGGAAGCTGCGTCCCGCCAGTTCCGGCATGCCAAACAGGTCCGGCCCGATCTCCCGTTTCAACAAGGTCGTACGCAGGAACTGCGTCAACGCCGCACCGGCTGCCAGACAGGCCAGCCCTGCGATGATCATGGGCCAACGGGGAAGGCTTTTGTCCAGGACAGCCGTCAGCAGCGGGTCGAGGACCATCCAGGCGGCGATGAAAAAGGCGCTTTCCCGGTTCAGGACCGACAGGGCGAACAGACCCGCCAACCAGCACCAATCCTTCCCCGCCAGAACGAAATGGCAGAACAGGGTGAAGGTCAGCAGTTCTCCCCCGTCCCAAACATAATGCCAGCGACTGTTGATCAGGATCAGGCACAGGGCCTGGAACGACAGAAAGCCGATCCAGGCCGATTTCGCCCCGTAATGGCGATGTGCCACCACCAGCATGGCCAGCCCGGCCAGAAAATAGGCGGTGATGGTGTACAGCATATGGGCCGTCTCAAAGCTGCCGGTCAGCCCGGTCAGCATATCGACAATCCAGGGTCCGAATACCCGGCTTTGGAAGACCTGCCAGTGCGGCAGGCCGTCCAGCACCCCTCGCGTAGCGGCGATGGAGTCCTGATACTGGACGCCGATGACCCTACCGATCATCCGAAACTGCGCCAGGGCAGCAAGCAGTGATGCAAGGACCCAGGAAACACCATGCGTTTCAATGATCTGTCGAAATGGCTGGTGCTTCATCTTTCATTCCCAAGAACGGACCTTTGTGTAAGTTATACGAATGTCCGCTCTGCATGTTGAGCCATATTGGCCCCGATGAAGCGAGGTCCTGTTGACAAAATCCTTCCCAAACGTTTTGTGACGTGATTCAACGCTTACCTTTACGGAGGTCAGTTGATGCGTGGTGATTTAACGGATGCGGAGTGGAAGATCATCGGTTGTTAATTTCCACGCGGAACTGACCCGGGATGGCGGCTTATTTCCATCGAGAATTGACCCATGTGACCCTTCCCCCGGCGCGTTGAGCGACGGGGGGCACTGGAGTGATCCACATGGGGCTTTTGAATGTCATCCGCCGTTTGGCTTTGCGGGAGAAGGTGGCGATCCGGGAGATCGCGCGCCGGACCGGTCTGTCGCGAAACACCATCAAAAAGTACTTGAACGCCGGGACGATCGAGCCGAACTTCTCAGTGCCGGAGCGACCCAGCAAGCTGGACCCGTTCGCCGACAAGTTGGCAGCCTGGCTCAAG